>DATIDG010000074.1:0-2265 GCA_035456405.1 Burkholderiales bacterium | reverse complement strand
GTCGTCCCGCTCCGCGCCTTCGTCGGCGATGGCGTCGACCTGCTCGGCGAAATCCTCGATCGAGTCGAACCGCGCGCGCCGCCGAATGCCGTCGATCGCCTTGAAGCGCCCGGCCGACACGAGCCAGGCGCGCGGGTTTGCCGGCACGCCGTCGCGCGGCCACTGCTCGAGCGCCGCGCGGAACGCGTCGTGCAGTGCCTCCTCGGCGAGGTCGAAGTCGCCGAGCAGGCGCACCAGCGTGGCGAAGACCCGGCGCGATTCGGCGCGGTAGATCGCCTCCGCGGCCTCGCGCGCGCGTGCGGCGCGGTCCGCGCTCACCGGAGGATCCCCCGCTGTGCGGGCGGGTGGAATGCAATGACTCGAAGGCGGGATATTCGCGATCGGCGGGGAGCGGTCGGTTACGGGCTGCCCCGGCTTCGCTTGTCTACCCTCGATCTCGGCCGCACCGGCCGTCCGCGGCGGATCCGCGGGCGATGGCGATCGATCGGCAACTGCCGCGCTGGCTCTCATCGGCGATCTCCTGGCTCGAACTTTGACTTATTGTTTAAGTGTCTTATTTGCTAAGAGTTCGGAAAGCTAAGACAATGGCTGCGACATGTCAAGCAAACAGTCCGATCGCGCGGCGCTGCTCGCCGCGGTGCTGCGCGAGGTCCGCCGAATGACCGCGCAGTCGGTGCTGATCAGCCAGGCGGTGAGCGAGCGCTTCGGGCTCAGCAGCTCCGACCTCGAGTGCCTGGACCTCGCGCTCCTGAGCGGCGGGGCGACCGCGGGCGAGTTCGCCAAGGTGACCGGCCTCACGACCGGGGCAATCACAGGCGTGATCGACCGGCTCGAACGGGCTGGCTACGTGCGGCGCGAGAAGGATCCGACCGACCGGCGCAAGGTAATCGTTCGCGCGCGACCGGCCATGACGCGCCGGATCGCGCCGCTCTACGACTCGCTGCAACGAGAGATGACCGCTCTCTGGTCCCAGTATGGCGACGATCAGCTCGCCCTGATTCTCGACTTCTTGATCAAGAGCTGCGATCTAGCGGTGCAGGAGATCGCCAAGCTGCAGACCAAGGGCATCGGGCCGCAGCGGCGCGGGCGCGCACGGGGACGAACGCGTCGAGCGCCCCCTCGCCCTACTTAGCCGTGCGGCGCCGCGCCTCCGCGCGAGCTCAGCCGTCCTCCGTCTGATCGAGCACCGGCTTGAGGTCCAAGATCGGCGTGCGATCGAGGGCTTCGAGGTCACTCACTCGCAGCCGGTAGCCGTCGGCGAACTCCAGGATCCAGACACGGTGGATGCCGATCGGGCTGGGACGATCTGGCGAGCGCGTGCTGAAGACCCCGGTCAGGGGCGCGCTCTCGTCGCCGCGGGGATGCACTTCCAGCACCGAGCGGTTGGCGCGGTCGAGCCAGGTGAGGACGAGGATCTATTGACCAACCCGCAGGTTTCTAGCTCCCTTGCGGTAGGCGGGCTCGAGTTCGAGCCAGCCGTAGCGATCGCGGAACGCTCGCCCCTTCTCCGGCGCGTCGATGCCGGAGAGGCGGCTCTTGTGCTGGACCTTCGCGTGGTCGAGTAATCGTATCTCGGCCGGGGCGCCCGCTACGCGGCCCTCACCGGTCCAGGAGGCCGCGAGAGGCGGGAATGCAGTAGAGTGCCGGCATCAACGCAGGAGGCGCAATGGCCACGCGAAAACCCCCTCCCCCCAGGGTCACCCAGCCTACCTCGGTTCGATTCGAGGCCACCTTGGGTCCCACGCCCCACCGCAAAGCGGTGTTGGCGGCCGCGGAGCTCGACCTGGACCGGCTGCCCGACGCCGACGGCAAGGTCAAGCTGCTGCTGACGGCGGACGACGCCCGCCGCCTGCTGGAACAGGGTTATGAGGTCCACCTGACCGCGGCGATTCCCGTCGCGCCGCTAGACCAGAAGCGGATCATGACCGACGAACAAGCCAAGCGCTGGCTCGAGCAGCAGGTCAAGGGCATCCGGAAGAAGGGAGGCCGCTGATGTACCGCACCGTTGCCCAGATCGACTCGGCCACCAACATCTTGTCAACCTGGTTTCCGCAGTTTTTCACCCGCGTCCAGCTCCCTGAAGCGTCGGTCCTGGGGCATCCGGTCTACGCGCTGCGCATGCGCGCGGGAAGCGGCACAGGACGCCGCGGCGTACTCATCGTGGGTGGCACGCACGCGCGCGAGCTGATGAATCCCGACGCCATCATCGAGCTTGCAATCGACCTGCTGCTTAGCTATTCGAACGGAACCAACATCCGCTATGGC
>DATIDG010000073.1:0-4596 GCA_035456405.1 Burkholderiales bacterium | reverse complement strand
TGTGGGGTAGCCCCCTCACTGCTGTCGGCTGCGCACGATCAGCCGACAGCAGCGCGAACTAGCGGCGCACTCGGAAGTAGGCGAGCCCTGATCGCAGTTCCTGCCCCTCGCGCAACCGTTCGAAGCAGCGCTCCGTGCTGTCGTAGTACCCGGAAAGCGTCTCGGCGACTTCCTGCGCATCGACCGGCCACCAATGCGCTTCCCACTCGAAGCGCATCTCGAATCTGATCCCAAGTGTGCGTCGCACGAAGGAGATGATCTCGGAGGCAATTGGCCTCGGCCGTGAGAGGCCGGTCTTTTCTGCAAGATGCACGTTTTTTCCCCTGTTGTTGGTGTTTGTCGCCGATTCGACAGACGGCGCGACCACTCCGACGCCGGCTGCACTGCGAGAACTGTCACGATGCGGGGTTACTGTGCAACGTGCCGTGACAAACGCCCCTCCGTATGCGGTAGTGGCCAAGGGGCGCGTGACAGCGTTCACGCCTGTAACGGCCTGTGACCTTCTGGCCCAGAAACTGCTATGACAGGGGCATCGCCCCGACCGTCGGCCGGGGCCTCGACCGAGGGCAAAGAAGAAGATGAACGCGCTGAGAGTACTTCTGCGAATGGGGCCGAGCCCCGACCAACAGGCCTCCGCCGTGGAGCTATTGAAGCGAACGCCGCTGGATCAGCTCGAAGAGACGGTTAGGGCGCTCAAGAAACAGCGGCCGCTCGAGGAGGTGCGCAAGGCCATGGTGGAGCGCATCGCACGTGCGCCGCTGACGGAGTTTGAAACCCTGAAGACGATCTATCTGAAGCATTGCGGCGACGCAAAGCAGTAACGCTTCGATGCGCCCGATCTCCGAGTTACGTGAGGTCCGCGGCTAACTACGACCCGGTGTCGCGACGGCGCGATGAGAACTAGCGACGGTCGGTGCTGCCTGTTGCCGACTCGCGTCGAACCGCGGAGTTGGGCCGGGGCAACGGGTCACGAGTACGCCAGCCCGTGTCTTGGTTGGCGTACTCGTCGTGGCGGCGCCACCAGACGCCCGTCTCGTTGCGCCCCTTGGGTGCGCGGTCGAGCCACTGGTACATGCCCCAGGGACCGTCTAATCCGCGCGCGTAGGCCGAGTAGGTGTGGTAGACGACGCCGTCCTCGAGCACGAACGCGCTCATGCCCGGCCTCTCGCGCGAGTACGTGGCCACGTCGGTTAGGGTCATGGCCGCGTTATCGGCGACAGGCGTCCGGCATGCGGCTCGCAATCCTCTCGTCGCCACGTAACTGCCGCGCTGGCTCGCGCCGGTAGTTGTATTCGATGCGCCCCTTGCGCTGTTGCTCCTCGGTGTACGCCGCCTGGAAATCGAAGTTGAAGTCGCTGCCGAGCGAGGTCGCCCAGGGAAACGTCCACCCCATCCGCCGCTTGTACGCCTGCAGCTTCGCGAGCGGTGCCCGCGACACCGCCGACAGCGTCACGTCGTGGTTGGCCAGGTGGACCACGAAGCCGTTGAACCCGTCCGCGATCGTCGAGCAGGTCGCACACCCCGCCGTGTAGTCGGGCCCGAACATTAAGTGGTAGACGAGGAGCTGCGAGCGCCCTCTGAAGAGATCGGCGAGGGACGCTGTGCCCTCGTCGGTCTCGAATCGATACTTCTTGTCGATCCGGACCCACGGTAGCTCCTGTCGCCGCCGCGCCAGCTCGTCGCTGCGCCGCGTCAGCTCCTTCTCGGCCTCGAGCAGCTGCAGCCGGGCCGCAAGTCACTGTTCACGTGGTCCGGTCTTGTGGTCGGTCATGGTCTCTCTCCTGGGCTCAGGCGTGCGCTTGGCAGCACGAACCGACCGCCGGCGCCGCCTTCGCAACCGGTTCCGGCTCGTAGCGGTCGTGGTGGCGCACCCACTCCATCTTGTAGTCCACGTCCCTCTCGTCGCGGCCCTTGGGCGTGAGGTCCAGCAAGTCGTAGGTGCCCATCATCACTTCGACGCCGCGCCCATAGGTCGAGTAGGTGTGAAAGACTTTGCCCGCGTCGTCCTTGTAGAACACGCTGATTCCGGGCGCTTCCTCTGTCGGGAAGGGCTGCATGCCGTAGTTGTAGTAGACCTCGCCCTGGGCCCGCTCTTCCGGCGTGAAGCTGACGCCGAAATCGTGGTTGAAGTCGCTGGGATGTGAGGACACCCACTTGAACTGCCAGCCCATGCGCCGACGAAAGCGCTCGATATCGGCCAGCGGCGCGCGCGAGACGACCAACAGCGTGACGTCGCGATGCGCCAGGTGCACGTTCATGCCGTCGATGTGGTCGGCCATGAAGGAGCAACTCGGGCAACCTTGCTCCCACCCCGGGGCGAACATGAAGTGCTGCACCATCAGCTGGCGGCGACCTTCGAACAGCTCGGCGAGCGTGCGTCGGCCCTCGGGCGCGTCGAAGACGTAGTTCTTCTCGATGCGCTCCCATGGCAGCGCGCGGCGCTCGCGCGCGATCTGGTCGCTCAGGCGCGTCAGCTCCTTCTCGCGCGCCAACAGCGTCTTGCGCTCGGCAATCCATCGGTCCCTGGACACGACGGGATGGTTCACGGTGCTCACATCGGCAATGGCGGTGTTCATCGTGTGCTCCTTGGCTCGAAGAGCCGTTCGGGTTCGTCAATGCGCCGGGCGCGGTTGTTCATGGCCTTTCTCCTTTCGGACGTCGCACGGCGCGGACCTTTCCGCTCGGTCCGCCGCCGCAATAGAACAGGTTTGCCCCGTCGGACTCGATCCCGCTGACGCCGATGCCGCGCGGCATCTCCAGCCGCTCGAGCACGGCGCCGCTCTCCGGGTCGATTCGGCGGATATCGCTCTCGTCGCCTTCCCAGGTGCCGTGCCACAGCTCGCCGTCGACCCAGGTCACGCCGGTGACGAAGCGGTTGGACTCGATGGTGCGCAGGATGACGCCCGTCTCGGGATCGATCTGGTGGATCTTGCGATCGCGGTACTGGCCCACCCACAGGCTGCCCTCGGCCCAGGCGAGGCCCGAGTCGCTGCCGTGGCCGGGCGCCGGGATCGACGCCACTACGTTGCCGGTGGCGGGATCGATCTTGTCGATGCGCGCTTCGGCGATTTGGTAGAGGTGCGTGCCGTCGAAGGCGGTGCCGGCGTCGCCGGCGCGGTCGAGCGTGCGCGCGAGCTGGCCGCTCTCGGGATCGAAGGCGATCAGCTTGGATCCGGTGGCGGCCCAGACGCGGCGGCCGTCGTGGGTGACGCCGTGGATGCGATCGGCGCCGGCGAAGGGGCCATACTCACGCACGATCTCGGCCGCGCGCACCGGTGCTTGCGGTTTCGTCTTGCCTGTCTTGCCTTGGCTGCTGCTCATCGCTTGCTCCTTGCGGCGCGCTTCGGAACGGCGGCGTAAGGCCAATCTACCCGAGCGGCAGCGCGGCAGGGAGTAACAAGATCGTCGTGAATCCGGCCAGCGGCGGCGACAGCCAGCGCTGCGCGCGCGCGCGCCCGATCGAGCGCACCCGTCCGGCGGCCTCCAGCTCGACGAGCGCGCGCTGGACCGTGCGCTGGCTGGCCCCGAGGGCCAGCGCGAGGGCCGAGGTGGACCAGGCCGCGCCGTCGGCGAGCAGCGCCAGCAGCGACGCCTGATCGCCATCGATGGGCGGCACCAGGACGACGACGGCGCGCTCGCCCCGCGGCGTCAGCACGAAGCCGCGCGCGCTGGCCTCGATGCGCGCCAGCGGCGCGGCGAGCGCGCGCAAACGGCCGATCTCGACGCGCAGGCGCGCCCGGTGCGACTCGTTGGGGCGGCGGGCGCCGAACGCGCGCGCGATCAGGGCGTGCCGATCGACGTCGCCGGGCCACGCTTCGGCGAGCGCGCGCGCCAACGCGAACAGCACCGGCCGGCGCGCCAGCGACCGCCAGGTGGCGCCGGCGCGCAGGCCGCGACGGCAGGCGTCGACTACCAGCGCGCCCGAGGCGAGGAGCGCTTCGACCTCGTCAAGGTGCAGCGGCTGCTCGTGACCGGCGTGGACGCGCCGGGCGGCGGGACGATCGAGCGCGGCGCGCGCCTCGGCCACCTCCGCTAGGAGCGCGGGCACGCGCGCGCGTTCGGCCGCCTCGTGGGCGCGGGCGAGCGCCGCCTGCGCCGGTGCTATGCGCAGCGAGCGCAGCGCCACCTCGGCCGCGGCCAGCTCGGCGACCGCCAGCAGCGACGGTGGCAGACCGCGCGCGTCGAGGCGGGCCAGAGCGGATGCGGCCTCGTCGAGGCGGCCGAGCAGGAGCAGCCGGCGCACCGCGATCAGACGTGCCTGCAGCGCATTGGCGCGATCGGCGCGCGCCTCGAGAGTGGCCGACGCGGCCGCCAGCGTGCGCGGCGAGCCGCGGAGGTCGCGCATGGCGAGGGCAACCTCGGCCTCTGCGACGACACAGCGGGCGCGCGCCAACTCCTCGTGGGCGCCGAAGCCGCGGGCGGCGCGCCGGAGGAGCTCGCGGGCGCGTGGGTGCTCGCCGAGCTGGGCCATGGCGATGCCGCGGAGGGCGAGCGCCGGCGGGTCGTCGCGCAGGCCGACGCGCTTGAGGGCGCCGAGCGCGTCGCCGACGACGAGGGCGCGCGCGGCGGCGGCGATCAGGGAGTCCATCGCGACAG
>DATIDG010000072.1:0-55182 GCA_035456405.1 Burkholderiales bacterium | reverse complement strand
GGGGACGCTCGCCAACAAAGCCTGCGTCGCCCGCTGATCCACGTTATAAACCGCGCATGAAGCTCTACGGTTTCTGGCGGAGCACCTGCAGCTGGCGGGTACGCATCGCGCTCGCCTACAAGGGCCTCGCCCACGAGGCGGCGTACGTCAGCCTTCCCAAGGCCGAGCACCAGTTGGACGCGTTCCGCGGCGTCAACGTCCAGGGGCTCGTCCCGGCGCTCGAGGACGGCGGGCACGTCCTCATCCAGTCGCTCGCGATCATCGAGTACCTCGACGAGCGCCATCCGGTGCCCCCGCTCGTGCCGAGGGACCCGTTCGACCGGGCGTACGTGCGCGCGGTGTCGCAGATCATCGCCTGCGAGATGCACCCGCTCAACAACCTGCGCACGCTGAAGTACATCCGCAGGGCCTACAAGCTCGACGAGGAGGGCATCAACAGCTGGTATCGCCACTGGATCGCGGATGGCTTCACGATGCTCGAGGGCTATCTCCTCCGCGAGAAGCGCCATGGCATTTACTGCCACGCCGATTCGGTCTCGATGGCCGACTGCTGCCTCGTCCCGCAGGTGTTCAACGCGCAGCGCTACAACTGCGACCTCGCGGCGTACCCGACGATCATTCGGATCTTCGACGCGTGCATGGAACTCGACGCGTTCGCTTCGACCCAGCCGATGAGGCAGGCGGATGCAGCGGCCTGAGCACGTTTCGGTGGCGAGCCGCGTACGCCGTTCTCGCATCCCCGTGCTGCGCCCCTGCTCGGTGGCCACGCAGCTGGTCCGCCGTCATGAGTCAACCCCCGCGCCATTGCTGGCTCTCCGGGGAGTTGCCTCTGGAATCCGCCTCTCAATCGGCCGCAAGCGATTCTCGGCGCGATAGATTTCTCTTCTCCGCCAGTATGGCGCGAGCTGTTCTTCCGGCAGCTCCGCCCTCCGCCTTCCGCTCTTACCACCCGCACGGGAACACAACCACTAATTAGTCGGTGACACTCGCACCAGAGGTGCCAGCGTGCCGATCGAGTAGCGGCCGGTACGCCAATCGCACTTATCGGCCGCGACCTGCGGCGCGAACCAGGTGGCGTCTATCGCGGCAAGCGCACGTCGCCAGCGTCTTAGATCGGCCCAATAGCGGTCATTCGTGACGCCTGGGTGCTTCTTGGTGCCGTCGATGATGGACTCCTCGGTCCTGCCGGACGCGAGTAGCTTGGCGTCCACCGCCTCGAGCATCGGCCGGTCGATCGCGAGCGGCGTGCCGAGCCAGAGCGCGCGCGTGGTGTGATCGAGCGTCTGTGACCGCGTGAGCGGGTGAATGAGGATGTCGAGGCCCTCCGGGCGCGTGAACATGAGCCACGACACGTAGTCCGCGAACACTTCGCGCGTAAAGAGCACCTCGAAGCTTCCGCGCGGGTGTGGCCCGGCCGGGGCTGGAATGAACGAGGACACCTCCACCTGGGCTGTCGCTGCAAACGTTCGCTGGATGAGGTCCATGAATGCGCGTGCCTCCGCGACGCACTCCGGCGCGGCGTGATCGAAGTACGTGTGGGAATGAAATAGCCACACGCGGTACGACTCGCGGCAGTCGGCGTGCGCGGCGCGATATCGCACCAAAGTCTCCAGGCTGGTCGGCATCTCGTGATCCTTTCGCGAAGCTGTACCGCACATAGCGGCTCAGCGATCGCTCTCGCCAGGAGCGGACGTCCCGCAGCGTGGATTACGGAGGCCTACCGACAAGCTGTGCTCAACTTGCCTCATGTCGACTCCGGGCGTGTGCCGCGGACTGTTCCCGGCCGAAAGGCCCCGCTCCCCAGATTCAAGACATCAGCCCCGCCGAGACGGGGCCGAGGTCAACACCCTGCAAAGCTTACGAAACGGTTTGACCGTTCGCGACGCGCGGCGCCTGCTTCGGCGCGGCGGGAACCAACCCGTATCGGGTCATGACTTCCATCAGTTTCGCCCGATCAGGCGGTCCGCCCGCGCCGGCCAGGGCCCCCACGTCGCGAAAAAACTGCTCGCCGATATCCGGCGTGAGCATCACGAGCGTGCGCGCGGTCTCGGAACCGGGATTGCTGAAGTGGTGCACGGAACCTCGCGGCGTCGACATCCATTCACCCGGCTTCAGGTCGCGGGTTGCGTCATCGACCGAATACCTGAGCACGCCCTCCAGCACATAGACGCACTCCTCGTTGTCGGTATGGCTGTGCGGCGGGGGCACGTGGGCACCGGCCGGAACCTTCATCTCGAATAGCCCCAGCCCGCCGTTTTGCGCGCCATCCACGAGATAGCGAATTTCCATTTGTCCGACTTTGACGATCTGACCACTCATGACGATCTCCTCGGTTCGGTTCTCACTTTGATCTGTCCGCCGCACCCCGAAGCCGGGCGTCGGCGAACGGCTCTTTTCTGCGCTTGCAACGACAATCTATTGGATTGCAGAATTAGGATAAATAGTGTTTACTGCAATCCATTGTTGCAACAAAGTGACCAATGAAGGATCGGCTGAATGGGATGCGCGTGTTCGCACAGGTGGTGGAAGCGAAGAGCTTTTCCGCCGCCGCGGACAAACTCGGCATGTCGAAGTCGCTGGCGAGCCGGCACGTGAGCGCGCTGGAACGCTCGCTGTCGGTGAAGCTGCTGAACCGTTCAACACGCAAGCTCAGCCTGACCGAGGCCGGCGCCCTTTTTTACGAACATTGCGCCAGGATCGTGCAGGAAGCGGAGCTCGCCGAGCAGCGCTTGACCCGAACCCAGTCCGAACCGGCCGGCCTGGTGAGAGTGACGGCTGTCCCGGCGTTTGCGGTGCGGCACGTGTTGCCCGCGCTCACCGAGTTCTATCAGAAGTATCCGCAAATCCAGGTCAAGCTCTCCTGTAGCAATCGCGCAGTCGAGCTGGGCGATGGGGGATTCGACCTGGGCATCCGCGTGTCGTTTAATCCGGCCCCGAATCTGGTGGCGCGAAAGCTCGCCGTCAACCGGTCCGTGCTGTGTGCCTCACCAGCGTACCTCCAGCGGCACGGGATGCCGCGCCGGATCGAGGACCTCCGCAAGCATGAGTGCGTGCTGTTTCCGCCGCTTGCGCCCAAGGGGGTCTGGACGCTGCGGCGGGACAGGCGGAAATATTCCGTGCGCGTCGCCGGTGCGCTTGAAACCGATGAAATGGACGTAGTGCGCGCGGCCGTCGCTGCCGGCCTGGGAATCGGCATACTGCCGGGCTATATGGTGGGGGACGCCTTGCAGCAGGGGCAACTGGTACCGCTGTTGCGCCAGTTTCAGGTTGTACCGGAGAGCGGCATCTACCTGGTCTATTTACCCAACCGCACGCTCTCATCGCGCGTGCGCGCGCTGATCGATTTCCTCGCGGCGCGGTTCGGGCCCATCCCTTCGTGGGAAGTGGGTTGGTGAGAGATGGCCGGTTCGAGTCGGATCCAGCCGTCGAGCGAGTCAGCGCCCGATTCGCCAATCGTGACCTGTGTGTGACCAAGACAGATTGGGTGTGACCGAACTGTGACTGGGATAGATTGGTTTCGAGTTTGGCAAGCTCTGCAAGTGACTGATTAACGAGGCGCGAAAATCCTTCAACCGGCTACGAACCATATATGGACGCTCCCCGGTTTGCAAAGCAGTCTCTTCGCTTTGGTTGAGCAGGTGACCATTGCAGCCACATATCCGGCCTTCGGTTGAGGAACAGCCGTTCCTCTAGCGTCGTGATCGCGGCAGCTCGTCCCGAAGGCACTATTCGCGATTCCAGATGATCGCAAATCGCGGTTGAAAGGATCTCAAGTGGATAGCTACCCAAATCTGCTTTCGCCGATCCGGGTCGGGTCGCACACGCTGCGAAACCGCGTGATCATGGGCTCCATGCATACGCGCCTCGAGTATTTGAGCGATCCGCTGAAGCGCGAGATGGCGTTCTACGTCGAGCGCGCGCGCGGAGGCGCAGCGATGATCGTGACTGCGGGTCACTCGCCGAATGAAGAAGGAACCATGGAGGCAGGCTCGCACAAGCTCGCGAGCCGTGAAGCTGCGCTCGCCCATCGCCCAATCACGGACGCAGTGCACGAGCATGGCGCGAAGATGATTCTTCAGATCCTCCACGCTGGCGGATACGCCATGCACGATCTCTTGGTGGCGCCATCGAACGTTCGATCCCCCATCAACCAGCGCACGCCGCGTCCGCTAGGCGGCCCCGAAGTCGAACGCACGATCGAGGACTTCGTTCGTTGCGCAACGCTCGCGCGCGAGGGCGGCTACGACGGCGTCGAGGTCATGGGTTCCGAGGGGTATCTGATCACCCAATTCACCAGCTTGCGCAGGAACAAGCGCGACGATGGATGGGGCGGGTCGCTCGAAAACCGCTGCCGGTTCGCCGTTGAGATCGTCCGGCGCATTCGAGCCGCCCTCGGACCGGACTTCATGCTCATCTATCGCATCTCGGCGGTCGATTTGGTGGAGGACGGACTGACCGGCGCGCAAATCGACTATCTCGCGCAGGCGGTGGAACACGCCGGCGCCGACATGCTTAACACGGGCATCGGGTGGCATGAGTCGCGCGTTCCGACGATCGCCTTTCACGTTCCACGCGGCGGGTTTCGTTACGCGATCGCGAGGCTCAAGCAGGCGGTCGCTATTCCCGTCGCCGCCTCCAATCGCGTCAACACACCTGATTTGGCTGAAGAGATTCTTGCGCGCGGCGAAGCCGATCTTGTATCGATGGCGCGTCCGCTGCTCGCCGATCCGCATTTCGTGAACAAGGTTCAGCAGGGACGCGTCGACGAGATCAACACATGCATCGCCTGTAACCAAGCCTGCCTCGACAATATTTTCAGTGGACGGGCAGCGACCTGCCTCGTGAATCCGAAAGCCGCGCGCGAGATTGAGTTCGACGACACGCCACCCGAAACGAAAAAGCGCGTGGCGATAGTGGGCGCCGGACCTGCGGGACTTGCGTGTGCGATCGCCGCTGCGGCGCGTGGTCATTCGGTGCAGCTGTTCGAGTCCGAAGGGGAGGTCGGCGGTCAAATCAATCTTGCTCGCCGCATCCCGGGCAAGTACGAATTCAACGAGCTGCATCGCTATTTTTGCTGGCAGCTCGAGCGCAACAAGGTTGAGGTTAAGCTGAATACCTCGGCGAGCGCCGAGCTGATCGCTCGAGGCGGCTTTGACCATGTCGTGATCGCCACCGGCATCGTGCCACGCAAGCCGGACATCGAGGGCATCGATCACCCGAAGGTGGCCTCGTACCTCGAGATCGTATTGCGACGCGTAAAGGCCGGTCATCGGGTGGCGGTGATCGGTACGGGGGGCATCGGCTTCGATGTCGCGGAACTGCTGCTCGAATTGGATGTTGCCGACCTCCTGATCGACGAATACGAACCGCACACACCCGAGGAATTCTTTAATGAATGGGGAGTAGATCCCCAGATCCAGACACCCGGCGGCCTGAAACCGCCGCTACTGCCGAAATCGCCGCGGAGTGTGATCCTCATGCAGCGGACGACCTCGCGCCCCGGAGCCCGACTGGGCACATCGACAGGCTGGATCTTGCGCGAGAAGCTGAAACGTCGGCACCTGCGCACGCTCACCGGCGTGACTTATCGTCGTATTGACGATGCGGGGTTGCATTACAGCGTCGACGGCGAGGAGCGCTTGCTGGAAGTCGACACGATCGTCATTTGCGCCGGACAGGAACCTTCGCAACGACTCGCGACGGAGTTAAGAACTGCGGGTATCACTTTCGATGTGATCGGTGGCGCGCGCTTCGCATCCGAGCTCGATGCGGTGCGCGCGATCGACGAAGGAACCCGGTTGGCGTATCGCTTTTGAGGCCTCGATGTTATATCGTCAGTCACCTCGCCGCACAGCCGAGGGCCGGGGACTTGATCCGGGGAACCGGCGGGATCCGCAAGTTGCGCTGGGCACGCGGCGGGCGGGGCAAGAGTGGCGGTGTAAGGTCATCTACGGTTCGCCAACTTACGGGGCTCACACAGGCCGAGTTCGCCGCCAAGTTTGCGATCAGCCTCGGTACGCTGTGGCGCTGGGAGCGCGTGGACCGGCGGCCGCGCGGTACAGCCCTGGTATTGCTGAGCGTCCTCGCGAGGGAGCCGAAGGCTGTAATGCGTGCGCTTGCGGGTTTCAGGCTGGCTTCGCTTGTTGCATCAATGACCTACTGCACCTTGATGCGGCGCGGATGCACTCAGGGAGATAGTGGTCCCGCCGTCAGGAATCGAACCTGAATCTAGCGCTTAGGAGGCGCTCGTTCTATCCATTGAACTACGGCGAGATGCACCTACGGTGCGTCGTTGCGGGCGGTATTGTCTCCCGCATTCGTTCCATTTGCTGACGCGGCGGGGGGTGGCTGCTACAAGGATCGCGACAAGTCGAAGCGCGCATCTGTCGCTGCTTCTTCGGCCGCCATTCGCTGGGGAAATTCCCGTTGAGGCAATCCCCGTCGGAGCCCTTCGCGCGAGGGAGTCTCCGCCGATCGTGGCTCGCTCCGCCCCCGCGGCGCTTTCACCGACTAGGGATCGCCACCGGCGCCGAACGCTCCTCGAGCAGCTTGACCAATGCATGCAGGACGCGATTGACGGGCACCGCGATACCCAGCGCCTCGCCACTGCGCACCACATAGCCGTTGAGGTGGTCGATCTCGCTGCGCTTGCCCCGCGCGAGATCCTGGGCGGTGGAGGACAACTGAGTGGGCATCGTGCGCGCGATGCCCTGCACGGCTTCCCACATGTCGCCAGGCACCATTACACCTTCGCCGCGCGCAACGGCTAGGCATTCCTGCACCACGTCCCGCATCACGGCATCGACGCCTTCCGCCTGTACAAGGCGTCCATATGGCAGCTGGGTAAGGGCCGACAGTGCGTTGTAGGCGCAGTTTAGAATCAGCTTCGCCCACAGCGCGCCGGCCACGTTGTCGGAGACCTGCACCGGCACGTCGGCACCGGCAAATAGCGTGACGAGCTCGTCGCCTGCGACCGTTGGCGCGATGACCAGCTCGCCTCGCCCATGGTGCTTGACGTGGCCAGGACCCGCCATTTCGGTGGCGACGTAGACGACCGCCGGGCAGACCACCTGCGGTAGCAGCGCTTTCAGCCGCTCGGCGTTATCGAGCCCGTTCTGCAGACCGAGTACAACGGCTTCGGGTTGGAGGTGCGGCGCAATTTCCGCGGCGGCACTCTCCGTATCCATGGACTTGACGCAGAACAGCACGAGCTTCGCGTCCCGCACGGCCTCGGCCTCGGTGGTGGCCTCCATGGGGACGTGCGCTCGGAATGACTGCGTGTCCATGAAAAGGCCGTCTCGACGCACCGCCTCGACATGTTGGGTGCGCCCGATCAGAGTCACCGCATGACCTGCGCGTGCCAGCATGCCGCCGTAGTAGCAGCCCACCGCGCCCGCACCCATCACCGCGATCCTCATTGCGCCCGCTCCAGGATCAATCCGCTCATGATACTTGGCCTACTATCAGCCATTTTGATGCTTTGTTTGCGATGCCCAGGCGCGAGGCGGATCGCAACGTATCGACCTCGTCGAAATTGGCGCACGGTCACAAAGCTGCTTGAGATGGCGAGAGTCTTCGACTGACGGCGGCTGGAAGGCTCCATCAGTCGTCGAAGAATCCAACTCAGTGTCCGGCGCGGGATCGGCAGCGGTCAGTGATTGAACGTCACGAACATCGGGCCTTCCCGAGTGCGTTCGAGTTCTTGCATCCGACGCTCGAGGTCCGCGACATCGGACGCGGCGGCGAGATACTGCTCCTCCGCACTCTCGGATCGCCACCAGCGCCGGAGTCGCTGAATGATGCGACGTCCCGCCTCAAGTGAAGCGCCGCAGAACGATTCACGTTCAGCCATGGATCAACCCACCTTGCGTACGCGAAGTCCAACGACCAACCGCACAATGCCCGTCGTGGCGCACGCTGCGCGCAAGGGGCTTGCGGATGGCTGACGTATCGTGATCTCCACGCTCAGCCAGGCCGGAGGCCAGACGCGCCCGCTTAAGCGCCGCTGCCGTACGGCCGCGTGAGTATCTCGAGGAGGTGGCCGTTGGGATCCTCGAAGTAGATCCCGCGGCCGCCGTCCCGGGTGTTGATCTCGCTCCGTTGGCTTTGCCCGGGATCGGCCCAGTAGGGACGCCTGCGCGCCCGGATTCGTCCGAAGATCTCGTCGAACTCGGTCTCGCTGATGAGGAAGGCATAGTGCTGCGGGGTGACCTTGCCTTCGGCATCGAGGAAGTCGAGCGTGACGTCGTTGTGGAGCTGCACCCCCAGGAACGGCCCGAACGGTACCGGCGCGGGCAGCCCGAGGACCTTCGCCAGAAATTCGGCCGAGGCATGCTTGTCGCGTGCGTAGACAATGGTGTGATTCAGCTTGACGGTCATGGTTCTGGCGCTCCTTGAACGCGCTCGGTGAGCGCTGCAGCGAGACGAGTCGATTGCGCGCGTCAATGAGCAGGGCGGCCTCGCCGAACGGTCCACCGGTGACCGAGATTCTAGCCGCGTGTGCGTCAAATCGACGTCGTCCCGGTCAGCGCCTTAGCAGCCATGCCGGGACGGAGCGAGTCCGGTCTGACGACCGTCTTCCGGCGCCGGTGCAGATAGAGGGCCACCGCGAGCAAGGTCCCGCCGGGCAACGCGACTTCCACGGCCACAAGAGGGCCGAACCTCACCAGCAACCGTCGCATGATCCCGAAAAAGGTCAGTATGAATTCCATTCAAAGCTCCCGGCACCCCGGCGTCTCACTCCTTAGTCGAATAGAGGGGTTCGATATCGACAGGCCGGACGCGGCAAATGCCGGTTTCGGGCCGGCGGTCCGGATGCTCACATCGAACGTTGCGGTGCAGTGTGTACGCGACGGACTTGCGGATGGCTGACGCATGTGACCGTTGCACCGGGAGGGAATCCGGCCGACGCCGTTTCGCAAGCTGAGCGGCGACGGCTGATCGAGTCGTCGGGCACCAACTCGCCTCCACTGGCACACCGCTTGGGCATGCCGTTTGCAGATTCCTGGAGTCGAGACCGGGACGGAGCGCCATGATTAGGAAGCTGAGATCGGGGAAATACCGTCTGTACTCGCGCAAGAAGGACCCGCGAACGGGCAAGGCGAGGAACCTGGGCACCTTCGGCACCCGCGAAGCGGCCGAGCGCCACGAGCGCGCCGTGCAGTATTTCAAGCGCACCACTCGCTGAGAGCTCCCTGAGCATGACCAGCCCCGACATCTGGAATCGCATCGCGGCGGAGTGGGACGCGTTCAAGGGGCTCGTGCGCGACCATTGGCTCAAGCTCACGGAGGACGACATTGCCGCGATCGCTGGGAATCGCGATCGGCTCATCGGCCGGATCCAGGCACGATACGGCGTCGGCCGCGACGAGGCCGAGCGGGAGGTGCGCGACTGGGAGATGCATGTGTAGAAAGCGTTCGCGGACGCGTACGCAAGCGATGCACCGATCGGGATGGTGAAGCCTGCGTGGTAATCGCGGCGTGACGAGTGCGCGCGGCCGGCGTGCGCAGCGACCATCTCCTCGGTCTGCTACCGTACGGCCCCATGGAACGACAGCACGCCCTTTCCCCCGCGGTGCTCAAGGGCATCCGGCGCGGCATCGAGAAGGAGAGCCTGCGCGTGCGGCCGGACGGCGCGCTCGCGGTCACGCCGCATCCTGCCGCGCTTGGCTCGGCGCTGACGCACCACAATATCACCACCGACTTCAGCGAAGCGCAGCTCGAGCTGATTACCGATCCCCATGCGAGCCCCGAGGCGTGCCTCGAGCAGCTCGAGCGCATCCACCAGGTGGTATACCGCGCGATCGGCGAGGACCTGCTGTGGTGCGCGAGCATGCCCTGCCAGCTGCCCGCCGACCACGCGATTCCCATCGGCCGCTACGGCAGCTCGAACATCGGGCGCGCGAAGACCGTGTACCGGATCGGCCTCGCCCACCGCTACGGCCGGCGCATGCAGACGATCTCTGGCATTCACTACAACTGGTCGCTGGCGGGGGCGACGAGCGGGGACTACTTCGCGCTCATCCGCAACTTCCGGCGGCACTCGTGGCTGGTGCTCTACCTCTTCGGCGCCTCCCCCGCGGTCTGCGGCAGCTTTGTCGCAGGTCGCGACCACGAGCTGCAGGAGTTCGCCCCGGGCACGCTCTATCTGCCGCACGCCACGTCGCTTCGCATGGGGCGTCTCGGTTACCAGAGCGATGCGCAGGCCGCGCTCGCGGTGAGCTACAACAGCCTCGAAAGCTACGCGGCATCGCTGCACGAAGCGCTCACCCGGCCCTATCCGGCGTACGAGGCGATCGGGATCCGGAACGGCGACGAATACCGGCAGCTCGCGACGAGCCTGCTGCAGATCGAGAACGAGTTCTACGGCTCCATCCGGCCCAAGCGCACGATCCGTTCCGGCGAGCGGCCGCTCCATGCGCTGCGGGAGCGCGGCGTCGAATACGTCGAGGTGCGGCTGATGGACCTCGACCCCTTCGTCCCGGTGGGAATCACGGCGGAGACGATGCGGTTTCTGGACGTGTTCCTGCTTCATTGCCTGCTCACGGAGAGCCGGCCCGATACGCCCGACGAGATCGCCGCCATCAAGCGCAACCAGCAGCGCGCCGCCGCGCGCGGCCGCGAGCCGGGCCTCAAGCTCGACCGCGGCACGCAGGAAGTGTCGCTCTCGGATTGGGGCGGACAACTGCTCGCCGAGTGCGAACCGCTCGCTGCGGCGCTCGACGCCGCGCACGGTGGCGGGACTGCGTACTGCGACGCGGTCGCCGCTGCGGTGGTGGCGCTCAGGGCCCCCGACAGCACGCCTTCCGCGCGGGTGCTGGACGCAATTGCGCGGGAGCACGACAAGTCCTACCTGCGCTTCGTGCTGGCGCTATCTCGCCAGCATGCGCACCGCCTGCGAGATCTGCCGCTGCCGCGGGAGGTCGAGGCGCACTTTGCGCGGCTCGCGGAGGAATCGCTCGCGGAGCAGCGCCGGATCGACGCGGCAGACACCGTTCCCTTCGAGACCTTCCGGCAGCGGTACCTTTCGCCCGAGCAGCTGAACGCGTGAAGCCACTGCAGCTAAGTCACGCGCGTCCAACCAGGAGCGAGTCGATACGACAATGAAAGCGGTGCTCTGCAAGACGTGGGGCGGACCCGAAGCGCTGGTGGTCGAGAGCGTGCCGTCGCCGCGCGCCGGCGCGGGGGAGGTCGTCATCGACGTGAAGGCGGCGGGCGTGAACTTTCCCGACGTCCTCATGATCCAGGGCAAGTACCAGATCAAGCCGCCTCTGCCGTTCACGCCGGGCGTCGAGCTCGCCGGCGTCGTGAAGGAGACGGGCGGCGGCGTCACGCACGTGAAACCCGGAGATCCGGTGGTCGCCAGCGTGCTGTTCGGAGCATTCGCCGAGGAGTGCGTGGCGCCGGCGGCGCGGACCGTTCCGCTGCCGCGGGGCGTGGACCTGGCTGCGGCCGCCGGGTTCACGGTCGCGTACGGCACCGCCTGGCACGCGTTGAAAGATCGCGGCCAGCTCAGGCCCAACGAGACGCTGCTCGTGCTCGGTGCGGCCGGTGGCGTCGGACTCGCCGCGGTGGAGCTCGGCACGGTGATGGGTGCGCGCGTCATTGCCGCCGCATCGAGCGATGACAAGCTCGCCGTGTGCCGCGCGTACGGCGCAGGCGAGACGATCAACTACACGACCGAGGACCTGCGCGAGCGCCTGAAGCAGCTCGTGGGCGACAAAGGCGTAGACGTGGTCTACGACCCCGTGGGCGGGGCGCTGAGCGAGCCGGCACTGCGCAGCGTCGGATGGCGCGGCCGTTTCCTGGTCATCGGATTCGCGGGCGGAGAGATTCCGCGGCTGCCCGCGAACCTGCCGCTGCTCAAGGGCAGCGCCATCGTCGGCGTCTACTGGGGCGAGTGGATGAAGCGCGAGCCGGAGGCGGCGCGCCGGGAGATGCGCGAGCTCCTCGGCTGGCTCGCGGACGGGCGCGTGAAGCCGCACGTGTCGGCGCGCTATCCGCTCGCGCGCGCCGCCGACGCCATCGCCGCGCTCGCGCGCCGTTCGGCGACCGGCAAGCTCGTCATCGAACCCGAGGCCTGAGCTCCGCGATGGCGGCCGCATCCTGGGACGAGGTGCTCGAGTTCTGGTTCGGCGCGCCCGACTCGCCGGAGTTCGGCCGCCCGCGCGCCGCCTGGTTCACGAAGTCGGCGTCGTTCGACGCGCTGGTGCGTGACCGCTTCCTCGCGACGCACGAGGCGGCGGCGTCCGGCGCGCTTGACGCCTGGGCGGCACGCCCGCTCGCCGCGCTTGCCCTGGCGGTGGTGCTCGACCAGCTCCCGCGCAACATGTTCCGCGGCACGCCGCGGGCGTTCGCCGCGGACGCGCGCGCCCTCGCGGTCGCGCGCAGCGTTGTCGCGCAGGGTTACGACGAAGTCCTGCTTCCCGTGCAGCGCTGGTTCGCCTACCTGCCGTTCGAGCACGCCGAGGACCTGGCGGCGCAGCGCGAGTCGCTGCGCCTGTTCGGCGGGCTCGCTGGCGACGCCTCCGGCGCGGGGACCCTCACGTACGCGATGCTGCACTACGCGGTGATCGAGCGGTTCGGACGGTTCCCGCACCGGAACGCGATCCTGGGGCGCGAGTCGACGCCCGCGGAACTGGCGTTCCTCGCCCAGCCCGGATCTTCCTTCTAGTCTTCGAGCCGTGTCGGCACCGTCACCTCCGAGTGGAGGGTGCGGTGCACCGGGCACTTGTTCGCGATTTCGAGCAGCTTCGCGCGCATCGCCTCGTCGAGCGCGCCCTCGAGGCGGACGACGCGCTCGATGCGGTCGACCTTTCCTTCCCTCGTCTCGCACTCGGCGCAGTCCTGCGCGTGGATCTTGTCGTGGCGGAGCTCGACGGTCACGCGCTCGAGCGGTAGCTTCTTGAGGTCCGCATACATGCGGACCGTCATCGACGTGCACGCGCCCAGGCCGGCGAGCAGCAGGTCATAGGGCGACGGGCCCGAGCCGAGACCCCCGGCCTCCACCGGCTCGTCGGCGCGCAGCCCATGCGGGCCGGCCGCGACCAGCTGCGTGAACCGTCCCTCGCGGGTCTCCCGCACGACGACCTTGCCCGCGACCGGAGTCGGCGCTTCCGGGACGCGCGGCGGCAGGTACCGCGCTGCCCACGCTGCGAGCACGTGCCCGGCATAGGCCGCGTCCTCGCGGCGCGAGAGGAGGTGATCCGCCGGGTCGAGCGACACGAAGCTCTTCGGGTGCTTGGCGGCGACGAAGATGCGCGTCGCGTTTTCGATGTCCACCACGTCGTCGCGCGGCGAGTGCATGACGAGCAGCGCCTTGCGGAGCCCCCCGATGGCATCGGCGAGCCGCTGGCCGGCAACGTCGTCGAGGAAGCTCTTGCGGATGCGGAACGTCCGGCCGGCGAGCGCGACCTCCGCCTCGCCCTCGGCGGCGATGCGCGCCTGGTCCGGGATGTGGCGCAGCACGTGCGCGGGCTCCGCCGGCGCGCCGATCGTGGCGACGCCGACCGCCTCGGGGATGCGCGCCGCCGCGGCGAGCACGGCCGCGCCGCCGAGGCTGTGGCCGACGAGAATCTCGGGTGCGCGCTGGTGCGTGCGCAGGAAGTCGGCCGCAGCGACCAGATCCGCCACGTTCGAGGAGAAATCGGTGTTGGCGAAGTCGCCCTCGCTGCCGCCCAGCCCGGTGAAGTCGAAGCGCAGGCAGGCGATGCCGCGTTCTGCGAGCGCGGCGGCGAGGTATGTCGCCGCGCGCGTGTCCTTCGAACAGGTGAAGCAGTGGGCGAACAGCACGTACGCGATCGGCGGCGCGGCGGGGCGATCTAGGCGCGCCGCCAGTCGGGCGCCGAGTGCGCCGGTGAATTCGACTTTCTCGCTGGACGGGGCCATCGGTCTGCTCCTTGCGGTGTGTTCGCCCAAGCCGTGGCGCTCCTATACTTCGGCGCGTATGCAATCCTCGCACGAGATCCAGTCGCCCTCCTCGTGGGTCGTGCGGTGGGCGCCGCTCGTGCGCCCCGGCGGCGATGTACTCGACCTTGCCTGCGGGGCCGGGCGGCACGCCCGGCATTTCGCGGCACGCGGCTGCAGCGTGCTCGCCGTCGACCGCGACGAGGCGGCGCTCGCTCGGCTTGCCGGCGTGACCGGGGTCGTTACACGCGCGGCGGATCTCGAAGGCGCCGCGTGGCCGTTCGCGCCGGCGAGCTTCGACGCGATCGTGGTCGCGAACTACCTGCATCGTCCGCTGTTAGGGCCCATCGTCGCTGCGCTGCGGGCCGGTGGCGTTCTCGTCTACGAGACGTTCATGGTCGGGAACGAGCGTTTCGGCAAACCGTCCAATCCCCATTTCCTGTTGCGGCCGGGCGAGTTGCTGGAGGTCGTTCAGGGGCAGCTGCAGGTCGTCGCCTTCGAACAGGGCGAGGTCGACGCACCGCGGGCCGCGGTCGTTCAGCGGCTCTGCGCCATGCGGGGCGCCGCCGCGGCCGCGAGAATCGGCTAAGGCTGTGAACCGCCGGGGAAATCCGGTAAAATCGCGCGATTCATTTCAAGGCGTGAGGCAATGATCACCGGAAGCCTGGTCGCCATCGTCACCCCGATGCTCGAGGACGGTCGCCTCGACATCCCGCGGTTCAAGTCCCTCATCGACTGGCACATCGCCGAAGGCACTGACGGCATCGTCGTCGTCGGCACCACCGGCGAATCGCCCACAGTCGGATTCGACGAGCACAAGGAGCTGATCCATGTCGCGGTCGCGCACGCCGGCGACCGCATCCCGATCGTCGCCGGCACCGGAGCGAATTCCACCGCCGAGGCGATCGAGCTGACCGAATCGGCGAAGCGCGCCGGTGCGGCCGCGTGCCTGTCGGTGGTGCCGTACTACAACAAGCCGACCCAGGAAGGGCTCTACCGCCACTTCAAGGCGATTGCCGAGACGGTCGACATCCCGAACATCCTCTACAACGTTCCCGGCCGCACGGTCGCGGACCTCGCGAACGACACGACGCTGCGCCTCGCCCAGATCCCGAACATCGTCGGCGTGAAGGACGCGACCGCGAACATCGAGCGCGGCACCGACCTCGTCAAGCGCGCGCCGCAGGGCTTCGCGGTCTACAGCGGCGACGACGCGACCGGCCTCGCGCTCATGCTGATGGGCGGGCATGGCGTGATCTCGGTGACGGCGAACGTCGCGCCCCACCTGATGCACGAGATGTGCGCGGCGGCGCTCGCCGGCGAAGTCGTGCGCGCCCGCGAGATCCACTACAAGCTGCTGGGGCTGCACAAGCATCTCTTCGTCGAGGCGAATCCGATCCCGGTGAAGTGGGCGGTCGCGCAGCTCGGACTGATCGAGGGCGGCATCAGACTGCCCCTCACGCCGCTGTCGGCGCAATACCAGGAGACCGTCAGGGAAGCCATGCGCGAGGCCGGAGTGCTCCAGCAAGCAAGCGGCCTGCGCCTCGTGGAGGGACGAGGGGCATGAAGAGATCGACCAGGGCGTTCCTCGCCGCGCTGTGCGTTCCGGCGCTCGTCGCCGGGTGCGGGCTCGGCGAAATGCTGACCGGTGGCAAGAGCGTCGAGTACAAGTCGGCCGGCAAGCTGCCGCCGCTCGAGGTCCCTCCGGATCTGACGCGGCCGGGACGCGATGACCGGTACGCCGTCCCCGACATGAGTCCGGGCGGCACGGCGACCTTCTCCGCGTACAACGCGGAACGCGGCGGCGGGCCGCGCTCGACCGAGGTGCTGCCGGCGGCGGCCGGCGTGCGCATCGAGCGCGACGGCAACACGCGCTACATCGTCGTGGCGGAGCCGCCGGACAAGCTCTGGACGCCGGTGAAGGAGTTCTGGCAGGAGAACGGCTTCCTGCTCAAGGTCGAGGTCCCGGACGCCGGCGTGATGGAGACCGACTGGGCCGAGAACCGCGCCAAGATCCCGCAGGACCCGCTGCGCAACCTGCTCGGCAAGGTGCTCGACCAGGCGTATTCGACCGGCGAGCGCGACAAGTTCCGAACGCGCCTCGAGCGCACGTCGAGCGGCGGCACCGAGATCTTCATCAGCCATCGCGGGATGGTCGAGCAGGTCGTGAACAGCTCGCGCGGCATGGAAGGCACGGTGTGGGAGCCGCGTCCCGCGGATCCCGAGCTCGAGGCCGAGTTCCTGCGCCGTCTGATGGTGAAGCTCGGCGTCGAGGATGCGCGCGCCAAGTCGATGCTCTCGCCGGACGGCAAGCGCCAGGACCGCGCTCGGATCGTGGAGGGCACGGACGGCGCGAGCGTGCTGCGCGTTGAAGAGCCGTTCGACCGCGCATGGCGCCGGGTCGGCGTCGCGCTCGACCGGGTCGGTTTCACGGTCGAGGACCGCGACCGGACCAAGGGAATCTACTTCGTGCGCTACGCGGATCCGCAGGAGGGCGCGAAGAAGGACACCGGCCTTCTCTCGAAGCTAGCGTTCTGGCGCAGCACCGACACGGCGAAGCCGGCCGAGCAGTACCAGGTCGTCGTCAATGCCGCGACCGACGCGAGCCAGGTCCGCATCTACGGCAAGGACGGCGGCCCGGACAAGACCGGCGCGTCGAAGAAGATCCTCGGGCTCCTCTACGATCAGCTGAAGTGACGCCGCCGCGCCTCGCGTCACCAGATTTTTCACCCTCAGCGTCCCTTCCGCCCTGCGCGCTCCGCGCGGGGCGGTGCGCTTTCCGCCGCTGCCCGGCCCGTGCGCTTCGCCTCGCTCGGTAGCGGGTCGGGCGGCAATGCGCTCGTCGTCGAGGCAGGCGCGTCCCGCGTCATGGTCGACTGCGGCTTCTCGGTCGACGACACGGAGCGGCGTCTCGCACGGCTCGGGCTCGCGGCCACCAGTCTCGCTGGCATCGTAGTGACGCACGAGCACAGCGATCACGCCGACGGCGCGATCCCGTTCGCGCGCCGCCACGGGCTGCGCGTCTGGATGACGCATGGAACGCTGCGGGCGACGCCGAACGGCAGTTCGCCGGACGGCGTCGTGACGGTAATCGACAGCCACGCGGCGTTCGCGGTCGGCGCGCTCGAGGTGACGCCGTTCCCGGTGCCGCACGACGCGCGCGAGCCGGTTCAGCTCGTGCTCGGCGACGGCGCGCGCCGGCTCGGTGTGCTCACCGACATCGGCGCCTCCACGCGGCACGTCGAAGCGATGCTTTCGGGCTGCGACGCGCTCGTGCTCGAGTGCAATCACGACGAGCAGCTGCTCGCCGACGGACCCTATCCCGGCTGGCTCAAGGCGCGCATCGCCGGCCCGTTCGGCCACCTTGCGAACGCGGCCGCGGCCGAGCTGCTCGCCGCGATCGACCGCTCGAAGCTGCGGCACGTCATTGCCGCGCATCTCTCGGAGAATAACAACCGTCCCGAGCTCGCGCGCGCCGCGCTTGCCGGCGCGCTCGGGTGCGCGGCGGACTGGATCGGCGTCGCCGAGCAGGCGAACGGATTCGGCTGGCGCGAGGTCTGAACCGACGCGCAGTGCCGGAAATGACAAAGGCCGGCGTTGCGCCGGCCCCTGCTGGATCCCGGCGTTGGCCGGAAAACGACCGCGCTAGCGCGCGGTCACTTCTTCATCGTTTCCGTCTGGCCCTTGTCGCCGGCCTTCTCCTCGGTCTTCGGGGCGTCGGCTGGCGCCGGCGCTGCGGCGGCCTGCTCCGCCTTCGGCGCATCGGCTTTCGCCTCTGGAGCGGGTGCGGGCGCAGCAGCGGGCGCGGCCGGTGCGGCGGCGGGCTTGGGTTCTTCCTTGCCGCATGCGGCCAGCGCGGCGGCCGCGACGGCGACGACGAGGACGGAGTGCTTGAGCATGACTCTTCCTTTTGGTATAGGGACGGGAGGGTCGGCCGGCGGGCGACGGATAGCAACACACACCACTCGCCCTCGACCAACCAATTTATAACGCAGGACCTGAAGAACGGTTTACAGGGGCGTCGGACGGCCGCACCGACGCGACCGGTGGCGCGCTAGAGTCCCAGCGTCGTGGCCGAGACCGCCGGCACCGAGCACTGCCAGATCTCGTCGAAGCGCTCGCGCATCAGGCGCGCGTCCTGGTACTCGTTGACGTTGTAGACGCCGCGCGGCTGCGCGGCGACCGGACGCCGCAGGAAGTGCTCCATGTCGGCCAGGACGAAGCAGTCCTGCGCGCGCGCCGCCTCGCCCTCGGTCTGATGGATCGCGATCGCGAAGCTGAAGTCGCGCACGATCTCCAGCATGCGCGGGCACCCGCGCTTCAGGTGCTCGGGGTCGTGGACGGCGACGAACAGGCGGTTGTCGCGGCTGGCGTGCAGGAACTGGCGCAGCGCGTCGCTGCGCGCCGGCGAGTTGAGCTCGAGCTGCGCGCAGTCCGGATCGAAGATGCGGAGCTCGCGGCGCACGGTGCCGAGCAGCGCGTCGAACGCATCGAGATACTCGCGGCGGCTCCCCAGCAGCTCGCGCCGCGGCTGCGGGATGATCTTCGCAAGGTCGTCGGCGGCGCTGGTCACGACGGCTCCTTTCGTCACCGGGCGGGAGCGAGATAACCCGCCCGGTACCAAGTGTAGAGGAGCGCCGCTGCGGCCGGCGTGACGGATGTCCCCGCGGGGAGTGCCCGGTCGTTCGCTAGCCGGGTGAGGAGGGCGCGCGCACCGGGCGGCGCGTCCACTGCTTCCCCGTTCACGAAGACGCGACTCGCCCGATAGAGCATTCCCGTTGCCGGCGCGAGCGTGACGCCGCGCCGGGCGCAGGTGCGGGCGAACGCCGCAGCCGCGACCGGGCGCGGGTGCGGAACGAAGCGCACGTGCGGCTTGGGTTCCGTGAGGTAGCAGCCGATGAATTCCAGCATCTCGCGACGCGTCCAGCGGATGCGCTCGAGCATGCGCACGCAGCGTGCCGCCAGCGCGTCGTCGATCAGGGCGGGCTTGCGGGCGGGGCGCAGGTCGGGATCCGCGTACAGGGTGTCGGGCAGCGCGAGGCGATCCTGCAGGAAAGCGAGAAACTCCGTCCCGAGCTCGCGCACCGCGGGTGCGCGGAAGCCGATCGAATAGGTGAAGCACGGCTCGAGCGCCACGCCTTCGTGCGCGACGCCCGGCGGCAGATAGAGCAGGTCCCCCGACTCGAGCACCCATTCGCGCTCCGCGCGAAAGCGCTTCAGGATCTTCAGCGGCGCGCGCGGATCGAGCTCGATGTCCCTTCCGGACGCGATGCGCCACCGCCGCCGACCGCTGCCCTGCAGGAGGAACACGTCATAGCTGTCGAGGTGCGGGCCGACTCCCCCGCCGCGCGCCGCGTAGCTGACCATCATGTCGTCGAGCCGGGCATACGGCGCAAACGCGAACCGGCGCATCATCCGGTCGGCCGCTGGGACGAAGTGATTGAAGCCCTGCACGAGGATCGTCCACCGGGAGTCGGGCATCCTGCGGAGCTCCGCGACCCGAAAAGGGCCGTGCCGCAGTTCCCAGCGCGCGCCGCGCCTCAGGACTACGCGCGATTCGCAGTCGTCGCGGGCCGCGAGCCGATAGAGATCGCTCACTGACACCGGATCGCGCAGCCCTGGCCACGCCCCGCGCACCAGCAGCGGGCGCTTCTGCCAGTGACGGGCGAGAAATTCGCGCGGCGCGAGGCCGCCGAGCAGCGTGCGGAGCGCGGGAAAAGGTGGCGCGGCAGGCACCGGAGGCCGGGCGGTGCGGGACATGGATTATATGAGTGCGACTTTGTGCGCACGTCTTGACAACGTTGCATGGAAGTTGGTTTAGAATCGCCGCGACTTGGGAAACGCGCATGCGACCGCGAGGAAGCGTCGCAACGCAGCGCAGCCGGAGGAGCGAGGACAAGGTGCAAGCACGAACTGCATTGCTCGAGTCCGCGGAGGAACCGAGACTCCGAGCGGAGCTTCATTAGAGCCCGCGCATGCTGCAAGCCGGTCAGCCCGCACCGTCGTTCTCCCTGCCGGACGCCGACATGGAGACGGTGGCCCTCGGCGATTTCAAGGGCAAGAAGCACGTCGTCCTCTATTTCTACCCGAAGGACGGCACCCCGCCCTGCACCCGGCAGGCGATCGAGTTCAGCGACCACGAGCAGCACTTCGCGGAGCACGACTGCATCGTGATCGGCGTGTCCTGCGACGACTGCATCACCCACGCCGAGTTCCGCGACGAGAACGGCATCTCCCTCACGCTGCTCGCCGACCCCGACGGCGACGTCTGCCGCGCGTATGGGGTGTGGCGGCAGCCCGAGGAGAACGGCCAGCGGCGCAGCTGCATCGTCCGCTCGACCTTCATCATCGACAAGCGCGGCAAGGTCCGGCACGCTCTGTACGGCGTCAACCCGAAGGGGCACGCCTCCGAGGTCCTCGGGCTGGTGAAGCAGCTCTCCTGATGGACGTCGGCCGCGACACGGTCGTCGCGATCGACCTCGACCTCGCGGACTTCCAGGGCAACCTGATCCAGCGCTCGGAACGGGCGATCCACTACCTCCACGGTGGCTATGGCGACATCCTGCCGGCGCTCGAGCGCGCGCTGGAGGGAAAGCGCTCCGGCGCCCGGATCACCGTGCGGCTCGAGCCGGAGGAGGCGTTCGGCGACTACGACGAGACGCTGCTGCGCGTCGAGAGCCGCGCCGGCTTCCCCGACGAGCTCGAGGTGGGCATGCGCTTGGAGGGCATGCCCGGGGATGCGGGCGACGATACGATCTACACCGTGACCGACATCGCCGCGGACAAGGTGGTGCTCGACGGCAACCATCCGCTCGCCGGCATCGGTCTGGAGTTCCGCTGCACGGTGCGCGCGGTCCGCGCGGCGACCGGCGAGGAGGTCGCGCGCGGGGCCGCGGACGATCCCGACGGCCTCGCGCTGCGGGTCGGCTGAGGCGCCGCGCTCAGGCGCTCGCGAGCGCCATCCCTTCTGCCTCCGGCACGAACGTCACGCGGCGCGCGTGGAACGCGGCGACCGCCGGGCGGTGCGCGATGCTGACGATCGCGGCGCGCGGTAGGCGCGCAGTCAGGAGCTCGTAGAGCCGGCGCTCCGCCGCCTCGTCGAGCGACGCGGTCGCCTCGTCGAGGAACAGCCAGTCCGGCGCGTGCAGCAGCGCCCGTGCGATCGCGAGCCGCTGCTGCTCGCCGCCTGAGAGCCGCATGCTCCAGTTGTCGCGCTCGTCGAGCCGGGCCGCGAACGCCCCCAGCCCGACGTCGGCGAGGGCCGCCCTTACGGCTTCATCCGGAAACTCGCCGGGTTGACCGGGATAGGCGACCGCGTCGCGGAGGGACGCGATCGGGATGTAGGGTTTCTGCGGCAGGAACAGTACGCGCGCGCCCTGCGGGATGCGGATCCTGCCGCGTCCGAAGGGCCAGATGCCGGCAAGCGCGCGGAACAGCGTGCTCTTTCCGGCGCCGGACGGTCCGGCGACAAGCAGCCGCTCGCCGGGCTCGATCTCGAGCGTGGTGTCGGCGAGGATCGTCCGGCCGTTCGGTAGCGCCAGGTCGAGTTGCTCGGCGCGCACCGCGCGGCCCCCGTCCTCGCGCACGTCGATCCCGCCGTGCCGCGCCTGCTCGGCCGCGGCGTCTTCCAGCGCGCGATGGAAGGTGAGCAAGCGGTCGACGCTCGCCTTCCAGTTCGCGAGGGTTGAGTAGTTGTTGACGAACCACGACAGCGAGCTCTGCACCTGTCCGAACGCGCTCGCGATCTGCGTCAGGCCCCCGAGGGGCACTGCACCGGAGAAGTAGCGGTGCCCGGCGACGAAGTACGGGAACACGACGGCGATCTGGTTGTAGCCGACGGTGAAGCTGTTGAGGCGCTTGGTGTAGCGCATCAGCTCCCACCAGTTGCCGCGGATCCACTCGATCCGGTCGAGCAGGACGGTCTTCTCCGGCGCCTCGCCGCGATAGAGCGCGATGCCCTCGGCGTTCTCGCGCAGGCGCACGAGCGTGTACCGGAAATCCGCCTCGTAGCGCTCCTGCATGAAGTTCAGACCGATGAGGCGGCGACCGACGTAGTGGGCGAGCACGCTGCCGACGACCGCGTACACGAGCGCTGCCCAAAGGAGATATCCCGGGATCGAGATCGCGGTCCCGCCGATGGTCATCGGCAGCGCGCCGGAGAGGTTCCACAGGATCACGGCAAAAGACGCGAGCGTGACGCCCTCGCGCATCAGCCCGAGCGCGAGGCCTAGCGTTCCCGACGTGAAGAGGCGCAGGTCCTCGGCGATGCGCTGGTCCGGGTTGTCGGTGCCGCGGCTCTCGAGCTCGAGGCGGTAGTACACCTGGTTGCCGAGCCAGTCGTCCAGGTACTGCTTCGTCAGCCAGATGCGCCAGCGCATCTGGAGCATCTGCTCGAGGTAGGTCTCGTACACGACCGCGACGATGTAGAGCGCGGCGAGGAAGCAGAAGTAGACGAGCAGGACGAAGAAGTCCCGCTCGTCCTTCTGCTCGAGCGCGTTGAAGAACTGCCGGTTCCAGTCGTTGAGCAGCACAAGGAGGTACACGGTGGAGAGCGAGAGCGTCACGATCGCGGCGAGCAATCCCCACGCGCGCCACTTCTCCTCCGAGCGCCAGTAAGGTGTGGTGAGCTTCCAGACGTTGCCGAGAAACGTTCGTGCATCGATGAGGACGCCGGTATCCATGCGGAGGAGGCTCCGGGAGAGAAAGGCGGGAGGTGAGAAGCGGGAAGAGCGAGGTGCCGGGGCTAGGCCGCACGTCCCGCGCCGTTGGCGAGCGCGCGTGCTGCGTCGGTCAGCTCGCCGGCGGTGAGCCCGACTGGCCCGACGCCGCGCGCGACGAGCGCGTCCGCCGCGGCGCCGTGCAGGTACACGCCCGCAACGAGCGCGCGCTCGGGGGCGAGGCCCTGAGCGGCGAGCGCGCCGACGAGGCCGGTCAGCACGTCGCCCATGCCGGCGCTCGCCATGCCGGCGTTGCCGGAGGCGTTGATCCACCAGCGGCCGTCCGGCGCCGCGATCACCGTGCCGTTGCCCTTGAGCGCGACGTGGCTCTTCAGGGTGGTCGCCACGCGCCTGGCTGCGCCGAGGCGGTCGACCTGCACGTCCTTGGTCGCGACGCCGAGGAGGCGGGCGCATTCGGCGGGATGCGGCGTGAGCAGGGTCGCGTGCTTGCGCACCGCGATCGCCGACTGGAGCACGGAGTAGGTCGCGACGAGGTTCAACGCGTCGGCGTCGAGCACGATCGGCACGTCGAGGCGCAGGGCCTGTGCGAGCAGGCGTTGCGCAGCCGTGTCGGTCCCCATCCCGGGCCCGGCCGCAATGGCGGTAAGCGCGACGTCGGCGAGGAGCTGATCGGGCTTGCGCAGCATCAGCTCGGGTTGGGCGTAGTCCACGTACGGCGACTGGTCGGTCAGCAGCCCGAGAAAGACCTTGCCCGCGCCGAGCCGGATCGCCGCACGGCCAGCGAGCAGGGCGGCGCCGACCATTCCGGCTGCGCCGCCGACGATGCCGAGGCTGCCGGCGAGGCCCTTGTGGAAATTCCTCGGCCGCGCGACGAGCGGCGCGGCAAGCAGCGCGTCGGTCACGAGATGGCCGTCGGGCGCGCGCAGCGCAGCGGCATCGACGCCCAGCGGCGCGAGGGTGATCTCGCCGCAGCAGTCCGGCCCGTCGAGCGTGTAGAGGCCGGGCTTGCGCACGATGAAGGTGATCGTGTGTGTCGCCCGGAAGGCGGCCCCGGGCGCCGATCCGGTGTCCGCGTTGACGCCGCTCGCAATGTCAAGCGCGAGCTTGCGCCCCGGGGACGCATTGGCCGCGTCGATCAGCCCTGCCGCTGCGCCTGCAATCGCGCGCGTGAGCCCGATCCCGAACAGCCCGTCGACGACGAGGTCGTAGCGCCCGCCGGCCGGAATCGCCTGGAGGAGCCGCCCGTCGACGGCATTCCATTTCGCGAGCGCCTGGCCCGCGTCGTGCGGCAGCTTCGCCGCGTCGCCGGCGAACACGACATCGACGCGATAGAACCAGCGCTTGAGGTGCGTGGCGACCTCGAAGGCGTCGCCGCCGTTGTTCCCCGGCCCGGCAAGGACGAGCACGCTGCGGCCGCGCTCTCCGGCGAGATCGCGCGCGAGCTCCGCGGCGGCGAGTCCGGCGCGCTCCATCAGATTCGCGAGCGGGTCCTGCTTGAGCGCCGCGATCTCGAGCGCGCGAACGCCGGAGGTCAGGTAGAGAGCGGGGAGAGCAGCGGGCATTTTCTCCGAAGTGTAACCGAGCGACGTCGGCGCACGCGCTACGGGGTGGTGACGCCAACGATGTCGCGCCAAGCGCTGGAAACTTCATTCAGTCACGACCGATCACCGGCGCCGAGGGCGGGGACCTTCACGGAACTTACTTCGACATCATCTGCTGCGGCAGCCAGGTCACCAGGCCGGGAAAGTAGTAGGTGAGCAGGATCGCGACGATCATCAGGTAGAACATCGGCAGCGTCTGCTTGGCGATCCAGGTGATCTGCCTCTTCGTCATGCCCTGCAAGACGAAGAGATTGAAGCCCACGGGCGGTGTGATCTGCGCCATCTCGACGACGAGCACGACGAAAATGCCGAACCAGATCAGGTCGATCCCCGCCTTCTGCACGGTCGGCAGTATCACGCCCATCGTCAGCACGACCATGGAGATGCCGTCGAGAAAGCAGCCGAGGATGATGAAGAACACCATCAGCGCCATCAGCAGCCAGAACTGCGTGAGTCCGAGGGTGCCGATCCACTCGGCGAGGTGGCGCGGCAGGCCGATGTAGCCCATCGCGAGGGTGAGGAACGACGCGCCGGCGAGGATCAGCGCGATCATGCAGTACAGGCGTGTCGCGCCGAGCAGGCTGGTGCGGAAGGTCTCCCAGGTGAGCGAGCGCTGCGCGGCGGAGATGACCAGGGACCCGACCACGCCGAACGCCGCAGCCTCGGTCGCGGTGGCGATGCCGGTGTAGATCGAGCCCAGCACGAGCAGGATCAGGACCAGCACCGGGATGAGATTGCGCGAGGCGTACAGCTTCTGCGCGAACGTCGTGCGCTCGGTCGGGGCCGGCACCGCGCCGGGATTGAGAAGCGCCCACACGATCACGTAGCCCATGAAGAGGCCCGCGAGCAGGATGCCGGGCAGGACGCCGGCGATGAACAGCCGCGCGATCGACACCTCCGCCGTGACGCCATACACGATCAGGATGATCGAGGGCGGGATCAGCAGGCCGAGCGTGCCCGCGCCGGCGAGCGTGCCGATCACCTTCTCGTCCGGATAGCCGCGCGCCGCGAGCTCCGGCAGGGTCATCTTGCCGATGGTCGCGCAGGTGGCCGCCGATGAGCCCGACACCGCCGCGAAAATGGCGCAGCCGATGATGTTCGTGTGCAGCAGCCGGCCCGGCAGGCGTTCCATCCATGGCGCGAGGCCGCGGAACATGTCCTCCGAGAGCCGGGTGCGGAACAGGATCTCGCCCATCCAGACGAAGAGCGGCAGCGCGGTGAGCGTCCAGCTCGATGACGAGCCCCAGATGGTCACCGCCATAGCGTCGCCGACGGGCCGCGTCGTGAACAGCTCCATCCCGATGAAGGCGACGCCGATAAGCGCAAGCCCGATCCACACGCCGGTCCCGAGCAGCAGGAACAGCGCCGCGATCAGAAGCGTGGTGATCGCGAAGTCGCTCATTCGATCCGCGCCGGCTCTTCGCCGGCGCTTGGCTTCCCGCCGTCGCGCAGGACCGCGACGAACGCGTCCACGAACGCGACCAGGAGGATCGCCGTGCCGAATGCCATGGCGAGCTGCGGGATCCAGAGGGGCGTGGCGTCATTCGCGGTCGAAATGTCGTTGAAGGTATGCGACTGCCAGGCGAGCCGTGTGCTGTAGAAGGCGAGAATGGCGGCGAGCGCGATCGCGATCGCGTGGCACCAGATCTCGAGCGCCTTGCGCGCGGCGGGCGGCACGTGGCCCAGCAGCAAGGTGACGCGGATGTGCTCGTTCCGGCGCAGCGTGTAAGCGAGGGCAAGGAACCCGGACGCTGCCATGCAGTAGCCGGCGTATGCGTCGGTGCCACGGACGTGGAAACCGAAGATGCGGCCGAAGATCCCGAGCAGCACGAACACGAGCGTGCCGATCATGAACACTGCGGCGAGCCAACCCGCGGCCTCGTACAGACGGTCGAGCCACGTTCTCATGCCCGTCCCGTCCTCCCTGGCCTCACGCGGGCTGTCGCCGGCGGCTGTACGTCGTTCGTTCGCATCGCGACCGGCCGGTCCGGCCGCGACGCGCGGCTCACATCTTGCGGTACGCGTCGACCACAGCCTTGCCGTCGCTGCCGGCCTTGTCGAGCCACTCCTTGAGCATCGTGTCGCCGATCTTGCCCAGATCGGTCTTGAGTTGCGGCGTCGGCGGGGCGACGTTCATCCCGTTCTTCTTCAGCTGATCGAGGTACCAGCCGGTCTTCTCCTCGGAGGCTTTCCACCCCCGAGTCTCGGCTTCGGCGGCCGCCTTGAGCACCGCGTCCTGCGTCGCCTTGTCGAGCGCGTCGAACGCCTTCTTGTTCACGATCACCGCGTTCTTCGGCAGCCACGCCTGGGCGTCGTAGAAGTTCTTGACGTGCTCGAAGATCTTCGTGTCGTAGCCGGTCGCGCCGGAGGAGATCATGGAGTCCATGGCGCCGGTCGCGAGCGCCTGCGCCACTTCGGCCGCCTGGATCGTCACCGGCTGCGCGCCCACCAGCTCGCCGATGCGCGCGGTCTGCGGGCTGTACGAGCGCCACTTGAGGCCCTTCATGTCGGCCACGCTGGCGAGTGCCTTCTTCGAGTAGACACCCTGCGGCGGCCACGGCACCGAGAACAGGACCGTCATGCCCTGCGCGCCGAGCTTCGCGTCGAGCGACTTGCGCGACGCCTTGTAGAGCTTGAGCGCGTCCGCGTAGCTGGTCGCAAGGAAGGGCACGCCGTCGAGGCCGTAGAGCGGATCCTCGTTGGAGAAGTTGACGAGCAGGATTTCGCCGGCTTGCGCCTGGCCGCCCTGCACCGCGCGCTTGATCTCCTGCGCCTTGAAGAGCGACGCGCCCGGATGCACCGTGATCTTGAGCTTCCCGCCGGTGGCCTTGTCGACGTCGTTCGCGAACTGCTGGATGTTCTCGGTGTGGAAGTTGGCGGCCGGGTACGCGGTTGGCAGGTCCCACTTGGTCTGCGCTTCAGCCGCGCCGACAGCGGCGGCGAGCGCGGTTGCGACGAGGATCCTAGGGAGCGTCATGATGCTTCCTCCTCCTGAAAGTGCGCGGTAGCGTACCCGAAAATCGCCGCCCCGGGACAAATCGGTACCATGGCCGGGCCGTTGCCTGCTGCGCCGTGACGGCCGCCCGATCATGACGCTCGGCATCCTGATGCTGGACACCGCCTTCCCGCGCATGCCGGGCGACGTCGGCAATCCGACGACCTGGCCGTTTCGGGTGCGGATCAAGGTGGTCCCCCACGCTTCGCCCGAGCGCGTAGTGCGCGACCGTGCGGAGGGCCTCCTCGACGCGTTCGTCGCCGTTGGCGAAGAGCTCGCGGCGGAGGGCGCGGCGGCGATTATCACCACCTGCGGATTTCTCGCGCTCCACCAGCGCCAGCTGGCTGCGCGATTGCCGGTCCCCTTCGCGTCGTCGAGCCTGCTGCAGCTGCCGATGGTCGCGCGTACGCTCCCCGCAGGACGGCGCCCGGGGGTGATCACGATCGATGCGGAAGCGCTGACGCACGCGCACTTCGTCGCGGTCGGTGCGGATCCGGAGACACCGGTCGCCGGCCTCGATCCGCGGGGCGAGTTCGCGCGCACGTTCCTGGGCAACCGCCCGACGCTCGACGTCGCAGCAGCGGAACGCGAGATCCTCGCTGCGGGCGCGCAACTCGTCGCGCGGCACCCGGATGTGGGGGCGGTGGTGCTCGAGTGCGCCAACATGCCGCCCTACGCGGCAGCGCTGCGCGTGCGCCTCGGCTTGCCGGTGCACCACATGGTGAGCTTCGGTTGCTGGTTCTACGCCGGAGTCGCGGCCAAGATCTAGAGCGGCCACAGAGGACACAGAGAGACACAGAGATCACAGAGAATGCGTTGAATTTCTCCGTGTCCTCTATGATCTCTGTGGCTGCTTTGGAATTAGTGCGATAGCAGTTCCTGCACGTGGTCCGCGATCGCGAGCGCTGCGGTCAGGCCGGGGGACTCAATGCCGAACAGGTTCACGAGCCCCGGCACGCCGTGCTCGCGCGGCCCCTGCACCACGAAGTCGGCGGCCTTCTCGGCCGGGCCGACGATCTTGGGCCGGATGCCCGCATAGCCGGGCGCGAGTTGGCCGTCCGCGAGCCCCGGCCAGTAGTCGCGGATCGCGGCGTAGAAACTGTCCGCGCGGCGCGGATCCACGTCGTAGTCGATGCGCTCGATCCACTCCACGTCGGGGCCGAAGCGCGCCTGCCCGCCGAGATCGATCGTGATGTGCACGCCGAGCCCCGCCTCGTTCGGAATCGGGTAGACGAGGCGCGAGAACGGCGCGCGGCCGGTGAGAGAGTAGTAGTTGCCCTTTGCGTAGTAGGTCGGCGGCACGTGTCCGGGGGGAAACCCCTGGATCGACGCCGCGACGCGCTGCGCGTGCAGGCCGGCCGAGTTCACCACCGTCCGCGCGAGCACCTGCATCGGCTCGACGCCGCCGACCTCGAGCATGATCCCGTTGTCGCGGACCCGGCCGCGCTCGAGCGGGCTCTTGAATGCGAGCGCCGCGCCGTGCGACTCGGCGTCACCCTGAAGCGCGAGCATGAACGCGTGGCTGTCGATGATCCCGGTCGAAGGCGAGAGGTACGCGGCAACGCAGCGCAGCGCCGGCTCCAGCGCGTACGCCTCGTCGGCGGACAGGAGCTGCAGGTCCGTCACGCCGTTCGCGTCGGCCTGCACTTTGATCGCGTGCAGGTTCGCGAGCTGCTTCTCGTTGGTGGCCACAAGGAGCTTCCCGCACTGCCGGTGCGGGATGCCGCGCTCGGCGCAGTATGCATACAGCGCGACCTTGCCGGCGACACAGAAGCGCGTCTTGAGCGACCCGGTCGGATAGTAGATGCCGGCGTGGATGACCTCGCTGTTGCGCGAGCTCGTCTCGGTGCCGATGCCCTCCGCGCCGTCGAGCAGGATGACCTCGCGGCCGGCGAGTGCCAGCGCCCGCGCCACAGCGAGGCCGACGACGCCCGCGCCGATGACGACGGCGTCAACCCGCTCCATGTCTCGGCAGGGTGCGGCTGGATCCGGCGCAGACGAAGGGCGGGCGTCCTCGCATGCTTGGAATTGTACCGGCGCCCCTGTAATCTCCGACCTTTCGCAGCAAGGTGTACGCGATGACGTCCAGTGAACCGCTTGCCGCGCCGCGTGCCGCGCGCGCCGCCGCGCGGGCCGGCGAGCTGCGCGGCAACACCGCGGGGATCGCGTACGGCCACGTTCAGGGCAACGTCGCGATCCTGCCGCGCGAGTACGCGGGCGAGTTCGAGCGGTTCTGCCAGCGCAACCCCAAGCCATGCCCGGTGCTGGCGATCGGCGACCCCGGCGACTCGCGCCTGCCGACGCTCGGCGCGGACATCGACATCCGCACCGACTGCCCGCGCTACCGCGTGTTCGAGAACGGCGAGTGCGTGGACGAGCCGTATGAGATCGGGCGCTGGTGGCGCGACGATCTGGTCGCGTTCGTCATCGGCTGCTCGTTCTCGTTCGAGGAGGCGCTGCTCGAGGCGGCCGTCCCGCTGCGGCACATCGAGCAGCGCAAGAACGTGGCGATGTGGCGGACCAACATCCCGACGACGCCTGCCGGCAGGTTTCACGGGCCGCTCGTGGTATCGATGCGGCCGTTCAAGCCGGCCGACGCGATCCGCGCGATCCAGATCACCTCGCGCTTTCCGACGGTGCACGGGGCGCCGGTGCACATCGGCCTGCCAGAAGTCATCGGCATCCGCAATCTCACGAAGCCCGACTGGGGCGACGCGGTGGAGGTGAAGCCCGACGAGCTCCCGGTCTTTTGGGCCTGCGGAGTCACGCCACAGGCCGTGGTCGCGGCGGCCAAGGTGCCGTTCTGCATCACGCACTTCCCAGGTTCGATGCTCGTTACCGATCTGCGCAACGCCGAGCTCGCCGTGTTCTGAACCAAGGAGAAGGAGCCGCAATGAAGCTCAAGCACCTGTCCGTCGCGCTCGCGCTGATCGCCCCGGCTGCGACCGCGCTCGCGCAAACCGTGCCCGCCGGCCCGAAAGTCGCCGTGACCATGGCGACGCAACCTGGCCCCGGCTTGCCGCAGTTCTCCAAAGTGGACGTGCCGATGCTGCGCGAGGGCGTGCCGCAGAAATCCGGCGGCCGCATCGAGATCAAGCTCGCGAGCTGGCCGGAGATGAACCTCACCGGCCCGGAGGTGATCCGGCTGGTGCGGTCCGGTCAGGTGGACATCGGCGCCGCGCCGCTGCCGACGGTCTCGGGCGACGTGCCCTTCCTCGACGCCGTCGACCTCGCCGGGCTCAACCCGACGATCGACCAGGCGCGGAAGGTCGCGACCGCGATGGTGCCGCTCGCCAACAAGGAGCTCGAGCGCTTCAACACCCGTCTCCTCGCCGTCTATCCGTTCCCCGCGCAGGTGTTCTTCTGCCGCGTGCCGGTGAAGAGTCTCGCGGACCTGAAGGGCAGGAAGGTGCGCACGCACGGCGGCTCTCTCAACGACCTCATGGCGGCGATCGGCGCGCAGCCGGTGGGCATCGGCTTCCCCGAGGTGTACTCGGCGCTCGACAAGGGTGTCGCCGACTGCGCCATCACCGGCACCGCCAGCGGCAACGGGGCGAAGTGGTACGAGGTCACGTCGCACCTGTACACGCTCCCGGTGGGGTGGGCGATCGCGGGGTACTTCGTGAACGTCCCGTGGTGGAACAAGCTCGATCCGGCGGTGCGTGACTTCCTCGCCGCCACGATGAAGCAGGTCGAGGACGCCCAGTGGGCGCTCGGACGGGAGGCCACAGACGACGGCATCGCCTGCAACAGTGGCAACGCGGCGGGCTGCAGGATAGGAACGCTGGTGAAGGCGAAGCCGATGACCGTGGTGCCGCCGAACGATGCCGACCGCGAGGCGGTGCGCAGGATCCTCGGCGAAAAGGTGCTGCCCGCGTGGGTGCAGCGCTGCGGCGCGCGGTGCGCGGACATCTACAACGAGCACCTCGCCCCGATCACCGGCGTGAAGTACCCGAAGTAGTGGCTCCGCGCGACGCGGGCGAAGGCGGCGCGCCGCTGCTCGCCACGTTGGGACGGATCCAAGCGCTCGTGCGCCTCGCCGCGCGGTGGATGAACGCCGCGGCGGGATGGATGTTCGTGGCATGCGCAGCATTCATCACCTTCGACGTGCTCGCGCGCAACTTTCTCGGCTTCAGCTCCAGGTCCACCACCGAGATCACCGGCTACATGCTCGCGTTCGGCATCGCGTGGGGCCTCGCCCACGCGCTCGCCGAACGCAGCCACGTGCGCGTCGACGTGCTGATCAACAAGTTGCCGCTCGGCGCGCGCCAATACCTGCACGCGGTCGCGCTCGCGCTGCTCGCGGTGTTCGCCGGCTACGCAGCGTGGGGCGCGTGCCAGCTCGTGCGCGAGTCGCTCGAGTTCGGTGCGACCGACATGAGCGCGCTGCACACGCCGCTCGCGATTCCCCAGGGCTTGTGGGCGATCGGGCTGTCGGTATTCTTCCTGCTCGCGGTGCTGATGCTGGCCGAGGTGGTGCTGCTGCTCGCCCTGCGGCGCGGGGCCGAGGTGGACGCCCTGCTTTCCTCGCGCACGTACGAGGAGGAAGCCGACGAGGCGCTCGCTGCGGCGCGCGAAGGCAAGGACCAGATGTGATCGCGGTCGTCTTCCTGCTGATACTGCTCGCGGCGATGCTCGCGGTTGCGACTGCGGGCGCAGGCGGCGAGCTGCCGATCGCCGAGGTGCTGGTGCTCGTGGGGGTGTTCTGCGTGTTCTTCGGCGCCGGCATCTACATCGCCGCCGCGCTCGGCGTGCTCGGTCTGATCGTCGGGTACGCGTTCTCCGACCGGCCGTTCTGGGACTTCATCGGCCAGATGATCTGGGGCCCGAGCTCGAGCTTCGTCCTCGTGGCGGTACCGCTGTTCCTGCTGATGGGGGAAATCCTGCTACGGGCGGGCGTCTCGGACCAACTCTACCGCTCGCTCAACGTTTTCCTGCGCCGGCTGCCCGGGGGGCTGCTGCACACCAACATCGTATCGTGCGGCGTGTTCTCCGCGGTTTCCGGCTCGAGCGTCGCGACCGCGGCGACCATGGGTTCGGTGGCGCTGCCGTACTTCCGCGACACGCCGTACAGCCCGCGAGTGGTTCTCGGCTCGCTCGCCGCGGGCGGCGCGCTCGGCAACCTGATTCCGCCCGGGATCACGTTCATCATCTACGGGCTGATCACCGAGACCTCGGTGGGCAAGCTCTACCTTGCCGCGCTCGGGCCCAGCGCGCTCGTGGTGGTACTGTTCATCGCGTACATCGCGTGGCACGGCCTGCGCAACCCGATCGGGGCGCCGGCCCCCGGCACCAGGGCAGGGGAAGAGCCGATCGGGATCGCCGCGGCGCTGGCCGGCCTCGTGCCGACGGTAGTCTTGATAGGCGTGGTGCTGGGCACGATCTATGCGGGCCTCGCTACCGCGACCGAATCGGCGGCGCTGGGTGTGGCGGGCGCGGTCGCGCTCGCCGCGTTGCGCGGCAAGCTTAGCTTGCGGATGCTGAACGAAGCGGCCGTGGCGACCGCGCGCACCACCGCCATGATCGGGCTGATCCTGTTCGGCGCCTACCTGCTCAACTTCATTCTCACCAGCATCCAGGTTCCGCAGAAGCTCGCTTCGATGGTCGCCGGGCTGCCGCTGCCGCCGTGGGCGATCATGGCCCTCATCATCGGTTTCTATCTCGCGCTCGGCACGTTCATGGAGGGCTTCTCCATGATCATCACCACGATCCCGATCGTGTTTCCGATCGTGAAGGCGCTCGGCTACGACCCAATCTGGTTCGGGGTCATCATCACGATGCTGGTCGAGATTGCGATGATCAGCCCGCCGGACGGGACCGTGCTCTACGTCCTCCAGGGCATGCGTCCCGACCCCGGTGCGATCGGGGACGTGTTCCGCGGCGTGCTGCCATTCGTGGTTCTCTACGTCCTGGCGATCGTGCTCTTGATGGTTGCCCCTGAGATCGCGCTGTGGCTGCCGCGCGTGCTTGCCTGAGACCGGAGGGCGATGACGGCGCGCTGGGAGTTCTGGGTCGACCGCGGCGGGACGTTCACCGACGTCGTCGCGCGCTCGCCCGGGGGCGCGCTCCACACGCACAAGCTGCTATCCGACAACCCGGAGGCGTATCCCGACGCGGCGCTCGCCGGCATCCGTCACCTGCTGGGCGTGCCGCCCGGCGCGGCGATTCCCGGCGACCGGATCGACGCGGTGAAGATGGGCACTACCGTCGCGACCAACGCGCTTCTCGAGCGCAAGGGCGAGCGCACGGTGCTCGCGATCACGCGGGGTTTCCGCGACGCGCTACGCATCGCCTACCAGAACCGGCCGCGCCTCTTCGACCGTCACATCGTCCTCCCCGAGCTCCTCTACACCCGGGTGGTCGAGATCGACGAGCGCGTCGGCGCGCGCGGCGAGGTGCTCGTGCCGCTCGACGAGGCGCTCGCGCGCGGGGAGCTGCAGGCGGCGTACGACGCGGGCTTCCGATCGGTCGCGATCGTCCTCATGCACGGCTACCGCCACACCGCGCACGAGGCGCGCGTCGGCGCGATCGCGCGCGACACCGGCTTCACGCAGGTCTCGGTCTCGCACGAGGTGAGCCCGCTGATGAAGCTCGTCTCGCGCGGCGACACGACGGTCGTGGACGCGTATCTGTCGCCGATCCTGCTGCGCTACGTCGACCAGGTGGCGGGCGAGCTCGCCGGCGTGCGGGTCATGTTCATGCAGTCGAGCGGCGGGCTCACGGACGCGCGCCGCTTCCAGGGCAAGGACTCGATCCTCTCCGGGCCGGCGGGCGGGATCGTCGGCGCGGTGCGCACCGCGCAGCAAGCGGGCTTCGACCGGATCATCGGCTTCGACATGGGCGGCACGTCGACCGACGTGTCGCACTACGCCGGGGAGTTCGAGCGCGCGTTCGAGACGCAGGTCGCGGGCGTGCGGATGCGCGCGCCGATGATGAGCATCCACACGGTCGCGGCCGGCGGTGGTTCGATCCTGCACTTCGACGGTGCGCGGTACCGGGTCGGGCCGGACTCGGCGGCGGCGAACCCGGGCCCGGCGTGCTACCGGCGCGCCGGGCCGCTCGCGGTCACCGACGCGAACGTGATGCTCGGCAAGATCCAGCCGGCCTTCTTCCCGGCGGTGTTCGGGTCGCGCGGCGACCTGCCGCTGGACGCGGACGTGGTGCGGCGGGAGTTCGCGGCGCTCGCAGGCGAGATCCGCGCCGCGACCGGCGATGCGCGCAGCCCGGAAGAGGTCGCCGAAGGGTTCCTCGCGGTCGCGGTCGGCAACATGGCGAATGCGATCAAGCGCATCTCGGTGCAGCGCGGCTATGACGTTACCGAGTACACGCTCTGCACGTTCGGCGGCGCCGGCGGACAACATGCGTGCGCGGTGGCCGATGCGCTCGGCATGCGGCGCGTGTTCATCCATCCGCTCGCCGGCGTCCTGTCGGCGTACGGGATGGGCCTCGCCGACATCACCGCGATGCGCGAGCAGGCGGTCGAGCTCCGCCTGGAAGAGGGTGCGCTGCCCGAACTCGAGGCGACGCTCGAGCGGCTCGCAGGTCCGGCGCGGGAGGAGGTGCGCGGCCAGGGCGTGGCGGACGAGCGCGTCCGCGTCGTCCGCCGGGCGCACCTGCGCTACGAGGGGACCGACTCGGCGCTGATCGTCGAGTTCGGGAGCCGTGCGGAGATGGTCGCGCGGTTCGAGTCGGCATACCGGCAGCGCTTCTCGTTCCTGATGCCGGACCGCGCACTCGTGGTCGAGGCCCTCTCGGTGGAAGCGATTGGAGCGACGGTTGCGGCGGTGGAGGCGACCGCGCCTCCCGCGCCGCGCGAGGGGCCGGCGCATCCCGCGGCGACCGTCGACATGTTTACCGGCGGCAAGCGCCACCGCACGCCGGTCTACCGGCGCGAGGGCCTGCGACTGGCAGACCGGATCGACGGGCCGGCGATCATCGCCGAGGCCAACGCGACGACTGTGGTCGAACCCGGGTGGCGCGCGGAGGTGACGCGCCTCGACCATCTCGTGCTCGATCGCGTCGCCGCGCCGGCGCGCGGCGACGCGATCGGAACGAGCGTCGACCCGGTGATGCTCGAGATCTTCAACAACCTGTACATGTCCATCGCCGAGCAGATGGGCTTCGCGCTCGCGAACACCGCCTACTCGGTGAACATCAAGGAGCGGCTCGACTTCTCGTGCGCGTTGTTCGACGCGGACGGAAACCTGATCGCGAACGCCCCGCACATGCCGGTGCATCTCGGCTCGATGGGCGAATCGATCAGAACGGTGATCCGTCTGAACGCGGGCCGGATGCGCGCCGGCGACGTCTACGTGCTGAACGCACCGTACAACGGCGGGACGCATCTGCCCGACATCACGGTCATCACGCCGGTGTTTGACGGGGCGGGCGCGCGTATCCTCTTTTACGTCGGCTCGCGCGGGCACCACGCGGATGTGGGCGGCATCACGCCCGGCTCGATGCCCCCCGACTCCCGGACGGTGGAGGAGGAGGGCGTCCTGATCGACAACTTCCTGCTCGTCGAGGCGGGCCGCCTGCGCGAGGCGGAAACCGTGCGGCTCCTCTCCTCCGGCCCCTACCCGGCGCGGAACGTCGCGCAGAACATGGCCGACCTGCGCGCGATGATCGCCGCGAACGAGAAGGGCGTGCAGGAGCTGCGGCGCATGGTCCAGCACTTCGGGCTGGACGTGGTGCACGCCTACATGCGCCACGTACAGGACAACGCCGAGGAGGCGGTGCGGCGGGTGATCGGCGTCTTGCGGGACGGAGAGTTCACCTACGAGATGGACTGCGGGGGCGTGATCCGCGTGCGCATCGCGATCGACCGCGCCGCGCGGCGCGCGACGATCGACTTCACCGGCACCTCGGCGCAACTGCCGAACAACTACAACGCGCCCGCGGCGGTCTGCATGGCAGCGGTACTCTACGTGTTCCGGACTCTGGTGGACGACGACATCCCGCTCAACGCCGGCTGCCTGAAGCCGCTCGACGTGATCATCCCCGAGGGCTCGATGCTACGGCCGCGCTATCCGGCCGCGGTCGTGGCGGGGAACGTCGAGACCTCCCAGTGCATCACCGACGCGCTCTACGGGGCCCTGGGAATCATGGCCTCGGCGCAGGGCACGATGAACAATTTCACGTTCGGCAACGACCGCTACCAGTACTACGAGACGATCGCCGGCGGCTCGGGCGCCGGCGCCACCGCGCTCGCTGCTGACGGCACCCCCGTGGACGGCTTCGACGGCACCGACGTCGTGCAGACCCACATGACGAACTCGCGGCTCACCGACCCCGAGGTGCTGGAGTGGCGTTTCCCGGTGCTGCTCGAGAGCTACGAGATCCGCCGCGGCTCGGGCGGCGCGGGCCGCTGGCGCGGCGGGGACGGCGGGACGCGGCGCGTCCGCTTTTTCGAGGCGATGACCGGGTCCATTCTCGCCAACCATCGGCGCATCGCCCCGCACGGTCTGGCGGGCGGCGCGCCGGGCGAGCCCGGGCGCAACTGGGTCGAGCGCGCGGACGGCACGCGGCTCGAGCTCGGCGCCGCGGACCGGGCGGAAATGGGGCCAGGCGACGTGTTCGTGATCGCAACGCCGGGCGGCGGCGGTTTCGGGGCGCCGGTCGGGTGATGCGCAGTCGTGGCCGCCAGACGCTCGGAGCACCTGACGTTTTCCCGCCCTGCGGTCCAACCCTGGCGGCAGCGGCCGTGCGGTGGCACTTTTCCACGGATGAAACCGCCCGCGGGGTGCTAGGATTCGCGAGTTTCACGGCGGCATGACCTTGGCATAACGATCTCCCGGGGAGCATGGACAGAAGAACGGTTCTCACCAAGACCGCGAAGGGCCTCATGGAGGTCACGGGCAAGACGAGCCTCCTGCCCCGCGACCTGCGCAACGTGCTCTCGCAGGTGGACGGCAAGGCGACCGTCGGCGACCTGCATCAGAAGCTCGACAAGTTCTCAGAAACCAAGCTGATCGATACCCTCGGCAAGCTCGTCAAGGACGGGTTCGTGCGCGAGTTCGTGTCGGCGCCGGCGAGCGTCTCGCCGCCGTCGCAGGTCCCCATCGTCCAGGAGGATGTGGACCTCGACTTCACTGCGCTGATAAGCAGGCCGCCGAGCAAGGCCGAGGTCACGGCGCAGAACTCGGCCGAGGCCGACGAGGTCGCGCGCCAGGTTGCGCAGGCGCGCGCGAAGCAGGGGCCCGATCCGCGGGCGAAGGCCGAGGCCGAGGCGAAGGCCAAGCGCGAGGCGGAAGAGCGGGCGCGGCGGGAAGGCGAGGCGAAGGCCAAGGCCGATGCGGAGGCGCGCGCGAAGGCAGAGGCCGAAGCAAAGACGAAGCGCGAGGCGGAAGAGCGGGCGCGGCGGGAAGCCGAGGCGAAGGCCAAGGCCGACGCCGAGTCGCGCGCGAAGGCCGATGCGGCGGCAAGAGCGAAGCGCGACGCCGACGAGCGGGCGCGGCAGCAGAAGGAAGAGGCTGCCCGGCGCGAGGACGAAGCCCGCAGCCGGCTCGACGCGGAAGAACGTGCGCGGAAGGAAGTGGAGACGCGCGGCCAGCGCGAGCAGGAGGAGCGCATCCGGCGCGACCTCGAGCAGCGCGTCCGCGAGGCCGAGGAGCAGTCGCGCCGCGACGCGGAGGAGAAGCGCCGCCGTGAGGCCGAGGAGCGTGCCCGCCGGGACGCCCGGGACCAGGCGCGGCGGGAGGCCGAGGAGCGCGCGCGGCGCGAGGCGGAGGAGAAGGCGCGGCGCGAGGCCGAGGAGCGCGCGCGCCGCGAGACCGCGGAACGGGCGAAGCGCGAGGCGGAGGAGGCCGAACGGCGCAGGGACGAGGAAGAGCGTGCGCGCCGCGATGCCGAGCGCCGGGCGCGAGACGAGGAGAAGGCGCGTGCCAAGGCCGAGGCCGAGGCCGCGGCGCGAGCCCGCCGCGAGGAGCGCGCGCGCGAGAAGGCGGACGCCGACGAGACGGCCTCCGCCAGGGAGCGCGAGCGCGAGAAGGACGCGGCAGTCGTCGCGGCGCGCCTCGAAAGGATTCGCAGCGGCAAGGGCAAGGGCGGAGGTCCTGGAAAGTACGTCGGGTTCGCCGCGATTGCGGCGGTGATCGGCGGCCTCGTGTACCTGCACTTCATGCCGCTCGACATCGCGAAGTACGAGGCGCTCGCGAGCCAGCGCGTCGGCCAGCCGGTCAAGATCGGCTCCGGCAACCTCACGCTGATCCCGTCGCCGGCGATCCGCTTCGAGAACGTGACCATCGGCGCGGGGAAGAACGTGCGAATCGCGTCGGTCGCCGCCACGCCGGAATTCCGGGCGGTGTTTGCCGACCCGCCGGTACTGAAGTCGCTCGACATGTCCGGCGTCACGCTCGACGCGGCCGGCCTCGCCGGCGTACTGCTCGGCCGCTCGCAGGGCAACGTGCTCGGCATCGAGCGCGTCCGCGCGACCGGCGTGAAGCTCGTGATGCCTGGGCTGAACCTGCCCGAGCTCGACGCGACGCTGGCTTTCCAGCCCGACGGCGCGATGCAGAAGATCTCGGTTTCGAACCCGGGCAAGACGCTCGTCGCGGAGATCCGGCCGCAGGGCGTCGGCCGGGTGGCCGTCGATGCGTCGATGGGCAGCGCGAAGGCGTTGTTCGGCCTCCCCTTCGAGGTGGAGTCGGTGAGCGCGAAGGGTGTCGCGACCGCGTCGGAGTTCACCGCCAGCGAACTCGACGCGAAGACCTTCGGTGGCATCGTCCGCGGCAAGGGCACGCTGCGCTGGAACGGCCCGCTCGGCTTCGACGGTACGCTGGAAGCGCGCGGCCTCGACGCGAAACTCCTCACGCCACTCCTCAACGGGACGGTGCAGGGTCCGATGGCAATCGCGGCGCACGGCGACACGCTCGCGAAGCTCGGCGACGGCGCGCGCCTCGACTGGAGCTTCGCGCTGCAGAACGGGCTGATCAACGGGATCGACCTGCCGCGTACGTTGCAGACCGGCAAGAGCGTCGGGGGTACGACCAAGATCGACCAGATGACCGGGCAGGTGTCGGTCGGCGACGGTCGGGCCGCGTTGCGCAACGTGCGCATCGTCGGCGGTCCGATGCAGGCGAACGGCACACTCGAAATTGAGGGCGGCAAAACGCTCGCCGGCCGCTTCAGCGCCGACATGAAGACGCCGGGCGCGCCCCTGCGCGCGACCCTGGTTGTCTCCGGGACGCCGACGCAGCTGTCGGTAAAGCGCTAGTCCTCGAGGGCTGCAGCGCTCGGGTCGTATAATCCCGAGCGTCATGCCCATCCTGAAGTTGCGTGGGGGCGCGGCGCTCTCAGCGTTCCGCCGCGCCAAGCTCGAGACCGCCCTCCGGGCCGTACATCCCAGCCTCACCGTCGCAGCCGCGACCTTCTGGCACTTCGTCGAGACCGCGCGCGCGCCGACGCCCGGCGAGAGCGAGGTGCTCGCGCGGCTGCTCGACTACGGCGAGCAGCATCCGGAGGCGGGCGCCGAGCCGGCGGGTGCGCTGCATCTCGTCGTGCCGCGGCTGGGGACGATCTCGCCGTGGGCCTCGAAGGCGACCGACATCGCGCACGGCTGCGGCCTGGCGCAGGTCGCGCGCATCGAGCGCGGCATTGCCTATCGCATCGCGGGCCAGGGCGCGGCGGACGCGCGCGTCGCGGCGGTGCTCCACGACCGGATGACCGAGACGGTGCTCGGTGCGCTCGACGAGGCGGACCGGCTTTTCCGCCATTTCGCGCCGCGGCCGCTGGCGACGGTGCCGGTGCTCGCCGACGGACGTGCGGCGCTCGAGCGCGCGAACGCCGACATGGGCCTCGCGCTCGCGCCCGACGAGATCGAATACCTGCTGGAGGTGTTCCGGCGCCTCGGGCGCGACCCGACCGACGTCGAGCTCACGATGTTCGCGCAGGCGAACTCGGAGCACTGCCGCCACAAGATCTTCAACGCCTCGTGGGTGATCGACGGCGTGCCGCAGGATGTGACCCTCTTCGGGATGATCCGCGCGACCCACGCGCAGAACCCGCAGGGCACCGTGCTCGCCTACTCGGACAACGCGGCGGTCATCGGGGGGCGCGAGGCGCGGCGCTGGTTCGCGCGGCCCGACGGCCGCTACGCCGAACATCCGGAACTGACGCACACCCTCATCAAGGTCGAGACGCACAACCATCCGACGGCGATCTCGCCGTTCCCGGGTGCCGCGACCGGCGCTGGCGGTGAGATCCGCGACGAGGGTGCCACCGGTCGCGGCGCGAAGCCGAAGGCGGGCCTCTGCGGCTTCTCGGTCTCGAACCTGCGCATCCCCGGCTTCGAGCAGCCGTGGGAGCGCGACTTCGGCCGGCCGGACCGTATCGTCCCGGCGCTCGCGATCATGCTCGAGGGCCCGATCGGCGCGGCGGCGTTCAACAACGAGTTCGGCCGCCCGAACCTCGCTGGCTATTTCCGCACGTTCGAGGCCGAGGCGGGCGGCTTCGTGCGCGGCTACCACAAGCCGATCATGATCGCGGGCGGGCTCGGCAGCATCCGCGCGCAGCACGCGCTCAAGGCGCCGGTTCCGCCGGGTGCGGCGCTGATTCAGCTCGGCGGCCCGGGCATGCTTATCGGCATGGGGGGTGGCGCGGCGTCCTCGATGGACGCCGGCGCGAACGTCGCCGACCTCGACTTCGACTCGGTGCAGCGCGGGAACGCCGAGATCCAGCGCCGCGCGCAGGAGGTGATCGACCGCTGCTGGGCGCGCGGGGACGCCAACCCGATCCTCTCGATCCACGACGTCGGCGCCGGCGGGCTCTCGAACGCGCTGCCCGAGCTCGTGCACTCGGCGGGGCGGGGTGCGGCGATCGATCTCCGCGCGGCGCCAAACGAGGAGCCGGGCATGACGCCCCGCGAGGTGTGGTGCAACGAGGCCCAGGAGCGCTATGTGCTCGCGGTCGCGCCGGAGCGGCTGGACGAGTTCCGCGCGATCTGCGCGCGCGAGCGCTGCCCGTTCGCGGTGGTCGGGACCGCGAGCGCGGACGGCCATCTCACCGTCGCCGACTCCCACTTCGGCAACAAGCCCGTCGACGTCGACCTCGAGGTGATCCTCGGCAAGCCGCCGAAGATGCTGCGCGACGTCCGGCGCATGCAGCGCCTACTTGCGCCGCTCGCGCTCGATCGGATCGAGCTGCGAGATGCGTGCTATCGCGTGCTGCGCGCGCCGACGGTGGCGAACAAGACGTTCCTCGTCAGCATCGGCGACCGCACCGTGGGCGGCCTGTGCGCGCGCGACCAGATGGTGGGGCCATGGCAAGTGCCGGTCGCGGACTGCGCGGTTACGCTCGCCGACTTCGCGGGCTACGCGGGCGAGGCCTTCGCGGTGGGCGAGCGCACGCCCCTCGCGGTCATCGACGCGCCGGCCTCGGGCCGGATGGCGGTGAGCGAGGCGCTCACCAATCTCGCGGCCGCCGCGGTTTCCGACCTCGGGCGGGTGAAGCTCTCGGCGAACTGGATGGCGGCCGCGGGCTACCCCGGCGAGGACGCCGCGCTCTTCGACACCGTGCGGTCGGTCGCGCTCGAGCTCGCGCCCGCGCTCGGCGTCTCCATCCCCGTCGGCAAGGATTCGCTGTCGATGCGCACGACGTGGCGCGAGGGCGGCGAAACGCGCGAGGTTGTCGCGCCGCTCTCGCTGATCGTCTCGGCGTTCGCGCCCTGCGACGATGCGCGGCGCACCCTCACGCCGCAGCTCCGGACCGACCGGGGCGCGACCGAACTCGTCCTCGTCGACCTTGGCCGCGGCAGGAACCGGCTCGGCGCGTCGATCCTCGCCCAGGTGTACGGGCAGATCGGGGACCGTGCACCCGACCTCGACGATGCCGCGGAGCTGAAGCAGTTCTTCGACGCGGTCCAGGCGCTCAGCCGCGACGGCCTAGCGCTCGCGTATCACGACCGCGCCGACGGGGGGCTCTTCGCGACGGCATGCGAGATGGCGTTCGCGGGGCGGTGCGGCGTGACGCTCAACCTCGATCTTCTCTGCTATGACCCGCTTGCGCACGACGTCGACGGCAACGAGCGGCGTCCGGAACTGATGCGCGGCCGCGACCTCGAGCGCGCGCTCGGCGCGCTGTTCGCCGAGGAGCTCGGCGCGGTGCTGCAGGTCCGTGCCGACGATCGTGCCGCGGTGATGCGGCGTCTCGCGGACGCCGGCCTGCACGCTCAGGTCATCGGCGCGCCGAACGAGCGGGACGAGATCCGACTGGTGCGGAACGCGAAACCGGTACTCGCCGAGAAGCGCGTCGAGCTGCAGCGGGCGTGGTCAGAGGTGTCGTACCGGATGCAGCGGCTCCGCGACAATCCGGAGTGCGCGCAGGAGGAGTTCGACCGGATCCTCGATGCGGGCGACCCGGGCCTCGCGGCGCCGCTCTCGTTCGATCCCGCCGAGGACGTCGCGGCGCCGTTCGCTTCGCGCGGCGCCCGGCCGCGCCTCGCAGTTCTGCGCGAGCAGGGCGTGAACGGCCACGTCGAGCTCGCCGCGGCGTTCGATCGCGCCGGCTTCGAGGCGATCGACGTGCATATGAGCGACGTCCTCGGCGGCCGGATGGCGCTCGCCGGCTTCAAGGGCATCGTCGCGCCGGGCGGGTTCTCCTACGGCGACGTGCTCGGCGCCGGCGAGGGCTGGGCGAAGTCGATCCTGTTCAACCCGCGCGCCCGCGACGAGTTCGCGGCGTACTTCCGCCGCGCAGACAGCTTCGCGCTCGGCGTGTGCAACGGCTGCCAGATGATGGCGGCGCTCGCGCCGCTGATCCCGGGGGCGGAGGACTGGCCGCGCTTCGTCAGGAACCGGTCGGAGCAGTTCGAGGCGCGCTTCGTGACGGTGGAGATCGTCGCGAGCCCGTCGCTCTTCTTCGCGGGCATGGCCGGGAGCCGGATCCCGGTCGCGGTCGCGCACGGCGAGGGACGGGCGGCGTTCGCATCGGAGGCGGCGCACGGTCGTGCGCTCGTCGCGGCCCGATTCGTCGATCACTGCGGCCAGCCGACCGAGCGCTACCCGCTGAACCCGAACGGCTCGCCGGGCGGCATTACGGCGGTGACGACCGCCGACGGGCGCTTCACCATCCTCATGCCGCATCCGGAGCGCGTCTTCCGCGCCGTGCAGTGCTCGTGGCACCCCGACGGCTGGGGCGAAGACGGCCCGTGGATGCGGATGTTCAGGAACGCGCGGGCATGGGTGGGGTGAAGCTCGACGCGCCGTTCTACACCGAGGAAGAGCTCGATGCACTGTACGAGAGCGACCCGGTCGCTGCGCTGCGGATCTCGCGCGAGCAGCATGCGCTGAAGAAGCAGCTCGAGGCGCGGGCGGGCACCGATGCGAACGCGCCGCCGCCGACCGAGGCGCAGGTGCGCGCCGTGCTCGAGGAAGCGCGCGGCATCCTCACGCGCGACGGCGGCGACCTCGAGTTCGTGTCGCTCGCGGAAGGGGTGCTGCGAGTTCGGATGAAGGGCGCGTGCGCAGGATGCCCGCGCGGACCGCTCGACCTCAGGAACGTCGTCGAGCGCCTCGTCCGCGCCCGGCTGCCCGCCATCCGGCGGGTCGAGAACACCTTCTAGCAACAACGTCGCGCTGCGCGGGCGTTCCCACCGGGGCGAACCAGCGCCGCGGCAGCGATTTGCGTCACCGTCGCCTTAAGTGGGTGGCTCGTGCGCGGCTGGGCGTGGGGTGCACTGCCACCGCGAGCCGGGGACTCACCCGGCGACGCGCTTGGCGGCGCCATGAGTCGCCGGCGGGCCGGCTCGCCTCGGTTCACTCGGGCGGCAGTTGTCCGCAATCTCGGGCGATTTTCGGAGGTAGACGATTACTCGACCTTCGCCTTCGCCCGCAGGTCCTGGACGGCCTTGGTGAATTGCTGCTGCTGCAAGGCCTGCGCGATCTGGGGCTTCGCCTCGTCGAGCGTCGGGAACTTCGTGTCGCGCACGTCCTCGAGCAGGATGACGTGCCAGCCGAACTGCGTCTGGACCGGCGCCTCGGTGTACTTCCCCTTCGTGAGCTTCACCATCGCGTCGGCGAACGGCTTGACGTAGCCGGCGGGCGCGTTCCAGTCGAGATCGCCGCCGCGGTCCTTGGATCCCGGATCCTTCGACTGCTTGGCGAGCTCCTCGAACTTCCGGCCCTTCTTGAGGTCGGCGATGACCTGCTTCGCCTCGTCCTCGTTCTCGACGAGGATGTGGCGCACCTTGTACTCCTTCTCCCCGCGCTGCGCCTTGACGCGCTCGTACTCGGTCTTGATCTGCGCGTCGCTGATCGGCGTGTTCTTGATGAACTCCGCGATGTAGGCGCCCCACAGCACCTCCTGCCGGGACAGCTCGAGCTGCGCCAGGACGTCGGGGCTCTTCGCGAGGCCCTTCTTCGCCGCTTCCTGGGCGACGATCTCGCGGACGATGAGCTGCTCCTTGATCTCGTTGCGGAGCCCTTCGCTGTCGGGCACGCCGCGCTGCTGCTGCGCCCGCACCACGATGTCTACGCGCGACTTCGGGATCGCGACGCCGTTGACGGTGGCAACTCGGGTGGCCGCGGCACCCTTGTCCTGGGCGATCGCGTCGCGGGCTGTGAGGCCCAGCGCGACGAGCGCGGCCAGGGCGAGGCGGGGAATTGCGGGGTTCATGCAGGTTCCTTTCTGCTGGATGGTCGGGCCGACGCCTCTTCGGGCGTCAGCGCCACGATGGCGAGCGCATGGATCTCGCGTCGCATCAATGGTTCGAGTGCTTCGTACACGAGCCGGTGGCGCGCGACGGTGCTCGCACCGCGGAAGCGTGCCGAGACGATCGCCAGGCGGAAGTGTCCGCCGCCGCTCTTCGCGCCTTCGTGCCCGGCGTGCAATGCGCTCTCGTCGACGAGGTCGACGCGCTCCGGATCGAGTGCGGCGAGCCGCTCGCGGATCGTGCGGGCGAGCTCGCTCACGGCTTCTCCTCGACGTACTTCGCGAGGAACATGCCCTGCGCGAGCACGAAGAGCAGCATGAGCCCGATGCCGCCGAAGAGCTTGAAGTTGACCCACGCGTCGGTCGAGAAGCTGTAGGCGACGAACAGGTTCGCCGCGCCCATGAAGGCGAAGAAGCCGGCCCAGCTCCGGTTGAGCGTGCGCCAGGCGTGGTCGGGCAGCTGCAGCTGCTCGCCGAGCAGGGTGCGGATGAGGTTGCGGCGGAAGACGAGCTCGCCGCCCGCCAGCACGACGGCGAACAGCCAGTAGAGGATCGTCGGCTTCCACTTGATGAAGGTCTCGTCGTGGAGGGCGAGCGTCGCTCCGCCGAACACGACGATGATCGCGAGGCTCGCCCAGAGCATCGTGTCGACCTTGCGGCCGCGCAGCTTCAGCCAGCCCACCTGCGCGAACGTGGCCGCGATCGCGACACCCGTGGCCACGTAGATGTCGGCGAGCTTGAAGGCGACGAAGAAGAGGATGACCGGGAAGAGGTCGAAGAGGAACTTCATGCAGGCGGCATTATCCCACGGACGGCGGCCGCCGCGCGTCCGGCCGTCCGATCCTGCCGCCCTTCCGGTCCCGGGAGGCGCCTCAGCCCTTGTCGAACTTGAGCGACGCCGAGTTGATGCAGTAGCGCTGGCCGGTGGGCTGGGGGCCGTCGTCGAAGACGTGCCCGAGGTGCGAGGCGCAGCGCGCGCAGTGCACCTCCGTGCGGCGCATGAAGAAGCTCGAGTCCTCCTGCGTCTCGACCGCGTCGGGCGCGACCGGCTGCCAGTAGGACGGCCAGCCGGTCCCGGAGTCGAACTTGTGCGCCGAGCTGAACAGCGGCTGGCCGCAGCCGACGCAACGGTACATGCCCTGCTCGTGGTGGTCCCAGTACTGCCCGCTGAACGCGCGCTCGGTGCCGTGCTTGCGCGCAACGCGGTACTGCTCGTCGGTGAGTTGCTTGCGCCACTCGGCGTCGGACTTGACGATCTTCTCGACGGTCTTCTCGCTCATCGGGGTCTCCTGGCTGTCCGTTTTGGTCGCGCCCGGCCGCGAAACCTTACACCGCGCGGCGGGGCGCCTCCAATGTACGCATACAATAGCCCAACGGATTTGCGGAGGAAACGGCAAATGGCGATGGTGAGGATGGTCGAGTACGCGGACGGCTCGCCCGAGGTGCGCGCGGTGTTCGACGACATCATGGCGACGCGCAGGACCGATTGGGTCAACAACTTCTGGAAGGCGCTTGCGACGCATCCGCCGACCCTGCGGCGGATCTGGGAAAACGTGAAGCAGGTGATGGCGCCGGGTGCGCTCGACCCGCTGGTGAAGGAGATGGTCTACGTGGCCGTGAGCGTGACCAACAACTGCGAGTACTGCATCCACTCGCACACTGCGGCCGCGCGGGCGAAGGGCATGACCGACGCGCAGTTCGCCGAGCTGCTCGCGGTGGTGGGGCTGGCGAACGAGACCAACCGCCTCGCCAACGGGTACCGCATCCCGGTCGATCCCCAGTTCGTGCCGCATCGCGACTGACGGCGGCTCGCGCGAGGTGTGGCCCGGCGTGCGCTCGCACGCATCCCTACTGCGGCACGCGCTCCAGGATGCAGTCGAGCGCCGCCCGGTTGTTGCCGGTGTAGAAGGCGTTGACCTGGGCCACGTACTCCTGCGGGGAGACGCTCTTGTGGTACAGGCGCGAGGTCTGGTTGATGAAGAACGGGTCGGAGGTCAGGTTTGAGATCTGCATGCCGCCGATCGAGCGCGGGTGGCACTCCCTCGAAATCTGCCGCAGGAAGTCGTTGAAGGTCGGTGCGTAACGCCAGGAATCGGGCGCGCACGCGACGAGCGCCAGCGCCGCCGCGGCAGTGAGCAGAGCGCTCCTCACCGCTGAAGTCCGGCGCGCACCTCCGCCGAGCGATCCCAGAAGTTCGGCAGCACCGCGTTGTGATAGCCGGACACGAACGGCTTCGGCGCGCCGGTCTCCGGGTCGAACACGTGCCGGCGCACCGCCCCGATGTTGGCCCCGTACACATGGATGCTGATCGAGGGTCGGTCGGTAAGCGCGTTCGAGACGACGTGGACGTCGCCCACCGTCGGCGAGACGCGGTCGACCTCGCCCGGCTTCACGCGGTGGGCGCCGCGCGGCCGCATCGGCCGGCCGGCGACCGGGTCGGCGTACTCCTCGCACTGCTCTTCGCCCCGCAGCACGCCGATGAGGCCCCACACCGTGTGATCGTGGACGGGCGTCCGCTGTCCCGGACCCCACACGAAGCTGACCACCGAGAAGCGCTCCCGCGGGTCGCAGTAGAGCAGGTACTGCCGGTAGGAATCCGCCGCCGCGTGCGCGAACTCTTCCGGCAGCCAGTCGTCGTGGCTCACCAGCGCACCGAGCAGCCTCCCGCCCTCCGCGAGGATGCGCCGCTCGTCGCTGCCGTGCGCGTCGACGAGTGCCGAGAAACCGGCGATGAAGTCGCGGAATCGCTGCGGGTTGCTCATGGATCTGTCCTCGGTGCGGCGGCGGCCGAATACAGACGCGAATCGTAAACCGTAACCTGCAGACGGTGAACCGCTGGTCGGTCCCGGGCCGGTCGAGGTTACGATTCGCGACTCACGTTCCACGGCGCGCGAGAGCAATGGACGAGCTGATCTACTGGGTGGGCATGGCGGCGGTGGCGGTGAGCGCGCTGACGGGCATGCTCGAGGCCGGGCGGAAGCCCATCGATCTTTTCGGCATGGTGCTGGTCGCGCTGACCGCGGGGCTCGGCGGCGGGACGATCCGCGATCTCCTCCTGGATCGCCAGGTCTTCTGGCTGGGCGACCAGACATACCTCCTTGCCGCGCTGCTCGCCGGGCTCGGCACCTTCCTGGTTGTGCGCATCGTTCGCCTTCCGCCGGATCTCTTCCTGGTTCCGGACGCGATCGGACTGGCGCTGTTCACGGTCATCGGAACCGGCATCGCGCTCGACGCCGGCGTGGCGTGGCTGCCCGCGACGTTCCTCGGCGTCGTGACCGGCGTTTTCGGCGGCGTGCTGCGCGACATGCTGTGCAACGAGGTGCCGCTCGTCTTCACCGGCGAGCTTTACGGCACGGCGGCGTGGGGCGGCGCGCTCGGGTTCGTCGCCCTCCTGCAGCTCGGCGTTGGACCCGCGGTCGCAGGGTTCGTCGCGATGGGCGCCGTCATCGCGATCCGGCTCGCTGCGATCCGGTGGCGCATCACGCTGCCGATGTTCGTCGCGCGGCGCTGAAGGTCGGCGCGAGACGCCGTCGCTTCATCGCGCGGAGAAGGCGCGCTGCGCGAAGCCCTCCAGAACCGAGTTGAAACGCTCCGGCTCATCGACGAACAGCGCGTGCCCCGCATGCTCGAACACGACGGTCTCGGTGCCCGGCCGGTTGCGCTGCAGGTTCGCCGCCTGCTCGGCGAGTTGCGGTGTCACGACGTAGAGCAGCGGCGCCTGCACCCCGTGCGCCGCCGCGCGCCAATGCTCGCGCGGCACCGGGTAGGAGAGCAGGGCGAGGCTGTCCTCGAGCCGCATGCGCAACGCGCCCTCCACGAGCGTGGACGCTTCGGACTCGGGCCGCGGCGTCCTGAAGATGGCGCGCACGAACTCGTTCAGCGCGCGGCGCCGGTTGCCGCGCAGGGACTCCTTGAACACTCCGGCCGGCGGCGCGGGCGGTTCGCCCACCGAGCTGTCGACGACGACCAGGGCGGCAATGCCTGCCTCGCCGTGCGCGCGCACCATTTCGAGCGATTCGAGTGCGCCGAGCGACCAGCCGACCAGGACCGCACGCGGATAGGCCCCCAGGAACTCCCGGACATCGACCGCACGGCGCTCGAGCGTGTAACCCGATTGCGGGATCTCGGAGCGGCCCTGGCCGCGCGGATCGAGGGCCGCAACGCGGTAGCGGGCGGCAAGCGCATCGAGCTGGAACCGCCAAACGTCCGCAGGCATCGACCAGCCCGGGACGAAGGCGATAACCGGCGCGCGGGGCGGGCCGCCCTCGAGCACGTGCAGCCGCACGCCGTCGGAGGTCGTGAAGAAGCGGCTGTCGAGCGCGGGCGCGGCGGCGGGCACGGCCGCAAAGGAGCTTCCCTAGGTGAGCCGGACGTACTCGTACTCGACCGGCAGGCTGTTGATCCCGCGATCGGGCGGCGCGATCCATGCGGCCATCTTGCCGGGTGTGACGACGCGCTGCATGAGGCTCGTCACGTGCGCGCGATCGCTCTCCGAGGGCAGCCACTCCGACTGGCGACGCGCGAACTCCTCGGCGCCGATGATCCGGCCCTCCGGATCGGTGGGCGCACCGGCCCAGGCGCCGATCGCGCGCCGGAACCGCGTCGAGGGGAGCTTCAGCTCGAAATCGTGGCCGGCGCGCTTGATCGCCATGTTCCAGCGCTTCAGGCCGAGCTCGCAGTCCCGCACGTAGGCGCCGCGCGCCACCTCGTTCATCGCGTTGCGCAGGCCCACCGTCTGCCGGCCCTCCGGCGTCTCGAGCTCGAAGATCGCGTCGGTGCAGACGTGATCCTCGTACTGCGACTCGTCGGGCCGGCCCTTGATGCCGTTCGCGAAGGTCGTCGCGGCGTTCGACGACACCTCCGAGCCGAAGAGGTCGAGCGAGGAGGAGAACCAGAAGTTGAGATAGCGCTGCAGCAGGGGCAGGTCGACCGCGCCGGCGCGCCGGACTGCGGCCGGGTCGTCGGTGCCGAGCTCCTTCATCACCTCCAGCGCGCGCTTCACGACGCGGCCGAGCCCGGTCTCGCCGACGAACATGTGGTGCGCTTCCTCCGTCAGCATGAACCGGCAGGTGCGCGCGAGCGGGTCGAAGCTCGACTCGGCGAGGCTCTTCAGCTGGAACTTGCCGTCGCGGTCGGTGAAGTAAGTGAAGCAGAAGAAGGACAGCCAGTCGGAGATCGGCTCGTTGAAGGTCCCGAGGATCCGCGGCTTATCCGCGTCGCCCGAGTGGCGTGCGAGCAGCTCCTCGGCTTCCTCGCGGCCGTCGCGCCCGAAGTAGGCGTGCAGCAGGTACACCATCGCCCAGAGGTGGCGGCCTTCCTCGACGTTCACCTGGAAGAGGTTGCGAAGGTCGTAGAGCGACGGGCAGGTGTGGCCGAGGAGGTGCTGCTGCTCCACCGACGCGGGCTCGGTGTCGCCCTGGGTGACGATCAGCCGGCGGAACTGCGAGCGGAACTCGCCCGGAACCTGATGCCACACCGGCTGACCGTAGGCGTCGCCGAAACCGATCCTGCGGTCGGGCTCGGGGTCGGCGAGGAAGATCCCCCAGCGGTACTCGGGCATCTTCACGTAGCCGTAGCTCGCCCAGCCCTGCGCGTCCACGCCCACCGCGGTGCGCAGGTACACGTCGTGCTGCGCGAAGTGGTGCGGGCCCATCTCCTTCCACCAGTCGAGGAAGCGCGGCTGCCAGTGCTCGAGCGCGCGCTGGAGCGTGCGGTCATTCGAAAGGTCGACGTTGTTCGGAATCCGCTCGCTGTAATTGATGCTCATCGCCGCTCCAGGTGCGTTGATCCAGGCTTCTTGTTGAGCTAGTACGTCTCGACGTGGTAGCGGGCCTGGGCCTTGAGCTCGGGCAGCAGCTGCGCCCAGTCGAGCCCGTGCCGCCGGCACACCTCGGAAAAAGCGTCGTCGACCCCGGCCTCCATGCCTTTCAGGCCGCAGATGTAGACGAAGCAGTTCTCGTCCTTGAGCATCGCTGACACCTTGTCGTGGCGCGCGCGGATGAGATCCTGCACGTACTGTTTCGGCTGGCCGGGGATGCGCGAGAACGCGAGGTTCATGTCGAGGAACTCCTTCGGCAGCTTCGTCAGCGGGCCGAAGTAGGGCAGCTCGCCCGGCGCGCGCGCGCCGAAGAAGAGCATCAAGTCGCCGCCTTCCTTGAGCGCGAGCCGCCGCCTCCGGCGCTCGGTCATCGCGCGCATCGGCGCCGAGCCGGTGCCGGTGCAGATCATCATGATCGAGGAGCCAGGATGGTTCGGCATCAGGAAGCTCGTGCCGTAAGGCCCGACGACCTTCACCGGGTCGCCCTTCTTGAGGTCGCAGAGGAAGTTCGATGCCACGCCCCGCACCGGCTTGCCGTCGCGGTCGCTCGTCACGCGCTTCACCGTGAGCGACACGTTGTTGTAGCTGGGGCGCTCGCCGTTGCGCGGGCTCGCGATCGAGTAGAGCCGCACGTGGTGCGGCTTCCCGATCGCGTCGACGCCCGGCGGAACGATGCCGAGCGATTGCCCCTCGAGCACCGGGAACGCCGTCTTGCCGAAGTCGAGCACGATGTGGTGGATCTCGCTCGAGGCGTCCTCGGCGGTGAGGCGATAGTTGCCGGTGCAGGTCGCAAGCGCCGGGCGCGAGAGCGTGTAGAGACCGATGTATGGGTGCGCCGCGGACCAGGGCGGCGCGGCCACGCCGCCCTGGCCCGCGGTTGCGATCGCGGTGATCTGGGCGACCTCGTCGGGAATCTCGCTCTCGCCGCCCGCGTCGACATCGGTCTCCGCCGGTAGCGTGTCCCACGAGAACTGCTGCTCGAGCGTGTAGGGCACCGAGCGCGCCACCTTCCGCCAGCTGTCGATCGCGCCGGTCGGGCAGGGCGGGATGCACGCCTGGCACCCTTCGCACACGTCGAACTTCACGACATAGTTGCGCGAGTCGTGCGTGATCGCCTTGACCGGGCACGTCTCCTCGCACGTGTTGCACCGGATGCAGATCTCCGGGTCGATGAGGTGCTGCCGGACCAGCTCCGCAGGAGCGTTCATGCGAAAAACCTCTCACCGCAAAGACGCAAAGACCGCAAAGCGCGCGAAGTGTTCAAAGGGAATCCTTTGCGATTCTTTGCGTCCTTCGCGCCTTTGCGGTGAACGGGGTGATCAGCCGAAGCGGACGTACTCGAAGTTCACCGGCTGGTTGTTGATCCCGCGCGCCGGCGGAGCGATCCAGTTCGCGAACTTGCCCGGCTCGGTGACCCGGCCCATCAGCGACTGGACGAACGCCTGGTCCTCGGTGGTCGGCAGCCAGTTGCGATGCTGGTGGGTCCACTCAGCTTCCGAGATCACGCGCCCGTCAGGGCTGATGTGCGACTCGGCGAAGACGCCGATGCGGCGGTGGAAGCCCTTGTGCGGCAGCTTGAAGCGGAGCGGGATGCTGGCCTTCTCGGGGATCTTGTTCCAGCGCGCGATGGCGGCGTCGACGTCCTTGACCCAGTCGTCGCGCAGCCGCTCGTTCAGCGTGTTGATCGCCGGGAGGTGCTTGGTGACGATCTTGTCGCCGACGACCTCCATCACCGGGTACTCGGCGCCGCCGAGCGTGTGGTCGTCGCCGATCTTGGTCTCCTCGAAACGTCCCTTGAGCCCGTTCGTGTAGAAGGACGCCGCGTTCGACGACACCTCCGACCCGTACAGGTCACTCGTGACGCTGAAGTGGAAGTTCAGGTAGCGCTGGATGGTCGGCAGGTCGATCACGCCGAGGCCGCGGAGCTTCGCCGGGTCGTCGGTCTTGTGCTGGTTCATCACGTCGCAGGTGCGCTGGATGATGCGCGCGATGCCGCTCTCGCCGACGAAGAGGTGGTGCGCCTCCTCGGTCAGCATGAACCGGCAGGTGCGCGACAGCGGGTCGAAGCCCGACTCGGCGAGCGCGGCGAGCTGGAACTTGCCGTCGCGGTCGGTGATGAACGTGAACATGAAGAACGACAGCCAATCCGGCGTCTTCTCGTTGAACGCCGTCAGGATGCGCGGGTTGTCGACGTCGCCGGACCGGCGCTCGAGGAGCGCCTCCGCTTCCTCGCGGCCGTCGCGGCCGAAGTAGCCGTGCAGGAGATACACCATCGCCCAGAGGTGGCGGCCTTCCTCGACGTTCACCTGGAAGATGTTGCGCAAGTCGTAGAGCGAGGGGCAGGTGAGGCCGAGGTGGCGCTGCTGCTCGACCGACGCGGGCTCCGTGTCGCCCTGCGTCACGATGATCCGCCGCAGCGTGGAGCGGTACTCGCCTGGGACCTCCTGCCACGCGGCCTCGCCCTTGTGCGCGCCGAAGTTGACCTTGCGGTCCTTCTCCGGCGGCGTGAGGAAGATGCCCCAGCGGTAGTCGGGCATGCGCACGTAGCCGAAGTGCGCCCAGCCCTGGGGCTCGACGCTCACGGCGGTGCGGAGATACACGTCGAGCGTCGTCGAGTTGTCGGGCCCCATCTCCTTCCACCAGTCGAGGTAGCGCGGCTGCCAGTGCTCGAGCGCGCGCTGCAGCGTCTTGTTCGACGCCAGGTCGACGTTGTTGGGGATCCGTTCGCTATAGTTGATGCTCATGTGCTTATACCCGTTCCCAGTTGAATTTCGCCTTGCTGCCGGTCCCGAACACTTTCAGCGCGCCTTGCTCGCCGACCGCGTTGGGGCGATTGAAGATCCAGTTCTGCCAGGCCGTCAGCCGGCCGAAGATGCGCGTCTCCATCGTCTCGCGACCGGTGAAGCGCAGGTTCGCCTCCAGGCCGGTCAACGCGTCGGGCGAGAGGCTAGTGCGCTCCTCGATCGCGATGCGCACCTCCTCGTCCCAGTCAAGGTCGTCCGGGGTGAAGGTGACCAGGCCGAGCTCCCGCGCGACTTCCGCGTCGAGCTTCTGTCCGATGCGTCCGCGCGCGACTTGGACCGGCTTCTCCTCCTCGCAGAAACGGGTGGCGAGGCGGGTCAGGCCGTTTACCATGGGGTACGCGCCGAAGTTCAGTTCCGACATCACGATCCGCGGCACGCCGGGCTCGCTCTCCGGGAGCTGCAGCATGTAGCTGCGGTCCGCAGCGAACGCAAGCTCGGCGAGGGTACCCGCAAAGCACGAGTACTTGTCCGCAATCGCGAAGAGGGTGCGGGAGGACACGTCGAGACGGGCAAGGGTGCGGCGGAGGAGGCCGACGGTTTCCTTCACGAGCCAGTCGCCGCAATGCTTCTGCAACGTTGCGTCGACCGCCAGGACCGCGTCCGCGTCGCCGTGAGTCTTCAGTATCCAGGTGCCGATCTCGAGATCGTTGGTGCGGAGGAGCAGGATGGCGTCGTCGAGCTCGCGGGCCATCGCAAGCGGCCACCAGCTCGCGCCCGCCGCGTGGATGCCCGCGACGTCGGCGGGCTGAGCGCCCTTCGGTGCCGTGACGGTGATCGTGGCGGTCCGCGCCTTGCGGTCGATTTCCGCGTCGACGTGCTCGTAGTGGTAGCCGGTGTCGTCGATCCTGCGCTTCAGCGGGGTGAGGGCGACGCCCTTGCCGGAACCGGGGCGCGCGCTCTGCGCCATCAGGGCCTCGACGCGCTCCTTGACCGCTTGGGCAAAGCCCTGCGGCTTGGCGATGTGGTCCACGAGTTTCCACTGCTTGGCGCGCTCGGCCCGCACGCCCTCGCTCGTCGTGCAGAAGAAGTCCGCCAGGTCGCGGCGCACCTTGCGCTTGTCGGTGATGCGCGTCAGGCCCCCGGTGCCGGGCAGCACGCCGAGCAGCGGCACCTCGGGGAGGCTGACGGCCGAGGAGCGGTCGTCGATCATCAGGATCTCGTCGCAGGCGAGCGCGAGCTCGTAGCCTCCGCCGGCAACTGCGCCGTTCACCGCGGCGAGGAACTTGAGGCCGTCGCGGCTGGAGTCCTCGATGCCGTTGCGCGTCTCGTTGGTGAACTTGCAGAAGTTCACTTTCCACCCGTGGGTGGAGAGGCCGAGCATGTAGATGTTCGCGCCCGAGCAGAACATGCGCTCGCGTGCGCTCGTGATCACGACGACCTTGACTTCCGGATGTTCGAAGCGGATCCGGTTGAGCGCGTCGTACAGCTCCATGTCGACGCCTAGGTCGTAGGAGTTTAGCTTCAGCCGGTAGCCCGGCTTCAGACCCTTCTCCTCGTTGACGTTCATGGACAGGGTCGCGGTGTCGCCCTCGCACTTCAGCTGCCAGTGGACGTAGCCGTCGGGCTGGCGGTCGTAGAGGATGGTCGTGCGCGGCTCGTCGGGTTGCGGGACGGCGCTCATGGGTGTCTCTCCTTGGTGGCGTTCAGCGTTTGCGGGCGACCGCGCGCGCGAGCTCGTCGAGGCTCGCTTCGGCGCCGCGGCCCGCGGTGTCGATGGTGACGTCGGCCTGGGCGT
>DATIDG010000071.1:0-32008 GCA_035456405.1 Burkholderiales bacterium | reverse complement strand
GCCTCGAAGGCGTGGCGATCGCCGAGCGGGCGTTCCAGCGCGCGCTCGCCTACGCGCGCGAGCGTTTGCAGGGCCGCGACCTCGCGGGCGGCGGCACGGTGCCGATCATCCGCCACCCCGACGTGCGCCGCATGCTCATGCTCATGAAGTCGCAGACCGAGGCGATGCGCGCGCTCGCCTACGTCGTGGCCGCGGCGCTCGACGCGGCGGACCGGCATCCGGAAGAAAAGGCGCGCGAGCAGAACCAGGCCTTCGTCGACCTGATGATCCCGGTGGTCAAGGGCTGGAGCACCGAGACCGGCATCGAGATCGCCTCGCTCGGGCTGCAGATCCACGGCGGGATGGGGTTCATCGAGGAGACCGGCGCCGCGCAGCACCTGCGCGATGCGAGGATCACGACCATCTACGAGGGCACCACCGGCATCCAGGCGAACGACCTGATCGGGCGAAAGGTGGCGCGCGAAGGCGGGTCGACAGCCAAGGCGGTGTTCGCTCAGATCGATTCGACCGTGGCGGCGCTGCGCGACGCCGGCGCGGCCGATCTTGGCGTGATCGGCGCGCGGCTCGCGACGGGACGCAAGGCGGCAGGCGAGTGCGTCGACTGGATCGTCGCGACCTCCGGTACCGATCCGAAGGCGGTTCATGCCGGCGCCGTGCCGTTCCTGAAGCTCTGTGGCGTCGTGTTCGGCGGCTGGCAGATGGCCCGCGCGGCGCTGGCCGCGCAAGCCCGGCTAGCGAAGGGCGAGGGCGATGCCGCGTTCCTGAAGGCGAAGATCGCGACCGTGCGCTTCTTCGCCGATCACCAGCTTTCGCATGCCGCCGCGCTCCGCGACGTCGTGGTCGAAGGCTCCGCCGGCGTTCTCGCCCTGGCCGAAGAGCAGTTCTGACGGCGCCTCAGGCTTCGGTCTCGGGCGCGGCGGACTGACGCCCGACGAACGCCGCGACCTCGTCGTGGAGGTCGCGCTCGAGCTTGCGCAGGGTCGGATCGGCCGGATGCACCGTCACTTTGAATCCGAGCGCCGCGGCGAGGCGGATCATCGGGTGATTGGTCGCGAGGGTCTCGCCCCACAGGCGGCGCAGCCCTCGTTCCCGCGCGATCTCGACGAGCCGCCCGAGCAACATCTGCCCGACGCCGCCGCCCTGCCACGCGTCCGTCACGGTGATCGCGAACTCCGCCGCGTCGCCTTCGGGCGTCATCACGTAGCGCGCTACCCCGATCGGCGTCTCGTGGCCGGCGACGGTCGTCGTGGCGATCAGGGCGACGTCCTTCGAGAAGTCGACGTTCACCAGGGTCGACAGGAGCTCCGGCGTGAACCTCACGCCGCCGAAGAACCGCGTGTACCGCGTCTCGTCGGAAAGCCCCAGGCCGAACCGCACCTCGAGATCCGCGTCTTCGCGGCGCAGAGGCCGGATGGTGACCGAGTGCGAGTGCAGGACCGCCGAAGAGCTCGCTGGAGGGAAGGAAGAGCGATCATTGTGCATAGCAGCAAAGTACCACGAGCGTCCCGTTGAGGGTGGGGAGGTGCTTCTATCCGCCTGAGGATATTAGTCTAATTGTCATATATAGTTATATGATCATCTTAATGTGAGTTCTATGATCGGAGCACGATCCGCGACAATCTGATCCGGCGATGTCCCGAGCTGCCGCGAGTGACCGTGGCGGTAGTGTATTGAAAATAAATGCTTATAGATACAAGTTAAAGTTACCTATTAATTCATCGGCGGAAGGCAATGCGGATCCTACATGTTCGGGTAATTCGGTCCCCCGCCTCCTTGGGGGACAACCCAGTTGATGTTCTGGGTCGGGTCCTTGATGTCGCAGGTCTTGCAGTGCACGCAGTTCTGGGCGTTGATCTGCAGACGCGGGTTGCGCCCGTCCTGGTCGCGGACGATCTCGTAGACGCCCGCCGGGCAGTAGCGCTGCTCGGGGGCGTCGTAAAGGGGGAGATTCACGCTTACAGGAATCGACGGATCGCCAAGCGTGAGATGGCAGGGCTGGTTCTCCTCGTGGTTCGTGCCCGACAGGTACACCGACGAGAGCTTGTCGAAGCTCACCACACCGTCGGGCTTCGGATAGTCGATGCGCGGGTGCTCGGATGCCTTCCCGAGCTGCGTGTGGTCGGCGTGGATCCGGAAAGTCCAGGGCGCCTTCCCCTGGAATACGTACTGGTCGATGCCCGCGTAGATCACGCCCGCCCACAGCCCCTGGTAGAAGGACGGGCGGATGTTGCGCGCGCGGTGTAGCTCGTCCCAGAGCCACGTGCGCTTGAGTCGGTCCGCGTAGCCGGCGACCTCGCGCGGAGCATCGCCCGCGAGCGCCTCGAAGACGGCTTCCGCGGCCGTCATCCCGGACTTCATCGCGAGGTGCGTGCCCTTGATCTTGGGCACGTTGAGAAACCCCGCCGTGTCGCCGACGAGCATCCCGCCAGGGAAGGTGAGCTTCGGCACGGACTGGAAGCCGCCCTCGGAAATCGCGCGCGCGCCGTACGAGACGCGCCGTCCGCCCTCCAGGAAGGGACGGACCTCCGGATGCGTCTTGAAGCGCTGGAACTCGTCGAACGGGGAGAGGTGCGGATTCCTGTAGTCGAGCCCGACCACGAAGCCCACCGATACCAGCTTGTCCTCGAGGTGGTAGAGGAACGACCCGCCGTAGGTGTCGGACGCGAGGGGCCAGCCGATCGTGTGCATGACGAGGCCGGGACGGTGCCGAGCGGGGTCGATCTCCCAGAGCTCCTTCAGGCCGATGCCGTAGGTCTGTGGATCGACGCCCTCGCGCAGTGCAAAGCGCGAGAACAGGGTCTTGGTGAGCGATCCGCGGCAGCCCTCGGCAAACACCGTCTGCCTGCCGTGGAGCTCCACGCCCGGCTGGTAGCCCTCGGTGCGGCTGCCGTCCCGTGCGATGCCCATGTCCCCGGTCGCGACGCCCTTCACGCTGCCATCGTCGTGATAGAGCACCTCCGCGCCGGCGAACCCGGCGTAGATCTCGACCCCCAGCTGCTCCGCCTGCTGCGCGAGCCAGCGGCAGAGGTTGCCGAGGCTGATCACGTAGTTCCCCTCGTTGCGGAAGAACGGCGGCACCGGGAGCCGGTAGCCCTTGCGCTCGGTGAGGTACAGAACGCGGTCCTCGCGCGTGGGCGTGTTGAGCGGCGCGCCCTTCGCCTTCCAGTCGGGGATCAGCTCGTTCAGCGCGCGCGGCTCGAGCACCGCGCCGGACAGGATATGCGCGCCGACCTCGGAGCCTTTCTCGATCAGGCACACGCCGAGCTCCCGGCCGGCAGTCGCGGCAAGTTGCTTCAGGCGAATCGCGCACGCGAGGCCCGAGGGCCCGCCACCGACGATCACCACGTCGTATTCCATCGATTCGCGCTGCACGGCGTGGGGTCCCTTTTTGGCGCCGCGGGCGGGTGCGGCGAAGCACGGATTGTATAATCCGCCGCCGCGCCGCTCACGTTTCCCGACCGATGACCCAGCACCGCAGGAAGCTCGTCCACACCGAGACCATCCCGATCCGCTGGGGCGACATGGACGCGATGGGGCACGTCAACAACACCGTGTACTTCCGCTACATGGAGCAGGCACGGGTCTCCTGGTTCGACGCGCTCGGCGTGCGCCCGAACCCGCGCGGCGTGGGGCCGGTGATCATCAACTCGAGCTGCACGTTCATGAAGCAGCTGATATACCCGGGCGAAGTCGAGGTGCGGACCTACGCGGGCAAAGTGGGCAACTCGAGCTTCGAGACGTGGCTCGAGATGCGGCCGAGCTACGACCCGGAGACGGTCTACGCGGAGGGCGCGGCGAAGGTCGTCTGGGTCGACTTCGACAAGGGAAAATCCATCCCGCTCCCGGAGAAGATCCGGCAGATCGTGGGCGGCTGAGAGCGCCGGGAGACAGCGCCGTCAGTCGGCAGCGCTGGGGAAGCACGAGGGGATGCGTCCCCTCGCATTGATCGAGACAGCGGGGGGCGATGGCCGTGATGGCGGCAGCGAAGCCGATGTGGACGCCTGGCGAGGCGCAGATCGAGAGCGCCAACGTGACGCGCTTCGCACGCATGGCGATCCACGACTGGGGACTGCAGCTCAACACCTATCCCGCGTTCTACCGGTGGTCGGTGGATCACCCGGAGCAGTTCTGGCGCTCGGTGTGGAAGTTCTGCGACGTCCGCGGCGACCACGGTGCTCGCGCCCTGGTCGACGGGGGGAAGATGCCCGGCGCGCGGTTCTTCCCCGACGGCCGGCTCAACTTCGCGGAGAACCTTCTCGGCCGGCGCGATGCCGGCGACGCGATCGTGTTCTGGGGCGAGGACAAGGTGAAACGGCGCGTTTCGCACGCCGAGCTGCGCGCGCTCGTGGCGCGACTCGCGGACGCATTGCGCGCGGCCGGCGTCGCGTCCGGGGATCGCGTCGGCGGCTACCTGCCGAACATGCCCGAGGCCGTCGCCGCGATGCTCGCAACGGCAGCGATCGGGGCGACCTGGTCGTCGTGCTCGCCGGACTTCGGCGTGCAGGGCGTGCTCGACCGGTTCGGACAGATCGAGCCGAAGGTGCTCTTCGCTCCGGACGGCTACTGGTACAACGGTAAAGCAGTGGGGGTGCTCGACAAGGTCCGCGACATCGTCGCGCAGTTGCCGTCGGTGCAACGTACGGTCGTCGTGTCGTATCTCGACGATCGGCCCGACGTCTCCCAAGTGCCGAACGCGCAGCGGCTCGCCGACTTCCTGGCGCCCCACGCGCCGGGCGACATCCGCTTCGAGCAGATGCCGTTCAACCACCCCTTGTACATCATGTACTCGTCGGGCACCACCGGCGTGCCGAAATGCATCGTGCACGGCGCCGGCGGCACGCTTCTCAAGCATCTCTGCGAGCAGCAGCTGCACTCGGATCTCAAGCCGGGAGACCGCCTCTTCTACTTCACCACCTGCGGCTGGATGATGTGGAACTGGCTCGCATCCGGTCTCGCGTCGGGAGCGACGCTGCTCCTGTACGACGGCTCGCCGTTCGCGGCGGACGGCACAATCCTGTTCGACTACGCCGACGCCGAGGGCATGACCCATTTCGGCACCTCGGCGAAGTTCATCGACGAGTGCAAGAAGCGCGGCCTCGCACCGATTCGCACGCACCGCCTCGAGGCCATGCGAATGATCCTCTCGACCGGCTCGCCGCTTGTGCCCGAGGGGTTCGACTACGTGTACCGCTCGGTCAAGAAGGATGTGTGCCTCGCCTCGATCTCGGGCGGCACCGACCTGATCGGATGCTTCGTCCTCGGAAACCCGATCCTGCCGGTGTGGCGAGGCGAGATCCAATGCCGGGCGCTGGGGCTCGCGGTCGACGTGTTCGACGAGAACGGCCATCCGGTCCGCGGCGCGAAGGGCGAGCTGGTGTGCACGCGGCCGTTCCCGTCGATGCCGGTCGCCTTCTGGAACGACCGGGACGGGCGCAAGTACCACGCCGCCTATTTCGCCCGGTTCCCGAACGTGTGGTGCCATGGCGACTACGTGGTGCTCACCGAGCATGACGGGATGATCATCCACGGCCGGTCGGACGCCGTGCTCAACCCCGGCGGCGTGCGCATCGGCACCGCCGAGATCTACCGGCAGGTCGAGCAGCTCGACGAGGTCGCCGAGTCGCTGGTGATCGGGCAGGACTGGCACGGCGACGTGCGCGTGGTGCTGTTCGTGCGGCTGCGCGAGGGGCTGAAGCTCGACGACGCGCTCGTCGCGAAGATCAAGGGCCGAATCCGCGCCAACACGACGCCACGCCACGTGCCGGCCAAGATCATCCAGGTCACCGACATCCCGCGCACCCGCAGCGGCAAGATCGTGGAGCTGGCGGTTCGCAACGTCGTCCACGGACAGCCGGTCAAGAACGTCGAGGCGCTCGCCAATCCCGAGGCGCTCGAGCAGTTCCGCGGACGGGCAGAGCTGGCGACCTAAGCGAGCAGGCGCGCGACAGTCGCCCGGTAGCGGGCTGCGATCGCGTCTTCCGCCGCGTGGCGCCCCTCGCGCACGACCCACCGCCCGCCGACCATCACGTCACGCACGAGCCCGCCGCTTCCGGAGAAAAGGAGCGCATCGAGGAGGTCGTCGCCCCGGCGCCCGGCGAGGTCGACGTGCCCGGCCTCGAGCACCAGGAGGTCGGCGACGCGGCCGGGGGCGAGCGCGCCGGCGGCGCGTCCGAGCGCCTGTGCGCCGCCGCGGGCCGCCGCATCCCAAAGCGTCGCGCCGACGGAGGGTTGCATCGCCGAGGCGGCGACGCTGCGCTCGAGCCGCGCGAGGCGCTGTCCGTACTCGAGCCAGCGCAACTCCTCGGCCGGGTCACGCAAGACCTGGCTGTCGCTGCCGATGCCGAAGCGCCCGGCGGCGGCGAGATAGTCGGACAACCGGAACATCCCGTCGCCGAGGTTGGCTTCCGTGCTCGGACATAGCCCCGCGACCGCGCCGCTCGCGGCAAGGCGCGGCAGTTCGGCGTCGTCCAGGTGCGTGCAATGGACGAGGCACCAGCGCGCGTCGACCGGCGCATGGTCGAGCAGCCAGGCGACGGGCCGCTGCCCGCTCCACGCCACGCAGTCCTCGACCTCCTTCGCTTGCTCCGCCGCGTGAACGTGGATCGGCGCAGCCGGGTCGAGGCACGTGATCCCGTCGACGAGCGCCTGCAGCTCCGGCGGGTTCACCGCGCGCAGGGAGTGCGCGGCAGCGCCGACGCGCGTGTCCGCGCCGGCGACGTCGCGCGCGCGCTGGACGACCCGGAGCAAACCGTCGGGCGACGTGGCAAAGCGCGCCTGCGCAGCGCCGAGCGGCGCGCCGCCGAACCCGCCGTGGGCATAGAGCGTGGGGAGAACCGTCAGCGCAATGCCGGATTCGCCGGCGGCGCGCACATGGGCGAGCGACATCTCGGCCGGATCGGCATACGCCGAGCCGTCAGGCGCGTTGTGAACGTACTGGAACTCGGCGACGGAGGTGTAGCCGGACTTGAGCAGCTCGACATGGAGCTGCGATGCGACCGCATGGACGTCGTCCGGTCCGAGCCGCGCGACGAAGCGGTACATCGTGTCGCGCCAGGTCCAGAAGCTGTCGCGGCCGGACGCCCCGCGGCGCTCCGCGCGCCCCGCCATCGCGCGCTGGAAAGCGTGCGAATGCAGGTCCGGCATGCCGGGAATGACCGGGCCGGCCAGCCGCTCGGCGCCGTGCGCGGGCGCTCTTGGCGTCGCGGCGATGATCGTGCCGTCCGCATCGATCTCGAGGACGACGTCGTCGGCCCAGCCGTCCCGGAGCAGGGCATGGGGGGCGAAGAGGCGGGACGTCATCGCGCCGGGAGGTATTCGGAGATCTCGATCAGGTTCTGGTCCGGATCGCGCAGGTAGACCGAGCGGATCGGCCCGGTTGCGCCCGTGCGCTGCACGGGACCCTCGATGATCGACGCGCCGAGCGCGTCGAGGCGCGCGATGACGTCGTCGAGCGGCCGGTCGGCGATGAAGCAGAGATCGAGCGCGCCCGGCACGGGGCGATGCGCCTTGGGCTCGAACTCCCTGCCGGCCTCGTGCAGGTTGATCTTCTGGTTGCCGAACCGCACCGCCTTGCGGCCCGCGCCGAAGGTCTCGAGCCTCATCCCGAGCACCCGCGTGTAAAAGTCGACGCAGCGGTCGAGGTGAGTCGTGGTGAGGACGAGATGGTCGAGATGATCGATCACGCAGCGGCTCCGGGCAGGAGCCTAGTATAGTGCCCTCCGATGGCCGCACCGGCGTGGGACACCCTGTGGACGAACGCGCGCATCGCGACGATGCGCGCCGGACGCTACTCGGTCGTCGGCCCCGGTGCAATCGCGGCGAGCGGCGGCCGCATTACATGGCTGGGCGAGAGCGCGCACCTTCCAGGCGAGCCGCGCAGTATCGCGCGTGACGTGCGCGACCTCGCAGGCCGGTGGGTCACGCCGGGCCTCATCGACTGCCATACGCATCTCGTCCACGCCGGCAACCGCGCGCGCGAGTTCGAGCTGCGGCTCCTGGGCGCGAGCTACGAGGAGATCGCGCGCTCCGGTGGCGGGATCGTCTCGACGGTGACAGCGACGCGCGAATCGACCGAAACGGAGCTCGCGCGCCAGTCCGCGCGCCGGCTGCGCCGGCTCCTCGCCGAGGGCGTGACGACGATCGAGATCAAATCCGGCTACGGCTTGCGGACGGACGCGGAGCTGAAGCAGCTGCGCGTCGCGCGCAGCCTGGGCGCGACTGAGCCGGTGACCGTCCGCACCACGTTCCTCGGCGCGCACGCCGTGCCGCCGGAGTACAAGGGCCGCGCCGACGACTACGTCGCGTGCGTGTGCGACGAGATGCTCCCGGCCGTGGCGGAGGCGGGCCTTGCCGACGCGGTCGATGCGTTCTGCGAGGGCATCGCCTTCTCGCCCGGCCAGACGGCGCGGGTGTTCGAGCGCGCCGCCGCGCTGGGCCTGCCGGTCAAGCTGCACGCGGACCAGCTTTCCGATCTCGGCGGCGCGGCGCTCGCGGCGCGGTTCGGAGCGCTGTCGGCCGATCACCTGGAGTACACGAGCGAGGCCGGCGTGCGCGCGCTGGCGGACGCCGGGGCGGTCGCGGTGCTCCTTCCCGGGGCGTTCTACTTCCTGCGCGAGACCCGGCTGCCGCCGGTGCAGGCGCTTCGCGACCACGGCGTGCCGATTGCCGTGTCGACCGACTGCAATCCGGGATCGGCGCCCATGCCCTCGATCCTGCTCGCGCTCAACATGGCGTGCACGTTGTTCCGGCTGACGCCCGAGGAGGCGCTGGCGGGCGCGACCTGTCACGCGGCGCGCGCGCTCGGGATGGCCGAGACGCACGGCACGCTGGAGGTGGGAAAGGCGTGCGATCTCGCCGTCTGGGACGTCGACGGGCCGCCGGAGCTCGCCTACGCGATCGGTGCGAACCCCTGCGTCGAGGTTGTCAGGGGCGGCGCCTCCCGCATCCTGTAACGGGCTGCGTCACAGCGACTGCGGACGGCCACTCCCGAATCGCGCCGATCTTGCGCGATCGGATTGACAGGCGGCGGCTGTCGCAATCATCGTTGAGCGCCATGCCGTCGATCCCGATCCGCGAGACGTTCTGGAACATCCCGCTGTGGGGCGTGGTCGGCGTTTACGTCGGCGGCGCCATTGCGCTCGCCCTGTTTGCCTGGGGGGTCTGGCGGCGGGTCGCGCTCTGGCGGAAGGGCGGGCCCGAGATGCGCTGGGATCACGTTCCGCAGCGCATCGCGAACCTCGTCAAGGAAGTGCTGTTCCAGACGCGCATCCTGTCGCAGTCGTACCCCGGCGTAATGCACGCGACCGTCTTCTGGGGCTTCCTCGCGCTGTTCATCGGCACGGCGCTCGCCACGATCGACTGGGAGATCACGCGCCTCCTGTTCGACGCGCGGATCCTGAAGGGGCCCTTCTACCTCGGGTTCGAGCTGACGCTCGACCTCTTCGGCGCGTTCCTCCTCGTCGGGCTGGGAATGGCTTGCTGGCGGCGGTTCGTGCGCCGCCCTCCGCGTCTCGAGCCGACCGGCAAGTTCGCGTATGCGATCGCGATCCTCTTCGTGATCGCGCTCACCGGCTTCGTCATCGAGGCGGCGCGCCTCGCGGTGACGCAGCCGGCGTGGGCGCCCTGGTCGCCCGCCGGTTGGGCGCTCGCCAAGGGGCTGCTCGCCGCCGGCATGAGCGAAAGCGCGCTGCGCGGATTGCATCTCTCGCTCTGGGTGTTCCACGCGCTCGTCGTCTTCGCGTTCATCGCGCTCATTCCGCACACGTACTTCTCGCACCTGATCGCGACGCCGCTCAACATCTTCTTCGCCAAGCTGGGACCGCGCGGCGCGCTCGCCAAGATCGAGAAGCTGGAGGAGCAGGAGACCTTCGGCATCTCGGAGTTCGCGCAGTTCTCGTGGAAGCGCCGGCTCGACTTCGACGCGTGCACCGAGTGCGGCAGGTGCCAGGACGTGTGCTGCTCGCAGCTCGCGGGCGGCGTGCTCAGCCCGAAGAAGGTCATCGGCAAGCTCAAGCGCTACATGCTCGACGGCGACACGCGGCCGCTGCACGGCGAGGTCATCACCGCGGACGAGCTCTGGGCCTGCACGACCTGCATGGCGTGCGTCCAGGAGTGCCCGGCACGCATCGACATCGTCGACACGATCGTCGACCTGCGGCGTCACCTCGCGCTTGCCGAGGGCGCGTTTCCGTCGACCACCGGGGCGACGCTGCAGCACATCCAGCGGCTCGGCAACCCGTGGGGCCTCGACCCGGCGGACCGGCTGGGCTGGGCCAAGGGGCTGGATGTGCCGCTGCTCGAAGCCGGGAAGCCGGTCGAGTACCTGTACTGGGTCGGCTGCTCGGCGTCCTACGATACGCGCAACCAGAAGATCGCGCGATCGATGGTGAAGATCCTGCAGGCCGCCGGCGTGAGGTTCGGCGTGATGGCGGAAGAGCGCTGCCACGGCGAGGTCGGCCGGCGCCTGGGGGAGGAGTACCTGTACCAGACCGCGGCGGACGAGAACGTCGCCAACCTGCGGCGATACGAGTTCGCCAAGGTGCTGACGCACTGTCCGCACTGCTTCAACACGCTCGCGAACGAGTACCCGCAGTTCGAAGGCGGCCGGTTCGAGGTCGTGCATCATTCGGTGCTGATCGACGAGCTGATCCGGTCCGGCCGCATCGCGCCGCACGTCGCGAAGGACGAGACGGTCGCGTTCCACGACCCGTGCTACCTGGGCCGCCAGAACGGCACGTTCGATCCGCCACGGGCGGTCGCGGCGGCGGTACCCGGCGTCAAACTCGTCGAGATTCCGCGCAACCATGCGCGCGCCGTGTGCTGCGGGGGCGGCGGCGGGCAGATGTGGATGGACGTGCATTCGCGCAAGCGCATCAACATCATCCGCGCCGAGGAGATTGCCGCCACCGGCGCCGCGACCGTGGCGGTCGGCTGTCCCTACTGTCTGACGATGCTCGACGAAGGTCGCAAGGTCGCCGGGGTCGAGGACCGGCTGCAGGTGAAGGACATCGCGGAGCTCGTCGCCGAGTCGCTGGGTTAGGTAGTCGTAACGACACGAGGGGCCACACCCTAGATCAGGCGCGCGGCCTCCAGCATCTCCTCCAGCATCGCGCGCAGATGCGGCCGCAGGCGCGCGGCGCGAACCTCGTCGAACCCGTAGGGCCGCGCCTCGTCCATGTACGTGATCTCCGCGAGCTCGAGCTGGATCGCATGCACGCCCGCGTCGGGCCGCCCGTAACGGCGCGTGATGTAGCCGCCCTTGAAGCGCCCGTTCAGCACCGCGCTGTAAGCCGGTGCGGCCCGCGCCACGGCCGCCACGGCCGTCTCGATCGCCGGCGCGCAGGAGACGCCGCCCGCGGTCCCGAGATTGAGGTCAGGGAGTCGGCCCGGGAAGAACCGCGGCACCTCGGAAGCGATCGAGTGCGCGTCCCACAGGAGCGCGTAGCCGTGCGCCGCGTGCAACCGGTCGAGCTCGCGTTGGAGCTGCGCGTGATAGGGTTGCCAGTGGCGTTCGACGCGCGCCGCGACCTCCGCTTCCGTCGGCAGCGCGCCATCCCGATACACCGACGCTCGGGCGAAGGTGTCGATCGGCACGAGCCCCGTCGTGTCCTGACCGGGATACAGATTCGCGTTGTCGGGCGGGCGATTGAGGTCGACCACGTAGCGGGAGTGTGTCGCGATGAGCACCGAGGCGCCGAGCGCGTCGAGGAAGTCATACAGCCGCTCGAGGTGCCAGTCGGTGTCGGGCAGGAAGAGCGCCGCGTCCGTCATGCGGGCCGCGAGCTCCGCCGGGAGGTAGGTGCCGACGTGCGGCATCGACACGAGGAGCGGGGCGGTCCCCGCGCGGAAGTGGAACGGTTCCATCACGTCGGCGCGCGGGAAGGCAGGAGGCCGGGTACGAAGCGGTGGAATACGCCGGCCTCGACGAGGCGCTGGATCGCCGCGATGTCGGGCGCGAAGTAGCGGTCGTGATCGTAGAAAGCGACCTCTTCGCGCACGAGCGCGAGCACCTCGGCGAGCCGCGGCGAGGTCGCGAGCGGCTTGCGGAACTCGATGCCTTGCGCTGCGGCGAGGAGCTCGATCGCGACGATGCCCGCCGCGTTGGAGGCCATGTCGCCGAGGCGGCGCGCGGCGAATGTAGCCATGCTCACGTGATCCTCCTGGTTGGCCGACGTCGGCAGGCTGTCGACGCTCGCGGGGTGTGCCAGGCTCTTGTTCTCGCTCGCGAGCGCAGCCGCGGTCACCTGCGGGACCATGAAGCCAGAATTCACGCCGCCGTGCTCGACGAGGAACGGCGGCAGCCCGGAGAGCGTGGCGTCGATGAGCAGCGCAATGCGGCGCTCGGCAAGCGAGCCGACCTCCGCGATCGCGACAGCCAGGGCGTCGGCGGCGAGGGCAATCGGCTCGGCGTGGAAGTTGCCGCCCGAGAGCACCTCCGCGGTGTCCGAGAACACGAGCGGATTGTCGGTGACGCTGTTCGCCTCCACCTCGAACGCACCTGCTGCGAAGCGCAGGCTGTCGAGGCAGGCGCCCATCACCTGCGGCTGACAGCGCAGGCTGTAGGGGTCCTGCACGCGCGGGTCGTCCTCGAGGTGGGAGCGGCGAATCGCGCTGTCGTGCAGCAGCTCGAGGTAGACGGCGGCCAGCTCGCGCTGCCCGGTGTGGCCGCGGAGCGCATGGATGCGCGGATCGAAGGGCGTGTCGCTCCCGGCAGCGGCGTCGACCGACATCGCGCCGGCTACGACGGCGGCCGCGAAAACGTCCTCGGCCGCGAACAACCCGGTCAGTGCGAGCGCGGTCGACACCTGCGTCCCGTTGAGGACCGCGAGTCCCTCCTTGGGCGCCAGCCGAATCGGTTCGAGGCCGGCGCGCCGCAGGGCTTCGACGGCCGGGACCCGGTGGCCGTCCACCCGGACGTCGCCGATGCCGAGCAGCGTGAGCGCCAGGTGCGCGAGCGGCGCGAGGTCACCGGAGGCGCCGACCGAGCCTTTCGCGGGAATGCACGGGTAGATGCCGTGGTCGTAGAGCGCGACGAGGAGTTCGACCAGCTCGGGCCGAACGCCCGAGGCACCGCGCGCGAAGCTCGCGACCTTCAGCGCCAGGACCAGGCGGACGGTCGCATCGCCGAGGAGGGGACCCGTGCCGGCGGCATGCGACAGCACGATGTTGGTCTGCAGCCGCTCCAGCTCGTCCGCCGGGATGCGCGTCTGCGAGAGGCGTCCGAATCCAGTGTTGATGCCGTAGGCGGGCTTGCCGCTGGAGAGGATGCGCGCGACGGTGGCCGACGACTCCGCGATGGCGGGGCGCGCCGCGGGGGCGAGCTGGATCGGTGCACCGTCACGCGCGATCGCGCGCAGCGCAGCGAGGGTGAGCGGGGACGCACCGATCTCGGCCGGCATGGCGCTACCGAACCATCGGCAGATCGAGGCCCTGCGCCCTAGCGCAGGCGATCGCCGCCTCGTAGCCCGCGTCCGCGTGGCGCATCACCCCGGTTGCGGGATCGTTCCAGAGCACGCGCTCGAGGCGGCGCGCGGCCGCATCCGTGCCGTCGCAGACGATCACCACACCGGCGTGCTGCGAGTAGCCCATGCCGACGCCGCCGCCGTGGTGGAAGGACACCCAGGTCGCGCCGCTCGCGGTGTTGAGGAGGGCGTTCAGGAGCGGCCAGTCGGACACGGCGTCAGAGCCGTCGCGCATCGCCTCCGTCTCGCGGTTCGGGCTCGCGACCGAGCCCGAATCGAGGTGGTCGCGCCCGATCACGATCGGCGCCTTCACCTCGCCCTTGCGCACCATGTCGTTGAAGGCGAGCCCCGCCTTGTGCCGCTCGCCGAGCCCCAGCCAGCAGATGCGCGCTGGCAGCCCCTGGAACTGGATCCGGCTGCGCGCCATGTCGAGCCACTGCTGCAGCTGGCGGTCGTGCGGGAAGAGCTCACGGACCTTCTCGTCGGTGCGGTAGATGTCCTCCGGGTCGCCGGACAGCGCCACCCAGCGGAACGGCCCGCGCCCGACGCAGAACATCGGGCGGATGTATTCGGGCACGAAACCGGGGTAGGCGAAGGCGTCGCTCACGCCGACTTCCTTCGCCTCCTGGCGGATGTTGTTGCCGTAATCGACGCACGGGATCCCCATCGCCTGGAAGCCGAGGATCGCGCGCACGTGGTGGCCGATCGATTCGCGCGCCGAGATCGCGACCTCCTCGGGGTCGCGCTTTTGGAGGTCGAGCCACTTCTCGACCGACCAGTGCTCGGGCAGATACCCGTGCGCCGGGTCGTGGGCGGAGGTCTGGTCGGTGACGAGCGCCGGCTTCGGCCCGCCGGCGTGCGCGCGCTTGAGGATCTCGGGCAGGATCTCCGCCGCGTTGCCGAGGAGCCCGACCGACACCGCGCGTTTTTCCGCGGTCGCCTTCGCGATGATCGCGAGCGCCTGGTCGAGCGTGCTCGCGCGCTCGTCGAGATAGCCGGTCCTGACGCGCATGTCGATGCGCGAGGACTGGCACTCGATCGCGAGCATCGACGCCCCGGCCATGGTTGCCGCGAGCGGCTGGGCGCCGCCCATGCCGCCGAGCCCCGCCGTCAGGATCCACTTGCCCGACCAGTCGCCGCCGAAATGCTGGCGCCCGGCTTCGGCGAACGTCTCGTAGGTGCCCTGGACGATGCCCTGGCTGCCGATGTAGATCCACGATCCCGCGGTCATCTGGCCGTACATCATCAGGCCCTTGCGATCGAGCTCGTTGAAGTGCTCCCAGTCCGCCCAGTGCGGCACCAGGTTCGAATTGGCGATCAGCACGCGCGGCGCATCCGCGTGCGTGCGAAACACGCCAACGGGCTTGCCGGACTGGACGAGTAGGGTCTGATCGGCGTCGAGTCGGCGCAGCGTCTCGACGATGCGATCGAAGGACGGCCAGTCCCGCGCGGCCTTCCCGATCCCGCCGTAGACGACGAGGTCCCCCGGCCGCTCGGCGACCTCCGGATCGAGGTTGTTCTGGAGCATCCGCAGCGGCGCCTCGGTGAGCCAGCTCCTCGCGGTCAGCTGCGGCCCGCGCGGGGCGCGGATGATACGTTGGGTCATTGCCACACCTTGCGCGCTGTTTCGAGCATGACGTCGAGCTTGCGCCACTGCTCGTCTTCGGTCAGGAGATTGCCGGCGATGCCGGAGGCGAACCCGCATTGCGGGCTGAGGGCGAGCTGGTCGAGCGGCAGGAAGCGGCTCGCCTCGTCGATGCGGCGTGCGAGCTCTTCCACCGTCTCCACCCGACCGGTCTTGGTGGTGATCAGGCCGAGCACGGCGATCCTGCCCTTCGGAACGAAGCGGAGGGGCTCGAAACCGCCGGCCCGTTCGGTGTCGTACTCGAGGAGCAGGCGGTCGAAGGCGAGGCCGCTGAACAGACGCTCGGCAATCGCGTCATACGTGCCTTCGCGGTGCCACATGCTCGCACGGTTGCCGCGGCAGACGTGGAGCCCGAAGGTGGCGCGGCCCTGGAGACCCGCGATCACCGCGTTGTCGGCTGCGATCGCGCGATCGAGATTGCGGAGCGGGTCCTCGCCGCTCGCGCGCATGCGCGCGAGCGTGGGCGGATCGACGTAGCCCGTGTAGCTGGGCTCGTCGAGCTGGACGTAGTCGCAGCCGGCGGCGACCAGCTCCTCGACCATCTGGCGCTGGATGCGCACCACGTCGGCGAGGAACGCGTCGGAGTCGGCGTAGACCGCGCGCGAGCCCGCGATGTCGCACATCTGCGCCACGCGATCGGGGCCCATCAGCGTCACTTTCACCGGCCGGGTCGCCACGCTGCGGAGGAACCGGTGCTCCTCGAGCGGAAAGCTGCGGACGAGCCGCAGCCGGGCGGTCGCGGGCGCGCGGAAGCTGACGACCGCATCATCGCCCTTCGAGAGCGGGCGCTCGTGCTCGGCGCGGTTCTCGGGGTTGCGCAGAAAGTTGCGCCACGACCCCGCCCAAAGGTCCCAGCCCTCCACCTCCGAGAAGCTCACCTGCCAGTTCAGGCGCCGGAACTCGCCGTCGGTCACGACCGGCAGGCCATGCTGCTCCTGCCCGGCAACCACCACGCGGATGGCCGCATCCTGCGCGGCTCGCAGCTCGCTCGCATCCGCCTGCCCTTGGGCGTGGCGCAGGAAGACCTGCTTCAGGCCTTCCGGGCGCAGCAGGCTCCCGACGTGGTCGACGCGCGCGGGGTTCATGGCTGGTGTCCTGAGTCGCTGATTCGTCGGTAGACGCTGGAAGTTGGAGAAGCGCTCATCGGCAAGTTGCCGACTCGGGACGCCCGGCACAGGCTAGGGGAGCGGGCGCCCGGCGTCAACCGATGCACCGACGTTCGTTGCGTGACCGGGCGCGGCGCACATAGAATGGCTGCTCAACGGGAAAGGGGAGTCGATCGATGGGGAAATCGCTCGCAATCGTCGTCGCGTTCGTGCTCGCTTGCGCCGCGCCGTTCGCCGCCCATGCGCAGAAGGTCGTGCTCGGGATGAGCGGCTGGACCGGTTTCCAGCCGCTCAAGCTCGCGGAGCTCGCCGGGATCTTCAAGAAGAACGGCGTCGACATGGAGATCCGCTTCATCCCGCCGGTGCAGCGCTCCGCGGCGCTTGCCGCCGGGGCGCTGAACGCCGCGGCCACGACGGTGGACCAGCACATAGTGTGGACCTCGGCCGGGATTTCGACGGTGCAGGTGGCGCTGATCGACAAGTCGAACGGCGGGGACGGCATCGCGGTGCGCGGCAACATCAGCAGCATCAAGGAGCTGAAGGGCAAGTCGGTCGCGGTCGACGGGCCGGGGACGGTGCAGCATTTCATGCTGTCCTACATCCTCGAGAAGAATGGGCTCTCGATCCGCGACGTGATCCGCAACACCATGGGTGCGCAGCCCGCCGCGCAGTCGTTCGTCGCCGGGCAGAACGACGCCGCAGTGACCTACGAGCCGTACCTCTCGACGGTGCGCGCGAAGCCGGATGCGGGGAAGATCCTCGTCACCAGCAAGGACTACCCTGTCGTCATCGACGTGCTGGTGTTCAAGACGGACTTCGTCCAGCAGCACCCGAAGGTGGTCAAGGCGACGGTGGACAGCTTCTTCGAGGCGCTCGACATGATCAAGCGCGAGCCGGCGAAGGCCTACGAGCTGATGGGTAGCGTCGTCAAGCAGCCCGGCGACGCCTTCGCGAAGTCGGCGGCGTTCATCACCTGGCAGGACCGCGCCGCGAACAAGGCGTACTACGCGAAGGAGCATCAGGCGTTCGTGGAGTTCGCGGTCCGCGTGCTCAAATCGAACCGGGTGATCGAGAAGGAGCCAACGGCGAAGCAGATGATCGACCTGCGCTTCCTCTAGGCACCGCGGGCGCGCCCGGCACGGCTGCTCGCGCGGCGCCGGGCGCTTTTCTTTTGCCCTGGACCCCGATGTTCGAGCCGCTGAAACCCGTCTCGCCCGTCGCAAAGGTCGTGCTCGGCGCGGCCTTCTTCGTGGTGTTCTTAGGCGCGTGGGCGCTCGTGACGTTCGGGGGCGTGATCGACGGCATGTTCCTGAAGGACCCCGTCTACACGCTGAAGACCGGCCTCAACCTCTTCGTCGAATTCGGGTTCGCCCACGACGTCGGCATCACGATCTTCCGCGTGGTCGGCGGCTTCGTGCTCGCCGCGATCGTCGCCGTTCCGCTCGGCATCGTGATGGGGGCGTTCAAGCCGGTCGAGGCCTTTCTCGAGCCGTTCATTTCGTTTGCGCGTTACCTGCCTGCCTCGGCCTTCATCCCCCTCCTGATCCTCTGGGCCGGGGTGGGGGAGGCGCAGAAGCTCTCGGTGATCTTCATCGGGTCGGTGTTCCAGATCATCCTCATGGTCGCGGTGATCATCGGCTCCACCCGACGCGACCTGGTGGAGGCGGCGTACACGCTGGGCGCCGATTCGGGCGGGATCGTCAAGCGCGTGATGCTTCCCGGGGCCGCGCCGCAGATCGCCGAGACGCTGCGGCTCGTGCTCGGCTGGGCGTGGACCTACGTAATCGTCGCGGAGCTCGTCGGCGCGCAGAGCGGCATCGGCCACATGATCATGGACAGCCAGCGGTTGCTCGACACCGGCCAGATGATCTTCGGCATCTTCACGATCGGGGTGATCGGTCTGGCGTCGGACTTCGCGTTCAAGTGGATCAATCAGCGCCTGTACCCATGGGCGTTCTAGGGCTCTAGGGCATGAGCAAGCTCGTCGTCGACGGTGTGTCGCGCGTGTTTCCGGGCGTTCGCGGCGGACTTCCGACCCAGGCGCTGCAGGAAACGCATCTGCAGGTCGCCGACAACGATTTCATCTGCATCCTCGGCCCGTCGGGATGCGGCAAGTCGACGCTGCTGCGTATCGTCGCCGGCCTCGACCGGCCGACCACCGGGCGCGTGATGCTCGACGGCGAGCCGGTGGCTCGGCCGGGGCCGGACCGCGGGATGGTGTTCCAGTCCTACACCCTGTTCCCGTGGCTCACCGTGCAGCAGAACATCTGCTTCGGCTTGCGGGAGAAGGGCGTGCCGCCGGCGGAGCAGGGCCGGGTTGCGGCGCATTTCGTCGAGCGGGTCGGCCTGCGCGGCTTCGAGTCCCACTATCCGAAGATGCTCTCCGGCGGCATGCAGCAACGCACGGCGCTCGCGCGTGCGCTGGCGAACGACCCGAAGATCCTGCTGCTCGACGAACCCTTCGGCGCCCTGGACAACCAGACACGGGCGCTGATGCAGGAGCTGCTGCTCGGAATCTGGGAGGCGGACCGCAAGACCGTGCTCTTCGTGACCCACGACATCGACGAGGCGATCTTCATGGCAAACCGGGTCGCGGTAATGACGGCCCGCCCCGGCCGCATTAAGTCGGACGTCCGGATCGATCTGCCGCACCCCCGCCACTACACCGTCAAGACCACGCCGGAATTCTCCGCGTACAAGGCTCGTCTCACCGAGGAGATCCGGGCGGAATCGATCAAGGCGGCTGCGATGAGCGACTGACGTCGCTCCGACGCGCCAAAGTTATCCATCCGTCATCGCTTCGGCGTTGAGCACCGGGGGAATTCAGGTTATCATCCTCTATCCCGGCTCCTGGTTTCTCGATGACCAAGTATGTGTTCGTGTCGGGCGGGGTCGTATCCTCCCTGGGGAAAGGGATAGCCGCCGCTTCCCTCGCCGCGATTCTCGAATCCCGCGGCATCAAAGTCACCCTCCTCAAGCTCGATCCCTACATCAACGTCGATCCCGGCACGATGAGCCCTTTCCAGCACGGAGAGGTGTTCGTCACCGAGGACGGCGCCGAGACGGACCTCGATCTCGGTCACTACGAGCGCTTCCAGAGCGCCCGGATGCGGAAGTCGAACAACTTCACCACCGGGCAGATCTACGAAAGCGTCATCAAGAAGGAGCGCCGTGGCGACTACCTCGGGCGCACCGTCCAGGTCATCCCGCACATCACCGACGAGATCAAGAGCTTCATCGCGCGCGGCGCGGCCGGCGCCGACGTGGCGATCGTCGAGATCGGCGGCACGGTCGGCGACATCGAGTCGCTGCCGTTCCTCGAAGCGGTGCGGCAGATGCGTCTCGAGCTCGGGCAACGCAACACCTGCTACATCCACCTCACGCTCGTCCCGTACATCAAGTCGGCGGGCGAAATCAAGACCAAGCCGACGCAGCACTCGGTCAAGGAGCTGCGCGAGATCGGGATCCAGGCCGACGCGCTGCTGTGCCGCTGCGAGAAGCCCCTGCCCGACGAGGAGCGGCGCAAGATCGCGCTGTTCACGAACGTCTCGGTCGAGGCGGTGATCTCGGTGTGGGACGTGGACTCGATCTACAAGATCCCGAGCATGCTGCACCAGCAGATGCTGGATGAGATCGTCTGCCACAAGCTCGACATCCTGGCCCGGCCCGCGGACGTGTCGCCCTGGGACAGGCTGGTCAACGCGCTCGAGCACCCGCAGCACCACGTCACTGTGGCGCTCGTCGGCAAGTACGTGGACCTGACCGAGTCGTACAAGTCGCTGACCGAGGCCCTGATCCACGCCGGCATTCACACGCGCAGCCGGGTCGAGGTTCGCTACATCGACTCGGAGTCGATCGAGAGCGATGGCGTGGGCGCGCTCAAGGGCGCTGACGCGATCCTCGTCCCCGGCGGGTTCGGCAAGCGCGGGATCGAGGGCAAGATCCGGGCCATCCAGTACGCGCGCGAGCAGCGCCTCCCGTACCTCGGCATCTGCCTCGGGATGCAGCTCGCGGTCATCGAGTTCGCACGCCACAAGGCGGGGCTCGACCGCGCGAACAGCACCGAGTTCGATCCCGACACGCCGCATCCGGTGGTCGCGCTGATTACCGAATGGCAGAACGCCGACGGCAGGATCGAGCGGCGCGACGAGCGGTCGAACCTCGGCGGCACGATGCGTCTCGGCGCGCAGCCCGCGGACGTCGTCCCGGGCACGCTCGTGCACCGGATCTACAAGAGCGACGTCGTGAACGAGCGGCACCGCCACCGGTACGAGGTCAACAACCACTACCTGCCGAGGCTCGAGGGTGCCGGACTGAAGGTTGCGGCGCGCACGAAGACCGAGTCGCTCTGCGAGCTGATCGAGCTGCCCGACCACCCCTGGTTCGTCGGCTGCCAGTTCCACCCCGAGTTCACGTCCACGCCACGCGGGGGGCATCCCCTCTTCAAGAGCTTCATCGAAGCGGCACTCGCGCACCAGGCCGGCCAGTCGAAGCCGGCGGTCGTGGCGGCCTAGCAGAATGAAGCTCTGCGGCTTCGAAGCCGGACTAGACAATCCCTTATTCCTGATCGCCGGGGCCGTCGGAGGGCGGAGCAGGGGCCCCGCTAGGCGGGGATGCGACCCCGGACACGGCTGTGGGGCCGGCGGAGATGGCGCATGAAGCTGTGCGGATTCGAAGCCGGACTAGACAAGCCGCTATTCCTGATTGCCGGCCCTTGCGTGGTCGAGTCGCGCGAGCTCGCGATGGAGACGGCCGGCAAGCTGAAGGAGATCTGCGCCGAGCTCGGCGTGCCGTTCATCTACAAATCGTCCTACGACAAGGCGAACCGGAGCTCCAGCAGGTCGTTCCGCGGGCTCGGGATGGACCAGGGTCTCGAGATCCTCGCCGCGGTGCGGAAGACCATCGGCGTTCCGGTGCTCACCGACGTGCACGAGATCGGCGAAGTGGGCGCGGTCGCCGCCGTAGTGGACGTCCTGCAGACGCCGGCGTTCCTGTGCCGGCAGACGGACTTCATCCAGGCGGTGGCGTCGGCGGGCAAGCCGGTCAACATCAAGAAGGGCCAGTTCCTCGCGCCCGGCGACATGAAAAACGTCGTGGACAAGGCGCAGGAAGCCGCGCGCGCCGCGCATCCGGGCGTCGCGGATGCAGACGACAACATCATGGTCTGCGAGCGGGGCGCCTCGTTCGGCTACAACAACCTCGTGTCGGACATGCGCTCGCTCGCGGTCATGCGCGAGACCGGACGGCCGGTGGTGTTCGACGCGACCCATTCGGTCCAGCTGCCGGGCGGCCAGGGTGCCTCGAGCGGCGGCCAGCGCGAGTTCGTGCCCGTGCTCGCGCGCGCGGCGGTGGCGGTCGGCGTCGCAGGGTTGTTCATGGAGACGCATCCGAACCCCGAGAAGGCGCTGTCGGACGGGCCGAACGCCTGGCCGCTCGGCCACATGCGTGCGCTGCTCGCGACGCTGAAGGAGATCGATGCATTGGTGAAGCGCCGCGGCTTTGCGGAGCAGGGGCTCTGAAGATCGCAAGCAACCGGGCAGATAACTAGAGGGGCAAGGGAGACATGAGCTCGATCGTCGACGTGGTCGCGCGGGAGATCCTCGATTCGCGGGGCAATCCGACCGTGGAAGCCGATGTGCTGCTCGAGTCCGGCGTGATGGGTCGCGCGGCGGTTCCGTCGGGGGCCTCGACAGGCTCGCGCGAGGCGCTCGAGATGCGCGACGGCGACCGGCAGCGCTATCTCGGCAAGGGCGTCCTCAAGCCGGTCGAGAGCATCAACACCGAGATCTCCGAGGCGATCATGGGGCTCGACGCCTCCGAGCAGAGCTTCATCGACCGCACGCTGATCGACCTGGACGGCACCGAGAACAAGGCGCGGCTCGGGGCCAACGCGGTGCTGGCGGTGTCGATGGCGGTGGCGAAGGCGGCCGCGGAGGAATCGGGGCTGCCCCTCTACCGCTATTTCGGCGGCTCGGGCGCAATGCAGATGCCGGTGCCGATGATGAACGTCGTCAACGGCGGCGCGCACGCCAACAACAACCTCGATCTGCAGGAGCTGATGATCATCCCGATCGGGGTGCTGAGCTTCCGCGAGGCGCTGCGCTGCGGCGCCGAGATCTTCCATGCGCTGCGGAAGCTGCTGGACGACCGAGGCCTCGCGACGACGGTCGGCGATGAGGGGGGCTTCGCGCCGAACCTCGCGTCGCACGCCGCCGCCCTCGAGCTGATCATGAAGGCGATCGAGAACGCGGGCTACATGCCCGGCGGCGACGTGGCGCTCGGGCTCGACTGCGCGAGCTCCGAGTTCTACGAGAACGGCAAGTACAAGCTCGCCTCCGAGAAGCTGGAGCTCTCGTCGGCGGAGTTCTGCGACTACCTGCAGGCGCTCGCCGACCGCTTCCCGATCGTGAGCATCGAGGACGGCATGGCCGAATCCGACTGGGACGGCTGGCAGCTGCTCACCCAGCGACTCGGCAAGCGCGTCCAGCTCGTCGGGGACGACCTCTTCGTCACCAATACCCGCATCCTGCGCGAGGGCATCAAGCTCGGCGTCGCGAACTCGATTCTCATCAAGCTGAACCAGATCGGCACGCTCACCGAGACGTTCGCCGCGATCGAGCTCGCAAAGCGCTCCGGGTACACCTCGGTGATCTCGCATCGCTCCGGCGAGACCGAGGACACCACCATCGCAGACATCGCGGTCGGCTTGAACGCGATGCAGATCAAGACCGGATCGCTCTCGCGCTCCGACCGGGTCGCCAAGTACAACCAGCTCCTGCGGATCGAGGAGGACCTCGGCGAGGCGGCGAGTTACCCCGGGCGCGACGCCTTCTACCAGCTGCGCTGATCGATGAGAATTCTCGGGATCATTCTCGGCGTCCTCATCGTCCTCATCCAGTACCCGCTCTGGCTGGGGAAGGGCGGGTGGGTGCGGGCGTGGGACATCGATCGCCAGCTCGCCGCCCAGAAGGCGCACAATGACCGCCTGCAGGCGCGCAACGGCGCGCTCGAAGCCGAAGTCCGCGACCTCAAGCAGGGGTCCGAGGCAATCGAGGAGCGCGCCCGGTTCGAGCTGGGCATGGTCCGGCAGGACGAGGTCTTCGTCCAGATCGTCGAACCGCGCCCCGACGCACGCCGGTAGGCCCGACCGCGTTCACTGACTCCGGGAGGACCGGATGAACCTCCATTCGATGCTTCGCGCGCGCGCCGCGCAGGGCAAGCCGTTGCGCATCGGCCTCATCGGCGCGGGCAAGTTCGCAGCCATGTATCTCGCGCAGGTGCCGAAGACGCCCGGCGTACACTTGGTCGGCATCGCCGATCTCGCGCCCGCGAACGCCCGGACGAATCTACAGCGCGTCGGCTGGCAGCCGGAGGCCTACGGCGCGCCGTCCCTCGACGCGGCGCTGGCGGGGGACACGACACACGTCGGCGACGACTGGCAGACGCTGGTGTCGCATCCCGCGATCGACATCGTGATCGAGGCCACCGGGAACCCGACGGTCGCCGTCACGCACGCGCTTGCGGCATTCCGCAACGGCAAACACGTAGTCATGGTGACCGTCGAAGCGGACGCGTTCTGCGGGCCGTTGCTGGCAAAGCGCGCGGCCGAAGCGGGCGTCGTCTACAGCCTCGCCTACGGCGACCAGCCGGCGCTCATCTGCGACCTCGTCGACTGGGCACGCACCGCCGGATTCCACGTGGTCGCAGCGGGACGCGGGCACAAGTGGCTGCCGCACTTCGCGCAATCGACGCCCGAGACGGTGTGGGGCTCTGACGCCGGAGCAGGCACGCGTGGGCGGGCTCAACCCCAAGATGTTCAACTCGTTTCTCGACGGGTCGAAGCCCGCGATCGAGAGCACCGCCGTGTGCAACGCCACCGGGCTTACGCCGGCGCCGTGGGGTCTCGCGTTTCCGCCGTCGAGCGTCGACGACCTGCCCCTCGTCATGCGGCCGCGCGAGGAGGGCGGGCATCTGCACCACAAAGGCCAGGTCGAGGTGGTGTCGTCGCTCGAGGTCGACGGCCGCGCGATCCCCTACGACATCCGGTTCGGCGTGTGGGTGGTGTTCGAAGGCGACACCGAATACATCCGCCGCTGCTTCACGGAATACGGCGTGCGCACGGACCCCTCCGGACGTTACGCGTGCCTGTACAAGCGCTGGCATCTCATCGGTCTCGAGGTCGGGATCTCGGTGGCTTCGGTCGGGTTGCGCCGCGAGCCGACCGGCTGCGCGACCGGCTTCCGCGCGGACGTCGTCGCCACCGCGAAGCGCGACCTCAAGGAGGGCGAGATTCTGGACGGCGAAGGCGGGTACACCGTGTACGGAAAACTCGTCCCGGCCGAGGACTCGCTCAGGCTCGGCGGGCTTCCGCTCGGCCTTGCGCACAACGTCAAGCTGGTGGGTCCAGTCCCCGCCGGCCAGCCGGTGCGATGGAGCGACGTTCAGGTCGATGCCTCGAGCGAGGCAATTACGGTGCGGCGTGCGATGGAGCGGGAATTCGCGCCGGCGCAGCGCGCCGCGGCGTAGGCGAGATCAGGCGAAAGCCCGCGCTCCGAGCAGCGCCTCGCGAAAGCGGTTCTTGAGGTGCGCCCCGTCGCGCGGCGGCAGGACGAGCGGCAGCTTGTCCGCGCGCACTTTCACCTGGTACAGCAGCGGACCGGGCTCGCAATGGATCGGACCCAACGCGGACGCGAGCTCCGCGTCGGTCCGCACGACGGCTGCGCGCCGGAAGCGGCACGCTTGCGCCGCCGCTGCGAGGTCCACGCCGTAGGCGGTCGCAGTCGCCTGCATCCCGGTCTCGCCGTAGTGCTCGTTGTCGAGGACGACGACCGCGAGATTCTCGGGCGCCTGCACCCCGATTGTCGCGAGGCTGCCGAATCCCATCAGCATCTCCCCGTCGCCGGTGATGACGAGCACGCGACGCTTCGGCTGCGCAAGCGCAACCCCGAGCCCGATCATCGCCGCGGCCCCCATTCCGCCCCATAGCGGGAACGTCAGCGGATGATCCCCTGCCGCCGTGCAGTCCCAGGCGGGCGCACCGAGCCCGGCGACGACGAGCAGGTCCCCGCGGTCCGCGAGGAGTCGCGCGACGACGTCGCGGCGATCGAGCGTGGGTGCAACCGCCATCGTCACTCCTTGAAGGTCTTCGTACCGATCAGCTTCTGTGCGATCAGCACTGCCGCCATCGCGCCGGCGTCGAACGCGAGGCGCCCGGCGGCCTCGAGCGTCGCTGCAACGTCCTCCGGTCGGTCGGCGCGATAGACCGCGCAGCCCGCCAGCTCGAGCGTGGCGGCGGTCGTCTGCCCCATCGGAAGCTGCCACGGGTTGAACTCGCCCCACTCGCCACGCATCGTGACGAGCGCGAGAAATGGTAAGCCGCATGATTTCATCATCGCGAGCGTGTTCGGGCAGTTCCCGACCCCGCTCGACTGCATCAAGAGCACCGCGCGCGCCCCGCCCAGCCAGGCGCCGGCGGCGAGCCCGATGCCTTCCTCCTCGGTGGTCAGCGGGACAGCTCGCATGGAGGGATTCGCCTGGCAGAGCTCGATGAGACGGCGGTGACCCGCGTCGGGCACGTATCCGACCTGCGAAACGCCGAGCGCCTCGAGCACGTCATGCGCTGCGGCCGGCCAGTCGAATGAAGTCTCGTCGCTATACGCCTGCATGGGTGTGGTGATCGGAAGGGGCCGGCGGATTCTATCAATGCGAACGCGCAGCGGTTGCTGCGCCGCAAGGTGCTCCGGCGCTGCGATTGACATGGCCCAGGTCGCGTGACAGAGTCGTTGTACTCTGTCGGCACACGGCCGGCACAAGAAGAATTCGAAGAACAGGTCTGTCGTCAACCCGCAGGAGGGCAACGTGAAGCGCAGAACTTTCGTCAAGGCAACCGCCGCCGCAGGTCTGCAGGGCATTCTCGCCAGCCGCATGGCGCCGGCGTTCGCGCAAGGCACCACGGTTCACATCCTGCGCTGGAACGACTTCGTTCCGGCGGCCGACGAAATCCTGCGCAAGGAGTACGTACCGGCGGTGCAGAAGTCGCTCGGGATCCGGCTCAACGTCGAGACGATCAACGCCAACGACATCCCGGCCCGCGCCACCTCCGCGATCCAGTCGGGAAATGGTCCCGACATCTTCATGCTGCTCAACAACTACCCGCACCTGTACGCGGACGCCGGCGTGGACGTGAGCGACATCGCCGAGGAGGTCGGCAAGGCGCAGGGCGGGATCTACTCGCTCCCGCAGGCACTGTGCAAGGTCGGCTCGCGCTGGGCGGCGATGCCCTGGTCCACCGTGCCGGCGCTCCTTGCCTACCGTAAATCGTGGTTCGAGGAGGCCGGCGCGAAGACTTTCCCGACCACTTGGGACCAGTACCGTGAGGTCGGCAAGAAGCTCAAGGCGGCGAAGCGCCCGATCGGCCAGACGCTCGGTCACACCTTCGGCGACGCGCCGACGTTCACCTATCCGTTCCTGTGGTCGTACGGCGGGCAGGAGATCGACAAGGCCGGGAAGGTGGTCCTCGAATCGAAGCAGGCGATCGAGTCGGTGAACTTCATGGCCGCTTTCTGGAAGGACGCGCACGACGAAGGCGGCCTCGCCTGGGACGACACCAACAACAACCGCGCGTTCCTCGCCGGGGAGATCTCCTCCACGCTCAACGGCGCGTCGATCTACGTCGCCGCGCTCCGCGGCAAGGACAAGTTCAAGACCGAGAAAGGCGCGCCGCTGCACACCGACATCCTGCATGCGCCGCTGCCCAAGGGGCCCGCGGGGGAGGCTCCATACCACACCGCGTTCACGCACATGGTCATGAAGTACTCCAAGAATCAGAAGGCCGCCAAGGACTTCCTGCGCTGGGCCCATACCAGGGGGAACTACGAAAAGTGGTTCATCGTGCAGAAGGGCTTCGCGATCGCACCGACGCGCGAATGGGAGAAGCACCCGATGTGGAAGGAGGACCCGGTGATGCTGCCTTTCAGCACGGCCTCGCAGACCGGTCGTGCCATGGGCTACGCCGGCGAGCCGAACAAGAAGGCGGCCGAGGTGTGGAACAAGTACATCATCACCGACATGTACGCCCAGGTCTGCCAAGGCAAGATGAAAGCCGAGGACTCGGTCAAGTGGGCCGCGGGCGAGCTGCGCAAGGTCTACGGCTGATCGTCGGGCGTTGAGGAATCCGGTGGTGGCGGGTTCGGGTGGCGCCGCCGGTGCGGCGCTACCCGCCGACCGCATCGTCGTCTCGCGCTGGACGCGCCTGCTCGAGAATCAGCGCGTCCTCGCCGTGGCGCTGCTCGCGCCCGGCGTGATCATCCTCACCATCTTCATCGCCTATCCGTTCGTGATGGCGATCTGGTTCGCGATGACCGACATCAGCGTCGGCGTGGCGGGCAAGTTCGTGGGGGTCGACAACTTCGCGAAGGCCTGGGAGGACACGATCTTCCAGACCGCATTCAAGAACACCGTCTTCTACACGTTCTGGGCGACGGTGTTCAAGCTCTCGCTCGGGATGTGGCTCGCGCTGCTCCTGAATCGCCACTTCCGGTTCAAGCGGCTGATCCGCGCCTCGATGCTGCTGCCGTTCATCATCCCGACCGTGCTCTCGACCTTCGCCTGGCGCTGGATGTTCGACCCGACCTTCAGCGTGATCAACTGGACGCTCTACCACGCCGGCTGGATCACGGACCGGCTGCCGTTCCTGTCGAACGGCGACTGGGCCATGTGGTGCGCAATACTCGTCAACACCTGGCGGGGCATGCCGTTCTTTGCCATAACGCTCCTCGCCGGGCTGCAGACGATCAGCCCGGATCTCCACGAGGCCGCGGCGCTCGACGGCGCGAACGCGTGGCACCGCTTCTGGCACGTGACGTGGCCGCTGCTCCTGCCGGTGACGCTCGTCGTCGTCGTGTTCTCCGTGATCCAGACGTTCTCCGACTTCCAGCTGATCTACGTGCTCACCGGCGGCGGTCCGGCGAACTCGACGCACCTCGTCGCCACCTACGCCTACCAGATCGGCGTGGCCTCGGGGCTGCTCGGCCAGGGCGCGGCGATCTCGCTCTTCATGTTTCCGGTCCTGTTCGCCGTGGTCTGGGTACAGCTGCGCTACCTGAAGCGGATGGAAGGCGCGTAAGCGATGGTCATCGAGCGGCGCTGGAAAAAGTGGTTCCACTTCTACATCCCGCTGGCGGTGTTCATCCTGTTCACGCTGTTCCCGTTCTACTGGATGGGGGTGACCGCGTTCCGCCCGGACCCGGAGCTCTACCGCTCCTGGCGCGCGGCGAACGCGACCCCGTTCTGGACGCTCGAGCCGACCCTGGAGCACTTCAAGGGCCTGCTCGAGAGCACCGAGTTCCTGCAGTGGCTCTGGAACACGATGCTGATCGCCATGGTCTCGACGATCATCTCGCTCATCTGCGGCATGTTCGCCGGCTATGCGCTCGCGCGGCTCAAGTTCAAGGGCTCGGAGTTCCTCGGCACGGCGATCTTCATTACCTACCTCGTGCCGCAGACGCTGCTCTTCATCCCGCTCGCCGACATCATCCGCAACATGCACCTCGGGAACACGCCCTGGGCGCTGATGCTGACCTACCCGACCTTCCTGATCCCGTTCTGCACCTGGCTGCTGATGGGCTATTTCAAGACGATACCGAAGGAACTCGAGGAGTGCGCGCGGATCGATGGGGCGACGCGCTTTGGCGCCATGGTCCGCATCATCTTCCCGGTCGCCGTGCCGGGAATCCTGTCGGCCGGCATCTTCGCCTTCACGCTGTCGTGGAACGAGTTCATCTACGCGCTCGTCTTCCTCTCGTCGGTCGACCAGAAGACGGTGCCGGTCGGTGTGGTCTCGGAGCTGATCCGCGGCGACATCTTCTTCTGGGGACAACTGATGGCCGGTGCGCTGCTCGGGTCGGTGCCGGTGGCGCTCGTCTACTCGTTCTTCGTCGAGTACTACGTCGCCGGCCTGACCGGCTCCGTCAAGGGGTAGCAATGGCCGAGGTCGTTCTCACCGACGTCAACAAGTGGTACGACGGCAACGTCCACGCCGTCAAGGACGTCAACCTGCACGCGCGTGACAAGGAGTTCATGGTCTTCGTCGGCCCGTCGGGCTGCGGCAAGACCACGACGCTGCGCATGATCGCCGGGCTCGAGGAGATCAGCTCCGGCGAGATCCGGATCGGCGAGCGGGTGGTGAACGATCTGCCACCGATGGACCGCGACATCGCGATGGTGTTCCAGAACTACGCGCTATACCCGCACAAGTCGGTCTACGACAACATGGCGTTCGGGCTGCAGATGCGGAAGTTCGCGAAGGACGAGATCCAGAAGCGTGTCCACGCGGCCGCCGAGATACTCGGCATCCAGCCGCTCCTCGCCCGCAAGCCGCGCCAGCTCTCCGGCGGGCAGCGCCAGCGGGTGGCCCTCGGCCGCGCGATCGTGCGGCACCCCCAGCTCTTCCTGTTCGACGAGCCGCTGTCCAACCTCGACGCGAAGCTCCGGGTCCAGATGCGCGTGGAGTTGAAGCGCCTGCACGAGCGCCTGGAGACCACCGCGATCTACGTGACGCACGACCAGGTCGAGGCGATGACCCTCGGCGACCGCGTAGTGGTGATGAAGGATGGCGTCGTGCAGCAGGTCGGCGAACCGCTCGAGCTCTACGGCCGCCCGGCGAACAAGTTCGTAGCCGGGTTCATCGGCTCGCCGGCGATGAATTTCCTCGACATCTCGATCGCGGAGGCGGGCGGCGCGCTCTGGGCCGAGGCGCCGGGCTTCCGCGTCAGGGTCCCTCCTGCGCACGACGAGCGGATGCGGCCGTATACCGGGAAGCGGGCGACGCTCGGCGTGCGGCCGGAAGCACTGCGGCTGGCGAACGGCGGCGACCCGGCGGACTACACGTTCGGCTCGACCATCGACGTCGTAGAGCCGCTCGGGGCGGAAATCCTGCTCGACGTCAGGGTAGGGGAGGCGTCCCTGGCGGCGCGCGTCGACCCCAGCGTCCGCGTCAAGATGCACGACAACGTCCGGCTCGCGCTGGACCCAGCGCGCCTGCACTTCTTCGACGGTGGCAACGAGGCGGCGATCTGAGCCGGCACGCGTTGTGAGAGGAGCCGACACCGCATGAGCGAGCCGCGGAGTGCCGCCGTTGCAGCCCTGATCGAAGACCTGGTCGCGGCCAATCGCATCCTCGCCCATTACGGCGTGCTCGACGGGTTCGGGCACGTGAGTGCGCGCCATCCCGAGCGGCCGGACCGGTTCCTGCTCTCGTGCTCGCGCGCCCCCGAGCTCGTCTCCCCCGCGGACATCATGGAGTTCGACCTCGACTCCAACCCGGTCGGAGGCGACGCGCGCCGGCCCTATCTCGAACGCTTCATCCACGGCGAGGTCTACCGGGCGCGGCAGGAGGTCCAGGCCGTCGTGCACAGCCACTCGCCGTCGGTGATTCCGTTTGCCGCGTCATCGGTGAGGCTCCGGCCGGTCTACCACATGGGCAGCTTCCTTTCGGGTGGCGCACCGGTCTTCGACATCCGCAAGCATTTCGGCTGCACCGATATGCTGGTCCGCAATCGCGAGCAGGGGGCGGCGCTCGCGGCAGAGCTCGACGACCAGGCGGTCGTGCTGATGCGCGGGCATGGGTTCGTCGCGGTCGCCGACAGCGTTCCGATCGCCGTGTACCGCGCGATCTACACCGAGATGAACGCCGGCATCCAGCAGAAGGCGATCGCGCTTGGCGGAACGGTCACCTATCTCGAGCCAGACGAGGCGGCCCGCTCCGATGAGACCAACCGCGGCGTTTCGGAACGCCCGTGGGAGCTCTGGAAGCGGCAAGTGCTCGGCGCTGGCCGCAAGCCCTGATCCGTACTGTCTCCGTCACGCTGGCGCGGTAGACTCCGCACTGCAGCACGCGCGCCGAGACCGCGTGCGCAAGCTGGGTCTGCCGCGGGATGCGGCGGGCTTGCAGGGCAGGCCAATGACGGATCTTCCGGCAACGCTGCTGACGGCCACGATCTGGACCTACTGGTTCTGCGTCGGGATCATGGTCGTCCGGATCCGGCGCAAGACCCGCAAGCTTTCCGGCGTTGTGCCGAAACAGCGGCTCGAGCAGCTCATGTGGGTGATCTGGGTGCCGCTCGTGTTCGCCTGGATGGCGCTCCCCTATCTGGCCGCTACGAGCGCCCGCCCGCCCTGGGCGCTCCCCGGGTTCGTCCGCGAGCCGGAGTACCTGACGCTGCGCTGGATCGCCGCAATCGTCGGCGTGGCGTGTCTCGCGCTCACCATCGAATGCTGGATCCGTATGGGCAAGAACTGGCGGATGGCGGTCACGCCCGATCAAAAGACCGACCTCGTCACGACTGGCCTCTACGGCTACATCCGGCATCCGATCTACGCACTCAGCATCCTGCTCATGCTCTGCTCGGCTGCGGTCGTGCCCACAGTCCCGATGACCGGAGTAGCGGTCGTGCACATCCTGCTGATGCTCGCGAAAGCACGCAACGAGGAGCGTTTCCTGCTCGCCGCGCAGGGCGACGCCTACGCAAGGTATTGCCGTCGGACCGGTCGCTTCGTGCCGCGCTTCGGCACCCGCGGGTCGACGCCCGGGGGTTCGCCGTGATCGCCGTGATCGCCGTGCGCCACGCCTGCGCGGCGCTCGCGGTGGTCCTCGCCACGGGCGCGCCGCTTTCGTCGGCTGACGAGCGCGCGGGTCAGGACACTGTGCGCGCGGCGACCGGTCCGCTAGCTGGCCTGTCGCTCGACCGGGCGACAGAGGACCGGCTGCTTGCGCTCGACCCCGAGCGCATCTCGCCGGA
>DATIDG010000070.1:0-141198 GCA_035456405.1 Burkholderiales bacterium | reverse complement strand
GCACCGCGAGGAGCGCACCCCCGCCCGAAAGGTCCGCCTGCGGCGCCTCCACCGACGCCTGCAGCGCCCAGCCGGAGCCGAACGGGATCGAGACGCGCGCGAGCCATTGCCGCACGAACGTCACGCCGCTTGGTCCGTTGTAATCGAGCGTCGTCGGCAGCACGCCGTCGTCCATGAAGGTGGAGTAGGTCTTGCCGACGATCACCCAGTCGTCCAGCCGTACGAAGAGCTGGTTGAGCGTCGGCGCGGTCTTGCCGTCGAGCGGAAAGAGATTCGCTTCGAGGCGAGACCACACGTGGCCGATCGGGGTGGGCGTGCGCGAGAGCCAGTTGATCTGCGACTGCCGGACGCTCAGGCGATAGTCGGCGTCCGCGGGCCCGAAGGGCGTGCTCGAGACGAAGAACGTGTCCTGCTCGTCGCCGTCCTGCTTTCTGCGCGTCGCGATCCCGTCGAGCTGAAGGTAGCCTCCGATCAGGAACTGCGTGTCGGTGCCGGGAATGGTGCGGACGGCGGCCTTGAGTCGCGCGTGGAGCTGCGCTTCTGCCTGAGAGCCCTTCGCGGCTTCGAAGTCCCCGTCGTCCTCGGCGGCAGGTGCGCCGAGCGCGACCACCGACGCGGTCACCGCCGCAGCCGCGAGTTTCATCCGCCGAGCGCGATGATCGCGGCGATCAACGCAGCCCCGGTCACCGCCATCGCCAGCCCGCTCCGCCACGCGCTGCCGCCGGCGTACCGTCCGAGCGCCCAGCCGGCTGCGAACAGCATGGCGAGCGAAAGGGCGTTGGACACGCGCAGGGCGAACGCGGTCTCGCGGAACACGAAGAACGGGATCACGACCGGGAACGTCGCGAGCACCACGAGGAGGAACACCCCCAGCGCCCCTTTGAAGTCGCGCGGGCCGAGTCGGGAACGCGTGGGCGCGGGCGGAAGCTCGACCAGGCGCCGGCGCATGCCCTCGAGCGCTTCGGGACCCACGGTGTCGGTGAGACGCGGCGGAAGCGCTTCCGCGACGAGCCGCTGCCCGGCGGCCGCATCCGCCGCGCGCAGCTGCGCAAGCAGCGTCCATTTGCGCGTGCGCTCGGTCACCGTGCGCACGAGGTACATCACCGCATCGGCGAGCCCCCAGGCGAGGTTGCAGCCGAGGGCGGCGAACATCATCGTCCGCACGTCCTCGCGCCCCGCCGTCGCCACGCTGAGCGACCCGGTGAAGGTCAGCGCCATGAGCAATCCGAAGATCATCTCCGACACGCGGTCGATCGGATCGAGGACGGGCGCCGGTTTCTCGTTCTCGGCGTTCGACATGGGATATTAGGAAATCTGAACTGTGGCGAGCCCGCTCACCCGCCTGCGCGAATGAAGCAGAACATCAGCGCGATGGCCAGTTGTTCGAGGGCTTCACGCCGCCCCCGTTCGAGGCGCGACGCTCACTTTCGCGGCTCGCCTTCGGCGCCCGCCTGAGGCGCGCTGGCCTGCGGCTCGGTGCGCCGCTCCTCGAAGCTCCCGCCGAGGGCGAGGTACAGGTTCACCCGCTGCACGAGCCGCTCGCTCTGCACGCGCAGCAGGGCGGTGCGCGCGGCATAGAGCGCGAGGCTTTGCTGCTGCACGGCGCGCAGATCCCCCGACCCGACCCGGTAGCGGATGTTCGCGAGCTCGAGCGCGCGCGCATTCTCGGCGACGGCCTGCTTGAGCAGGGTTTCGCGTTCCTCGAGCGCAAAGCCGGCCGACAGTGCGTTCTCCACTTCGCCGAAGGCGCGCGCACCCGTTCGTCCGTATTCCGCCACCGCCTGCTTCTGCTCCGCCGTCCGGATCTCGACCTGCGCCTGCAGCTGGCCGCCGAGGAAGAGCGGCTGGAGGAGTGACGCGCCCAAGCTCCACACCGGGTTGTCCTGCTCCTTGAGAAGGAAGAGCTCGCTGGAGATACTCGTCACGGCGGCGGTGAGAGAGATCCGCGGCAGCCGCGCCGCCTTCGACTCCTCGACGCGGTAGAACGCGGCGGCGACGCGCCGCTCGGCCGCCACGACGTCCGGGCGGCGTTCGAGCAGCTCGGAAGGCATCCCCACAGGCACCGGCCCGGGCATCGCCGCGAGCTGCGCCGGCACGCTCACCGCGGCGGCTGGATAGCGCCCGGCGAGTGCCTCTAGCGCGCGCAATGCCTGCTGGTAGGCGAGGTCGAGGTTGCGCACACTGTCCCGGTAGGTCGCGAGGCTCGCCTGCGCGAGCGTCACGTCGTATTCGTCGCCGACCCCTACGCGCACGCGGTCCTGCGCGAAACCCAACTGGCGCGTCGACGCGGCGACCATGTCCTCGGCGATCGCCTTCTGCAGCCGCGCCTCGGTGGCGAGGAACCAGCTCTTCGCGACCAGTGCGGCGATCGACTGCCGCGCGTACTCGGCGTCGAGCGCGGCCGAGCCGTACTGCGTCTTCGCCGTTGCCTGCCCCGCGCGGATGCGCCCCCACAGGTCGAGCTCCCAGTTCAGGAACACGCCGACCCCTTCCAGTCCGCTCGAGTCGCCGCTCATCTTTCCGCCGCCGCGCGCGAGCAGGTTCACCTGCGGGTAGAGCGTCGCGCCGGCGACCTTGACGTAGCCCGCAGCCTGCTCGACGCGCGCCGCAGCAACCTGGAGATCGGGGTTGTACGCGAGGGCTTCCTGAACGAGCGTGTCGAGCTGCGGGTCGCTGAAGCTCGCGAGCCATCGGTCGCCGACCGCGCTGGGTGGCCCCACCTGGGCGGCCCATCCTTGCGGGACCTTGAGGTTCGGCAGCGCCTGCTGCGAAAGCTCGTCGCGCTCCGGCGGCGATTTCAGCGCGCAGCCGGCGAGCGCGGCCGCGATCGCAACCAGCAGGATGAAGCGGCGCGCGCGCATCGCGTCAGTGCAGCTTGAGGATCAGGTAGTTCAGGTACGACCCGACGCGCAGGATCACCTTGCGGATAATGTGCACCGCGTGCAGGTGCTCGGTGTAGATCGCGGCGTCGCCCGCCGCGCCGGCCGCCAGGAAGAGCGCCTTGTCGCGCTCGGCGATGTCGAACTTGACCCCGTACCGGCCGGGCGGCATCGCCATCATGCCGGTCATCGGGATGGTGCCGCTCGCCGGGAGCTGTCCCAGCCCCTGCGCCCAGATGACCGAGTCGACCTTGCCCTTGATGATCCGGCCCGGGAGCGTCTTGAGCGCGAACTCGGCCTCGTTCCCCGGCGCGACCTGGTGCAGCTCGTTCTGGTTATACATCGCGACGACCTGGCCCTCGGCCTCGACGAGCGTCATCACCGCATTCAACGGAAGGCCCGCGACGAACGCGCCCGGCCGCAGCTGCAGGTTGATCACGTAGCAGTCGCACGGCGAGCGGGTCGTCGTCTCGCCGAGGAGCCATTTCGCGTTCTCGAGCTGGGCGCGGATCTGCGCGACCTGCGCATACTCGCCGTTCACCTTGGCGCCGAGCTTCTGCTGGATCTGCCGCTCGCTCGCCAGCGCCTGCCCTTCCCCGGCGCGTGCCTGAGTCTCCGCACTCCGAGCCGCGGCGAGCTGGCCTTCGAGCTCCTGCACGTCGGTCGCGGCGCGCTCGAGGTCGAACCGGTTGCCGGCGCCCGATCCCGCCAGCTCGCGATACTGATCGACGCGCTTCCGCGCGAGGTCGAGTCGCGCGCTGACTTCCCGAGTGCGGCTCGCGGCCTGTTCGATCGCGCCGCGCGTCTCGGCGATCTTCGCTCTGGCACCTTTCACCGACTCCTCGATCTCGCGTTGCGAGCCTTGGGCGTTGGCGAGCTGCGCTTCGAGCGTGTTGACCTCGAGCTGGTAGGGCGTCGGGTCGACCCGGAACAGGACGTCGCCCTTCTTCACCAGGACGTTCCCTTCCACAACCGGCACCTCCAGCACGCGGCCCCTGACCTGGGAGACGATCGGGATCGTGTACTTGTAGACGCGCACGTCGGACGACGACGGCGCGTAAATGTTCAGCAGAAGAATGAGCGCGGCGAGCCCGACGACCGGAATGATCACCACGATGACCTGGGTCGCCGTGTTCCACGGCAGCCACTTCAGCTTGATGAAGATCAGCCAGACGAAGAACGAGTAGATGCCGAGGAGGAGGAGCTCCATTACGCCTGCCCTTCCTCGGCCGCGGCCTTCGGCGCCCGCTCGCCGGCCCCGGGGAGCCTGACCCGCGCGAGCTCGTCCTTCAGGGCCTTGAGCTTCGGGGGCAAGGCGCCCTTCGCCTCCATCGTCTCGAGGTCTTCGCGCAGGTGAACGATCTCTTCACGCAGGAGCGTGCCGGCGCGGTGCTTCTCGGCCATCTCTTCGTAATAGTCCTCGTGCTTGTCGGTGCCGTAGGCACCCCGGTACGCCACCGGCTTCGTGAAGGCCCACAGCCAGGCGATCGGCCAGAGCAGGCCGCCGAACACGAGCGAGAGGAGGCACAGAGTCTGGATGGCTTCGCGCTGCGGGTGGTGGCGCTTGTGCGCGATCTTCTCGGGCAGGACGTGGACGATCCAGAACAGGACGATGACGACGCACGGAACGACGAAGATGACGAACAGGGCGAGCCAGTCGGCCGCCGTGTCGAGCGCGTCCCCGGACAGGAACGCCGCGCCGGCTGGCGAGGCAGCGAACGATCCGCCGATCCCCGCGAGGATCCCTGCCAACCACAAACGCTTCCGATCCATCCGTTACTCCCAGTCCATGGGTTCGCCACGCGCGCGTGCAGCGCCATTGCGGCGCCGCGGGCGGATTGTAAGCTGGCGCGCAGCCTAACTGGCGCGTCGAATCGCCGTCAATCCTCCCTCCCCTGCAAAGGCCCCGACTTGCGGCAGATCAAATCGCCTCTGTCAGCATCGGCTTAAGTAGCGGTCACATGGGCACGCCGATGGACCCACGCGCAATGCGGCGGACGTTTCTGGCCGACCTCTGGACCGGCTTGCGCGTGGTCTGGCCGATTCTGTCCGCCCTGCTTGCCACAATGGTGGCGCTGGGCGTCGTGATCGGCCGCATCGAAGATTGGTCGCTCGCGGACTCGCTCTACTTCACTTTTGTCTCCGGCCTCACGATCGGGTACGGGGACCTCGTCCCGAAGACGTTCCTCTCCCGCGTGCTGGCGGTCGTGATCGGGACGATCGGAATTCTGCTGACCGGGCTCGTCGCCGCGATCGGCGTGCAGGCGCTGCTCGCGGCGATGCGGAGGCATCGCGAGCCGTAAGAGACGGCACGCGCAGGGTTATACTCGCGCGCCTTCGTGCTCGGACAACTGCCAATGCATGGATATCTCCGCCTTTTCGCATTCGCGCTTGCGGCGGCGCTCGCGGCGCCGACCGACGCACAACAGACTGGCGGCACGCTCGCCAAGATCCGCGACGCCCGCACGATCGCGCTCGGCTACCGCGCCGACGCACCGCCTTTCTCGTTCAACGGCCACGACGGTCAGCCGGCCGGCTATTCGGTGGACCTCTGCCATCGGATCGCCGCGTCGATCCGCGCGACGCTCGGAGTCCCGGATCTGCAGGTCCGCTGGGTGCCCGTCACGCCCGACAACCGCATCGATCTCGTGCGGCAAGGGCGCATCGACCTCGAGTGCGGCACGACGACCGCAACGCTCGCGCGCCAGGAGCAGGTGGACTTCTCGAATCCGACCTTCGTCGATGGCGGCGGACTCCTCGTGCGCGTCGATTCGAAGGTATGGCAGCTCAGGGACCTCGCCGGCAGGAAGGTCGCGGTGGGCCGCACCACCACCGCGGCGCAGCGCCTCCCCGAGGTGCTGAAGGCGCGCGGCGTGAGCGCGCAGATCGTGCATGTCGCGAGCGCGGAAGAAGCGATCGCGATGCTGGAGACGGGCGGCGTCGATGCATACGCGAACGACCGCATCATCCTGCTTGGCGCAGCGACCCGTGCGCGCGACCCCGGGCGCCTCGTGCTCTCGGACGAGGACTTCTCGGTCGAGCCCTACGGCCTGGTGATGCGGCGTGACGACTCCTCGTTCCGGCTCGCGGTGAACCGCGGCCTGGCGGAGATCTATCGCAGCGGCGCGATCCAGGAGATCTACGACCGCTGGCTCGCGGCGATCGGCCGCCCGAGCGTCCTGCTGCAGGCGATCTACTATGTCAACGCGCTGCCGGAATGAGGCAGGGGCGGCTGGCGTTTCTCGCCGCGCTCGCGCTCGCCGCGTGCCAGCAGGGCGTGAGCTATTACGACGCGCGGGAGGGCGCCTACCAGCGGCGGGTCGGCACGGTCGAACGGATCGACGAGGTCGCGCGCCGCGGTGAGCCCGAGCCGAGTGCCGGCGGCGCAGTTGTCGGCGGCGCTGTCGGCGGCGTGGTCGGCTACCAGGCCAACCAGGCGGCGTTCGGCACCGTCGTCGGCGCGCTCGGCGGCGCCGTCGTGGGGAGCCGCGTTGGCGCGCATCCCTCGTCCTACATGGCGTACCAGGTCACCGTCCGGTACGACGACGGCACGTACGGCCAGGTCGAGACCCGCGTCGCGCCGAACTACCGCGCCGGGAGCCGCGTGCAGGTGCTCGGCGCCTCGATCGAGCCGATCGTCGCGCGGTAGGGCCCGCGGACTACTTCTTCGGCGCGGCCGGCTTTGCCGCCGCCGGCTTCGGCGCCGGCTCCACGCTCAGGGCGAGCGCTTCGGTGTAGGTCACCTCGACCTGGTCGCCCTTCTTGACGACCTTGAACTGATCGGGGTTCTGCACGTCGAGCGTCACGACATTGCCCCGCGGCCCCTTGAGCGTGATCGTGCTCTTCTTCGGATCGACGCCGATGACGTCGGCGATCGCGGTCACCTCGCGTGCGCCGGCGACCGCCGGGCGCTCGCCGGGCTTCGCCCGCACGGCCCCCTCGCGCAGGGTCGGCTCACCCGCCTTGACCTTGGTCTTCCGCAGCTCGAGCGTGAGCGCCTGGGCGTAGCGCGCGACGACGAAGTCGCCGAGCTTGATCTGCTCGAAGTTCTTGACCTCGTCGCCGGCGACGATGTCGACGACGTTGCCCTGCGGCCCCTTCAGCGTCACCGTGCGCGTCGCCTTGTCGATGGCCACGACCTGGGCGGAGATCTCCGCCGCACGGACAATCGCTGCCCTGCCAGGTTCGCTGGCGACGACAGTGCCCCCTGCCGCGTCGGGTTTCTGCGCAAATGCGGTTGCGGCGAGGGCCGCGGCAAGCAAGGTGAAGGCGATTCTGGATCTGATCATTGTTAAAGACTCCATTCTGGAAGAAAGAAATGGCGCCGGAAGCTACCTGCCGGCGCTCGGCGTGTCGATCGTTTGTTGGGCGTGCCTACTTCTTTTGCTGCTGCTGCCCGCTCTGAACGCCGCGCTCGTAGGCCTGCTGCTCGCGCTGCCGTTGCTGGTCGACCATGAGGCCGCCCACCAGGCCGACGCCGGCGCCGATCAGCGCGCCGGCACCGGCATCGCCGGCAATCGCGCCGATCACCGCGCCGCCGCCCGCGCCGATCGCCGTGCCGGTCATCGCGCGCTGCTGCGTATCGCTCATGCCCGCGCAGCTCGAGAGGAAGACGACGCCGCCGAGGACGCCGATGGTCAGAGCTCGTTTCATGTCAGTTGTCCTTTCCGTATCCGGTGCGCGTCACTTCTTGCACGGCCACGTGGCGGACGCCCAGCGGATGATGCCCTCCACCGGCGCCTCGTTCGCGTGCTGCGGGTTCTTGCGGTGGTAGTCGACCACCATTGCGACCACCTCGTTGCGCGAGAGCTTGAGGCCTTCGGGCGGGCAGTACAGGACGTTGCGCCACGGGCGGCCGGTCAGCTCCGCAAACTGGTCGATCCCGACGTAGTAGCCGTGGCAGAAATGGATCGCCGCGGCTGCGTTCGGATCGCTGCGGCTCACGCCGCACAGCGCGACGAGGTCTCCGGTCGTGCGCAGCGTGAAGTTCTCCTTCGTGACGTCGGCGCTCGCGGCGCCCGCGGCGAGCAGGAGTGCGGCGGCACCCATGAGTAGCGCGGCTCTCGTCATAGAACTTCCTTTCGTGGACATATCGAATCGAGTGCGGGCGGATTGTACCGCCGCGGCTCTCATTCCGGCGGCGGGATCGCGCCCTTGCGCTCGACGATCAGCCCGTAGGCCTGCGGCTCGCGGTGCTTGGCGAAGTTGAAGACGGTGCTCTTGTACGACTTCGTCAGATCGAGGTCGCAGCGCGCGATCGCGAGCTCGTCGCCGAGCGTCGTGCACGCCGCCACGATCTCGCCCGACGGCGCGACGATGATCGAGTTGCCGATCTGGTCGACGCCTTCCTCGCAGCCGGCTTTGGCGACGCCGACCACCCAGGTGCCGTTCTGGTACGCGCCCGACTGCATGACGAGCTCGTTGTGGAAGTTGGACAGCGCGTCGTGCTCGGGCGCGGGCGGATTGTGCACCGGCGTGTTGTAGCCGAGCAGCACTATCTCGACGCCTTGCAGGCCCATGACTCGGTAGGTCTCGGGCCAGCGCCGGTCGTTGCAGATGCACATCCCGACGATGCCGCCGAACGCGCGGAACACCGGAAAGCCGAGATCGCCGGTCTCGAAGTAGCGCTTCTCGAGGTGCTGGAAGCGCCGCCACGGCTCGTGCTCGGCGTGGCCGGGCAGGTGCACCTTGCGGTACTTGCCGACGATGCGTCCGTTCCTGTCGACGAGGATCGAGGTATTGAAGCGCTGCGTGCGGCCGCCCTTCGAGGCGAGCTCGGCGTAGCCGAGGTAGAAGCCGATCCCCAGCTCGCGCGCGGCATCGAAGAGCGGCAGCGTATCCTGCGAGGGCATCTCGCGCTCGAAGAACGCGTCAATCTCCTCCTGCCGCTCGAAGTACCAGCGGGGAAAGAACGTGGTGAGCGCGAGCTCGGGATACACGACGAGGTCGCAGCCGTGCATTTTGGCCTGCCGCATGAGCACCAGCAGTCGCGTCACGACATGCACGCGCGTTTCGGCTCGGGCGATCGGGCCGAGCTGTGCGGCGCCGACGGTGACGATGCGGCGCATGCCGTGACTCCTATGCAGCGAGCTCGAGCAGGGTGTGCAGCAGCACGTTTGCCCCCGCAGCGAGATCGGCGGGTGCGGTGTGCTCGGCCGGGTTGTGGCTGATGCCCTTCACGCTCGGCACGAAGATCATCCCCGCAGGGCAGATGCGGGCGAGCATCTGCGCATCGTGGCCGGCGCCCGAGGTCATGCGCCGGCACGAATGGCCGAGCCGGGCCGCCGTGCGCTCGACGAGGCGTGCAATGCCGTCGTCGAAGACCACCGGCTCGAAGCGCGCCAACCGTATCGATTCGATCTTCACGCCCTCGGCGCTTGCCAGCTCGTCGAGGAAGGCCCCCAGCCGGCGCTCGGCTTCCCTCAGAGCCCCATCGTCCGTGTTGCGCAGGTCCACCGTCACTTTCGCACGTGCCGCGATCACGTTGATCAGGTTGGGATGCAGGTCCACCTTGCCCATCGTGCAGACCTGGCTTCCGCCCATCTCCCGCGCGAGACCGCGGAGGAACGTGCCGATCGCAGCCGCGCAGTAGCCCGCATCGTGGCGCAGGGGCATCGGTGTGGTGCCGGCGTGGTTCGACTGCCCGGTGACCGCGATCTCCTGCCAGGAGATCCCCTGCAGGTCCTCGACTGCGCCGATCGTGATCCCTTCCGCGTCGAGCACCGGCCCCTGCTCGATGTGCAGCTCGACGTAAGCATGGGGGTGGTGGATGCCGACCGGCGCGTCGCCGGCATAGCCGATGCGCGCCAGCTCGTCGCCCAGCCGCCTGTCGTCGATGCTCACGACCGCCAGCGCCTCCTCGAACGCGAGCCCGCCGACGTACACCAGCGAGCCGAGCATGTCGGGCGCGAAGCGCGCGCCCTCCTCGTCGGTGAAGAACGCGACGACGAGCGGGCGCCGCGTGAGGATACCGGCGGCGTTCAGCGTCTCGATAATTTCCAGCCCGCCGAGCACGCCGAGGTTGCCGTCGTAGCGCCCGCCGGTGCGCACCGTGTCGATGTGCGAGCCGGTCATGACCGGCGCGACGTCTGCGGTGCCGCGACGAAGTCCGAACACGTTGCCGATCGGATCGATCGCGACCTCGAGGCCCAGCTCGCGCATCCAGCCGACGACGAGATCTCGGCCTGCGCGGTCCTCGTCGGTGAGCGCGAGCCGGCAGCACCCGCCGCCCTCGATCGCGCCGATCGCCGCGAGCCGGTCGAGCCGCCGCAGCAGGCGGTCGGCGTCGATGCGCAGGGCTTCGGCCTTCACGAGAGCAACTCCTCGGCGGATCTGCCTACGATCCGCCGGTAGATTTCCGGATCGGTGTCGCCTTCGCTCCCCAATAGCAGCACGTGCGACCCCGCGTCGAGACCGAGCTGCGCGCGCAGATCGGGGCGCTCGCGCAGCGCGAGCAGCGCGGCGAGCCCCGCGCCTCCCGTCTCACCCGCGACGACGACGGGATCGCCGTTGAGCGGGTTCGCGAGCGCGCGCACGGCCTCGAGCGCCCAGTCGTCGTCGATCGCGAGCGCCGCATCCGTGCCCTCGCGCAGGACCTCCCACGCGAGCTCGGACACCTCGCCGCACACCAGCCCCGCCATCACCGTCTCGAGATCGCCGTGCACGGCGACCGGACGTCCCGCCTCGATGCTCCGGCGTAGGCAGTCGGCGCGCGCCGGCTCGACCGCGATGAACCGCGGACGCCGTGCGCCCCACTCGAGCCAGAATCGCGCGCAGATCGCGGCGGCAAGCGCGCCGACGCCGACCTGCACGAAAACGTGCGTCGGCACCTCGCCCGCCGGAAGCTGCCGGAAGATCTCCGCCGCCATCACCCCGTAGCCGTGCATGACGTCGACCGGAACGTCGCGGTAGCCTTCGTAAGAAGTGTCGGACACGACGAACCAGCCGTGCCGCGCGGCCTCGGCTGCGGCATGGCGCACGGCATCGTCGTAGTTCCCCTTCACGCGCACGACGTCTGCGCCGTAGCGCCGGATCGCCTCCGCCCGCCCCTCGCTCACCGTCTCGTGGATGAAGATCACGCAATTGCAGCCAAAGAGCCTGGCACCCCAGGCAACCGAGCGGCCGTGGTTGCCGTCGGTCGCGCAGGTGACCGTGACTTCCTTTGGCTGGCGCGACTCCCGTTCCAGCACGCGGCGCACCGCGTACGCGCCGCCGAGCGCCTTGAAGCTCTTCAGCCCGAACCGGCCGCGCTCGTCCTTGTACCAGAGCGCAGCGAGCCCCAGGTCACGCCCGCGACCGTCAAGGCGCGCGAGCGGCGTCGCGGCGTAGCCCGGCCAGCTCGCGATCTCGCGCTCCGCCGCCGCGAACCCGTCCGCGGTGAGCGCCGCAGCGCCGTACGCGGCGTCGCGCCGCGCGGCGCGCGCATTGATGACGAGGCGCACCTCGGCGGTCATGACGGCTTGACGTCGCGCCGCACGTCACGCAGGTGGCAGGCCACGAAGTGGCCGGAACTCACTTCCTTCATCAGCGGTTCCTCGCGCCGGCAGCGCTCCTCCGCGTACGGGCAGCGCGTGTGGAAGCGGCAGCCGGGCGGCGGCGTGATCGGGCTGGGCACGTCGCCCTGGAGAATGATGCGCTTCCTCTTCGCCCGCGGGTCGGGCACCGGCACCGCCGAAAGGAGCGCCTCGGTGTAGGGATGCTGCGGGTCCCGGAACAGCGCCTTCTTGTCGGTCAGCTCGACGATCTTGCCGAGGTACATCACGGCGACGCGGTGGCTGATGTGCTCGACGACCGCCAGGTCGTGCGCGACGAAGAGGTACGACACGCCGAACTCCGCCTGCAGGTCCTCGAGCAGGTTGATCACCTGCGCTTGCACCGAGACGTCGAGCGCCGAGACCGGCTCGTCGCAGACGATCAGCTTCGGCCGCACCGCGAGCGCGCGCGCAATGCCGAGGCGCTGGCGCTGCCCGCCGGAGAACTCGTGCGGGTACTTGACCATCTGGTCCGGGCGCAGGCCCACCTTCTCGAAGAGCCACGCGACCCTCTCGCGCACCGCAGCCGCGCCGAGCCCCTCGTAGTTGCGCAGCGGCTCGGCGACGATGTCGGCGGCGCGCAGGCGCGGGTTGAGCGACGAGTACGGGTCCTGGAAGACCGCCTGCAGCTCGCGGCGGAACGGCCGCATCGCCGCGCGCCCGAGCGCGTCGATCCGCTGCCCCTCCCACTCGATCGTGCCGGCGGTAGGATCGATGAGCCGCAGGATCGTCTTGGCGGCGGTCGACTTGCCGCAGCCCGACTCGCCGACGAGGCCGAGCGTCTCGGCATCGGCGATCGAGAAGCTGATGCCGTCGACGGCGTGCACCTGCCCGGCCAGGCGCCCGAACACGCCCTTCCGCACCGGGTAGTGCTTGCGCAGGTCGCGCACCTGGAGCAGCGTGCTCATGACGCCGCCGCTACTGCCGCCTCTCCCGCGAGGCGCTCCCACTCCCAGCACGCGACCCAGTGCCCCGCGGACTTCTCCTCGAGCGGAGGGTACTCGGCGCCACAGCGCGCGGTGGCGTACGGACAGCGCGGCGCGAACACGCAGCCTGCGATCTCCTCCTTGAGCGAGGGGACCATCCCGGGGATCTCGACGAGCCGTTTTCGCCCGCCCGCTGCGGCCGCCTCGGCGAGCCGCGGGATCGAGCCGAGCAGTCCCTTCGTGTACGGATGCAGCGGCCGCGCGAAGAGCGCGTCGACCGGCGCCTCCTCGACCTTGCGGCCCGCGTACATCACCACCACGCGCTGCGCCATCTCGGCGACCACGCCGAGGTCGTGCGTGATCAGGATGATCGCGGCGCCGGTCTTGGCCTTCAGTTCGCGCATCAGGTCGAGGATCTGCGCCTGGATCGTGACGTCGAGCGCGGTCGTCGGCTCGTCGGCGATCAGCAGCTTCGGGTTGCACGACAGCGCCATCGCGATCATCACGCGCTGGCGCATGCCGCCGGACAGCTCGTGCGGGTACTGGCGCACGCGGCGCTCGGGCTCGGGGATCTTCACGAGCTGCAGCATCTCGATTGCGCGCGCGGTCGCGCGCCGGCGGTCCATCCCCTCGTGCAGCTCGAGCGCTTCGGCGATCTGACTGCCGATGGTGAAGACGGGGTTGAGCGATGTCATCGGCTCCTGGAAGATCATCGAGATCTCGTTGCCGCGGATCGTGCGCATCGCGTCCTCGGAGAGGTCGAGGAGGTTGCGCCCCTCGAACAGCAGCCGGCCGGAGACGATCCTCCCCGGCGGCGACGCGATCAGCCGCAGGATCGAGAGCGACGTGACGCTCTTGCCGCAGCCGGACTCGCCGACGACCGCGAGCGTTTCGCCCGGATACACGGCGCAGGACACGCCGTCGACCGCGCGCACGATGCCGTCGCGCGTGTAGAACCAGGTGCGCAGATCCTCGATCGCGAGCAGCGGCGCGGCCCTGGCGCCCATCGTCGGACGCACTACATCCGCCGCGCGAGGCGCGGGTCGAGAGCGTCGCGCAGGCCGTCGCCGAGCAAGTTCACGGCGAGCACGGTGAGCGACAGGAACACCCCCGGCAAGAGGATCAGGTAGGGCTTGAGCTGGAACAGGCTGCGCGCCTCGGCCATGATGTTGCCCCAGCTCGGGATGTTGAGCGGGGTGCCCGCGCCGATGAACGACAGGATCGCCTCGGTGATCATCGCGGAGGCGCAGATGTAGGTCGCCTGCACGAGCAGAGGCGCGACGGTGTTCGGCAAGATGTGGCGCACCAGCGTGCGCGCGGTGCCGGTGCCGGCGGCGGTGGCCGCCTCGACGAACGGCTGCTCGCGCAGGGTGAGCACGAGGCTGCGCACCAGGCGCGTGACGCGCGGCACCTCCGACAGCGTGATCGCGAAGATCACGTTCTCGATGCTCGCCTTCGTGAGCGCCATCAACGCGATCGCGAGCAGCACCGGCGGGATCGACATCAGGCCGTCCATCACGCGCATCACGATGGCGTCGACCCAGCGGATGAACCCGGTGACCAGCCCGATCGCAAGGCCGGCGAGCGTCGAGAAGATCGCGACCGCGAGGCCGACCGTGAGCGACACGCGCGCGCCGTACACGACGCGGCTGTAGACGTCGCGCCCGAGCATGTCGGTGCCAAACCAGTACTCCGCCTGCGGCGGCCGCAGCCGCTTGACCGGCGACAGCGCCTGCGGGTCGACCGTGCCGAGCCACGGCGCGAAGATCGCGGCCGCGATCATCGCGACGAGCACCACCGCGCCGAAGATCGCGGTCGGATGGCGGCGCAGCGCGTCCTTGAACCGCGCCCAGGTCGGCGAGACCGAGCGCGCGGCGGGAAGCGTTGGTGCTACCGCAGCCATTCAGACAACCGGAAAAGCGGCATTTCGGCTTTCCTAGTACCGGATCCGCGGGTCGAGCAGCGTGTAGCTCAGGTCCACCGCGAGGTTGATGAGCACGTACACCGCCGAGAAGAGCAGCGTCACCGCCTGGATGATCGGGTAGTCGCGTCGCAGGATCGCGTCGACGGTCAGCCGGCCGATGCCGGGAATCGCGAACACAGTCTCGGTGACGACCACGCCGGAGATGAGCAGCGCGATGCCGATGCCGATCACCGTGACGATCGGCACCGCCGCGTTCTTGAGTGCGTGGCGCATCAGCACGTCGCGCGACGCGAGGCCCTTCGCCTGCGCGGTGCGGATGTAGTCCTGCGAGAGCACCTCCAGCATCGATGCGCGCGTGATGCGCGCGACGAGCGCCATGTACACCGTGCCGAGCGCCACGCTCGGCAGGATCATGTGGCGCAGGAACGGCCAGAAACCCTCGGTGATGCTCACGTAGCCCTGCACCGGCAGCCATTCGAGCTCGATCGAGAACACGAGCATCAGCAAGTACGCGAACACGAACACCGGCACCGAGAAGCCGAGCACCGAGAAGCCCATCACGGCGCGGTCGACCCAGGTGCCGACGCGCCACGCGGCGATCACGCCGATCGGCACCGCGATCAGCACTGTAACGATCAGCGTGCAGAGCGTCAGCGCGGCGGTCGGCTCGAGCCGCTGCCCGATGAGCTGCGCAACCGGCAGGTTGGTGAAGATCGACACGCCGAGGTCGCCGTGCGCGAGTGCCCACAGCCACGTGCCGAAGCGCACGAAGTAGGGCTCGTCGAGCCCCAGCTTCGCGCGGATACGTGCGATGTCCTCGTCGGTGGCGATGTCGCCCGCGATCACCGCGGCCGGGTCGCCCGGGCTGATGTACAGCAGCGAGAAGACGAAGAGCGCGACCACTCCCATGACGGGGATGGTCGCGAGCAGGCGTTTGACGAGATAGGCGAACACGCGCCGAAGCGCGCGAAATGCTGCGCTACTTCTTCTCCACGTTCCACATGAAGTTGACGGGCGAGACCAGGATGCCCGAGAGATTCGTGCGGTACGCGGTGGGGATGATGAATTGCGCGGTCGGGATGTATGGCACCACTTCCCAAGCGCGGGTCTGCATCGCCTCCGCCGCCTTCTTCTGCGCGGCCGCATCGGGCGCGGCGAACCACTGGTCGCGCAGCTCCTCGATGCGCGTGTCGGTCGGCCAGCCGAACCAGGCCTTGTCGCCGGCGCCGCGCAGCGCCGCGTTGAGCGCCGGCGTCGCCTGGTCGGGCCCGACCCACCACGTGTGGAAGATCGACCAGCCGCCCTTCTCGACCGGTTCCTTCGACGAGCGGCGCGTGATCAGCGTGCCCCAGTCGCCCGCCTGCAGCTCGACGTTCAACCCGAGCGTGCGCAGCATCTCGGTCGTGATCAGCGCCTGCGCGTGCACGATCGGCTGGTCGGTCGCGTCGAGCACGACGATCTTCTCGCCCTTGTAGCCCGACTCTTTGATCAGCTGCTTGGCCTTGTCGATGTCGCGCTTGCCGGTGAGCACCGCCGAGCCGGCGTCGTTCGCGAGCGGCGTGCCGCAGGTGAAGTACGACGCGCACGGCTTGCCGTTCTTCGGGTCGCCGGCGATGCCGATCGCGTAGTCCTGCTGGTTCACGACATGCAGCAGCGCCTGGCGCAGCTTCGGGTTGTTGAACGGCGGCTGCAGGTGGTTGAAACGGATCATCCCCATCGAGCCGAGCGGGTCGGTGTTCTCGATCTTGATGTCCTTGTTCTTCGACAGCACGGGGATCAGGTCGGGCGGCAGCTGCTGCCACCAATCGACCTCGCCGGAGTTGATCGCCGCGGCGGCGGTCGCCGAGTCGGGGATGTAGCGCCACTCGACGCGGTCCACCTTCACCACCTTGCCGCCGGCGGCCCAGGACGGCGGCTCCTTGCGCGGGACGTAGTCGGTGAACTTGGCGTACACGACCTTGTTGCCGGGAACCCACTCCTCCTTGATCATGCGGAACGGCCCGGAGCCGATCGGCTCGGGGATCTGCTGGAACGCGTCGGTCTTGGCGATACGCTCCGGCATGATGAACGGCACGTTGGACGACGGCTTGCCGAGCGCCTCGAGCACGTACGCGAACGGCTGCTTCAGTTTGAGGCGGAAGGTCTTGTCGTTCACCGCCGTCCACGACTCGGTCATCTCGCCGAGCTTCTGTCCGAGGACGTCGCGCTTGGCCCAGCGCTCGATCGAGGCGATGCAGTCGGCCGAGCGCACCGGCTGGCCGTCGTGGAACTTCAGCCCGTCGCGCAGCGTGAAGGTGTAGGTGAGCTTATCAGCGCTCACCTCCCACTTGTCCACCATCTGCGGCTGGACCTGGAACTTCGCGTCGGTGGCGAACAGGGTGTCGTATACCATGTAGCCGTGGTTGCGCGTGATATACGCGGTGGTCCAGATCGGGTCGATCGAACGCAGGTCGGCTTCGGGGATGAACCGGAGCACCTTCTGCTGCGCGACCACGGGGCCCGCTGCGAGCGCGCCTGCTGCGAGCGCCGCGGCAAGCGCCACGGCACGGATGCGGATGGGAATGGGCTTGCTCATCTGACTCCTCCAGGACGTGGGTCGACAGCCGGGACGCGAAGGCAGGACGGCCGCGCGCGCGGCGGATCGCCGCCTCCTCGAAGCGCTTCGCGCCGAGCGCGCGAAGTCTTCAGACGGGGGATTCTGCCCTAGATTGCCCGGGCGCGGCAACGCAGCCCGGCGGAGCTAGGACTTGCTCGGATCGTGCTGGATCCGGTATGCGTGGAGCCGTCGCTCCTTCCAGTACATCCCGGCGAGCCGCAACGCCAGCGTGTCCACCGCGCCGAGCGGCGCGCCGACGAACTCGAGCACGCGTACGGGCCGGGATCCGTCGCCCTCGAGGCGCTGGACCACCTTGCCTTCCAGCGTCGAGTACTTCTTCGCGAGCGCGACCACCTCTTCGTCGGTAGCTTCCGGCGGCACGTTGCCGATCCAGAGTCTTTCGCTCATAGGTGCATTCCTCCGGGCGTCCTCACGCCATTATGTTCACGCCACCGTCGACGTAGATGGTCTGGCCGGTGATGCGACGCGCATACGGCGTCGCAAGATACGCGCAGGCGAAGCCCACGTCCATGATGTCGACGAGTTCGCCCACGGGCGCGCGCTGGATGGCGTCGTTCAGCATCATGTCGAAGTCCTTCAGCCCCGAAGCGGCGCGCGTCTTGAGCGGCCCGGGCGAGATCGGGTGCACGCGGATCTTCTGCGGCCCGAGCTCGTAGGCGAGGTAGCGGCATGCCGCCTCCAGCGCCGCCTTGATCGGCCCCATCACGTTGTAGTTCGCGACCACCTTCTGCGCGCCGTGGTAGCTCATCGCGAACATCGTGCCGCCTTCCTTCATCAGCGGCGCGGCGAGCCGCGCCATGCGGACGAACGAATGGCACGACACGTCCATCGCTTTCGCGAAACCCTCCGCCGACACGTTCAGCAAGCCGCCCTGCAGGTCGTCCTTCGGCGCCCAGGCGATCGAGTGCACCAGGATGTCGAGCCGCCCCCAGTCGCGCGCGATCCGCTCGAACAGCGCCTCCAGCTCGCCGGGCTGCGACACGTCGAGCGGCATGAAGATCGGCGCCTCGAGCTTCTTCGCCAGTGGCGCGACATAGGACTTCGCCTTCTCGTTGAGGTAGGTGAGCGCGATGTCGGCGCCGAGCTCGCGGAAGGCCGCGGCGCAGCCGTACGCGATGGAGTGCTCGTTCGCGATGCCGACCACGAGCGCCTTCTTGTCCTTCAGCACCGGGCGGGGAATGTCCATAGCCTGTCGCCTTTCCTGATTTGCTTACTGCGCCAACCATCCGCCGTCGACGCTCAGCGACGCGCCGCGGATCTGCTCTCCCCGTCCGTGCACAGGAATGTAGCGAGGGCGCCGATCTGCTCCGGCGTCGCGAACTCGAGCGAGGGCTGCTTCTCGCCCAGCAGCCGCATCCTCGCGGCATCCGGTGCGAGCGCCTGCGCGATGCCGAGCCCGATGCCGCTCGTCGATCCGGTGACCACCGCGGCCCTGCCCGCCAACACCGCCATCGCCGTGCGCCCGGCTCAGTGGCTGATGACGCGCCGCGTGTGCCGCGCGATCATCAGCTCCTCGTTGGTCGGAATCGTCCAGGCTGACACGCGGCTCCCCGCGGCGCTAATGCGCGGGCCGCCCTTCGCGTTCGCCACGGCGTCGAGCTCGACGCCGAGCCACGCGGCATCGCCGCACACCCGCTCGCGGATCTCGCGCGAGTTCTCGCCGATGCCGGCGGTGAACACGATCGCGTCCAGGCCTCCGAGGGCTGCGGCGAGCGAGCCCATCTCGCGCCGGATGCGGTAGCAATAGAGGTCGATCGCGAGTCGCGCGCGCGGATCGTCGGAGGCAAGCAGCGTGCGCATGTCGCTCGACAGGCCGGAGACGCCGAGCAGCCCCGACTGGTTGTAGATCAGCTTCTCGATGGCGCGCGCATCCATCTTGCGCTCGTCCATCAGGTAGAGGATCACGCCCGGATCGAGCGCGCCGGTGCGGGTGCCCATCGGCAAGCCGTCGACCGCCGTGAACCCCATCGTGCTCGCGACGCTGCGCCCGGAGTCGATCGCGCACATGCTCGAGCCGTTGCCGAGGTGCAGGACCACGGTCTTGCCCGCCGCGGCCTTCGCGTCGTACTGCGGCAGCGCCGAGGCGATGTACTCGTAGGACAACCCGTGGAAGCCGTAGCGCCGCACGCCCGCGTCGTGCAGCTCCGTCGGTATCGCGAAGCGCTGGGCGACGTCGGGGTTGGTGCGATGGAACGAGGTGTCGAAGCAGGCGATCTGCGGAAGATCCGGCACCGCCGCGAGCAGCGCCCGGATCGCCGCGAGATTGTGCGGCTGGTGCAGCGGCGCGAGGGGAACGAGCTTCTCGAGCCCGGCGAGCACGATGGCGTCGACGCGCACAGGCTCGCGGTAGTCGAGCGCGCCGTGCACGACGCGGTGGCCGACCCCGACCAGCCGGTCGTCGGCGAGCTCCTGCCGCAGGAAATCCATCAGGTACCGAAGCGCCGCGTCGTGGCCGAGCTTCCCCTCAGCCCACGCCTTCTCGCTCTTCGTCGCGCCGTCGGGGGCTTTCGCCACGAAGCGCGGCTCGGTGTAGATCCCCTCGATCTGGCCGCGGACGTCGAGCTCGAGCTCGCCGTCGCGCGCCAGGAACAGCGAGAACTTGATGCTGGACGACCCGGCGTTGAGGACGACGATCGCGTCGGACATCTGCGACCTACTGCCTGGGCGCCAGCTTTGCCCGCTTCGCGTGCGCGACGAGCGCCATCACCGCGGCCGACGCGAGCCGCGTGCGCACGTTGTCCGCGCGGCTCGTGAGCACGATCGGCACGCGCGTGCCGAGCACGATGCCCGCGCTGTCGGCGCCGGCGAGGTACTGCAGCTGCTTGGCGACCATGTTGCCCGCTTCGAGATCCGGCACGAGCAGGATGTCCGCCTTCCCCGCCACGGGCGAGACGATCTTCTTCGTCTTCGCCGCCTCCTCGCTGATCGCGTTGTCGAAGGCGAGCGGCCCGTCGAGGATGCCGCCGGTGATTTGCCCGCGGTCGGCCATCTTGCAAAGCGCCGCCGCGTCGAGGGTGGACTGGATCTTCGGGTTGATCGTCTCGACCGCCGAGAGGATCGCGACCTTCGGCTGCTCGATCCCTAGAATCTGCGCGAGCTCGATTGCGTTCTGAACGATGTCGGCCTTGCACTCGAGGTCGGGGAAGATGTTGATCGCCGCATCGGTCACCATCAGCGGGCGCGGGTAGGCCGGCACGTCGAGGACGAAGGCGTGGCTGATGCGCCGCGCGGTGCGCAGGCCCGTTGCCGACGGCACCACCGCGGCCATCAGCTCGTCGGTGTGGAGGCTCCCCTTCATCAGCGCCTCGACCTCGCCCGCGCGCGCCATCGCGACGGCCTGCGCGGCCGCGGCGTGGCTGTGCTCGGTCGATACCATCCGATAAGGCGCGAGATCGACTTTCTCTGCGGCCGCGACCGCCCGGATCTTCGCCTCCGGGCCGACCAGGATCGGCACGATCAGCTTGCGCTTGGCCGCCTCGAGCGGACCGAGCAGCGAATCGCGATCGCAGGGGTGCACGATTGCGCAGGTCACCGGCTCGAGGCCCTCGCAGCGCTTGAGCAGGCGGGTGAAGGCGTCGTTGTGCCGGAGGATCATCTGCGGCGTGGCGATCTCGTCGTAGGCGATGCGCCGCGTCGGCGCCTCCACGGTGACGGTGCCGCTCGCGATCCGGCGACCGCCCGCCGCGACCGTGCACTCGAAGACGACGATGCGGCCTTCCGAGCGCTTTTCGCGCGGCGTCACCGTCGCAACGATCTCGTCGCCGACGCGGATCTCGCCCTCGAAGGCGAGCGCCTGGCTGAGGATGCGCGTGCCGGGGCCGGGCATGCGGCGATTGAGGAGGCCGGACACGATCGCCTCCGCGCCGACGCCCTGCGCGACCGGGACGCCGGTCTGCCCGAACGCGCCGGGCTCGACGTGATAGGGATCGACCTCGCCGGAGACCAGCGCGAGCGCCTCCACCTCGGTGTTGGTCACCGTGCGGGTGACGGTGACGCCCTTGCCGACCTCGATTTCCTCGAACGTGACGTTGCGGTAGCTCGCGGTTGCCATCGGTTCAGGCCGCCTGGCTCTTCTTCACCGCGGCGAGGCGCGGCGGCGCGGCGGCGAGCACCCTGCGCACCGTCTCGACCACGTCGCGATCGTGCGCGCTCATGGGGCGCCCGAAGAGACGCGGGTCGGTGCTGAGCTTGTCGACCAGCGCGAGGAAGCGCTCGCGGTCGGCGCGCTGATCGAGGAGCTTCGGCAGCGTCTCGATTGCCCGTTCGCGCGCGTACCGCACGATGATGTCCTGCTCGCCGCGCACGCGGCGCATCTCGTCGCGGGCAAGCGGCGGCAGATATTCCGCATAGTCGGTCGCGAGCTCGCTCTTGAGCACGTATTGGGCGAGCGGGATGGTCGGGTCATCCTCGGCCAGCAGCGCAGCGACCCGGGTGGCCGCCGCCGCGTAGCCGCCTTCCTCGATCGACGCGAGCGCCTCCTTGACGAACGGCGCCTCACGCGGGTCGACCTGCTTCGTCCGCGCCGCCTCCGTCTCGTACCGGTCCGCCAGGTAGAGCGCGAACATGTTGCCGTAGGTCTGGAAGAACTGCGCCTCGCTCGTCGCGTCGCGGACGTCGCGGTAGTAATCGAGCGACGCGCTCACGATCTCGGACATCATCTGCTCGACCCGGCGGCTCGGCGAATCGCCCCCGAGCGCCTGCCGGTTCGCCTGGACCATCGCGGCAGTCGGCTTGAGCCAGGCGAGCCAGGGGTTCAGGTCGGAGAACGCCCAGCGCTGGAAGCGCAGCGGATGGAACTCGCGGCCGAGCTTGGCGGTGTACTCGTTCGACAGCGCCTGCATGAGCGGCTGCGCGAAGAGCTCGTAGGCGCGCTGGTTGAAGTCCGAGACTGCCGCGACCGCCTCGAACGGCTTCTCGTCCACGCGCTTGAAGCGGTTGGCGCGCTCGAGAACCTCCTCGAGCCTGCGCTCGTGGAATTGGACATCGTACGCCGGCTTGCCGTCGGCGCCCTTCGTCTCGACGATCTCCATGGCGAACAGCCCGGGCGGCAGCGCCTCGATCGACTTCAGCACCGAGACGATCTGCGCATGTTCCTTCTTCGCCACGCCGCCGGAAACGAAGATGCCGAGGTGCCCGATGCTCTCGTGGAGCAGGCCGACGATGACCTGGCCGCGCGCCTTGATCTCGTCGGTCGAGCCGTACACGTCGGCCACCCAGTTGAACGCCTGCTGCGCGGGCGTGATGTTGTCGCCCATCGAGGCGAACAGGATGATCGGCGACTTGATCCGCTTCAGGTCGAGCGGCTCGCCGGCTTTCGACTTCACCTTCCCCGACCAGAGGTCGTTGCCGACGAAGAGCTCCTGCGTGATCCACTCGATCTCCTCGCGGTTCAGCAGGAAGAACCCGCCCCACCAGCGCTCGAACTCGAGGAAGCGCGGCGGCTCGGTGTCGACGTTCGCGAACAGGTGGTAGTACTTGTCCCAGAACGTGTTCGACGGATGCAGATTCTCGAAGTTCTGCACGAGGTGGGCGCCGTCGAAGACACCGTTGCCGAGGTCGGCGGTGAGCGAGGCGAGCCACGTGCCGCCGAGGTTGCCGCCGGAGTACCGCATCGGGTTCTCAGCCTGCTCCTCGCCCCATGCGCCGCCCCAGTACGACATCGGGGCGCCGTTGATCACGATCGGCCCCATCTCGTCGGGATCGGCGGCGGCGAGCATCATCGCCGCCCAGCCGCCCTGGCAGTTGCCCACGATCACGGGCTTTGGGCTCTCCGGATGCAGCTCGCGCACCCGGTGCACGAACTTCCGCTCGGCCTCGGTCACGTCGAGCAGGGTCTGCCCCGGCTCGGGTTGCGGATAGAACATCACAAAGTACACCGGGTGGCCTTCGCGCAGCGCGACGCCGACCTGGGAATCGTCCTTGAACCCGCCGATGCCCGGGCCGTGGCCGGCGCGCGGGTCGATGATGACGTAGGGCCGGCGCTTCGGATCGACGATCACGCCCTGCGGCGGGACGATGCGCAGCAGCGCGTAATTCACGGGCCTGTCGAAGGTGCGTGCGTCGAGCACGACCTCGTAGTCGAAGTGCAGCACCGGCGGCTGGCCAGCCCGCGTGTGCTCGAGGTACTGGTTGCCGCGCTGGCGAATCGCGTCCCAGAACAGCGTCGACCGCTGCGCGAAATCGACCGCGTACCGCGACCAGTCGGTCCAGATGTCCCACGGCGACATCGGCTTCGACACGAGGTCGGCGACATGCTTCGCGTAGGCGCGTTGCACGCGCTCGGTGAATCGCTGCTGCGCGGTTTGCGCGCGCTTCTGAAAGAGCTGCGCGATCTTGCTGGACAAGTCGTGCGTGCGGGAGAGCTGTTTGCCGAGGTCGGTCATTGCGATTCCTTTGCGGGGCGACGGCCCCGGGGCGAGCATGGTATGGTGCACTGCAATAAGAGCCTACCACACCGACCTCGCACGAGGTTGACGTGAGTCAACCCCGCCCCGGGGCGACGGGAAGACCCGCGGCGCGGGCTACTTTTCCTTCAGGAGCGCCGCCCGGGCTACGGCGAGCGCCTTCCTCTGCGCGGCATCCACTTTCGGGTACTCGAGGTCCAGCTTTTCGAGCGCCTCCACGATCGCGGCGGCCACGACGAGCCGCGTGAACCACTTGTTGTCGGCCGGCACGACGTACCACGGCGCGTGCTTCGTCGCGGTCGCGCGGATCGCGTCCTCGTAGGCCTCCATGTAGTCGTCCCAGTGCTGCCGCTCGTGCACGTCGGCGGCCGAGAATTTCCAGTGCTTCTCGGGCTGGTCCAGGCGCTCCATGAAGCGCTCCTTCTGCTCCTTGCGCGACACGTGCAGGAAGAACTTGAGGACTACCGTGCCGTTGCGAGCGAGATAGCGCTCGAACGCGGCGATGTCCTCGAGCCGCTCGTCCCAGATCCGCTTCGTGACGAGCCGCGGCGGCAGCTTCTGGCGGGCGAGGATCGCCTCGTGAACCCGCACCACGAGCACCTCCTCGTAGTAGGAGCGGTTGAAGATACCTATGCGGCCGCGCTCGGGCAGGCACTTCGTCGTGCGCCACAGGAAGTCGTGGTCGAGCTCTTCCGGCGAGGGCGCCTTGAACGAGTACACCTGGCAGCCCTGCGGGTTCACGCCGCTCATCACGTGCTTGATCGTCCCGTCCTTGCCCGCCGCATCCATCGCCTGGAACACGAGCAGCACCGACCAGCGGTCCTGCGCGTAGAGCTTGTCCTGCTCCTCGGCGAGCCACTCGACGCCCCGCGCGAGCACCTCCTTCGCCTCGTCCTTCTGGTCGGACTTCAGCTTGCGGGTGTCGGCTGGATCGATGTCGTTCAGGCGAAAAACCTTGCCCTTGGTGATGCGGTACGGGTCGATGAACTTTTCGATGCGGTCGAGGATCTCTTTCCTGGGCACCTGGGCCTCCCCTTGGCGGACGCGCCGCAGTCTAGCGCACGCCACCGGCCCATCGATTCGTGATTGAATTGCCCCACCCATGACCACTCGCCTCGAGGCAGTCCACGCCGACATCACCACGCTCGCCGTCGACGCGATCGTGAACGCCGCCAACTCGTCGCTCCTCGGCGGCGGCGGGGTCGACGGCGCGATCCATCGCGCCGCCGGCCCGGAACTTGTCGCCGAGTGCCGCACCCTCGGCGGCTGCGCGACCGGCGACGCGAAGATCACGCAGGGCTACCGGCTTCCCGCGAAGCACGTGATCCACGCCGTGGGACCGGTGTGGCACGGCGGTACGCTCGGGGAACCCGAGCTGCTCGCGTCCTGCTACCGCCGCAGCCTCGAGCTTGCGGTCGCGCACGGCCTGCGCACGATCGCGTTCCCGGCGATCAGCTGCGGCATCTACGGCTATCCGGTCGAGCTCGCCGCGCCGCTCGCGGTCGGGACGTGCGCATCGTTCGTCGCGGCGGAGCCGCGGATCGGGCGCATCGTGTTCGCGCTGTTCGACGCGCGCACGCTCGCCCTCTACGAGGCCGCCCTCGCGCGGCTCCGCTGAGGCAGCGCGCGTGATGGCGCCGCGCGCCTCGCCCCTCGCGCGCTACCTGCTCGCCGCCTATCTGCTCCTCGTCGTCTACGGCAGCCTCTATCCGCTCGCCGGCTGGCGTGACCAGGGGCTGTCGCCCTTCGCATTTCTCGAAGGACCGCTGCCGCGCTACTTCACCTGGTTCGACGTCGCGGCGAACGTCGCGGCCTACGCGCCCCTCGGGCTCCTGGCGGTGCTCGCGATGGCGCCGCGCGTGGCCGGCGCGGCTGCGGCGCTGCTCGGGACCGCGGGTGCAGTCGTCATCAGCGTGCTGCTCGAGGGCGCGCAGAGCTATCTTCCCGACCGCATCCCGTCCAACGCCGACCTCGCCGCCAACGCGGTGGGGGCGGCCCTAGGCGCGCTCACCGGGGTCGCGGTCTCCAGGCACCTCGCCGCCGATGCCGGGCTGCACCGGCTGCGCGAGCGCGTGTTCGGTGCGGGACACGCGGTCGACCTCGGCCTGGTGCTGATGGGGCTGTGGATCTTCACCCAACTCAACCCGGAAACGCTTCTGTTCGGCAACGGCGCGCTGCGCGACCTCCTCGGCGGCGAGACGCCGGACCTGTACCCGGCCGAGACCTTCGTGCGCATCGAGGCGGCGGTAGCGGCCGCGAACGTCGTCGCTGTGGCGCTGCTCGTCGCGGCCCTCGTCGCCGCGGGCGGCCCGCGGCGCCGGGTCGCGGCGGCGACCATCCTCGCGGCGCTCGCGGCGCGCACCCTCGCGTTCGCGATCCTTTTCGAACCGCAGGCCGCGTTCGCGTGGCTCACACCTGGCGCGGCCACGGGGCTCGCAGTCGGCGCGGTTGCCGCGCTCCTCCTCGCCGGCCTCCCGGAGACGGCGACGGTCGCCCTCTGCGGCGTGGCGCTCATGTCCGGCACGGTCCTCGTCAACCTCGCGCCGGAGAATCCGTACCTCGCCCACTCGCTCGCGGTCTGGTGGCAGGGCCACTTCCTCAACTTCAACGGGCTGACGCGGACCGTCTCGACGCTCTGGCCGTTCGCCGCGCTCGCGTACCTGCTGGTGGTCGCGACGCGCGCGCGCAGCGCACGATGACGATCCGGCGCCTGCTGCTGGCGGCCGCGGGGGCGCTCGTCGTCCTGCCGCTTGCCGCCCTGCTCGCGATAGTGAGCTTCGGGATGTCGATCGACGCCTCGCACTGGCGCGACGCGATCGCCGCGCGCACGACCGCGTCGCTCGGCCGTCCGGTGACGCTCGACGGACCGATCGAGGTCGTTGTCGGACGCGAGGCGACGCTGCGCATCGGCGGTGTGCGCATCCTTAACCCGCCCGGATTCTCGGCGCCCGAGCTCGCCACGCTCGGCGACGCCCGCGCGCGTATCGACCTGTTGGAAGCGCTGCGGGGCCGGCTGCAGGTGCGCAGTTTCGAGGCCGCCGACGGCCGCCTGCGCCTCGAGCGCGCGGCGGATGGCCGCGCGAACTGGGCGCCCGCGACCGGAGCGCCGGCCGCACGGGAGGCGCAAACGGGCGCTGCGTTGCCGTCGGTGGCAATCGAGGTCGAAACAACGTCGATTCGCAACTTCGCGGTCACGTACCGCGACCGGCGCTCGGCCACGCGCCACTCCTTCTATCTCGACGAGCTGGCCGGGGTGGGCAAGTGGAGCGAGCCGCTGAAGCTCACGCTGCGCGGCCGCGTGGACCGGTCGTTCCCGTACACCATCGCGATCGAGGGCGGCTCCGCGCGGCTGCTCCAGGAGGCAGGCGAGCCGTGGCCGTTCACGCTCGACTTCGAGTTCCTCGGCACGCGGCTGCACGCGGCAGGGACGGTCGACGCCGGGAGCGCAACGGCCACGTTCGACTTCGGGGCCGGCACCGAGGACCTCGAGCAGGTCGAGCGCTTTCTGGAGGACAAGCTGCCGAAGTTCGGCGTCGCCGCGCTCACGGGGAAGGTGGTGGCGCGCGTCGACGCGGTCGAGCTCAAGGACCTGCACGGCGTTCTCGGCGCGTCGGAATTCGACGGCGCGCTCGCCCTCGCGCTGGGCGGCGCGCGGCGGCGAGTCACCGGCGAGCTGACTGTCGCCACGCTGGATCTGCGCCCGTTCCTCGACGTCGATCGGCGCGAGCGCGACGAGCCGCTCGGGTACGACGAGCTGGCGCGGCAGATGCTGCCGCTGCGCGACCTGGTCCCGGTCGACGCCGATCTCGTCCTGCGCGTCGGGCGCTGGATCGGACTGATCGGCGATGCCCGCGACGCCCGCCTCGAGCTGCATGCGGACGAGCGCGGCGTGCGCGCACCGGTGGTGGCGACGATCGCAGGCGTGCCGCTTACCGGGCGGCTCGACCTCGACGCCGCACCGGCGACGCCGACGCTCGCAATCGAGCTCGGCGCGAGGAATTCGCCGCTGGGCGACCTCGGGCGCCTCTTCACCGGCGCCGTAGGCGTCGACGGCAGGCTCGGCAGCTTCAACCTGCGGCTCGACGGTCGCGGCGAAACGCTAGGCGCGGTGGTGCGCGACCTCGAGGTGCGGCTCGCGGTGGCGGCCGCGCGGCTGAGCTACGGCAACGTGGCGGGCGGCCGGCCGGTCGCCTTCACGCTCGACGCGCTCGAAGTCGCGATTCCGCGCGGGCAGCGCCTGCGCGGCTCGGGGCGCGGCACGCTGCTCGGCAGCCGCGCAACGCTAGCGCTCCGCGGCGGCGACCTGCCGCGCATCGCGCGCGAGCTGGCCACGCCGATCGAGGCCGAGCTCGTCGCGGCCGGCGCAACGGCGCGCATCACCGGCACGCTTGCGCGGCCCGGGAGCGAGCGCGGCACCGATCTCGCGTTCCGGCTCGACGCGCGGCGCTCGGGCGACCTCGCGAGCTGGCTGGGCGTCGCGCCCGACTCGAACGTCCCGGTCGCGCTCGGTGGCCGAGCGCGCTTGCGGCGTGACGAGTGGCATCTCGACGAGACGACGCTGATGCTGGGCCGCAGCGAGCTGACGGTCGATGCGCACCGCACCGTCGTCGGCGGCAAGCCGATCGTCGTCGCCGCGGTGCGCAGCCCGCTCATCGACGTTCCCCAGCTCGAGACGCTGCGCGCGAAGCCGTCCGCCACGCCCGCGCGCCCAGGCGACGCTTCGATCGACGTACCGATCCTGCCTTACGGCATCGCGCTTGCCGATGCCGACATCGGTCTCGGCCTCGATCGCGTCGTGCTCGGTCGCGCCGAGATCGTCGAGCTCGGCTTCGGGGCGCGGATACGCGACGGCCATCTGCCACCCTCGCCGTTTGGTGCACGGATTGCCGGCGTGCCGTTCGAGGGGCTGGTCGGTCTCGATCTGCGCCGCGACGTGCCCGAGGCCTCGCTCGCGATGTCGACCGGCAAGGTCGACGTCGGTGCGCTGCTGCGCAGGCTCGGCGTCGCCGAAGATGTCGAGGCGCACGCCGACGCGCTGCAGGTGGAGCTGGTGGGACGCGGTAGCCGGCTGCGCGACCTCGCCGAGCGCTCGTCGTTCGAGGCGCGCCTGCTCGGCGGTGACCTGACCGTGCAAGGCCCGTCGAAGGCGCAGCTGCCACGGATCCGGCTGAAAGAGGCGGTCGTGGCCGCACCCCCGGGCAAACGCATCGCCGCGCGGCTCGACGGCGCGCTCGACGACACGTCGCTCGAGATCCTGATCTGGAGCGGCACGCTTGCCGACTTTGCGCGCGACGCGACGAAGGTGCCGTTCTCGGTCGAGGCCAGGGGCGCCGGTGCGCGGCTTGCGCTCGAGGGCGAGGCGGCGCTGCCGCTCGGCAGCGGGGGACAGCTCACGCTCGAGATTGCCGGCGACCGGCTAGACTCGCTGAGCGCGCTCGCGCGCGCCGAGCTGCCGGCCTGGGGGCCCTGGTCGATCCGCGGGCCCTTCGCCATGACGCCGACCGGCTACGAAGTGCGCCGCCTCGCCCTGCGGGTCGGCGAGAGCCGGCTGAACGGGCGCGGCACGCTCGACGTTGCCGGCGCGCGTCCGCGCCTCGACATGCGCGTCACCGCCCCGCGCATCCAGCTCGACGACTTCCCGCTTGCCGAGCGCCGGACCGCCGCGGCGGTCCTGCCGACGAACGTGGACGCGCTGCGGGACACCGCCAGGGGCGCGGCGTCGCAGACGCAGCAGCTGCTGAGCGCCGGGTTCCTGCGCCGCTTCGACGCGTACGTCGACGTGACGGTGCGGCAGGTGCTGTCGGGCGCCGATCGGCTCGGCGACGGGACGCTCCGCGCCCAGCTCGTCGAGGGGCAGCTCTATCTCGGCCCCGCCGAGGTCAACCTGCCCGGCGGCACCTTGCGGATGTCGCTTGCCTACGATCCGAGGGAGCAGCTGATCAAGTTCGCCGCCGGCGCCTACATCGAGCGCTTCGAATACGGCATCATCGCGCGCCGCCTGCGCCCGGACAGCGACATGGAGGGACTGTTCAGCCTGAACCTGGAGCTGTCGTCGAAGACGCCCGCGCTCAACGCGATCATGGCGCACGCCGACGGACGGATCGACGTCGCCGTGTGGCCGCGGAACCTGGGCGCCGGCCAGATCGACCTGTGGGTCGTGAATCTCTTCCGCGAGCTGCTGCCCGTCCTCGATCGCCGCGCCCAGTCGCAGGTCAACTGCGCCGTGGGCCGTTTCGACATCCGGGCAGGCGTGCTTTCGCGCGACGTGCTGCTGATCGACACCAGCCGCATGCGGGTGCTCGGCGCGGGCGGCCTGGATTTCGGCACCGAGGCGATCGATTTCCGCTTCCAGCCGCGCGCGAAGGACCTGCAGTTCTTCAGCCTCGAGACGCCGGTCCGGGTCACCGGCACGGTCAGCGACTTCAACATCGGCGTGAGCCCGGGCGACGTGCTGGCGACGATCGCGCGATTCTTCGGGTCGGTCATCGTCGTGCCGCTCGAGACGCTGTTTCGCGGCCCGATCCCGCGCGACGGCACGGACGTGTGCACCGATCCGATGCGGGCGGTGGGGCAGCCGAGGCGGTGAGGCCCAAGGGCAAGGCGCGGGCGATGGGACGGGCACGCTAACAGGCCGCGCCAATCTTGTTTGCCGCACGGACGTGTCGGACGCGGAGGCGAGGGGATGGGTCCGCGACATCGTCTAGCTGCTCGCAGGGCGAACGTCCATGATTCTCCCTTTGCACCCAGAAATCATAGCGATTCAGGAAACGGTCGGCGTACCGAAACCCATAGTCTTCGATGTAGCGGTCGATGACGCTCCGCATGCCACTCAACTCGGCGACGGTGTATTCCAGCGGGAACTGAACGTCCTCGAACTCGATCAGACCGATTTCGATGTAGTGCTCGAGTCTCTGCAACGCATCCAGGAGACTGTCGAAGCAGTCGCGAATGAATACTTCCTTCGCAGTAAACGCCAGGTCCTTCTCGTCCGTACGCAGGGCGCGCAGTACTTCTTCTCGCTTGATGCGCACGCGTCGGTCGTCAGATGGCAGGACGAATGGGCGGTTGGTCCAATCGACGAGGGCCATCGCGACCGTGCATTCGTCGTTCTTCCAGATTTCGTCGAGAACGTCTTTGGCGAGCTCGGTCTTCTTCCACAATCTCGTTTCGCGCAGCTGGCGCACTGCCATGAGGGCCGCGAACACGCCACCGAACGACGCGACGACCCAAGACAAAGGTCGAAGGGCTTCCTTGTAAGTAACCAGCCACTGGGCCCACTGAGGCAGGTCGATGAGTTGCTCGGGCATTCGGGATATCTCCGGGACGATTGCGTCCAGATATAGCCGATTCGCTCCATAGGGCAATCCGCTTCCCGGCTTAGCCCGTCAGGGGCACGTCTCCGGCCGCGCGCAGCGTGCCGCCCGCGACGCGCTCACCCCGCCCAGTAGAATGGCACCTCGGACTTTTCGCATCGCCGGCGCACCCGACTCCCGCGCACGGCGTGTTTCCCCTTCGAGCCGATCGAGTTGCCGTTCGCGCGCCATCGCTTCCCGTCTCACTGGGCGACCGTCGTCGTCCTCTTTCTCGCGCTCGCCGTGCCGGCGTGGGCGCAGACGCCGGCGCAGTACGTGAAGTACCGCGTCGAGATCGACGCGCCGCTTCCGCTTCGTGAGCCGCTGCGCGCCGGTCTCGACCTCCATCGCTGGCAGGGCTACGAGACGATGACGCCCGAGCTGCTCCGTCGCCTCATGACCGAAGCCGAGACCGAAGCGCGCGACATCCTCGCGGCCAACGGCTACTTCTCCCCGAAGGTGAGCGCGACGCTCGACACCGGGACCGAGCCGCAGGTCGTGCGGCTCGCAGTCGAGCCGGGCGAGCCGACGCGCGTGACTGGCGTCGACATCCGCCTCACCGGCGCGATCGCCGGCGACCGGGCGCAGGAGGACGCGATGCTCGCGCGCGCCCGCGAGGATTGGCTGCTGCCCGTCGGCGCGGTGTTCACGCAGGTCGACTGGGACCGGACGAAGCGGCGCGCGGTGGAGATCGTTTCGGAGCGCCTCTACGCCGGGGCGCGGATCGCGGCGAGCGAAGCGCGGATCGATCCGGAGCTGCGCACGGCGACGCTCGCGGTCACGATCGACAGCGGCCCGGCCCTGCGCTTCGGCACGCTGCGAATCACCGGCACGGCGCGCCACGACGAGGCGCGCGTAAGCAATCTCTGGACGTTCGCACCGGGCGAGCCGTACGACCGCGAGAAGCTGGAGCGTTTCCAGCGCCGCCTGGTGGCGACCGGGTATTTCGCCAGCGTGCAGGTCGAAGTCGATCCGACGGCGGCCGAAGGCGGCGCAGTGCCGGTGCGCGTGAGCGTCATCGAAGGGGCGCGGCGCCGCCTCGAGCTCAGTCTCGGCTACAGCACCGACACGAAATTCCGCGGCGGCGCGGACTGGCGGAACAACGACTTGTTCGCGCGCGACTGGCGGCTGCGTCTCAACGCCAACCTCGAGACGGTCCAGCAGTCGGCCGAGGCCGCCGTCGACCTGCCCGAGCGCCCGAGCGGCTGGGCCGACACGGTCGGGGTGCGGTGGCGCAGCACCGACATCGAGAACCTCGCGACCGACGAGTGGCGTATCGGGGTACGGACCACCGCGGTCGACGAGCGCTCGCGGCCTGCGTTCGGCGCCGCATACATCGCCTCGCGGCAGACGCCGTCGGGCTTCCCGCCCGAGGACGTGTATGCGACGTTCCTCGACTACGTGCACACTTGGCGCACGACCGACAACCTGCTCTCGCCGCGGCGGGGCCTGGTCGTGCAGAGCGAGCTCGGCGGCGGAGTCCCAGGCGTCTCAACGAAGGGGTTCGGCCGCGTCATCGGGCGGCTCGCGTGGTTCGTGCCGTTCGGCACCGCGAACGAGCTCTCGTTCCGCGCCGAGGCCGGTGCGGTGCTTGCCTCGTCGCGGGACGGCATCCCGGAGTCGCTGCTGTTCCGCACCGGCGGCGCGACGACGGTGCGCGGCTACAACTTCGAGTCCCTGGGCGTCACGCGGGGAGAGGCGGTCGTCGGCGGGCGCTACCTGGCGATCGTGAGCGGCGAGTACACGCGCTGGATCTGGGACGGGATCGGCCTGGCGGCGTTCATCGACGCGGGCAACGCCGCCGACGAGATCTCCGGTTTCCGCTTCGCGCTCGGCTACGGCGTCGGCGTGCGCGCGCAGAGCCCGATCGGCCCGTTCCGCCTCGACGTCGCGTATGGCGAGGAAGACGGCAAGGTGCGGCTGCACTTCTCGGTGGGGCTCACGTTCTGATGCGGCGCGGCCTGCTTGTCTCGCTCGTCCTCCTGGCGGCGCTGCTCTGCGCGCTCGCTGGCGGCGCATGGTGGGCGGCGCGGTCGGAGACCGCGCTCGCCTGGGTGATGGCCCGGCTCGAAGGCGTCACCGGCGGCCGGCTGCGGATCGAATCGCCGCGCGGCTCGCTCCTCGGTCCGATCCGCGCTGCGCGCGTCACCTACGCCGACGAGGACATCCACGTGACGGCCACCGAGATCGCCCTCGACCTGCGCCTGCGGGCCCTGCTCGGCGAGCGGCTCGAAGCGAGCTCGCTCGAGGCGCAGTCGGTCCGCGTCGAGATCCTGCCGACGCCGTCGACCGGGCCGCCCGACTCGATCGGCGTGCCGCTGGCGATCGTGGTCGATCGCTTCTCGACCGCGTCGATCGCGCTCGTCGACGGCGCGGACACGTTCGAATTCCGCGACGTCGCGGGCGCTTACCGCGCCGGGCCGCAGGGCCATCGCCTCGAGCTGGAGCGTGCGCGCACGCCGTGGGGCGACGCGAGCGGGCTGGCGACGCTCGGCGCGGAGAAGCCGTTTCCGATCGAGGGCGGCGTGCGATTCCTGCGTGTTACTCCACCCTGGACCGTGGACGCGACGGCCGGCCTCGCCGGGACCCTGGTCTCGATGAATGTGCGAATCGATGGCAGGGTGGGCGCAGCGACTATCGAGGGGGAGCTCGGGCTCGCTCCGTTCGAGGACCGCTGGCTCGCGCGCGCACGCGCGACCGCGCACGACGTGGACCTCGCGGCCTTCGTGCCCGATGCGCCGAAGACGGCGGCGACGCTCCGGCTGGACGCCGCGAGCGGCGAAAGCGGCGGCTACTCGGGAAACGTTGTGGTCGAGAACGCCGCAGCGGGGACGGTCACGTCCGGACTCGTGCCGGTGAGGAGCGCAACGAGCAGGTTTGGGTTCGACGGAGCCGTGTTGCGGCTGACCGACCTCACGGCCGATCTCGGCGTGGCCGGACGCGCGCGCGGCGACGGCGAGGTAGACGCAAGAGGCACCCGCTGGAATCTCGCCGTCGAGGCGCTCAACCTGCGCGGCCTGCACGCGCCGCTGCGCCAGACGCGGCTCGCCGGGAGGATCGTCGCGCGGCTCGACGAGGGTGCGCAGCACGTCGACGTCGACCTGCGCGAGCGGGGCATCGCGATCGCCGCGACGGCGTCGCGCGAAGGCGATCGCGTGCGCATCCCGAGGCTGCGCGCCGCCGCGGGTCGGGGGGAGCTGAACGGCGAGGCCACGGTGTCGCTCGCCGATGCGAAGCCGTTCGAGGCGCGTGCGAAGTTCGTACGACTCGACCCGGCGGAGTTCGGTGACTACCCGTCGGCCTCGCTGAACGGGAACTTCACCGCCCGAGGCGCTCTGGAGCCGGCATGGCACGCCGACGTTCGCTTCACACTCGCCGACAGCCGGCTCCGCGACGTGCCCCTGGCCGGCAGCGGCGTGTTCAGCGCGTCGCCGCGGGGCGTGCGCAACGCCGACGCAACCGCGACGCTCGGCGCGAATCGCCTCGGCGCGAAAGGCAGGTACGGGCAGCCGGGCGATGCGCTTGCGCTCGACGTCGACGCGCGCAACCTCGCGCAGCTCGACCCGCGCGCCGCCGGGCGGCTCTCGGGCCAGGCGACCATCACCGGCTCTGTCGATCGCCCGGCGATCGACTTCGATGTGCGCGGCGAGAAGCTGCGCTGGGGGGAGCAGCCGCCGTTGAACACGCTCGCCGCGAAGGGCGGGATCGAAGCGGGCGCAGTCCGGCCGATCGAACTCGCGGTGACGGCGCAGGGGGTCGATGCGGCCGCGCGGTTCGAAGGCGAATGGGACGGGGCGCGCGCCTGGCGCGGCACGCTCGTCCGGCTCGAGAACCGCGGGGACTATGCGCTTGCGCTCGCGGCGCCGGCGCCATTCGAGATCGGCCGCGACCGCGTCGCGCTCGGGGCGGCGGCGTTCCGCGGCTTCGACGCCGAGCTGGCGGTGCAGCGGTTCGCGTGGGAGAACGGCCGCCTCGCCACCGAAGGCAGCCTGCGCGCGCTGCCCGCCGCGCCGCTCCTCGCACTGGCCGGATGGAAGCCCGAGCCCAGAACCGACCTCAGGGTGCGCGGCGAATGGTCGATCGAGATGAGTCCGCGCATCAACGGCACCGCGCGCATCGAGCGCGAGCGCGGCGACGTCGTGATCGCGTCGAGCCCGGCGCTAGCGCTGGGGCTCGCGCGGCTCGCGGTGGAGGCGAAGTTCGTCGACGATGCGGTGACCGCCACCGGGAGCATGGACGCCGCGAACGTCGGGGTCATCGCGCTCGATGCCCGCACGACCGGGCTCGCGCGGGACGCGCAGCTCTCCGGCCGGCTCAAAGCCGACGTCGCCACGCTGCGGGTACTCGACGAGATGGCGGGAACCAACGCGATCATCAACGGCCGCGCCGCGCTCGATCTCGCGCTGGGCGGCACGCTCGGGGCGCCCTCATTCGGCGGGACCGCCACTGCCGACGCGATCAGGGTCGACGTGCCGCAGTACGGGATTGCGCTTCGCGACGGCCGGATGCGCGCCAAGCTCGAGGGCGACCGGCTGGTGCTCGAGGATCTCTCGATCCGCGGGCCGGACGGCGAGCTGACCGCGAGCGGTACGCTCGCGGCCGGCGGCGAAGGCGCAAAGCTCGCCTGGCGCGCGGACGGCTTGCGCATCTTCAATCGTCCCGACCGGCGACTGGTGGTGACCGGCGCCGGCACTGCGGCGCTGTCGCAGACTAAGCTCGCGCTGCGCGGCGAGCTGCGCGCCGACGAGGGCTACATCGAGTTCGCCGCGCAGGATGCGGGACGGCTGGGCGACGACGTGGTGATCGTCGGGCGCACCGAGCCGGCGGAGCGCGCGCGCCGTCGGGCCCTCCCGCTCGACGTCGACATGACGCTCGACCCGGGCCAGCGCTTCCGCGTCGTCGGCCAGGGGCTCGACGCCTTCCTGCGCGGGAAGGTGCTGGTGCAGTCGCGCCCCGACGGGACGATCGTCGCTCGCGGGTCGATCGAGACGGTGGCCGGCACCTACCGGGCGTTCGGGCAGAAGCTCGACATCGAGCGGGGGCGGCTCGTGTTCGACGGCCCGATCGACAACCCGGCGCTCGACGTGCTGGCGCTGCGCAGGAACCTGGCGGTCGAAGCCGGCGTGGAGGTCACCGGCACGGCGCGTGCGCCGCAGGTGCGGCTCACCTCGCGTCCGCCCGTGCCCGACGCGGAGAAGCTGTCGTGGCTCGTGCTCGGTCGCGCCTCGCCCGACGCGTCGAGCGCCGACCTCGCGCTCCTGCAGGCGGCGGCATCGCAGCTCGTCAGTTCCGACGAGGCGGTGCCGGTCCACCGCCGTATCATCGAGGGCATCGGGCTCGACGACATCAGCATGCGGGGCGCCCAGGGCGGCACGGCCAGCGGGCAGGTCGTCGCGGTCGGCAAACGGCTCTCGGACCGCCTCTACGTCGAGTACGAGCAGGGCATCACCGTCGCCGCGAACCTCGTTCGGCTCACCTTCGCGCTCACGCGCACGCTGAGCCTGAACGCGCAGACGAGCCAGACGACGTCGAGCTTCGGCTTCACCTACCGGCGCTCGTTCGACTGAGGACCAGGAGCATTCCGATGGAAGAAGAGCGCGAGACGTTCGAAGTGCGGCACGTCCCGGCGCCGCCCCGCGGCGCTTTCGTGATCGAGCGGGACGCGGTCCGCCGCGGCGAGATGACCTACGTCCGGGCCGGCGCCAAACGCATCATCATCGACCACACGTTCGTCGACGAAACGCTGCGCGGAACTGGCGCGGGCAAGCAGCTCGTTGAAGCCGCCGTGGCCTGGGCGCGCGCCGAGCAGCTGAAAGTGATCCCGCTGTGCCCCTTCGCGAAGGCGACCTTCGAGCGGGACGAGTCGCTGCGGGACGTGCTCGCGTGAGCGGCCCAAAGCCGGGCTTCCGATCGGGCGCCTCGACCATTCGCCGCCGCTGCGGATCTACCACAGCGGCTTGCTCAGGTTCTCCGTGAACGCGGAGAACATGATGTTGACGCTGATGCTGATTCTTTCGCCCTCGCTCGCGTTGGCGTCGACGGAGTGCTCCAGATAGGAGGGGAACATCAGAAGAGTGCCGCTCGACACCCTCACCACGACCTGGTCGGTGTTCCCGGCGATGAGCTCTACCACCGGCGGCCTGATCACGCTCGCCTGAGCTCTCGGGTCGTGGAAGTTGATCGTGTCGGCGCCCGGCTGAGTCCGGACGTAGTAGACCGCGCTCAGGAAGTTGTTGGGGTGGCTGTGAGCCTTGTGCGCCGCGCCCTTGGAGAGGACGGTCGCCCAGCAACCGGTGATCTCGAAGGCCGCATAACCGATCCGCAGGAACCGAAGCACGCTCTTCGCCAGGTGGCCGGCGCAGGAAACGAGATCCTGGAGCTCCTCGCGTTCGTGCAGGTTGCGCTCCGACTGCCACCCGCGGCCGGGCTCGAGCATCGGCAGGTCGCGCCGCAGTTTCTCGAGCAGCCCCAGCAGTCTTTCGTCCAGCGGGTCGTGCAGCTCGGGCCTGAGCAGAACCTTCCACACCATCGTCGGGAACATCGGAATGACTTCCGATGCTTCGATCCAGCGGTCGGTTTCTTTGACCATGGACCGACCTGCACGATCCGCCGGCCCGCGCCACCTACGCGCGGTAGAACCCCGCCGGCTCCTCCAGCCCCGCCGCGCGGAACGCGTCGCGGCGCTTCAGGCACTGCGGGCAGCGGCCGCAGTGCACCGGGTAGCCGAGCAGGCAAGAGTACGTGGTGTCGTAGTCGACGCCGAGCTCGATCCCGCGCCGGATCACGTCCGCCTTCGAGAAGTCGAGATACGGCGTGCGCAGCTCGACGTCGCCGAGCAGCCCGCAGACCAGCCGGAACTGCGCGAGGAAGGCGTGCGAAGAGGAAGGGTATTCGGTCGTGTCCTCGCGGTTCGCGGCGAGATAGAGCCGCTGCGCGCCGAGGTTGGCGGCGTACGACAGCCCGAGCGACAGCGCGACGAGATTGCGGTGCGGCAGCGGCACGTGGGCCTTGCGGTCCTGGCCGCGGCGGAAGGTCGCGCCGACACGCGCGAGGTCGAGCGCGACGAGCTCGACGCCGAGCCGCCCGCAGTGGGTCTCCGCGGCGCGACGCTCCTCGACGGCGCCGCGCTGCCCGTAGTCGATGAACAGTCCCTGCACCGGCTCGCCCGCGTCCGCGAGCTGCGCGAGCAGCGTCGCGCTCTCCACGCCGCCGGAGAGAAGCAGGATGGACGCGCTTTCCATGCAACGAGCCTAGCACGCCTGGCAGGCACATCGGCCCTGTAGAATCTCGGCGGCGCCGCATCGCGGCAAGACCCTTCTCCCATGAGCTATTACAGGCACCACGTTTTCTTTTGCTGCAACCAGCGCGAGCCCGGGGAGAACTGCTGCCAGAACCACAAGGCCGACGAGATGCGCGACTACGCGAAGAGCCGGGTGAAGGCGCTCGGCCTCGCGGGCCAGGGGAAGGTGCGGGTCAACAAGGCCGGCTGCCTCGACCGCTGCGACGAAGGCCCCGTGATCGTCGTGTACCCGGAGGAAGTCTGGTACACGTACGTCGACAAGGCGGACATCGACGAGATCGTCGAGGAGCATCTCAAGGACGGTCGCATCGTCGAGCGGCTGCGCATATGACGGTGCGGCGGCCGCCGGAGCGGCTCGCCGTAAAGGGCCCCGCAGGCAGCATCGAAGTCGTCATCGACCACCCCTCGGTCTTCCCGACCGAGGGCGCGGACGAGCCCGCGCGCGGCCTCGGGCTGGTCGCGCATCCACATCCGCTGTTCGGCGGCGCGCTGGACAACAAGGTGGCGCAGACCCTTGCGCGCACCTTCGCCGACCTGGGCTACGTCGCGATCCGGCCGAACTTCCGCGGCGTGGGCGCCAGCGAAGGCACGCACGACCACGGCAACGGCGAGACTGACGACCTCGTCGCGGTGATCGAGTGGGCGCAGGGGCGCTTCGGGCCGCTGCCCGTCGCGCTCGCCGGCTTTTCGTTCGGCGCCTACGTGCAGACGCGCGTTGCGGCGCGCGTGCCAGTCGAGCGCATGGTGCTCGTCGGCATGCCGAACGGGCTCGTCGCCGGCGGGCGCACCTACGTGCCGGGGACCGTACCCGTCGACACCATCGTCATCCACGGCGAGCTCGACGAGACCGCGCCGCTCGCGAACGTGCTCGAGTGGGCGCGCCCGCAGGAGCTGCCGATCGTCCTCGTCCCGGGCGCCGACCACTTCTTCCATCGCCGGCTGCACGTGCTGCGCAACATCGTGAAGGGCCAGTGGCGGGCGTGACCGGGCCGGTTCTGCGCGTCACGAATCTCCGCAAACGTTACGGCGACGCCGAAGTCGTCGCCGGGGTGACGTTCGACATCCGCCGCGGCGAATGCTTCGGCCTGCTCGGCCCGAACGGGGCAGGCAAGACCACCACGCTCCGTCTCGCCCTCGGGTTGATCGAGCCCGAGGGCGGCACGATCGAGCTGATGGGCGAGCCGGTGCCGCGCCGCGCCCGGCGCGCACGGCGGTCGGTGGGCGTGGTGCCGCAGTTCGACAACCTCGACCCGGACTTCACCGTCACCGAGAACCTCATCGTGTACGGCCGCTACTTCGGCCTCGACGACGAGACCATCCGTGGCCGGGTGCCGGAGCTGCTCGACTTCGCCGGCCTCGCGAGCCGGGCCGGTTCGCGCATCCAGACGCTCTCCGGCGGGATGCGGCGCCGGCTGACGCTTGCGCGCGCGCTCGTGAACGACCCCGACTTCCTCGTCCTCGACGAGCCGACCACCGGCCTCGACCCGCAGGCGCGCCACGTGATGTGGGACCGGCTGAAGCAGCTGCTCGCGCGCGGCAAGACGATCCTCCTGACCTCGCACTTCATGGAGGAGGCCGAGCGCCTGTGCACGCGGCTCGTCGTCATGGACCGCGGGCGCTTCATTACCGAGGGCAGCCCGCGCGAGCTGATCGCCACGCACATCGAGCCGCAGGTGGTCGAGGTGCACGGGGATGGGCTGGACGGCTGGAGCGAAGGCGAAGCGCGCGGGCTGGCGGCTCGGGTCGAGCGCGCCGGCGACACGGCGTTCTGCTACGTGCGCGACCCGGCGCCGCTGCTCGCGCACCTCGAGCGGCAGTCGGGGCTACGCTATTTGCACCGTCCGGCGAACCTGGAGGACGTGTTCCTGAAGCTGACGGGTCGCGAGCTGCGGGACTGAGGTGGACGACCTCACCCAGGCAGGACCGGTACGCGCGAGCTGGCGATTTGGTGTGTTTCGCGATCGCTTACGGGGCGGTTTATGAGTACAAGACACGGATTCCCGGGTGGCTTGGGATTCAAGTGTGGTGCGTCGGCACCGGCTCTTGCGGTACCTCAACCCGGGTCCGGTCGCCTGCGATCATCGACACGCTGAGAGCCCTGCCGCTGAGTTCTCAGCGTGAGCTTCACGGCGGCGCAGTGCCCAAGGAGGGCGTTGAGATGCTGAAAGGTGGTTGCTTCTGTGGCGGCATCCGCTACGAGGCGGGAGGCACGCCCTTTCACCTGACGAATTGCCACTGCTCGATCTGCCGCCGAACGACGGGCGCCCCATTTGTAGCCTGGTTCAGCGTGCCACGGTCCGAGTTCCGGTTTGTCCAAGGCGGACCGACCCGATTCAGATCAACCCCAAAGGGCATGCGGAGCTTCTGCCCTCGCTGCGGCACCCAGTTGACTTTTGAACTCGACGACGCCTCGGACGAGATCGACGTCACGACATGCAGTCTCGATGATCCCGAACGGCTGCCGCCGGAGGATCACACGCGCACGAGCAGTAAGCTCGGGTGGATCAAGTTGGGCGATGGTCTCCCCGAGCACCGCGAAGCGCGGTCAGACGGGTGATCGCGATCCACACGAGTGGGATGCGGTGTTCGACGAGGAGACGACCGGTGAGGAATGGACGACCTTTGACCACGAGGACGCTGGTGATGGACACCGAAAGCGCATTGTTCGAAGGCGCCTGCCACTGCGGCGCGGTCGGCTACGCCTACCGCACCGACGTTCCGCCGACCGCATGGAGCGTCCGCGCATGCCAGTGCTCCTTCTGCTGCTCGCATGCCGGCGTAACCACGTCCGATCCCGGCGGCAGCCTGGAGTTCTGCGAGCACACCGCCGGCGCGCTCAACCGCTACCGCTTCGCCAAGCGCACCGCCGACTTCCTGATCTGCCGGAACTGCGGCACGTACCTCGGCGCCGTCTTCAGCACCGCGCGTGGGCGATTCGGGATCGTCAACGTCAACGCGATGAAGAACCGCCCCGCCGGCCTCCCGCCGCCCGAGGTCAAGGACTACGGGACGGAGAGCGCCGAGCAGCGCGCCGCGCGTCGCGAACAGCGATGGACGCCGGTCGTCGGCGCCGTCTAAGATGTCCCGCCGTCGAGGGTCCGTAGCGGGCACGTGCACCCGCGCCAGGAGGCAAGCATGACCACCGCCTACGCGCTCCCGCGCCTAAGCCGCCGCTTCGTTCCGGTGTGGCGCCGCAACTTCCTCGTCTGGCGCAAGCTCGCCGCGCCGTCGGTGCTCTTCAACCTCGCCGACCCGACGATCTACATGCTCGGCCTCGGCTACGGCCTCGGCGCGCTCATGCCGGAGGTCGACGGGCGGCCGTACATCGCCTTCCTCGCCGCCGGCACGGTGTGCTTCTCGACGATGAACACTGCGACGTTCGAGGCGCTCTACTCAGCCTTTTCGCGGATGCACGTCCAGAAGACCTGGGACGCGATCGTCAACGCGCCGGTGGGGCTCGACGACGTGGTGCTGGCGGAGCTGGTGTGGGCGGCGGCCAAGAGCTTCCTCTCCGGGCTCGCGATCTTCCTCGTCATCTGGGCGCTTGGCCTGGTGACGATGCCGACCGCGCTCCTGGCGCTCGCCGTCGTGCCGCTCATGGGCCTGTGCTTCGGCGCGCTTGGGCTCGTGATCACCGCGCTGTCGCCCTCCTACGACTTCTTCAGCTACTACTTCACGCTGGTGATCACGCCGATGGCGATGCTGTCGGGCGTGTTCTTCCCGGTCGAGCAGCTGCCGGCCGTGATGCAGACCATCGCCCACGTCCTGCCGCTCGTCCATGCGACCGAGCTCGTGCGGCCGTTGCTCAACGGCTCGATGCCATCGGACGCGCTGCTGCACATGGGGGTGTTGCTTGCCTACGCGATGGCCGGGTTCTATGCTGCGCTCGTCCTTTTCCGCCGCCGTCTCGCCAGCTGAAGAATGCTCTGGGTCAAGGCGCTGCATCGTATTCGTAGCCGGAACGAGCAAGGGGGCACACCTCCTTGCATATCCCCCAATACAGGTGGAATCGTCACTGAGGCACCACCGTGCTTTGGGTGAAGGCGTTTCATATTCTTTTCGTGATCGCTTGGTTCGCCGGCCTCTTCTATCTCCCCCGGATCTTCGTGAACTTGGCGATGGAGACGGACGCGACGGCGCGCGCGCGGCTCCTGCTGATGGCGCGCAAGCTCTACAAGTTCATGACGATCCTCTCCGCTCCGGCTATCGTGTTCGGCCTTTGGCTGTGGCTCGGTTACGGCCTGGGCGCGCGCAGCGGGTGGATGCACGCAAAGCTCGGCGTGGTCATCCTCCTGCTCGGCTATCACCATGCCTGCGGGCGGCTGCTCGCGAAGTTCGAAGCGGGCGCCCCTACGCGCTCGCACGTCTGGTTCCGCTGGTTCAACGAGGCGCCGGTGCTGATGCTCCTCGCTGCGGTGCTGCTCGTCGTGCTCAAGCCGTTCTGAGCCGATGACCATCACCCTCGACCACGTCCGCGAGGCGGCCGCCGCAATCGCCGGCCACGTCGTCGAGACGCCGTGCATCGCATCGCGCACGCTTTCCGGGATCACCGGCGCGGAGGTCTGGCTCAAGTTCGAGAACCTGCAGTTCACCGCCGCGTTCAAGGAGCGCGGTGCGCTGAACAAGCTGCGCACGCTCACCGCCGCGCAGCGCGCCGCGGGCGTGCTGGCCGTGTCGGCAGGCAACCATGCCCAGGCGGTCGCGTATCACGCCGAGCGCCTCGGCGTCCGCGCGACGATCGTGATGCCGCGCTTCACGCCGCACGTGAAGGTCGAGCGGACGCGCGGGTTCGGCGCCGAGGTGATTCTCGCCGGTGAAACGTTCGACGAGGCGCGGCAAGCCGGCCTCGCAACCGCCAGGGAGCGCGGCGCGACGCTGGTGCACCCGTACGACGACGCGCTGGTGATCGCCGGACAGGGAACGATTGCGCTGGAGATGCTGGCCGCCGCGCCGCAGCTCGAGACGCTCGTCGTCCCGGTCGGCGGTGGCGGGATGATCGCCGGCATGGCGATCGCGGCGCGGGCGCTGAAGCCCGGCATCGAGGTCGTCGGCGTCCAGGCGAGCGGCTTCCCGGCGGTGCACTGCGCGTTGCACGGGCGCGACGCCGCGTTCGCCGGCTCGACCATTGCCGAGGGCATCGCGGTCAAGGAGCCCGGCGCCCTGACGCTGCCGATCATCCGCGAGTGCGTCGCCGACGTGCTGCTCGTCGAGGACGGCGACATCGAGCAGGCGATCGTGCAGCTGCTGGAGATCGAGAAGACAGTCGTCGAGGGCGCCGGCGCGGCGGGCCTGGCCGCCCTGCTCCGCCATCCCGCGCGCTTCCGCGGCCGCAAGGTCGGCGTCGTGCTCTCCGGCGGCAACATCGACCCGCTCGTGCTGTCCGACATCATCGAGCGCGGGCTGGTGCGCTCCGGCCGCCTCGCGCGGCTGCGCGTCGAGATGCGCGACCTCCCCGGCGCGCTCGCGAAGGTGACGGCGTGCCTCGCGGACGCGAACGCGAACATCGAGGAGGTGCATCACCAGCGCGCCTTCACCGATCTGCCGGTGCTCTCGGCGGAGGTCGAGTTCGTGCTGCAGACGCGCGGCCCCGAGCACGTGCAGGAGATCCTCGCCGCGCTCGCCGGCGCGGGGTTCAAGGCAGAAGTGGTGCACGACTGAATGACGACCGACTTCGACCAGCGCGCCGCCACCTGGGACAACGACCCGATCAAGGCCGAGCGGGCGCACGCCGTCGCCGCGGCGATCCGGCGTGAGGTGCCGTTCCGGCCGGGCATGCGCGCGCTCGAGTACGGGTGCGGAACCGGACTGCTCGGGTTCGCGCTCGCGCCGTTTCCCGGCGAGCTCGCCCTAGCGGACGCGTCCGAGCGCATGCTCGAGGTGCTGCGCGGGAAGATCGCCGCGGCCGGAGCGCCCAACATGACCGCGGTGAAGCTCGACCTCCTCACCGATCCGCTGCCCGCGGCGCGCTACGACCTCGTGTGCCTGCTGATGGTGCTGCACCACATTCCCGACACCGACGCGATCCTGCGCAAGTTCCACGCCGTCCTCGCGCCCGGCGGCCGGCTGTGCATCGGCGACCTCGACTCCGAAGGCGGCGCGTTCCACGGCCCGGGGTTCGACGGCCACAACGGCTTCGACCGGGACGCGCTCGCGGCCAAGGCGCGCCGCGCCGGTTTCACAAACGTGCGCTTCGCGACGGCCTACGAGAACCCACGGAAGGTCGCAGGCGAGACGCGCCTCTTCCCGGTCTTTCTGATGGTGGCCGACCGGCCATGAGCGGGCAGCGGCCGCCGCGCAAGCCAGGCCTCGCACTGATCCTAGGACTCGCACTCGTGAGCTGCAGCACCACTCGGGACGACGGCAGCGTGCCGGTCCGCGTGCGCACGCCCGATGCGGTCACGGGCAAGGTCTGGCAGTGGGAGCGGACCGTCACGCCGGTCGAGACGATCGAATCCCCGGCGCCGGACCGCTACACGCTCGAGCTGGCGGCGAACGGGCGGCTCCTCGTGCGCGCCGACTGCAATCGCGGCACCGGGAGCTACCGGATCGCGGAAGGGGCGCTCTCGTTCGCGCCGATCGCGACGACGCGCATGGCGTGCCCGCCGGGCTCGCTCGACGGGCGGTACCTCCGCGACCTGCAGCGCGCGTCGGGCTTCTTCGTCGAGGACGGCAGGCTGTTCGTCGAGTTGCCCGCGGACTCGGGCACGCTCCGCTTCCGGCGCGAGCCGTGAACGGCGCATCGTGGAACGGTTCGAGCCCTTCTCGGCCCTGCACGCGGCGGCGCTCCTCGCGATCGTGATCGCGACGATTGCGGCGATCCGCGCCGTGCGGTTGAGCGGCCGTGCCGATGGGGCGCGCGGCATCGAGCGCGCAATCGGCATCGCGTTCGTCGTCGTCTGGGTCGCTGCGCACGGGTGGTGGCTGCTGCCGCCGCGCCTCGACCCGGTCAAGACGCTGCCGCTGCAGATGTGCCACTGGGCCGCGCTCGCCGCGGGGCTCTACCTCGCCACCCGCGCGCGGTGGCTCGCGGTGCTGCTCTACTTCTGGGGCCTGGGACTGTGCACCCAGGCGCTGATCACGCCCGCGCTCGAGGAAGGGCCGGCGACGCACGTGTTCTGGTACTTCTGGCTGAGCCACGGGATGATCGTCGGCGTCGCCGCGTACGCGCTCGCGGTCCACGGCTTCCGCCCGACGTGGCGCGACTGGCGGTTCGCAGCCGCCGCGGGCGGCGTTTACGCCGCGGTCGCCATCGCGGTGAACCTCGCGATCGGCGCGAACTACGGCTTTCTCGGGCCGTCGAAGCCGACCCTGCCGACGATCGTCGACGCGCTCGGCCCGTGGCCGCAGCGCCTGCCGGTCATCTTCGCAACCGTGGTGGGAATGATGGCACTCATGATGTTGCCCTGGGCGTTCGCGCGCCCGGCGCGCGCACAGTGACGACGGGGCATGCGGTCCGGCGGCGCGCTCCTCGCGGCGGCAATGGTCATGGCTGAGGCGGCCGCCGCGCCGGCGCTGGAGCCGGGCGTTGCGCGCGATCTGGCGCGCTGGCGGGCAGCGCGCTACGGCGACCTCCGCTACGACCTGAACGTCTCGATCGCGGCGCCGCTCGCGCACCTCGAGGGCAGCCTCGAGCTCCGCGTGGCGGTGCGCGGGAAGCCGGTCGGTCTCGTGCTCGACTGGCGGCCGCCGCCCGGCGGCGCGATCCGGGAGGTCGAGGCGAACGGCGTCGCGATCGGCAGGCCGCGCGTCGTGCGCGAGCACCTCGTGATCCCAGCGCGCCACGTGCGCACCGGGGGGAACACGGTGCGGCTGCGCTTCGCAGCGCCGATCGCGACCGCCGGCACCGCAGTAACGCTCTACCGCGACCGCGAGGACGGCGCCGAGTACGTGTACTCGCTGTTCGTGCCGTCGGACGCGAGCACCGTCTTCCCGTGCTTCGACCAGCCCGACCTCAAGGGCCGCTTCACGCTCGCGCTGTCGATCCCCGCCGGCTGGGAGGCGGTGTCGAACGCGCCCGCAGCGGAGGCGGTCGCCGACGGTAGGGCAAGGCGCGTGCGCTTTCGCGCGACCGAGCCGATCAGCACGTATCTCTTCGCCTTCGCCGCCGGCCCGTTCGCCGTTCTCGACGAGCGCGAGGACAACGCCGTGCCGCAGCCCGAGACGCGCATCCTCGTCCGCAAGTCGCGGCTCGCGCGCGCGCAAGCCGAGGCGCACGAGACCTTCCGCCTGCATCGCACGGCGTTGTACTTCTTCGCGGACTACTTCGGGTTCCCCTTTCCCTTTCCGAAGCACGACCTGGTGCTGGTGCCCGAGTTTCCCTACGGCGGCATGGAGCACGCGGGCGCGACTTTCCTGCGCGAGGAAGCGGTGCTCTTCCCGTTCGAGCCCGCGGCGGCCGACAGGCTGCGGCGCGCGCAGCTACTCTTCCACGAGACCTCGCACCAGTGGTTCGGCGATCTCGTCACCATGCGCTGGTTCGACGACCTCTGGCTGAAAGAGGGCTTCGCCAACTTCATGGCCGCCAAGGCTGCGGAGACGATCACGCCGGAGTACAGCGCCTGGAACGCGTTCCACCAGCTCAAGGTCGCCGCCTACCGCACCGACGCGACGCAGGGCACGACGCCGATCTGGCAGCGCCTCGCAAACCTGTCGGCCGCGAAGTCCGCGTACGGCAGCATCGTGTACAGCAAGGCGCCGGCGGTGTTGCGGCAGGCCGAGTTCTACCTCGGCGCGGACGCGTTCCGGCGCGCAGTGCAGGCGTTCGTGCACACCCACGCCTACGGCGCCGCCGACTGGAGCGATCTGGTGCGCGCGTTCGAAGGCTCGTCGGGACGGAAGCTCGACGCCTGGGCGAACGCCTGGGTCAGGCGCCGCGGCGTGCCGACGGTGCGCACCGCTTGGCGTACGGACGGCGACGGCCGGATCGCGCGCTTCACGCTCACGCAGTCGGACACGCTCGGCGGCGACGGCGTGTGGCCGATGCGCACCGAGCTGCTGGTGGCGGGCGAAGGCGGCACGCGCACGCTGCCCGTCGCGCTGGAAGGTGGCAGCACCGTGGTCCGCGAGCTGGTGGGCGCGCCCGCGCCGCGCTACGCGTTCGCGAACCACGGCGACTACGCCTACGGCCGCTTCGTCCTGGACGATGCGAGCCGCGCGGCGGTGCTCGCCGACGTCGGCGGGATCGAGGACGCGTTCCTGCGCGCGCTGCTGCTCGACGCGCTGTGGGAGGAAGTGCGCGACGCCCGTCTCGCGCCGATCGAGTACCTCGATCTCGCGCTCACGCAGGCGCCGCGTGAGAGCGACGCGTTGACGGTCGCGAGCCTCGTCGGTCGCGCGCAGACGGCGCTGCGCTGGTATCTCTCCGACGCGCAGCGTGCCGCCGTTGCGCCGGGCGTAGAAGCCGCATTCGAGCGCGGGATGACGCGTGCGGCGGACAAGGGCCTGCGCGTCACCTACTTCCGGGCGTTCGTCGCCGCCGCCACGACCGCGGATGCGCGGGCCACGCTTAAGGCGCTGCTCGCGGGCATGCGCGGCGTGCCCGACGTGACCTTGAGCTCGCGCGAGCGCTTTCGCATCGTCGAGCGCCTGCTCGCGCTCGACGATCCCGAAGCCGACGCGCTGCTCGCCGCGCAGTCGCAGGCTGATGCGAGCGACGACGGACGCCGCTATGCGTACGCCGTCGCGGCCGCCCGGCCCGACGCGGCGACGAAGGCGGCCTACTTCAAAGCGTGGTTCGACGACCGCGCGCTTCCCGAGAGCTGGATGGAAGAAGCGGTGCTGCCGTTCAACACCGTCGAGCACGCGGCGCTGACCGCGCCGTACCTCGAGCGCGCGCTCGCGCGGCTGCCGCAGCTCAAGCGCGAACGCAAGATCTTCTTCGTCAACAACTGGCTCGCCGCGTTCCTCGGCGGGCAGATCGACATGGCGTCGGCGAGCGCGGCCAGGCGTTTCGTCCGGCAGGCGAAGCTCGACCCGGACCTGCGCCGCAAGGTGCTCGAGGCGCTCGACGAGCTCGAGCGCACCGTGAAGGTCCGCAGCGCGTTCGCAACGGCGGGGGCAGCCGTGCGGTGATCGCCGCGCCCGCGGCTTGCGCTCGACCGGGCGAGTTCCTATGCTCGCCGTGCCGGGTCCCGCAGGACCGGAGACCGGGCCCAAGAAGAGACCGCGGGGGCGGCATGGGTACCCAGCAAGAAAGCGCGACTTCCGCCAGGCGCGCCGGGTCGCAGCAGCATTCCGCGCCGCGGCGGCCACCCCTGCCCGCGAAGCTCCTGCGGCCGGGCGCAGACGGACTCGTCCCGCGGGAGCGCCTGTTCAACCGGCTCGACGAGCGGCTCCGCGGCAGGATCGTCTGGGTCAGCGGTCCGGGCGGGGCGGGCAAGACCTCGCTCGTGTCGGCGTTCGTCGAGACGCGCGGGCTCGACTGCCTCTGGTACCAGGTGGACGCGAGCGACGCGGATCTCGCGAGCTTCACGCACTATCTGCACCTCGCGACACGGGATCACGGCGGCGCGCCGCTGCCGGGGTTCACCGCGGCGGACTACGTGGCGCTGGAAGCGTTCGCGCGGCGCTTCTTCGAGGCGTTCTTCGCCCGCCTCGCGACGCCGATCGTCATCGTCTTCGACAACTACCAGGACGTCGACGCCGACTCGCGCTTCCACGACCTGGTCGTCGCGCTCCTCGATCACCTTCCGGAGCAGGCGCGGGTCGTCGTCCTCAGCCGCGCCGAGCCGCCCGCCGCCCTGGCGAAGTGGAGCCTCAATCCCGCGTTCAAGACCATCGACTGGCGCGATATCCAGTTTCTCCCCGAGGAGGCCGCGACGCTCGCGCGCGGGTGGGGTGTCGAGGACGCCGAGCACGTCGCCGCGCTGCTCGCGATCAGCCGCGGCTGGGCGGCGGGGATGGTGCTGATGCTGCGCGCGGCGCAGCGGGGCGTCGACCTGCGCGACGCGCAGCGCGAGCCGCCGCGCCAGCTGTTCGACTATTTCGCGAGCCAGGTCTGGTCGCGGATTCCCGCGACGACGCAGGCGTTCCTGTACCGCACGGCGTTCCTCCCGCACGCCACCGCGAGCATCGCCCAGGCGCTGACCGGCGACGCGCGCGCCGCGCGCATCCTCGCCGATCTCCATGCCGACAACTTCTTCACCGACCGCCGGCCCGGCGCAGAGACCGTCTACGAGTACCACCCGCTGTTCCGCGAGTTCCTGGCCGCGCGCGCCGCGGAGGCGCTCGACGCCGCCGCGCTCGCGGCGCTCAAGGGCCGGGCGGCGGCGCTGCTCGAAGAGAGCGGCGAGCTCGCCGCGGCGGCGGAGCTCCTCATCGACGCCGCCGACTGGGTGCGCCTCGCGGCGTTCGTCGAACGCCATGCCGCGCAGCTGGTCGAGCAGGCGCGATTCCAGACGCTGCGCGGCTGGCTCGACGTCCTCCCTCCCGCCGCAGTCGCCGCGTCGCCCTGGCTGCTCCTGTGGCTGGGACTGTGCAAGGCGGTGGCGCGTGATGCGGCGTTCCGCCCGGCGCTCGGGCAGTCGGCCGCGCTCTTCGACGCGGCCGGCGATCTCGTCGGGTCGTGCGCCGCGCGCGGCTGGCTGTTCCAGACTGCGGGCTCGGCGGCGGAGCTCGAGAGGCTGCTCGCGGAGGTCCGGGCACAGTACGAGCGCCACGGCCCGGTCGCGGACCCGCAGATCGAGGCGAGGATCATCCGGAACTTCAACGCCGACTACCGCGTGCCGGCGCGCCACCCGCAGTGGCTGGCGTGGGTCGAACGGGCCGACCGGCTCGCGCGCGAGCTGCCCGACCCCGCGCAGCGGGTGCGCATGGCGGGTTTCGCCGGGCTGGCCTACAGCTACTCGGGCGACATCGCGAAGCTGCGGTCGGTGGTCGCCACCGCGGCCGGCGACATCGCGGCGTCGGGCGTGTCGGTCCGCGACCGCTACACGTTCGTCACCGCGCGCTCGAACGACGCGTACCACCGCGGCGACCTCGCGGCCGCGCGCGCCGAGACGGCGCCGCTCCGCGCCGACCCGGCAGCAAGCCCTCTCGACCAGATGGGACCGGTGATCATGGAGCTGCGGGACGCCCTCGTGGCCGGCGACGGGCACGCGGTGCGCGCGTGGGAGGAGCGGCTCAACCGGACGCCGACCTTCGTGACGCGGATGATCGGCAGCCATCTCCAGTACAGCACGCTTGCGCGGCTCGAGCGCGGCGACCTAGAGGGCGCGTGGTCCACCGCCGTCGAACTCGCCTCGATCATGACGCCGCGCTCGGTCGGCTTCTCGATGTCGCTCGCGAACCTCGCCATGGTGCGGCTCGCCCGCGGCGAGGACCAGGTGGCGCGGGCGGTGCTGGAAGAAGCGGTCGACGCCGCGCGCGAGCTGAACGGCCCGCACGTCCTCTTTCCGGCGTTGCAGCTGCTCGCCGTGGCTGAGAGCCGCCTCGGCCGCACCGCAGATGCGCTCGCGCATCTGCGCGAAGGCATGTGCCTCGCGCGCGAGAGCCAGTGCATCACCGGCCGGCCGCTCCTCAGCATGCCGCTCTTCGTCGAGGTCGTAGAGCTCGCGCTCGCCGACGGCATCGAGGTCGAGCACGCGCGGGAGATCGTCGTCAAGCTCAAGCTGCGCCCGCGCTCGCCTGCGCTCGCGGCCTGGCCCTGGCCCCTCGCGATCCGTGCCCTCGGCCGCTTCGAGCTCGCGCGCGATGGCGCGCCGCTCGAGATCCGCGGTAAGGCGCAGAAGAAACCGCTCGAGCTGCTGAAGGCGCTGGTCGCGCTGGGGAGCGAGAGAGTGGAGGCGTCCCGGCTCGCCGCGCTGCTGTGGCCCGGTGCGGACGGCGACGCGGCGAAGGGCTCGTTCGACACGACGCTCTATCGGCTGCGCAAGCTCCTCGGCCGCGACGACGTGCTCGTGCTCGCCGAGGGCAAGCTCTCGCTCGACCGGCGCAAGTGCTGGCTCGACGTGTGGGCGTTCGAGTGCCTCGCGCGCGATGCCGACGCCCCTGCCTCAACGGGTGACCTCGCCGCTCAAGAGCCGGCGCGCCTCGGGCGCGCGGTCCTCGATGCGTATCCCGGGCACTTCCTGGCGGCGGACGAGGATGCGCCGTGGGCGATCGAGCTGCGCGATCGCCTCCGCTCGAAGCTCGGACGCACCGTGGCCGGGATCGGGCACCGGCTGCAGACGGCAGGCCGGTGGGCCGATGCGGTCGCGCTGTACGAGCGGGCGCTCGAGCTCGACAACCTGGCCGAGGCGCTCTACCGCGAGCTCATGATCTGCCACCGCGAGCTCGGGCAGCCGGCTGCCGCCCTGCAGACCTACCGGCGGTGCCGCGAGCTCCTCTCGGTGGTGCTGGGGCTGTCGCCCTCGGCGGAGACCGAAGCGGTCCGGCGCTCGCTCGACGCGCCGCGCTGACCGGACCCCGGTGAGTGAGCCGTGAGTCGCGTGTGAGTCGCTTGGTGAGCGTCACCGCGCGCCGCTGGTACCGGGCTCGCCTCTGACCTGAAACTTGCTTATCATCAACATGTTACAACGACGTCTTGGCTCCTGCGCGCCGGCTTCGTGATCCGTGAGCCATCCTTGAGTCCCCTCTCGCCACACTGCGCCTCGTGATTCCGGGGCTGCCCCCGCCTCCGGATCCCCCACCACGAGGAGAGAGAGATGAACGCACCCGCTACCACTCGCCGGCCCGCCGATGTCTACCGCTTCGAAGCTGCAGTCCGCCGGCTTGCCTGGACGTGGCTCACCGAACGGATCGCCGCGCTCGTCGCGCGGTACCGGGCCCAGCAGACGGTTCGCGAGCTGGCGGTCCTGGACGACCGCGAGCTGCGCGACGTCGGGCTCCTGCGCGCCGACATCGTTCAGGCCGCAAAGACCGCGTCCGCGCGCGGCTGACCGCGCGCCCCCGGCCGCGCGCGCGAGGTCCCGAGTTCTCTCATGGGCGGGGATGGGCGGGGCGGGCGTCACTCGGCGTCCGTTCCGCCCGCGCTTCACCGACGCCTTCTCGGTCCCACACCGATCAGTCGTCGCGGGGTCCCCGACCTCAGTCCGGCGAACGACCGAACGACTGCGGCGTTCAACGACACCCGCCCGAGATCGACGCGGGGGTCCGCGTCACTCGCCCGCCGCGTCTCCCGCGTACACCTTCTCGATTTCGTCCGCGAAACGCTTGAGCACCTGCTCGCGCCGAATCTTGAGCGTCGGCGTGAGCAGCCCGTTCTCGACCGTCCACGGCTCCGGCGCAACGATCGCGCGGCGCACGCGCACGTAACGCGGATATGCCTTCAGGCGCTCGTTCGCGCGCTTCACGAGCTGCTTCTCGTCGGACTCCTTCGTCACCGCCACGAGAGTGAGGAACGGCCGGCCCTCGCCGACCAGCATGAGCTGCTCGAACGCGCCGTCGCCGAGGATCGCGAGCTCGATGTCCTGCGGCGGCAGCCTCTCGCCGTTCGAGAGCACGAGCACGTCCTTCAGCCGGCCGCGGATCGCGAGACGGCCGTCGCGCATCTCCCCGAGATCGCCGGTGCTCAGCCAGCCGTCCGTCGCGAGCACGCGGGCGGTGGCCTCCGGGTTCCGCCAGTACCCGGCCATGATGCTCGGACCGCGCACCTGGATCTCGCCCTGCGGGCTCAGCCGCAGCGCCACGTTCTCGAGCGGGCGACCGACCGTGTCCGGGTCGTTGTCGCCGAGCCGGTTCACCGCGATCACCGGGCAGGCCTCGGTCATGTCGTAGCCCTGGAGAATCGGCAGTCCCAGGCCGATGAACAGGCGCGAGATCGCCGGATCCATCGCCGCGCCGCCCACGACCGCGAGCCGCAGGCGCCCGCCGAAGCGCGCGAGGATCGGGCGCGCGACGAGCGGCCGCAGGACGTCCGCGAGCAGACGGTCGGGGATGCCCGCACCGCCCAGCTCGACCCGGCTGCCGGCGGACGCGCAATGCTCGAGGAGCGCGAGCTTCCATCGCGACCCGCCCACCGCGGCGCGGATCCGCTCGGCGAACTTCTCGAACACGCGCGGCACCGCGAAGATGGCGGTCGGCCGCTGCGCGGCGAAATCCTCCGGGAGCTGCGCGATGCCGCGCGAGTGGACGATCTGCGCGCCGAGCGCGAGCGGCAGGTAGTAGCCGCCGGTGCGCTCGAACATGTGCGAGAGCGGGAGGAACGAGAGGAACACGTCGTCCGCGCGCCCCATGCCGGTCGCACGGCAGCCCGCGACGTTCGCGAGGATGTTGCCGTGCGTGAGCATCACGCCCTTCGGCCGACCGACCGTGCCCGACGTGTAGCAGAGGGTGGCGAGCGTCTCCCCCCGGTCGGCTCGACCGCGAACGGCGCCGCGTCGCGCGGCAGGAAGTCCTCGACCGCGCGGGGGCTTGTTCCTTCGTCCGGCCGCAGGCAGAGAATCCGCGCCGCCTCCACGCCGGCGCAGGTGAGCGCGCCGGCCATGCGCGTCGTCTCGACGACGACGAGCCGCGCATCGCTGTCGGCGAGGCAGTACGCCTGATTGTCGGCGTTGTCGTCGACGTACAGCGGGACGACGACGAGCCGTGCGGCGAGCGCCGCGAGATCGAGCGCGACCCAGGCGACGCCGTTCCGCAGCCCGATCGCGATCCGGTCGCCGGGCTGGAAGCCCTCGCGCCGGAAGGCGGCCTGCCAGCGCGCCGCGCGCGCGGCCACGTCGGCAGCGGAGAAGTCGCGCCACGCACCATCGATGAATTGTCGATAGAGAACGCGCGCCTGCGTCTCGATCTGCGCGGTGAGCAGGTCCGCAACGTTCGCCATTCCTCCCCCCGGGGCAGGGTATCCTCCGCGATCTGCAATGTCCGCGCAATCGTTCTTCGCCACCTGCCCGCGCGGCCTCGAGGTCGTGGCGGCGTCGGAGCTCGCCGCGTGCGGCGCAAGGGACGTTCGCACGACCGGCGGCGGAGTGCTCTTCCACGGCGACCTCGCTGCATGCTACGCGGCGAACCTCGAGAGCCGGATCGCGACGCGCGTCCTGTGGCGCGTGGCCGAGTCGCCGTACCGCAATGAGCAGGACGTGTATGACGCGGCTCACGCCGTGGACTGGCCGGCGCGCTTCCGCGTGGAGCACTCCATCCGCGTCGACGTCAACGCGGTCCGCTCGCCGCTGCGCAGCCTGGAGTTCGCCACTCTGCGCATCAAGGACGCAGTGTGCGACCGGTTCCGAGCCGCGGCCGGCGCAAGGCCGGACGTGGACACGCGCGCGCCGGACGTGCGCATCCACGCCTTCCTGGACGAGCGCACGATCACGCTCTACCTCGACACCTCGGGCGAGCCGCTCCACAAGCGCGGCTGGCGCGGGCGCACCGGGGAAGCGCCGCTGAAGGAGAACCTCGCCGCCGGGATCATCACGCTCACCGGCTGGCGCGGCGACGAGCCGTTCCTCGACCCGATGTGCGGCAGCGGGACGATCCTCCTCGAGGCGGCGGCGATCGCGCTCGGAATCGCACCGGGGAGCCGGCGCGACTTCGGCTTCGAGCGCCTCGAGGGGTTCGATGCGCGTCTGTGGCGCGAGGTGCGCGAACGCGCGCGTGCGCGCGAGAACCGCACGCGGCCGGTGGCGATCTTCGGCGCCGACCTCCACGGCGCCGAGCTCGCGAAGGCGCGCGCGGCGATCGGGGCCGCGGGGCTCGACCGCGTGGTGCACCTGAAGCAGGCGAACATCCTCGAGCTCGCGCCGCCCGCGCCGGCCGGTATCCTGGTCGCCAACCCACCCTATGGCGTGCGGATCGGCGAGGACAGCGAGCTCGCGGCGTTCTATCCGCGGCTCGGCGACGCGCTCAAGGCGCGCTTCGCGGGCTGGCGCTGCTACTTCCTCACCGCGGACCTGCGCCTCGCCAAGCTGATCGGGCTGAAGGCATCGAAGCGGACACCGCTCTTCAACGGCCCGCTCGAATGCCGGCTGTTCGAGTACCGCATCGTGGCCGGCGCAATGCGCCGGCCTTCCCCCGCGTCGCCGGGCGCGCTATAAAGGCGTCCCGATCCCAAGGAGCACGGCAATGGCGCAAACCTACGACGAGCTAAAGCACAAGACCGTGGCCGAGCTGCGCGAGCTCGCGAAGGCGACCGAGCACGAGGCGGTGAAGGGCTACACGCAGATGAACAAGGACCACCTGCTGGTGGCCCTGTGCAACGCGCTCGGCATCGACGCCCATCTCCACCATCACCGCCACGCTGCCGGAGAGCAGCGGACGAAGACCAAGGCCCGCATTCGCGCATTGAAGAAGAGGCGCGACGAGATCCTCGCCTCGACCGATCACGGCGGTCTGAAGGCGGTGCTGAACGAGATCCGCGGGCTGAAGCGGGCGACGCGCCGCGACACGCTCTGACCGGGCCTCGCGCCCGGCCGGGCAGGATCCTCACGTGTCCGGGAACTGGAACGTGATGACCAGGACGTCCGCGCGATCGCGCGTGCTCGCTCAGCCCCTGCGGGGCAGGCTCGAGGCCGGCCGGCGCGCGCGCCAATTTCTCCGGGGTCTAGCCCCGTAACGGTGGCCGCCGCGAACGACACCAGCGACCCGGCCGCCCACAGCGCCGGCCGTGCGCCAGGCCGCGTGCCACCTCCTCCTCGTTGCAGCTCGCTCCGCATCGCGCCCAAGTGTGCTACCTCGGCGGAAGCAACCCCGGCGGCGAGCGGGGTGGCGCGCCCTCGGGAACATGTGAGGCCCGTTGCAAAAAAAAGGGCCGGCTGTGCCGGCCTCTCCTGGATCCCGGCGAACGCCGAGGCCGATGGTGCGGCCTCGGCAGCCCGGTCACTTCACGATGTCGAGGTGCTCGATGCCCTTCGTGATGTCGCGGTTCTTCGCTTCCTTGGAGTGGAGCTTGATCGACAGCCGCAGGTCGTTCACGGAATCGGCGTTGCGCAGCGCGTCCTCGTAGCTGATGATGCCGTTGTCGTAGAGTTCGAAGAGATGCTGGTCGAAGGTCTGCATGCCGAGCTCGCGCGAGCGCTTCATCAGCTCCTTGATCTCGTGCACCTCGCCCTTGAAGATGAGGTCGGCGATAAGCGGCGAGTTGAGCATGATCTCGACCGCGGCGATCCGCCCCTTGCCTTCCTTCAGCGGGATCAGGCGCTGCGAGACCATGCCGCGCAGGTTAAGCGACAGGTCCATGAGCAGCTGCGCCCGGCGCTCCTCGGGGAAGAAGTTGATGATCCGGTCGAGGGCCTGGTTGGCGCTGTTTGCGTGCAGCGTCGCGAGGCACAGGTGGCCGGTCTCGGCGAACGCCACCGCGTAGTCCATCGTCTCGCGGTCGCGGATCTCGCCCATCATGATCACGTCCGGGGCCTGGCGCAGGGTGTTCTTCAGCGCGTTGTCCCACGACTCGGTGTCGACGCCGATCTCGCGCTGCGTGATGAGGCAGTTCGCGTGCGGATGGACGTACTCGACCGGGTCCTCGATCGTGATGATGTGGCCGTGCGAGTTCTGGTTGCGATAGCCGATCATCGCCGCGAGCGAGGTCGACTTGCCCGAGCCGGTGGCGCCGACCATGATGACCAGCCCGCGCTTGGTCATCGCCACGTCCTTTAGCACCGGCGGCAGGTTTAGCTCTTCGAAGGTCGGGATCCTCGAGTTGATCGTCCGCAGCACCATGCCGATGTTGCCCATCTGCACGAAGGCGCTGACGCGGAAGCGGCCGATGTTGGCCGGGCTGATCGCGAACTGGCACTCCTTGGTCGCCTCGAACTCCGCCGCCTGCCGGTCGTTCATGACCGAGCGGACGAGCTCCGCGGTGTGCTGGGCCGCCAGCGGCTGCTGCGACACCGGGGTCATTTTCCCGTCCAGTTTGATCGCGGGCGGGAAACCGACGGTGATGAAGAGGTCGGAGGCTTTCTTGCTCACCATCAGGCGCAGCAGGTCGTAGATGAATCTTGTTGCTTGGTCGCGTTCCATTTCGTCCCCTTGGATGCCCGGGCGATGGGCCACTTTACGCCCGGCCTGTCTGCTCGGGTAGTGCGGTCTCTGCCTGATCCGCGGACCGCCTTTACCGATGAACCTGTAGTTCCGCCCGCCTCGCTTTACCGGTCAACCGATGAAGCTGTGGCTACGACTAACGCGGCGAAGCGGCACGACGCGCCGCATCGCCGCATGAGTCTGCGCCGCAATTGCATCGGGTTCGGCCTGCGGCCTCAACCGATGAAATTGTCTTTGTTCATGGCTCGAGCCCGAGCCTCCGCGACGTTCACGACCCCGCGCTTGACCAGCTCCTGCAGGTTCTGGTCCAGCGTCTGCATGCCCATCTGCTGACCGGTCTGAATCGCCGAGTACATCTGCGCCACCTTGTTCTCGCGGATGAGGTTCCGGATGGCAGGCGTGCCGATCATGATCTCGTGCGCGGCGACGCGGCCGCCGCCGTCCTTGGTCTTGAGGAGCGTCTGCGAGATGACCGCGCGGAGCGACTCCGACAGCATCGCGCGCACCATCTCCTTCTCCGCTGCCGGAAACACGTCGACGATCCGGTCGATGGTCTTCGCGGCGGAGCTAGTGTGCAGCGTCCCGAAGACCAGGTGGCCGGTCTCCGCGCCGGTGAGCGCGAGGCGTATCGTCTCGAGGTCGCGCATCTCGCCGACCAGGATCACGTCCGGGTCCTCCCGCAGCGCCGAGCGCAGCGCGTTCGAGAACGAGAGGGTGTGCGGGCCGACCTCGCGCTGGTTGATCAGGCACTTCTTCGACTCGTGCACGAATTCGATCGGGTCCTCGATGGTGAGGATGTGGCCGTACTCGCTGTCGTTGATGTGGTTGACCATGGCGGCGAGCGTGGTCGACTTGCCCGAGCCGGTCGGGCCGGTCACCAGCACGATGCCGCGCGGCTGGTCGGCGATTTCGGTGAAGATCTTCGGCGCATTGAGCTCCTCGAGCGTCAGCACCTTGGTCGGAATCGTCCGCATCACCGCGGCCGCGCCGCGCTGCTGCACGAAAGCGTTGACGCGGAAGCGCGCGAGCCCGGGGATCGCGAACGAGAAGTCGCACTCGAGGTTCTCCTCGTAGTGCTTGCGCTGCGCGTCGTTCATGATGTCGTAGATCATCCCGTGCACGTCCTTGTGCTCGAGCGCGGGAAGATTGATGCGCCGCACGTCCCCGTGCACGCGGATCATCGGCGGCAGGCCGGCAGACAGGTGCAGGTCGGAGGCCTTGTTCTTGACGACGAAGGCGAGCAGCTCGGAGATGTCCATATTATCCTTTGGTCCCTCTGGAAGACGTGCCGCCAACCCCTTGGTGCGCTTGAGAAATTCGGGGCATTATGGACACAATCGAAAAGCGGCTGCAAGCCGTAAAGTCCCGCATCGCAACCGCCTGCGCGGCCGCCGGCCGCGATCCTCGTGACATAGTTCTCGTCGCGGTTAGCAAGACATTCCCGCCCGCGGACGTCCGCGCGGCCCGCGCGGCCGGGCAGCGTGACTTCGGGGAGAACCAGGTGCAGGAGGCGGTCGCGAAGATCGGCGCGCTGGCCGGTCTCGACCTCGTCTGGCACTTCATCGGCCCGGTCCAGAGCAACAAGACCCGCCCGGTCGCGGAGCACTTCGCATGGGTGCACTCCGTCGACCGCCTGAAGATCGCCGAGCGGCTCTCGGCCCAGCGGCCAGACGGGGTATCGCCCCTGCAGGTGTGCATCCAGGTCAACGTGAGCGGCGAGGCAACCAAGAGCGGCGTCGGCCCGGAGATGGCCCTCGCGCTCGCACACGCGGTCGCCGCGCTGCCGCGGCTGCGCCTGCGCGGGTTGATGGCGATTCCCGAGCCGACCGACGACGTCGCGCTCCAGCGCCGCCGCTTCCTGGCGTTGCGCGAGCTGAAGGACCGGGTGGTCGCCGACGGTCTCGCGCTCGACACCTTGTCGATGGGCATGTCGGACGACCTCGAGGCGGCGATCGCCGCCGGGGCTACGATGGTGCGGGTGGGAAGCGCCATCTTCGGCGCGCGGTCGCGGGCGGCAACCGCCGCCCGCTGATCGAAGAGCCCGGCGGCGTTATCCGCGATAATTGGACGAATGGACATCACGTTCATAGGCGGCGGAAATATGGCCACGGCGCTCATCGGCGGCCTGGTGGCGAAGGGTTTCGCGCCGCAGTCGATCCGGGTGGTCGAGGTCGTCCCAGAGGCGCGCAAGCGCCTCACCGACTCCTTCGGTGTGAAGTGTCTGGAGCGGCCGGCGGCGGCCACGCCGTTGGGCGACGTGGTCGTGATCGCGGTGAAGCCGCAGCAGATGCGCGAGGTCGCACGCGAGCTGGCGCCGCATCTGCGCAGCGAGCTCGTGCTGTCGATCGCCGCCGGGATCCGGCTCGGGGACATCGCGCGATGGCTGGGCGGGCACGCGCGGCTCGCGCGCTGCATGCCGAACACGCCCGCGCTCATCGGCGCCGGCGTCACCGGTCTGTACGCGCGGCCCGCAGCCGGACCGGAAGGACGGCGCAACGCGCACGCGATCCTGGAAGCCGTGGGCGAGGTGATCTGGGTCGAGGACGAGGCGCTGCTCGATCCAGTGACCGCGGTGTCCGGCAGCGGCCCGGCGTACGTCTTCTATTTCATCGAGGCGCTCGAGCGCGCGGCACGCGAGCTGGGTCTGGACGAGGCCGGCGCGCGGCGGCTCGCGATCGGGACGTTCCGCGGCGCGGCGGAGCTGGCGGCGCGGTCGACGGACTCGCCGGCGACGCTGCGGAGCCGCGTGACCTCCAAGGGCGGCACCACCGAGCGCGCGCTCGCGACCATGCAGGCCGACGGGCTCGCCGACGCGATCGTGCGCGCGGTTCGCGCGGCGAACGAGCGGGCGCACGAGCTCGGCGACGAGCTCGGCAAGGACTGACGAGGATCCGCCTCGATGTTCGCGCAGATCCTCCAGTTCCTGATCCAGACCGCCTTCGGCCTGCTGATCTACCTCGTGCTGTTGCGCTTCTGGATGCAGGCGCTGCGCGCCCCGTTCCGCAACCCCATTGGCCAGTTCGTCATCGCGCTCACCGACTGGGCCGTGCTGCCGCTGCGCCGGGTGATCCCGTCGTTCCGGGGGTACGACCTCGCGACGCTCGCTCTCGCCTGGTTCCTGCAGCTCGCGATGATGGTGCTGCTCTACGCCGCGGCGGCGGGCGGCAAGGTGGACGTCCCCGGGGGCATGGTGCTGCTGCTCTCGGTCGTGGAGCTCGTCCGCGCGAGCCTGCAGCTCCTCATGTTCGTGGTGATCATCCAGGTCGTGCTGAGCTGGGTGAGCCCGGGACACCCGCTGGGGTTCGTGTTCGAGAGCCTGACGCGGCCGTTCTACGGCTTCTTCCGCCGCTTCGTTCCGCCCATCGGCAACATCGACCTGTCCCCCCTGTTCGTGATCGTCATCGCCCAGGTGCTGCTGATCGTGCTCGATGGCGCACCGCGAGCGTTGCTCCTGGGTGGCTGACGCCCCCTGGGCACGCCGGACGGCGGACGGCTGGACGCTCGCGGTGCACGTTCAGCCTGGGGCGAAGCGCTCCGGGGTGGCCGGGCTGCACGGCGACCGGCTCAAGGTCCGCATCGCTGCGCCGGCGCTCGACGGTCGCGCGAACGAGGCCCTCGTCGCGTTGGTCGCGGAAACGCTAGGCGTGCCCAGGCGCACCGTCCGCGTCGCGTCGGGCGAGCGCTCGCGCGACAAGATCGTCGCAGTCGCGGGCGACTGCGACCCGTCCCGGCTGCTCGACGACGCAGGTGGATAGGCCGCGCCCGCGCCCACAGGGGAAGCACGCTTGGCGAAGCGCACCTGGTACATCGTCGCCTTCACGGCGCTGAGCCTCGCGGCGGCGTTTCTGCTGCCGGCGATGCCGCAACCCCCGGCCTATCACGAGTTCGCCGACCGGCGAACCATGCTGGGCGTCGCGAATTTTCTCGATGTCGCGTCGAACGCGGGTTTCCTGCTGGCCGGCATCTGCGGCCTCATCGTCGTGGCGCGGCGGCGCACGCGGTTCGCGCTCGAAGCCGAGCGCTGGCCATACGCGGTCTTCTTCCTCGGCCTTCTGCTGACCGCGGCAGGCTCCGCCTACTACCACCTGGTGCCGGACAACGAGCGGCTGTTCTGGGACCGGCTGCCGATGACGATCGCGTTCATGTCGCTGGTCGCCGCCCAGATCGTCGATCGCGTCAACGTCAGGGCGGGGCTCGCCCTCCTCGTGCCGATGCTAGTCGTGGGCGCCGCATCCGTCGTCTACTGGCGCGCCACGGAGCGGGCGGGCGCCGGCAACGTCATCCCCTATGGCGTCCTGCAAGGCTACTCGGTGGTGATCCTGCTCGTGATCACCTGGCTGCACCCGTCGCGCTACACGCGCGGCAACGACATCTACTGGGTGTTCGCGGCGTACGTGGCCGCGAAGCTGCTGGAGTTTCTTGACGCAGAGATTCTTGCGCTCGGCAACCTCGTCGGCGGCCATTCCCTCAAGCATCTGGCGGCAGCTGCAGCCGGGTTCGTGGTCTGCCGCATGCTCATTCTGCGAACCCCGCGAGCGCCGGATGCGGTGGATTCGGTCAGTGCGCGAGGTGATTCAGCTCGGCCCACCCGTTCCACATGATCTGGATCCCGATGCACAGCAGGATGAGCGCGACGATGCGCTTGTTCCTGCCGACGGTGGCGATGAACACCGGCGCCGTGCTGAGCGGATTGATGATCGGCAGCAGCGGCAGGGGCACGAGGGCCAGCGCCTTCAGGAAGGGAACGACCAGGTCCACAAGACCTCCGTTCGCTCCGCCGGCCGCAGGGCCGGCGGAGCGAACTCAGCGGCTCTCGCCCCGCGCCTCGTACCTTACGTCGCCGCGCACCAGCGTGTAGCGCACGACGCCGGGCAGCTCGTAGCCCAAATAGGGCGTGTTCTTGCCCTGGCTCCTCAGCGATTCGGCCGCGACCTTGAAGTGCGCACCCGCGTCGAATACGCAGACGTCACCGGGCGCGCCGACCCCCAGGTGGCCGGCGTCGACGCCGAGCACACGCGCCGGCGCGCTGGTCACGCTGGCGATCGTCCGGCCGAGCGGCAGGCGCGCCTCCGCGCCCCACTTGAGCGCGAGCGGCAGGAGCAGCTCGAGGCCGGTTGTGCCCGGCTCGGATTCGCCGAACGGCGTCTGCTTCGCGTCCTCGTCGACCGGCGTGTGATCGGAGCAGACCGCGTCGATGGTGCCGTCGGCGACGCCCGCGCGCAGCGCTTCACGGTCGCGTTGGCCGCGGAACGGCGGCACGACGTGCGCGTGCGAGTCGAAGTAGCCGATGTCCATGTCGGAGAGGTGCAGGTGGTGGACCGCCACGTCGCACGTGATCGGCAGCCCTTCGCGCTTCGCCGCGCGCACCATCGCCACGCCTGCGGCGGTCGACAGGCGGCACAGGTGGACGCGCGTCCCTGTGGCACGCACGAGCTCGAGGATCGTGCCGACCGCCACCGTCTCCGCGATCGCAGGGATGCCCGGCAGCCCGAGGCGCGTCGCGAAGTCGCCGTCGTGCGCGACGCCGTTCTTTGCGAGGTAGAAATCCTGCGGCCGGAGCCAGACCGAGAAGCCGAACGTCGCCGCGTATTGCAGCGCGCGCCACAGCACCTGCGTGTCGGTGATCGGCGCATCGGCCTGCGAGAAGGCGAGGCAACCGTGGTCGGAAAGCTCCGCCATCTCGGTCAGCCGCTCGCCCTCGAGCTTCGCGGTGAGCGCGCCGACGGGATAGACCTTCGCGAGATTGAGGCTGCGCGCGCGCCGGGTGAGCATCTCGACGAGCCCCGGCTCGTCGAGCGGGGGGTCTGTGTCTGGCGGACACGCGAGGCTCGTGACGCCGCCGGCGACCGCGGCCAGCATCTCGGATTCGAGCGTCGCCTTGTACTCGAGGCCCGGCTCGCGCAGGCGCGCGGCGAGGTCCACGAGCCCCGGCGCGACGACCAGGCCGGTCGCATCGATCGCCCGGTCGGCGCGGAACCCGTCGGGCGCGGCGCCGGCCGCGACCACGCGCCCATCCGCCACGTAGAGATCGCGCTTCGCATCGACCTCGCTCTTCGGGTCCACCAGACGACCGCCGCGAATTTGGATGCGTGGCGTCATCTCTTCACGACACGAGGGGACATAGCCGCGGCGCGGCGCCCCCTCGTGCTCCCCGAAGTCCGGGAAAGCGATGCCTGCGGCATCGGTTTCCTTTCATGCTAGGACCCGCCCAGGATCGACATCACCGCCATCCGCACCGCGATCCCGAACGTCACCTGCGGCAGGATCACCGACTGGGCACCGTCGGCCACCGACGAGTCGATCTCGACCCCGCGGTTCATCGGTCCCGGGTGCATCACGATCGCATCCGGCTTGGCGAGCGCGAGCTTGTCCGGCGTGAGGCCGTAGTACTTGTTGAACTCCTGCGCCGACGGCAGCAGCGGCCCGCGCATGCGCTCGTTCTGCAGCCGCAGCATCACGATCACATCGACGCCGGTGAGGCCCTTCCGCATATCGTGGAACACGCGGACGCCGAGGCTCTCGACGCCGGTCGGCAGCAGGGTCTGCGGGCCGATCACGCGCACCTCGGGCGCGCCGAGGATGTTCAGCGCATGGATCAGCGACCGGGCAACGCGCGAGTGCAGGATGTCGCCGACGATCGCGACGGACAGCGCGGTGAAGTCCTTCTTGTAGTGCCGGATCGTGTAGGCGTCGAGCAGCCCCTGCGTCGGGTGCGCATGCCGCCCGTCGCCAGCGTTGATCACGTGCTGGTGCGGACCGGCGTGCCTGGCGATCAGGTGCGCCGCCCCGCTCTGCACGTGGCGCACCACGAACATGTCAGCGTGCATCGCCGACAGGTTGTCCACGGTGTCGAGCAGGCTCTCGCCCTTCGACGTGGACGACGTGCTGATGTTGAGGTTGATGACGTCGGCCGACAGCCGTTTCGCCGCGATCTCGAAAGTCGTGCGCGTACGCGTGGAGCTCTCGAAGAACAGGTTGAACACGCTGATTCCGCGCAGGAGCGGGACCTTCTTGACCTCGCGCTCGGTGACGCCGACGAACGAGGTCGCCGTGTCGAGGATCTGGATGATGATCTCGCGCGGCAGCCCCTCCAGCGTGAGGAGGTGAGTGAGCTCGCCCTTCGCGTTGAGCTGGGGATTTGCACCCATCTCAGTTGCCCACGATGCGAGGGGGCAAATCCGCTCCGCGGCGCCCCCTCGTGCTCCCCGAAATCAGGGAAAGCGCTGCCTCACGTATCGGTTTCATCTCAGGTGTCGAGCCGCAGGGCGAGTCGGCCGGCGGCGTCGCGGTCGAGACGGAGCATCGTGCCCCTGGGCACCGCCAGGTTCGTGCCGACGTACTGCGCGCAGATCGGCAGCTGTCGCTCCCCCCGGTCCACGAGCGCGACCAGGCGGATCGACTCCGGCCGGCCGTGGTCGAACAGCTCGTTCATCGCCGCCCGCACCGTGCGGCCGGTGTAGAGCACGTCGTCCACGAGCAGCAGGTGGCGACCGTTCACATCGAAGGGGATCTTGCTGGCGCGCACCGACTTGTGCAGCCCGGACTTGCGGTAGTCGTCGCGGTAGAACGAGATGTCCAGCATCCCGAGCGGCAGCGCGAGCGCGAGCTCCCGGTGCAGGCGCTCGGCGAGCCACGCGCCGCCGGTGTGGATGCCGACCATACCCGTCTCCGCCGTCACGTTCGGGCGCAGCTGGCGCACCAGGTCCGCACAGAGCGCTTCGGCATCAGGCAGCTGCATGACGATCGAGGAAGTCCTGGAGGATCACCTGCGCGGCGACCGGGTGCGCGAGGTCCTTGTCGGCGCGCCCGCCCCGGCCGATCGCCCGCAGCCGCTCCTCGGCCTCCGCAGAGGTGAGCCGTTCGTCGACCAGCGTCACCGGCAGGCCGAAGCGCCCTCCGAGCTGGCGCGCGAACCGCTGCGCCCGGCGCGTGAGCTCGTGCGGCGTGCCGTCGAGCGCGAGCGGCAGCCCGACGACGAGGTGCGCCGGTTTCCACTCACCGACCAGCTCGGCGATCTCGGCGAAGCGCTCCCGCGCCGCCGGGTCGTCGATCGTCGCGAGCGGATGGGCGACGCCCACGCCGGTCTCCCCCACCGCGACACCGACGAAGCGTTCGCCGTAGTCGAACGCGAGCACGGTTTCGTGGCTCGCGGGCCGCGCGCCTTCAATCGACCGCGCTGCGCGATCCGCGGCTTGCGGCTCGCGACTCGCGCCCTTACGCATGCCCGGCCTCGTCGGCCAGCGTCGCGTAGGACACGCCGAGCAGCTCCATCGCGGCGGGCAGACGCTCCTCGGGCGGGAGATCGAAGATGATCTGCTCGCTCGCTTCGACCGTGAGCCAGGCGTTCTGCAGGATCTCGTGCTCGAGCTGCCCGGCGGCCCAGCCGGAGTAGCCGAGCGTCACGATGATCTTGTCCGGCCCGCTGCCGCTCCCGACCGCCTCCAGGATGTCGCGCGAAGTGGTCAGCCCGAGGTGCTCGCGCACCGGCAGCGTCGAGCTCCACTCGCCGCGCGGAACGTGCAGTACGAAGCCGCGATCGGTCTGCACCGGTCCGCCGAAGTACACCGGCACGTCGCGCATCTGCCGCGACTTGAGCTCCAGGTTGAGCCGCTCGAAGAGCGCCGCGAGCGTCATGTCGATCGGGCGATTCACGACCAGGCCGAGCGCGCCTTGGTCGTTGTGCTCGCAGATGAACGTGAGCGTGCGCGAAAAGTGCGGGTCCGCCATGCTGGGCATGGCGATCAGGAAGTGGTGGGTGAGATCGACGCGCGCCACGGCTGGCTATTGTAGCGCGGGTCGCTCGCCCGCCGGCCGCGGCACGCGTGCGAGAAAGCCGTTGAAACGCGGTTTCCCGGCGCCGGCATTGCGTTACCGGCGAACCTTCGTCGGAGTGAAATCGAGTTTCGACAGGCACCGCGTCGGGGGTCAGGGGGACGCATCCCCCGAACTTCAACACCCTGCTACAGTCGCGCGCCGCCCGACTCCTACGCTCCGAGATGCCCGCCGACACCGCGCTCGTGTGGTTTCGCCGCGACCTGCGCGTTTACGACCACGCCGCGCTGTACCACGCCCTGAAGGCGCACCCTCGCGTCTACTGCGCGTTCTGCTTCGACACGGAGATCCTCGACGCGCTCCCGTCGCGCGCGGACCGGCGCGTGGAGTTCATCTGGCGCTCGGTCGAGGAGCTCGACCGAGCCCTGCGCGACCGCGGCGGCGGAATGATCGTCGTGCACGGCCGCGCGCGCGCAGAGATTCCGCGGCTTGCAGCGCGCCTCGGCGCGGCAGCGGTGTACGCCAATCACGACTACGAGCCGCAGGCGATCGACCGGGACGCGGACGTCGCGCGCGCGCTCGACGGCGCCGGGATCGAGTTCCGGACTTTCAAGGACCAGGTGATCTTCGAGAAGGAGGAGGTGCTCACGGCGGCGGGCACGCCCTACACCGTGTTCACGCCCTACAAGCGCGCCTGGCAGAAGAAGCTCGATGCGTTCTTCCTCCGCGCCTATCCTGTGCAGCGATACGCGCGCAGTCTCGCGCCGCCGCCGGAAGGACCGCGCCCGACGCTCGCCGACCTCGGGTTCGCCGCGACGAACCTGCTCGAGGTGCCGATCCCCACCGGCATGTCGGGCGCCCAGCAGTTGCTGGCCGACTTCCTCGGGCGCATCCGCGCCTACCACGAACGCCGCGACTATCCGGCGCAGAAGGGGCCGTCCTACCTGTCGGTGCACCTGCGCTTCGGGACCATGTCGATCCGGGAGCTCGCGGGGCGCGCGCACGCGGAGGGCGGCCGGGGCGCCGAGACCTGGCTCTCGGAGCTGGTCTGGCGCGATTTCTACTTCGCGGTCCTGTACCACTTCCCCCAGGTCGTCGGTCACGCGTTCAAGCGCGAGCTCGAGCGCGTCGAGTTCGAGAACGACGACGCGAAGTGGCGCGCGTGGTGCGAGGGGCGAACGGGCTATCCGCTCGTCGACGCGGCGATGCGGCAGATCAACCGGACGGGCTATATGCACAACCGGCTGCGCATGGTGGCCGCGTCGTTCCTGGTGAAGGACCTGCACGTCGACTGGCGGCGGGGCGAGCGTTACTTCGCCGCGCACCTGAACGACTTCGACCTCGCCGCGAACAACGGCGGGTGGCAGTGGGCCGCCTCCACCGGCTGCGACGCGCAGCCGTACTTCCGCATCTTCAACCCGGTAACGCAGTCGGAGAAGTTCGACCCGGGCGGCGCGTTCATTCGGCGCTACGTGCCGGAGCTTGCGCGCGTACCGGATCGCCATATCCACGCGCCGTGGACGATGCAGCCGGTCGATCAGGGGGAGGCGGGGTGCGTGATCGGACGGGATTACCCCGCGCCCGTCGTGGACCACGGCGAGGCGCGGCGGATCACGCTCGAGCGCTACAGGCGGGCTGCAGGAAAGGCCTGAAACGAGTCTTCAGACCAGCGCCGCCTTCTTCACGAACCCGCCGATGTGCCTGAGCAGCTCGTCTTCCTGGTACGGCTTGCCCAGGTAGACGTTGACGCCGATCTCCTTGGCGTAGCTGCGGTGCTTCTCCGCGGTCCGCGAGGTGATCATGATGATCGGCACGTGCTTCAGGCGGCTGTCGGCGCGCACGTTGCGCGTCAGGTCGAAGCCGTCCATGCGCGGCATCTCGATGTCGACAAGCATCACGCCCGGGAGGTGCTCCTGCAGCTGCTCCATCGCGTCGACGCCGTCCTTCGCGGTGAGCACGTTGTAGCCTTCGCGCGCGAGCAGGCGCCCGGTGATCTTGCGCACCGTGAGCGAGTCGTCGACGATCATGATCGTCGGCACCGCCGACGCCTCGGCCTTTGCTTCGGCCGGCGCGGCCGGCAGCCGCACACTCACCGTCAGCTCGCGGGCCGCGAGGATGACCGGGTTCAGAATGAGCACGATTTCGCCGTTGCCGAGCACAGTCGCGCCGGTGATGCCTGCGACGCGCGCGAGCAGCGGCCCGGTGTTCTTGACGACGATTTCCTGGCTGCCGGCCACCTCGTCGACCTGGAGCGCCACGGTGTTCCCGCCAGTGCGCAGCAGCAGGACGGGCGTCACGCGCTTCTGCTCCGGCACGAACTCGGCGTCGCCCAGCAGTCGCGGGAGGTAGCGGAACGGATAGCGACGATCCTGCCAGCTCGTCTCGCCCGCGGCGCGGTAGGACTCGAGCTCGGGCGCCTTCACCTGGCGCACCTGCTCGACCATGACGGCGGGGATCGCGTAGGCGACGTTGCCGGCGCGAACGAGCACCGCCTGCGTCACCGCGAGGGTGAGCGGCAGGTAGATCGTGAGGCGCGTGCCCTTGCCGTTCTCGCTCGCGAGGTCGACCCGGCCGCCCAGCGCGGCGATCTCGCTCTTGACAACGTCCATGCCGACGCCGCGGCCGGCGAGCTGGGTCACTTCCTGCGCAGTCGAGAACCCGGGATGGAAGATGAACTCGGCGATCTCGCCGTCGGTCGGGTTGTCCTCCGGCTTGAGCAGCCCCTGGGAGAGCGCCTTTGCGCGGATCCGGGCGAAGTTGAGACCGGCGCCGTCGTCGACGACGGAGAGAACGATCTCGTTGCCTTCCTGGCGCACGTCGATCCGCACTTCGCCGAGCTCGGGCTTGCCCTTCGCGATGCGCTCCGCCGGCGCCTCGATTCCGTGGACGACGGAGTTGCGCAGCATGTGCTCGAACGGCGCGGTGATGCGCTCGAGCACCGAGCGGTCGACCTCGACCTGGCCGCCCTTGATGTCGAGCACCGCGCGCTTCTCCGTCTCCTTCGCCGCCTGGCGCACGATGCGGAACAGGCGCTCCGACACGCTCGCGAACGGCACCATGCGGATGCGCATGAGGTTCGCCTGAAGCGCGCGGGTGAGACGCGCCTGCGCGGAAGTCGCGGCCTCGCTCTCGCCGACTGCCTTCAGCAGGTTCTGGTGGACGGTCGCGACGTCGTTCACGCTCTCGGCCATCATCCGCGTGAGCTCCTGGAATCGCGTGAAGCGGTCGAACTCCAGCGGGTCGAACGGGGTCTCGCTCTCCTGTGCGAGCGAGATGCGCGACTGCATCTGCGACTCGGCCTGGATCTCGATGTCGCGCAGCTGCGAGCGCATCCGGTTCACGTTCTCGGTGAACTCGAACAGCGCCCCCTTGATGGCGCGGAGGTCGCCTTCGATCCTGGAGCGCGCGATCGAGACTTCGCCGGCCTCGTTCACGAGCCGGTCAATCAGGTCGGCGCGCACGCGCAGCATCGCGCGGCTCGCCGCCGCGAGATCCTGCTCAATCTGGGTGGCGGGCTTCTCCTCGGCCTTCTCCGGTGCGGGCGCGGCGGGCTTCTCCGGCGCGGGCGCGGCGGGCTTCTGCGGCACGGCCTCGGCCTGCGGCGCAGCGGCGGCAGGGGCCGCGGCCGCGCTCGCCGGCTCGCCCATCGAGGCCGGCACCGCCGCCTGCGGATTGACCAGGCGGTCGTACAGGAGGCCCATCCGGTCGTACGAGCCCTCGAGCTCCTCGAAGAACGTCGCGGGAAGCTCCGGCGTAGCGAGCGCGTTCTCGACGCGCGTCTCCATGTGGTGCGTGAGCTCGCCGAGCGCCATCGCACCGCACATCCGCGCCGAGCCCTTCAGCGTATGCAGCGTGCGCTGCAGCGCATTCCCTGCCGCCATGTTGCCCGGAGTCACGCGCCAGTCGCGGAGTCCCTGACCGACGGCCGGCACGAGCTCCTGCGCCTCCTCGAGGAAGATCGGCAGCAAATCCTGGTCGATGTCGTCGTCGAGGCGGCGCGTGCGCCGATCCATCGGGTTCTCTTCGACCTCGACCGCGGGAAGGTGCGTTTCGGCCGGAGCGGGTTGCGGACCGGGCGCCGCGACGACTTCCGGTCTGGCAGGAGGCGGCGCCGGCGGCACGTGCGGCGGCGCGACGACCGTGTCGTTCGCAGCGACCGGCGCGATCGCGGTCACCGCCGGCTCGCCCATCGGCGCAGGCAGCGAGAAATCGGAAAAGTCGAGCGCGACCCGTGCGCGTGCTGCAGGCGGTGTCTCGGTCTGCTGCGGGGTGGTGGCAGGTAGGGCGAAATCGAGATCGTCGAATGCGGGCGACGGGGTCAGCGTGTCGGCGGGCGCAGGGGCGCCGGCGAAGTCGAGCGCTGGTGCGGCACCGCCCTCTTCGGCGGTCGCCATCGCATCCAGACGCGCGATCAGCGCCGGCATCGCGGCGGGCAGCTGACGCGCCGCGGCCTTGTCGAGCATGCCATTGAGGTTGTCGATCGCTTCGCCGATGAGGGCGCGGGCCGCGGGATCGGCCGGCTTGTCGAGCAGCCGCTCCAGCAGGCCTTCGAGCGCGTGCCCGATGTCCTTCACCGCGTCGACCTTGACGGTGCCGGCGATTCCCGCGAGCGTGTGCGCGGCCCGCTCGAAGTCCTCGGTGACGTGCTCTCCTTCGTCGAGCCGCTGCCGGCCCGCGGCAAGCGCGTCGAGATGGGCGCGCGTTTCCTCGAGGAAGATGACGTAGAGCGACTGCGAGAGCTGCACGTCACCGATCGTGATGGTCTCATCGGCCTCTGGCGCCGGCGCGGCGACGGGCTCGATCGCCGGCAGCTCGACGGCGGGAAGCGCGATCGCGGGCAGTTCCTCGACCGGTGCGAGCGCGGGTGCGATCTCGACTGGCGCAACCGGTACGGGCGTGACGGTTTCGGGCTCGGGGGCGGGCGCGATCGCTGCGAGATCGATTTCCTGAAGCAGCGCGGGGGCCTCGACGACCTGCGGAGCCTCCGGCGCGAAGACCGCAGGCGGCACGGCGGCGATTTCAGCCGGGATTTCGCCCAGGGCCTCGCCGGCCTTGACCTTGTTCGCCATCGCGACGGTCGCCGACTCGTCGGGGCTCGAACCGCCGGCCTTGAGGCTGGCGACCGCGCCCTCGAAGAACTGCCGGGCCGTTCCGATCAGCGTGAAGAGGTCGGGGGTGGCCGCGCGCTCTTCCTCGAGCCAGCGGTTCATCACCTGCTCGACCGCCCACGCGGCCTCGCCGAGGCGCGTGAGGCCGACCATGCGGCCGCTGCCCTTCAGCGTGTGGAAACCGCGGCGGATCGTGCGCAGGAGCTCGATGTTCTGCGGCAACTCGCGCGCCTGCCCGAGGTTCTCGCCGATCGTGCCGAGCACCTCGCCTGCCTCCTCGAGATAGACGGAGAGCAGCTCCGCGTCGACGGTCTCGGCGCTCGCGGCGATGAACTTCTGCGCCTCTGGCGACGGCGCGGCGGGCGCTGCCGGCTGAATTGCAGTGAGGACCTGCGAGACCTTGGGATCGAACGGCTTCGCGTCGGTCGCGTCGAGGATGCGCAGCATGTCGGCCGCCTGGAGCTCGAGCTTCGCGTCCGCCACGAGCCCCGCGTCCTTCTGCATCGCTGTGGCCTTCCCGCGCAGCTCTTCCTTGACCGACGAGTTCTGCGGCTCGCGCTTCCACCGCTCGTAGATCGCGTTCAGCTCCTTCTTGCCCTTCTCGAGCTCGGCCTCGACCGTGCCGCCGGCAGTCTGCTCCTCGGCCTGCTCCACGACCTCGATCTTCCTGGCGGCGATCGGCCGCATGAACTGGTCGAAGTCGGCCTTGCCGTGCTGGAGGGCGTCGACGTAGAAGCCGAGCCCCGAAAGGGTGCCGGCCACGCGCTCGAAGTCGCCCTGCGCCGGCGCATAGCCGGCCTGCGCGAAACGCTGGATCTCGGCCGCGCACTGCGACAGCGCCGCGGCGGCGCGGTCCTCGTTAAGCATCGTCAGCGCGCCGAGCACCTGGCGGACCGGCTTGTCGAGGCTCGCCAGCTCCCCGCGCTTGGCGGCGTCGCGGAAGAACGCGTCGAGGGCCTGCTCGATCGCGCGCAGGCTCGCCTGGATCTCGGAGACGACCTGCGCCATCAGCAGGCGCTCCTGGGCGCGACGCGACATCTCGTCCAGCACCGGCACCGGCTGGCTGGCGTGCGGCGCCTCGCCTTTCACGACCGCCTGGAGGCGGCGGTGCATGAGATTGGCCTGCTGGGCGAACTCGGCGCCGAGAGTAGCGAAGTTGTCGACCGCGTTTTCGATGAGGAGGAGCGCGGTTGCGGTCTCCATCGCGACGCCGTCGGTGAGCCGGCTCGGCCCGTCGCCCACCCAGGCGGCGAGGGTCGCCACCTCGTCCGCGATCTTCGCGAGCTCCGGCTGCTTCAGCTCGGCTGCGCGGTCGCGCATCTGGACGGCGAGATCGCGGAAGGTCGCGATGCTCGGCTGGTGGCCGGACGCGACCTTGTTCCACGCCGTCTTGGCGCCGCCGACCGCCTCCCGCAGAGCGCGCAGGGCCGGAAACTGCGGCGAGTTCTCGCTCTTCAGCTCGAAGGCCGCCGGCACCGAGCCGGACAGCTGGAAGACCTCCTGGACGTTGCGCACGTGCTCGGTCGCCGGTCGCGCGCGCGCGACCGCGAACAGTGCCTCTCGCATCAGCCGCTCGGCCACGGTCGCTGATCCTTCCATCAGGCGCTTGAGCTGCTGCTCGACGCGGTTCGCGAGCCGGGCCACCGTCGCCTGGTCCGCAATCGCCTTCGCGAAGAGCGCATCGAAGAAGCCGAGCGCCACCCACCAGAACGCGCGGCTCGCGGGATTGGTCTGTGCGGCCTCGACTGCCGCGACCGCGGCGCGCATGTCCTCCACGCCGGTCCAGTCCTTCTTGAGCCACTTGAGCAGCCCGCGCTGGTAGCGTCCGCGCTGATCGCGGTAGTACTGCTGGCCCTGCCCTGCCGGGACGTCGACCGGCGGCTTCTCGCGGCGCGGCGGCCGGCGCGTCAGGTCGGGATAGTAGAGGTCGACGGGATCGACGCCTTCGCGCCCGCGCAACTTTGCGACGTCGCGGTAGACGGCGAAGAGCCTGAGTGGCTGGTTCGGCTCGCCGACGAGGAGCTGGTCGAGGTATGCGGTGATCGCGCCGAACGCGTGCTTCGCGGCGCTCACGGCCTCGGGCGCCGGCGCGCCGCCGCTCTTGGCGATGTCGCCGAGCAGCCCGTCGAGCTCCTCGGAAAGGCGCGTGACGCCGTCGAGACCGACGATCTGCAGCGCGCCATGCGCCTGGTGAAAATGGGTCTGCGAGAACCGGATCTGGTTCGAGTCGCCCGGGTTGGCGGCGTACGCGCGCAGCGCGGTCAACGACCGCTCCAGCGCCTGATCGATCTCGCTCTTGACCCACGTCAGTGGGCCGATGTCGAAGTCATCCGGCGTGCTCATGACTGCCGCCCTGCCTTGTCGTCGTCCTCGACCACGCCACTACGGCTTCGCGCCGATCGGCCGGCTGGCGCCGTCGATCGATCACGCGTCTTCCCTCCGCGCGGCCGCCGGACCAAAGCCGTTCCCTGACCCGTGCCGCGCGACTTACGCGATCTTGAAGTTCGCGACCGAACCCTTGAGTTCCTGCGCGAGCTTGGCGATCTGTCCGACCGAGACCGCGGTCTGCTTCGTACCTTCCGTGGTCTGCTTCGTCACCGACAGAATGTCTTGCATCGAGGTCGCCACGACCCCCGCCGCCTGCGCCTGCGCCTGCGCGGTCACCGAGATCTCCTCGATGAGCTGCGCCAGCCGGCGCGACACCTCGCCGATCTCGGACAGCGCCTGGCCCGCGGCATCAGAGAGTTTCGCCCCCTCGACCACGCCGACGGTGCTCTTCTCCATGGCGGCCACGGCGTCGTGCGTGTCGGTCTGAATCGTCTTCACGATCGCGGCGATCTGCTTCGTCGCCTCCGTGGAGCGTTCCGCGAGGCGCTGCACCTCCTCTGCGACCACCGTGAAGCCGCGGCCCGCCTCGCCCGCGCTCGCTGCCTGGATCGCGGCGTTCAGCGCCAGCACGTTCGTCTGCTCGGTAATGTCCGAAATCAGTTCCACGATCTCGCCGATCTCCTGCGAGGATTCACCGAGGCGCTTGATCCGCTTCGCTGTTTCCTGGATCTGCTCGCGGATCTCGCCCATGCCGCTGATGGAGTTTGACACCGCCTCCTGGCCCTTCTGCGCGGCCGACAGCGACTGGCGCGCGACGCTCACCGACTTCGACGCGCTCGCCGACACCTCGTTAATTGCGCGCGCCATCTTGAGGACCGACGCGCCCGCTTCCTGGATCTCCTTCGACTGCCGCTCCGCGGCCTGGAGAAGCTTTACCGAGGTCGCCTGCGCGGACTCGGTCGCGCTCGTCACCTGTGCCGCCGCGCTGTTGATGCGGCCGACGAGGACGCGCAGCTCCTCGATCGTGTAGTTCACCGAGTCGGCAATCGCGCCGGTGATGTCCTCGGTCACGGTCGCCTGCACCGTGAGGTCGCCGTCGGCGAGGCTGCCCATCTCGTTCATCAGACGGAGAATGGCCTCCTGGTTCGCCTTGTTCTGCGATTCGGCTTCGCTCCGCAGGCGCTCCGCGTCTTCCCGTAGCTTCACCTGGTCGGCGGTCCGGCGCTCGCTCTCGTCGCGGTACGCCTTGGCCATCAGCACGACGGCGACGATGGCGCCGGCCGCGCAAAGCGCCATGACGATGTAGTGAATCCAGGTCTGCCCGAGCTCGCCCTCGTAGGCGGCCGCAAGCTCGTCGGACGCCTTGAGCAGGGCCTCCGAGTCGTTCACGACGTTGCGGCCCGCCGCCTTCGCGTTCACGAGCGGCTGCATGTTGCCGAGGATCGAGTTCACCGCCTTGCGGTACTCCTGGTAGGCGGCGTCGAGCTCCTTCAGCTTCTCCTGCGTCTCCGGGTCGCGCGCCGCCGACACGCGCAGCGCATCGCTGCCCTTGGCCAGGGCCGCGAGGAGGTCGCGGAACGTATTGGAGTCCTTGCCGAGCAGGAAGGTCACCTCGGGGTCGATGACGTCGGAGGCTAGCAGCGCGTTGGCGTTCTTCGCCATCCGCTGGGTGAGCATGACGAGCTGGCCTGCCGCCGAGATCTCGCGCGAGCCGGCCTGCGTCTGCAGCTTGAGCGCCGCGACCTGCTCGGCGAGGTCGAGCAGCAGCGGGTTGTTGTCGTTGATCGCCTTGACCGCGGCACCGAGAGCGATGAGGTTTTTCTGCTGCGTGAGGACGAGCCCGACGTTCTTGTCCGACTTCTGCCAGACCTGCGTCACCTTATCGAGCACGGGCTTGACGCCCTCCGAGGTCGGCGGCACGTCGACTTCGCCGACCTTGCCGCCGGCCGTCACCGCGTCGAGCAGGCCGGCGAACTCGTCGCGGCTCGACTTGAGCCGGCCGAATGCCGCGGCGCTGCCCTGCAGCCCCTGCTGCGATTCCTTCGCAATCCGCTGCGACAGCATGCGCATCTGCCCCGACGCACTGATGTAGGCGGCGCCGTTCGAGGTGGTGCGGATCGCCAGCCAGCCGAGCAGCGCGATCGCGAACACGAGGAAACCGAGCACCGTCAACAGCACCTGCGTCTGCACGCGGAACGACTTGCCGGCGAGGGCGCCTTTCTTCTTAGGGGCGCCCACCGACTCGAGGATCGAAGTCGAGCTCGCCTGCACCGGCGCTTTCTTGGCCGGCGCCTTGATGGGCGACGCCTTGCCGGCGTCCTTCCCCTTGCCGAGGCCGATGCTCAACGCCTTCAAATTGATTGCCATGACTTCCCCCGCGATCCTGCGCCTATTCGTATTTCTCTCTGTTCCCGCCGGCGCGCTTCCCTTCGCGCCGCAGGCCCGTTTTCTTTCCCTGCCGCCCGCTATATGCCGGTCTGCAGGAATCCCTCGCTGTACACCAACTCATTCATGCTCAATTCGCGCCACACCTGCCCCTCGCGATCCGCGAAGCGCCCCGCTTCCCACGGCCGCTCGCTCTCGCCCGGACGCGGCTCGAAGTGCTGCAGATTGCGCAGCCCGAGCATGCGGTTCACCAGCAGCGCGGCGTTCAAGTGGTAGCGCTCCGCCACCAGGAGCAGCCGTGAGTCCGGTGTGTGCGGCGTGGGCTCGCCGCCCTGGAATGCCGAAAGATCGATGACGCTGAAGAGGTTTCCACGGATGTTCGCGAGACCCCGGAACCAGCCCCGGGTCAGCGGCACGTTCGCGATTGCCGGCACCGGCATCACCTCGCCCGCCTCCTCGAGCCGCACCAGCCAGAGCTCCGGACCGACCTGTATGCCGAGCCGCGCCGACGGGGCGTCGGCCGCCGCCGCTTCGTTTAGGCGGCGGACGAGGTCCTGCTGGAACTCGCGGAGGCTGACTCGGCGGGCCATCTCGCGTCTACGCGTTTCGATCCGAAGGGCCACAGCTCCTCGGGCACCCCAAGGTCAGGAAAGACGCTGCCTTCGGCATCGTGTTTCTCTCTAGCTGGCGGCGGACAGCTGGGCGATCTTCGCGAGCAGCTGCGCCGCGTCGACCGGCTTCACCAGGTAGTCGTTTGCGCCCTGGCGCATGCCCCAGATCTTGTCGGTGTCCGCGCCCTTGCTCGTGCACATGATCACCGGGATGTGTTTGGTGGCGTCGTCGCGAGTGATCTGGCGCGTCGCCTGGTAGCCGTTCAGCCCGGGCATCACGACGTCCATGAGGATCAGGTCGGGCAGCTCGGCCTTGGCCTTGACGATGGCGTCCTCGCCGTTCTCGGCGATCACCACCTGGAAGCCCTTCTTGGCGAGCGTCTCCAGCATGTACTGGCGGTCGGTGGGCGAATCGTCGACGACGAGGATCTTCTTGACGGGCATGAGTTTCTCCGCTGCCCTAGACGCGGTGCAGCGCGTGTGCGCCGACGGTCTTCAGCAGGCTGTCTTTGGTAAAGGGTTTGGTCAGGTACTCGTCCGACCCGACCATCCGGCCGCGCGCGCGGTCGAACAGGCCGTCCTTGGAGGACAGCATGATCACCGGAGTGCCGGCGAACCGGACGTTCTTCTTGATCAGCGCGCAGGTCTGATAGCCGTCTAGGCGCGGCATCATGATGTCGCAGAAGATCAGGTCCGGCTGGTGATCGGTGATCTTCGCGAGGGCGTCGAAGCCGTCTTCAGCCAGGATCACTTGGCAGCCGGCTTGCGCGAGGAAGATCTCGGCGCTGCGGCGGATGGTGTTCGAATCATCGATCACCATCACTTTCACACCGGCCAGGGTGGCGGTATCGCTCAAGGTCGGGCCTCTTTTTTTCCGGCCCCGCGCGGGAAACGGCGGCGACTGGGCCACCTGCGCCTGGGCAGGCGCCCATTTTAAGCGCGTCCGGAAACCGGAAGCTATCCGGGAATCATGGGTTCGGCGAATTATTTAACGCGGTTTCTGAAGTGTGCAATAGGCCCGGGCGAGACCGTTCCGCCCGTCCGACGCGGGGATTTTCGGGGGAGAACGCAGGCCGGGGACGGGCTGACGACGAACGTGGGGGTGCCGGAGCAGGCGGCGATGGCGGCGGGCCGGCGCGGGAGGGGCGGAAGCTTGTCGACTAAAGAGAAGAGAAAACCGGTGCCGCGGGCAGCGGTTTTCCTGACATTGGGTGCGCGAGGAAATGCGGCCCCGCGCGTCATGAAATCGAGTTAGATCTCGACCATCTCGAAGTCTTCCTTGCGCGCGCCGCACTCGGGGCAGGTCCAGTTGATCGGGACGTCCTCCCACCGGGTCGCGGGTGGGATCCCCTCCTCCGGCAGCCCGGCCGCCTCATCGTAGATGAACCCGCAGATGAGGCACATCCATGTCTTGTAGGTCTGAGTGGTTTCTGCCATTGAAATAAGGGTTTGAAGTGCGGAGGGCTGCGCTAAAATCGGGCGGATCATACCGTGCGGCCCCGTGCATGGCCAGCATGGGCACTCACCGTAACGCCCGCTCGTGCTCCCCTCCCATTCCACGATGCGGCCGGCGCGCGCCGTGACGCGGTTCCCGCGCGGCCTCTATGCGCTGACCCCCGATGTCGCGGACACGCGCGAGCTTATCCGGCTCGTCGGCGCGGCGATTTGCGGGGGCGCCGCGGCGGTCCAGTACCGGAACAAGGCCGCGCCGGAGGAGCTGCGCCGCGAGCAGGTGCAGGCGCTCCTGGATCTGTGCCGCCCCGCCGGCGTACCCCTGATCGTGAACGACGATCTCGAGCTGGCGACCGCGCTCGACGCGGACGGCGCGCACCTCGGCCGCGAGGACGGCGACCTCGCGGAAGCGCGGCGGCGCCTGGGCCCGCGACGGCTCCTCGGGGCGTCGTGCTATAACCGGCTCGAGCTGGCGCGCACGGCGGTCGCGGCGGGCGCCGACTACGTCGCCTTCGGGAGCGCGTTCGCCTCGCCGACCAAGCCCTGCGCGGCGCAGGCGCCGCTCGAGCTGTACCGCGCGGCGCGGCGTGCGATTCCGGTCCCGATCGTCGCCATCGGCGGCATCACGGTCGCGAACGCGGGCGAGCTCCTCGCCGCCGGGGTCGACTCGATCGCGGTGATCACCGCGCTCTTCGCGACGGACGACGTCGAGCGGCGCGCCCGCGAATTCCGGAACCTCTTCGCAGGAATCGAGGCGTCATGAACCGCAACGAGCAGCTGTTCACCCGTGCGCAGGCTCTCATCCCGGGCGGCGTCAATTCGCCGGTGCGCGCGTTTCGCGCGGTCGGCGGCACGCCGCGCTTCTTTGCCCGCGGCGCGGGGGCGTACTTCTGGGACGCGGACGGGATGCGCTACATCGACTACGTCGGTTCGTGGGGGCCGCTCATCCTGGGCCATGCGCATCCGGAGGTCGTCGAGGCGGTCCGCAGCCGTGCCCTGGAAGGGCTTTCGTTCGGGGCCCCCACCGAGCTCGAGATCGAGATGGCGGAGCTCCTGTGCAACACCCTGCCGAGCATGGAGATGGTGCGGCTCGTCTCCTCCGGGACCGAGGCGACGATGACCGCGCTGCGCCTCGCGCGCGGCTTCACCGGAAGGTCGAAGATCGTAAAGTTCGAGGGCTGCTACCACGGTCACGGCGATGCGCTGCTCGTGAAGGCCGGCTCGGGCGCGCTGACGCTCGGCAATCCGAGCTCCGCGGGCGTGACGCCCGAGACCGCCACGCATACGATGGTGCTCAGTTTCAACGACGCCGGCCAGCTCGAAGACGCATTCCGGAAGCACGGCGGCGAGATCGCCGGAGTCATCGTCGAGCCCGTGGCCGGCAACATGAACCTCGTGCCGGGCACGCGCGAGTTCCTCGGTGCGCTGCGCTCCCTCTGCACGCAGCACGGCGCGGTGCTCATCTTCGACGAGGTGATGACGGGGTTCCGGGTCGGACCGGAGGGCGCCCAGGGCCTCTACGGGATCACGCCGGACCTCACCACACTCGGCAAGGTCATCGGCGGCGGCATGCCGGTCGGCGCATTCGGCGGGCGCAAGGACATCATGGCGAAGATCGCGCCGCTCGGACCGGTCTATCAGGCCGGCACGCTGTCGGGCAACCCGGTGGCCGTCGCTGCCGGCCTCGCGACGCTGAAGCTTGTTCTCCAGCCGGGGTTCTTCGAGAAGCTCGAAGCATCGACGCGGCGCCTCGTCGACGGCCTGAACGCGGCCGCGAGAAGGCGCGGTGTTGCGTTCTCCGCAGCGCACGTCGGCGGAATGTTCGGGGTGTTCTTCCGGGAGACGCCCCCGCTGTCGTATGCCGAGGTGATGGAGTGCGACAAGGAGGCGTTCAACCGCTTCTTCCACGCCATGCTCGGGGAAGGCGTGTACTACGCGCCCTCCGCCTATGAGGCGGGCTTCGTGTCAGCGGCGCACGGCGAGGACGAGATCGCACATACGATCGCGGCGGCCGAGCGCTGGTTCGGGCGGTAGTCCGTTCGCGAGAGCCGCGCGCGGCCCGCAAATCTTCCGCGATCTACGTGTAGGCGGGGAGTGAGCCGGGAACTCAGGAACCGTGCCTGCGCACGGTTCCTGCCGGCGAACGCCATGCCGGTGCAGCGGCCATGGCAGACCGCGTCCGGTCACCTCTTGAGCGCATCGCGGATCTCACGCAGGAGCTTCACGTCCTCCGGCTCGGCAGCGGGCGCCGGCGGCGCCTCGGCCTTCAGCCGGTTGATCCACTTCACCATCATGAAGATGATGAAGGCGAGGATGACGAAGTACAGCACGATGGTGATGAAGTTGCCGTAGGCGAACACCGGCACGCCGGCCTTTTTTACCGCGTCGAGCGTCATCGGCGTGCCCTGCGGCACGTCCTTCAGCGCGAGAAAGTAATTCGAGAAGTCGAGCCCGCCGGTGAGCCGACCGATGATCGGCATGATGAGGTCGTTCACCACCGAATCGACGATCTTCCCGAACGCGGCACCGATGATCACGCCGACCGCGAGATCCATCACGTTTCCCCTGATGGCGAAATTCTTGAACTCCTGCAGCATGGACATGCCGAATTCCCCCTTCTCGTCGGATACGGTCCGTCAGAGCGCGCAGTGTAGCCTGCCCGTTCCGGCGGCGTGAGCGGTCCCGCGGCGGCGCGGCCGGCTCAGAGCAGAAAGAGCGTCGCGAGTCCGAGGAAGATGAAAAAACCGCCGGAGTCGGTGCAGGCCGTGATCATCACCGAAGAGCCGATCGCCGGGTCGCGGCCGAGCTTCGCCATCGCGATCGGGATCGCAACGCCCATCACCCCCGCGAGCAGCAGGTTCAGCGTCATCGCGGCGGTCATGACCGCGCCGAGCTTCACGCTGCTGTAGAGGAGATAAGCGATCACGCCGAGGATCCCGCCCCAGACGAGGCCGTTCGCGATCGCGACCGCGATCTCCTTCGCGAACAGCTTCTTCGCCTGCTCGACCTGGATCTGGCCGAGCGCGAGTGCGCGCACGATCATGGTCGTGGTCTGGTTGCCGGAGTTTCCGCCGATGCCTGCCACGATCGGCATCAGCGCAGCGAGCGCGACGAGCTTCTCGATCGAGCCCTCGAACACCCCGATCACACGCGAGGCGATGAACGCGGTGATCAGGTTGACCGCGAGCCAGGACCAGCGGTTCTTCAGCGACTCCCAGACCGGCGCGAACAGGTCCTCGGTCTCCCGCAGGCCGCCCATGGCGAGCGCCTCGCTCTCGCTCTTCGCGCGGATGAAGTCGACGACCGCGTCGACCGTCACGCGCCCCACCAGCTTCCCGGCCTGGTCGATCACCGCGGCCGAGACGAGATCGTAGCGCTCGAACGCCTGAGCGGCGTCCTGCGCCTTGTCGTCGGGGTAGAGCGCGACGAATTCCTGCAGCATCACCTCCGTAACCGGCGTCTCGAGGTCGGTCACGACGAGTCGCGCGATCGGCAGCACCCCTTTGAGCCGCTGGTCGCGATCGACCACGAACAGCTGGTCGGTGTGGTCGGGCAGCTCCTCGAACCGTCGCAGGTAGCGGGTCACGACTTCCAGCGTGACGTCCTCGCGCACGCTCACGACGTCGAAGTCCATCAGCGCGCCGACCGCGTCCTCCGGGTAGGACATCGCCGCGCGCAGCTGCTCCCGCTCCTCGACGGGGAGCGCCTGGAAGACGTCCTGGATAACCTCGTCGGGAAGGTCGGGGGCGAGCTCGGCGATCTCGTCGGTGTCGAGCGTTTCCACCGCCGCGACGAGCTCGTCCGAATCCATCGTCCGGATGAGCGACTCGCGCACCGGCTCCGAGAGCTCGAGCAGGATCTCGCCGTCGCGCTCCGCCTTGACGAGGTCCCAGACGGTGAGGCGCTCCTCGATCGGCAGCGCCTCGAGGATGTAGGCGACGTCGGCCGGGTGCATCTCGTCGAGCTTCGCGCGCAGCTCGGCGAGGTGCTGCTTGTGCACGAGCGTCTCGACGAGCTCGTGCTTCCGCATCGGCTGGCGCTCGACGAGGCTCTCCACGAGACGATGGCGTCGCAGCAGCTCCCGGACGTCGTCCAGGTCCTGCTGCAGGTTCTCGAGTTCCTTACGCTCGATCGTCTCGGCCATGAATGCGCGCGCGTCCGCGCACGAGCGCCCGCTCGCGCGGGTCGTAGGATAACCCCCGACTGTATGATTGCGAAGGAAAATGACCGCGCGAGAAGCAGCGTCCGGCCTGGCGCGCAAACCTCTGCTCGCTCCCGGCGTGCGGCCACGCGAGGTCGTCGCCTGGGCGATGTACGACTTCGCGAACTCGGGTTACACCACGGTCGTCATCACCGCGGTCTTCAACGCCTACTTCGTCGCTTTCGTCGCCGGGAACGCCCCGTGGGCAACGCTCGCTTGGACCCTGACTCTCGCGGTCTCGTACGCCGCGGTGATGGTCACGGCGCCGATCCTCGGCGCCTATGCCGACCGGCACGCGGCCAAGAAGCGGCTGCTCGTCCTGACCACGATCGGCTGTGTCGCGTGCACCGCTGCCCTCGCGGCGGCCGGGCCGGGCGAGCTGGCACTGGCATGCGCGCTCGTCGTCGCATCGAATTTCTTCTTCTCGACCGGCGAGAACCTGATCGCAGCCTTCCTGCCCGAGCTCGCGAAGGGGAAGGCGCTCGGGAAGGTGTCGGGCTGGGGATGGGGCCTCGGCTACATCGGCGGTCTCGTCTCCCTGGGCGCGAGCCTCGCCTACGTCACCGCGGCGCAGGGGCGCGGCGCGACGGCCGCGCACTTCGTCCCGGTGACGATGCTCATCACCGCGGCGATCTTTCTCGCCGCCAGCCTCCCCACCCTCCTCTGGCTCCGTGAGCGCGCCGAGCCGCAGCCGGCAGCGGCGGCGAACCTCGTCGCCGAGGCGTTCGGGCGGGTGGCGGAGACCGTGCGGCACGCGCGCCGGTACCGGGATCTCGCCCGTTTTCTCGTGTGTCTGGTCTGCTACCAAGCGGGCGTGCAGGCGGTGGTGGCGCTCGCCGCCATCTATGCCCAGGAAGCGATGGGATTCACCACCAGGGACTCGATCACGCTGATCCTGGCGGTAAACGTGACCGCAGCGCTCGGCGCGGTCGCGTTCGGCCAGGTCCAGGATCGTCTCGGACACGTGCCGACCATCGCGCTGACCCTTGCCGGCTGGATCGCGACGGTGGTCATGGCGTGGTGGGCGACCGACCGGGGGACGTTCTGGGTGGCGGCGAACCTGGCGGGCCTCTGCCTCGGCGCGTCACAGTCGGCGGGCCGCGCGCTCGTCGGCTACCTCAGCCCGCGCGACCGGCGCGCGGAGTTCTTCGGGCTGTGGGGGCTCGCGGTGAAGCTCTCCTCGATCCTCGGCCCCGTCACCTACGGCCTAGCGAACTGGCTGTCGCGCGGCGACCATCGCATCGCGATGCTGACCACCGGCGTGTACTTCGTCGCCGGGCTCGCGGTGCTCGCCGGCGTCGATCCGCGCCGCGGCCGGCGGGCGGCCCTGCGCGGGGCTGCCGTCCCTACAGCCAGCGCCTGAGACGGAAGTAGAGGAGCATCGCCGCCACCACCGCGGCCATGCCGAGCAGCGAGATCCAGAATCCGGCCCGCGAGTGCAGCCCGGGAATGAACTCGAAGTTCATGCCGAAGATGCCGGTGATCAGGGTGAGCGGCATGAAAGTCGCGGTAATGATCGTGAGCAGCCGCATGATCTCGGTGGTGCGAAAGGTCGTCGACGCGAAATAGAGCTGCACCGCCGATTCGGCCTGTCCCTCGATCGTGCGGGCCTGGTGCAGCACGCGCTCGATGTGCTCGACGAGATCGACGAACCGCACCTGCAGTGCGTCGCTCATGTCCGCGAGCCGGTAGTCGCGCCATTCCTGGATCGCGTCGCGCTGCTCCTCGCAGAGGTGCTGCAGCTTGCGGATCTCTGCGCGGCTCTCGAGGAGCTTGCCCCATTCGCGGAACGGCTTGCGCGGATCGAGCAGCAGCTTCTGCCATCGCTCGAGGCGCTGCGTGAGCGGCTGCCGCAGCTCGAGGTAGTGGTCGACCATCGCCGACAACAGGCGATGCATCAGCTCGTCGGGGCTCCCCGGGCACTTGGCGGGGGTGGCAAGGAAGCGGCTCTTCACCTGCGCCACCGAGCGGCTGTCGGGCGCCCGCACCGTGACCAGCAGACGGTCGAAGTTGAACAGCGTCATCGGCCGCGTCGCGATCTTCTCGGCGCCCGAGTCGGGCGCCAAGCCGCGGAAGATGACGATTTCGTACTGATCGGTGTTGTCGAAGAACGACGAGTGCGCGGCGTTGCCCGCATCGGAAACGTGGTCGTCGAAGATGCGCACGCCGGTGAGCCGCTCGACCTGCGGCTGGAGGTTTTCGATCTCCTCGTGCGTGAGATCGAGCCACGCGTAGCCTCTCTCCGGCAGCGGTTCGCCGGCCCCCATCGCCGCGGCCGGCCGGCCGGGCTCGATCTTCTACAGCTCCATTTTCTCTCCCTGCGCGCTCGTACAAGGGAGCACACCCCCTTTTTGGATCCCCCGAGTCAGCTGTCGTACCCCGCGCGCATGCAAGCTACGGCACCTGAGCGGAAGGCATTCGCGCGAGGATGCGCTCCGTGTACGACGCCAAATATTGCGAGCCCCGGTTCCGGTCGTAGAAGCGCGGCCGTGGCAGCATCGCCGCGAGCCGCGCGGCTTGAGTCTGGGACAGGTTCGCCGCGCTCGTGCCGAAGTAATGGCGCGCTGCCGCCTCGGCGCCGAACACGCCCTCGCCCCACTCGGCCACGTTGAGATAGAGCTCGAGGATGCGCCGTTTGCTCATCACCGTTTCCAGCATGAGCGTGACGGCGGCCTCCTGCCCCTTCCGTACGAGGCTCCGGTCGCCCGAAAGGAAGAGGTTCTTCGCCAGCTGCTGGCTGATCGTCGAGCCGCCTGCGACCGGCTTGCCGCGCTTCTGGTTCTTCTCGAGGGCGCGCTGGATGCCCTCCCAGTCGAATCCCTCGTGGTCCAGGAACTTCGCGTCCTCCGCCGCGACCACGGCGCGCTTGAGGCTCGCGGCGATCCGGTCGTAGGCGGCCCACTGGTGCTTCAGCGCGGCGTTCGGCTGTTTCGCGCGCAGCTCGTCGAGCCGCCGCTCCATGAAGCTGGTCGACTTCGGGTTGTAGGCGTTCCAGTACAGCACCCAGCCGAGATACCAGGCCTGCACGAGGAGGATCGCCAGGAAAATCGCCCCGGCCGCGTACGCGAGGACTTTCCAGATCCGGAGGAGGATCTTCACCTGAGGAGCGGGAAAGCAGAAAGCGGAGACGCTGAACGCGAAACCGCCCGGTCCCCGGACGCCGGCGGTTGCATGACTCCCGCCTCTACCGTTTCGCTTCCCTATTCGTTATAGAGCTTGTCCCCGGGCGCGAACGTCCACGTGCGCGTGATCACCAGGATGTCGGTGTCGCGCCTGATCTCCGGCGGGAACGGTGCATACGGGGCGCCGAGGCGCACGATCTTGAGCGCGGCCTCGTTCAGGACCTTGTGGTCGGACGGGCGGTCGACCTGAACTTCGTCGATGCTGCCGTCCGGCTTGATCGAGACGGTGACGCGCAGGCTTCCGTAGATTCGCCCGCGCGCGTTTTCCGGATAGTTGAGATTGCCGATCTGCTCGACTTTCCGCCGCCATTCCTCGACGTACATCGCGAAGCGCGACTCCGCCGCGCGCGCGCCGACGAACCGCTTGCGGGGGCGCTTGTTGTACTCGTCGATCTGCCGCGCGACCTGCGCTTCCATGCGCGCCAGCGCGAGCGCCGAGGTCATCAGGTCCGCGCCGGAGATGGGGGCCGGGGGCGCTTCCGACGGCGCGGGCTTCGCCTCCTCGACCGGCACCGCGGCCTTCGCCTGGGCGAGCTTGGTCATGAGCTGGCGTTGCTTGGCCTCGAGCTCAGCGACGCGCTTGCGCGCGCGCTTCGTGTTGTCGCCACGCTCGACCTCGCGAGTGACCGGCAGGGGCGTCTTGGCGCGGCGGTTCGCATCGGTGTTGCCCCCGCCGTCGAGGTTCGCCTGCGCGAGCGCGTCCGGCGCCGTCGGCCGCGTCGACGTCTTGCTGTTCACGAGGATGACGTCGAGCGTCTGCGGGAGCGAGCGCAGCTTCGACGCATCGGGCAGGCCGAACCGGACTGCGAGCAATGCGCCATGAAGGATGATCGACGCGGCGAGCGCCGTGCCGAAGAGCGGCGTGAGCAGCGGTGGGGGCGGCTCGACCAGCGCCGTCGCCGATGCTCGGCGGGGGGACTTCGACAAGACTAGCAAGCCCAATTCTATACGTTTAGAATCAAAAGATTATCTTGCTTTTCTCACGCGACTTCTCGTTTTTCTTGAGGCTTCTTATAGACGCAGCGTACATGCATGTCAATGAGATCCACCTCCGCGACCTCGACTTCGACCAGCGCACCCGGTGGAAGATCCGGAAGCGACGGCACCCGGACATACAGCGGAATGCGCGCAAGCTTCACCACGTTCTCGCGTACGACCTCCGCCGCGGACACCGTGACGCCTTCCTGGACGAGCCAGCGGAGGCACCAATAGTGCTCCATCTGGCGCTGGAAATCGTCCAGGGCCGCGTAGGTCACCTCGAAATCGCGCACGACTGCGAGCAGCTCCGCCGATTTGCGCCCGAACGGCGGCGGCTCCCCGCGCAGGCACGCGAGCAGCTGCCACTGGTTCACCAAGTCCGCGTACCGCCGCAGCGGCGAGCTCGACCAGGCATAGTGCGACACGCCGAGCCCCTGATGCTCGGCCGCGACGGTGGTCATGCGCACCTTGCCGTCGCCTTGCGCACGGTAGATCGCCGCGACGCCGCGATCATCGAGCACTTTTCCCCAGGACCGGTTGACCAGGATCATCAGCTCGGCGACTAGCGTGTCGAGCGGCGAGCCGCGCTTGCGCTCGGTGATGGTGACGCGGTCGTTCTCGACATAGAAGCTGTAATCGGTGCGCTCGACCTGGTTGCCCGTCTTCCCGCGCCCGGCCTGCAGCACGACGGCGAAGCGGTGGAGGAACTCGAGCTCTGCGGCGAACGGCACGCCGGCCGCGGGATGGCCTTCGGCGAGCGCACCGTTCAGCAGGTCCACCTCGTGGTGGCGCAGGTTCCTGGCGATCGGGACCCGGTCGATGCGCGTTTCCTCGCTACGCACCACGAGCGACGAAGGATCGACGTCGAGATAGAGCGACACCGCCGCGCGGGGGCCGTCCTTGGTCAGCGAGAACCGGTCGACCACCGCCGGCGGCAGCATCGTGATCTTCGCGCCGGGCATGTACGCAGTCGAGATCCGCTCGCGGGCGATGAGGTCGATGTCGCTGCCGGGCGCGAATCCCAGGCCCGGCGCCGCAATATGCACGCCCACCCGCACGAGGCCGTCGTCGCGTCGCGTCACCGAGAGCGCGTCGTCAATCTCGGTCGTCGCCGCATCGTCAAGGCTGAAAGCCGCCACCGGCGCGACCGGCAGGTCGCCCGGCATATCGGGCGGCGTGACCTCCGGAAATCCGGCTCCCCTGGGGTAATGCTCGAACAGGAACCGGCCGAGGTGGTAGTCGTGCGTCGAGGGCAGCGCGCCGCAACGCTCGATCAGCTTCGCGGGGGAAAGGCCGATCTCCTCGCAAGCCTGCTCGAACGCCTTGGTCTCGACCCGGTTGCGATCGGGTCGGTAGAGGAGCTGCGGCAGCAACGCCCGCAACTCGTCGGGGAGCTCGAAGCGCTTCAGCGCCTCGACCCACGCCTCGATTCTCTCCTGCTGCTGGCGCTTGCGCTCCACGCCCGCCAGCGCGGCCTTAAGCGTCTCGGCCGGCGCGGCCTTGAAGCGGCCCCTGCCCTTCCGGTGGAAATACATCGGCGCCGCGTGCAGCTTGAGCAGGATCCCGGCCGCCTCGAGCGGCGTCGGCGCGCGCCCGCAGTACTCCCTGGCGAGGTCGAGGAACCCGAACTCGGGCTCGCCGCAGACCTCCCAGAGAAAGCCGGTGTCGATCTCCTGCGCCAGCGCACCCGCCCGATCGAGAAACGTATCGATGCGGGAATCGTCGAAGCGCAGCAGCACGTTCGCAGACTTGATCTTGGCCCGCTTGCCATGCGGCGCCTCGATGTGCAGCGACGCGTCGTGCTCGGTGAGCACGGTGCCGACCTTGAAGGCACCGGTCTCTTCGTACAGGACGTTCATAGAGTTCGCCGTGACGGCCTCCCGGGTCACGCTTCCAGGCCGGCGAACTCGAGGATCAGAGGAAGATGCTCGGGAAAGCTCTTCAGGGTGTGGTCGCCGCCCTCCACGATCACCTGCCGCGCGCCGGCGTACTTCGCGACCGCTTCGCGGTAGTCGAGCACCTCGTCGCCGGTCTCGACGATGAGCAGATAGCGCTCGGGATGGACTGCAGCGACGTCGAGACGACGCCAGGCTTCGACGTGCGCGTGCGTAAGCTCGTACTCCTCGCCGCTGTAGAGGTTGCGCTGGATGCCGAGGTAGCTCTCGAGATCCCGGCCCGGCCGGACAGCGGGATTGAGCAGCACCGCGCGCACGCCGTGCTTCTCGGCGAGGTGGGTCGCGTAGAAACCGCCGAGGGAGCTGCCGACCAGCGTCACGCTTCCCGGCGGATGGCGCGCGATCTCGCTCTCGACCAAAGCGATCGCCTCATCGGGGCAGTGCGGTAGCCTGGGGCAAACAAACCGCTCGCCGAGGCCGCGCGCCGCCATGTAGCGCTGCATGGACTGAGCCTTGTGCGACTGTGGCGCGCTGTTGAACCCGTGCAGATAGACGATGGTCATCGCGCCGGCGCCTGCGCGAGCCGGTCGAGCAGCTGTTGATGAATCCCGCCGAAACCGCCGTTCGACATGACCAGCACATGATCGCCCGGCCGCGCCTCGCGCGCGATCGCGTCGACGAGGGCGCCGAGCTCGGCCTGGCACACCACCCGATTGCCGAGCGGTGCGAGCGCGGCGGCTGCGTCCCAGCCAAGGTCCGCGGTGAAGCAGAAGACCCGTTCCGCGCCGGCGAGACTGTCCGCAAGCGCGTCCTTCATCACACCGAGCTTCATGGTGTTGGAGCGCGGCTCGAGGACCGCCAGGATCCGGGCGCCGCCGACGCCGCGGCGCAGGCCCGCGATGGTCGTGCGGATCGCCGTCGGGTGATGCGCGAAGTCGTCGTACAGCGTCACGCCGTGCACGATCCCGCGCAGCTCCATGCGCCTCTTGACGCCCCCGAACCAGCTGAGCGCATCGGTCGCGACGCGCGGGTCGACGCCGACGTGCCGCGCTGCGGCGATGGCCGCGAGCGCGTTGGCGCGATTGTGGTCGCCGTTGAGCGTCCAACCGACGCGCCCCGCGGTCTCGCCCCGCCAGAGCACGTCGAACGACTCGCCGTCGGCTCGCCGGCTCGACCAGCCGTCCGCGGCGTCGAACCATTCGAGCTCCGACCAGCACCCGCGTGCTAGCACGCGCTCGAGTGCCCCATCCGTCCCGTTAGCGATGATGCGCGCGGACGCCGGCAGCATGCGCACGAAATGGTGGAGCTGCGTCTCGATCGCCGCCAAGTCGGGAAAGATGTCGGCGTGGTCGAACTCCAGGTTGTTGAGGATCGCGGTCCGGGCGCGGTAGTGCACGAATTTCGAGCGCTTGTCGAAGAACGCGGTGTCGTACTCGTCGGCCTCGATCGCGAAGAGTTCTGACGCGGACGGCCGCGCGGAAACGCCGAAGTCGTTCGGAACCCCTCCGATCAGGAAGCCGGGATGCCTGCCGGCACGCTCGAGGATCCACACGAGCATCGCCGTCGTCGTCGTCTTGCCGTGCGTGCCCGCCACCGCGATGACGTGCTTCCCCGACAGCACGTTCTCGGCGAGCCATTGCGGGCCCGACACGTACCGGTCGCCGCTGTCGAGAATCGCCTCCATGAGCGGGTTGCCGCGCGTCACCACGTTGCCGACGACCCACAGATCGGGCGCAAGCGCAAGCTGATCGGCGCCGAAGCCTTCCACGATCTCGATGCCCTGCGCGGCGAGCTGCGTGCTCATCGGCGGATACACGTTCGCGTCGCAGCCGGTCACGCGGTGACCGGCGTCTCGAGCGAGCGCGGCGATGCCGCCCATGAAGGTGCCGCAGATGCCGAGGATGTGGAGGTGCATGGGCGCGAATTGTAAGCGGTGATTGCGCGGGATCCGCTGAGGTATGATCGACGGCCGGATTGCGCAGGCGGCGGCACGATGGCTCGAGAGAACAGGACCAAGCAGTCGCACATGCGCGCCCGGATCGCCGCCGCCGCTGCCCGCATGATGGCCGAGGACGGCATCGACGACTTCGCGCTCGCCAAGCGCAAGGCCGCGCGGCAACTCGGCGCCACCGACACGCACTCGCTTCCCGCCAACGAGGAAGTGGAGGCGGAGCTGCGCGCGTACCAGTCGCTGTACCAGGGCGACGAGCAGCGCGACCGCGTCCGCGCGCTGCGCGAGGTGGCGCTCGAGGCGATGCATTCGCTTGCGGCGTTCCGGCCCTACCTTTCGGGGCCCGTGCTCAAGGGGACGGCGGGGCGCTACGCCGACGTCGATCTCCAGCTCTTCACTGACGACCACAAGGCGGTCGAGCTTTTCCTCCTCAACCGGAACGTGCCCTACGAGGTGTCCGAGCTTCGCCACTACTGCGGCGACGACGTCCGAGCCGTGCCGGTGCTGCGCGTCGAATGGGACGACGTGCCCGTCAACGTCGCCATCTATGCCGCAAAGGACGAGCGTGCCGCGCTGAAGGCGACGCCCTTGGGGCGTCCGATGGAGCGGGCGGGGATCCCGGCCGTCACGGCGCTCCTCGAGACGAATGCGTAAGCCCGTCCAGGCCGCGCTGATCGCGGCCGTGGCCGCGGCTGCACTTAGCGTCGGAATCTATCTCCGCCTCGATAGCCGCTCGAGTCTCCCCGACAGCGCTGCGGTGTCAGCGCTCACTCAGACCCAATTCGAGGATTTATCGGGAAAGGTTGGGTCGCTTGAGCAGTGGCGTGGCCGCGTTCTAGTGGTGAACTTCTGGGCCAGCTGGTGCCCTCCCTGCCGCGAGGAGATTCCGGGATTGGTTGCCATCCGCAAGCAACTTGCTGCGAAGGGACTCGAAGTTGTCGGCATCGCCGTCGATTCCGCAGACAAAGCGCGGGAATCTGCCGCTGAGCTCGGCGTCGACTATCCGGTTTTCGTCGCCGGGGTCGAGATCATCGACCTGACGCGCCGGCTGGGGAATCGTCCTGGGGCGCTGCCCTATACCTTGATTCTCGATCGCAACGGCAAACTCGTGGCCGTGCATCTCGGCATCATTTCCGTAGCGGAGTTGACGCGGATCGTCGCCCCGTTGCTGGGATAAAGCGGGCGCCGTTCGATGATCCCGGCGACCGACTGCAAAGCGGCGAATTTCGGCGAACGGGCAGCCACTAGTTAGACAGCAGAGGGGATCTGCGGCAAACTGGCAGGATGCCGATACCGGGCAAGACCGCCCCCGTCGGGCGGCGATCCGCCAGCAAGAAGATCCTCGTTCTCAACGGGCCGAACCTCAACCTTTTGGGGAGCCGGGAGCCGGACATCTACGGCCGCGAGACGCTGCGGGATATCGTCCAGCGCCTCTCCAAGGCCGCAGCGGGGAAGGGGGCGCGCCTCGAAGCCTTCCAGAGCAACCAGGAGGGCGCCCTCATCGAGCGAGTTCATGCGGCAAAAAAGCAGCAAATTGCGTTCATCATCGTCAATCCGGCCGGCTTCACGCACAGCAGCGTAGCGCTCAGGGATGCGCTCGCAGCGGTCGGCATTCCGTTCATCGAAGTGCATCTGTCCAACATCCACGCGCGCGAGCCCTTCCGCCACCGTTCTTACTTCTCCGATCTGGCGGTCGGGACGATCTGCGGGCTGGGCAGCCGAGGCTACGACTTGGCGCTCGAGTACGCGCTCGCGAGTTAGCACGCCCCGGGCGCCTCACTGCCCGGCGAAGGGGGAGGATCCGACATGGATCTGCGCAAGCTGAAGAAACTCATCGATCTCGTCCAGGAATCGGGCATCGCCGAGCTCGAGATCAGCGAGGGGGAGGAAAAGGTCAAGATCGTCAAGGGCGGTCGCGCAGTCCCGGAGGTCGTCGCGACGATCCCTGCCGCCGCCGCGCCGCTCGCACCGCCCGCCGCCGGCGCGGCGCCCGCGCCCGCCGCCGGCGAAGCCGTGCCGCAGCCCGAGGGCCATGTGCTGAAGTCACCGATGGTCGGGACGTTCTATCGCTCGCCCTCGCCGGGCGCCAAGCCGTTCGTGGAAGTGGGCGACACCGTGAAGACCGGGCAGACGGTGTGCATCATCGAGGCGATGAAGCTCCTCAACGAGATCGAGGCCGACCGGGACGGCGTGGTCAAGGCGATCATGGTCGAGAACGGGCAGCCGGTCGAGTACGGCGAGCCGCTGCTCACCATCGAGTGACGCGCCGTCTTGCCCGGCATGTTTGAGAAGATCCTGATCGCCAATCGCGGCGAGATCGCGCTGCGCATCCAGCGCGCCTGCCGCGAGATGGGCATCCGGACCGTGGTCGTGCACTCCGAGGCCGACCGGGAGGCGAAGTACGTGAAGCTCGCGGACGAGTCGGTGTGCATTGGGCCCCCGCCCTCGGCCGCGTCCTATCTGAACATCCCCGCCATCATCAGCGCCGCCGAGGTCACGGACGCCGAGGCGATCCATCCGGGCTACGGCTTCCTCTCGGAGAACGCCGACTTCGCCGAGAAGGTCGAGCGCAGCGGCTTCACGTTCATCGGGCCGCGCCCCGAGAACATCCGGCTGATGGGCGACAAGGTGAGCGCCAAGGCCGCGATGCAGAAGGCCGGCGTCCCCTGCGTTCCGGGGTCCGAAGGAGCGCTGCCGGAGGAACCGGCGGAGATCGTCAAGGTCGCGCGCGCCGTCAGGTATCCCGTCATCATCAAGGCCGCCGGCGGCGGGGGCGGGCGCGGAATGCGCGTCGTGCACACCGAGGCGGCGCTCCTCTCGGGGGTCAGCCTGACGCGCACCGAGGCGCAGGCGGCATTCGGGAACCCGATGGTGTACCTGGAGAAGTTCCTGGAGAACCCGCGCCACATCGAGATCCAGGTGCTGGCCGACGAGCACAAGAATGCGGTGTACCTCGGGGAGCGCGACTGCTCGATGCAGCGCCGCCACCAGAAGATCATCGAGGAGGCGCCTGCGGTCGACATCGCACCGCGGCTGATCGCCCGCGTCGGCGAGCGCTGCGTGGACGCGTGCAAGAAGATCAGCTATCGCGGCGCCGGCACTTTCGAGTTCCTGTACGAGAACGACGAGTTCTACTTCATCGAGATGAACACCCGCGTGCAGGTCGAGCACCCGGTCACCGAGCTGGTCACCGGGATCGACATCGTGCAGGAGCAGATCCGCATTGCGGCGGGACAGAAGCTGTCGGTGCGCCAGCGCGACGTCAGCCTGCGCGGCCATGCCATCGAGTGCCGGGTCAACGCCGAGGATCCGTTCAAGTTCACGCCCTCGCCCGGGCGCATCACCTCGTACCACCCGCCGGGCGGCCCGGGCATCCGCGTCGACTCGCACGTCTACCACGGCTACATGGTGCCGCCGCACTACGACTCGATGGTCGGCAAGGTCATTGCGTACGGCGCGACGCGCGAGCAGGCGATCCGCCGCATGCGGATCGCGCTGTCGGAGATGGTGGTGGAGGGCATCCAGACCAACATCCCGCTGCACCAGGAGCTGCTCACCGACGCGCGCTTCCTGCGCGGCGGCACGAGCATCCACTACCTCGAGCAGAAGCTCGCGCAGGCCGCGAAGCGCGGCGCGAAATAGGGCCTGCGCGGCGATGGGTTGGCGTACGCTGGTGGTCGAGATCGACGCGGCCGCGGCCGACGCGCTGAGCGACGCGCTGCTCGCGCACGGCGCCGCGTCGGCCACTGTCGAGGACGCTCGCGCCGGCACCCCCGACGAGCGGCCCGTCTTCGACGAGCCGAACGCGGGCGCGACCGGCGTCTGGGCGCGGGCGCGCATTCGCGCACTCGTCGCAGCTGACGCCAACGCCAGAGAGGTGCTCGCCGCGGCCGCGGCGGACGCCGGCCTGAAGGCGGCGCCGCGCTATGCGGTGGAGGAGGTCGACGACGCCGATTGGGTACGCGCGAGCCAGGCGCAGTTCGAGCCGATCCGGATCTCGGAGCGAATGTGGATCGTCCCGTCGTGGCGTGCGGCACCGGACCCGCGCGCAATCAACATCGATCTGGATCCGGGGCTCGCCTTCGGCACCGGCAGCCATCCCACCACGCAGCTCTGCCTCCAATGGCTCGAACGGCACGTGCGGCCGGCGTCGAGCGTGCTCGACTACGGTTGCGGTTCCGGTATATTGGCCATCGCCGCGATGAAGTTCGGCGCACGCGCGGCGGTCGGCGTGGACGTGGACCCGGTCGCGGTCGCCGCGGCCCGCGAGAACGCCGCGCGCAACGGCGTCGCCGTACGGTTCGTCGGCACCGATGCGCCCCTCGCGCTCGCCGCGGACCTGGTCGTGGCCAACATTCTCGCCAATCCTCTGAAGGTGCTTGCCCCGGTGCTCGCGGCTCACTGCCGGTCGGGGGGGCGCGTCGCGCTTGCGGGGATCCTGGCGCCGCAAGCCGACGCGGTCGCCGCAGCCTACGCGCCGTGGTTCGAGATGACGCGCTTCGCTGCCGACGACGGCTGGGTGTGCCTGGAGGGTGTGCGGCAATGAAGATGAGCACCCGGTGCCCGGCGTGCGGCACGGCATTCCGCGTCTACCCGCACCAGCTCGAGGCGCGGGACGGTCAGGTGCGCTGCGGACAATGCTCGACTATCTTCGACGCGCGAGACGCGCTCGTCACCGAGGACGAGCAGGAGCCGCTTCACGCAATCTCACCGCCGCTGCCTGCAGCCCCCTCGGTGCCGCCGTCCCGCGCCGCGGAGCTGGCGCAGGCCGAGGCGGTCGCGTCGCAGCCGGTCGTGCAGAGCATGCCGCCCGAGCCGGAGATCTCCGTCTCGGATGACGACTCCGACTTCGAGTTCGGCCCGCGCGCGCGCCGCCGTTCGCGGATCGTTGCGGCGCTCTGGGGCCTGGGTGCGCTTGTCATGGCGGTCGCGCTCGGCGGGCAGGCGGTCCATGCGTACCGCGGCGAGCTCGCGCTCATCTTTCCGGAGTCGCGGCCGTGGATCGCGGCGGCGTGCGCACGCCTGGGTTGCACCATCCCCCTGCCGCGACACGCCGACCTGATCAGCATCGAATCTTCCGAGTTGGCCGCCGAGCGCGGCGTCCCGAGCGTGCTCACCCTCTCGGCCGCGCTGCGCAATCGCGCCGGCTTCGCGCAGGCGTTCCCGCACCTCGAGCTCACCCTCACCGACGCGGCCGACCGGCCGGTCGCGCGCCGGGTGCTCGCGCCCGCGGAGTATCTCGGCGCACGCACCGAGCCCGCGTCGGCGTTCTCGGCCGGAGCGGAGCAGCCGGTGAAGCTGCACATCGACGCCGCGGGCCTGAACGCGAGCGGCTACCGCATCTTCCTCCTCTACCGCCAACACGAATGAAGATCCTCATCTGCGGCTCGATCGCTTACGACAACATCATGGTGTTCCGCGGACGGTTCCGCGAGCACATCCTCCCCGAGCAGATCCACATTCTCAACGTCGCCTTCCTGGTGCCGGAGCTGCGGCGGGAGTTCGGCGGCTGCGCCGGGAACATCGGCTACAACCTCAGCCTGCTCGGCGCCGATCCGCTGGTCATGGCGACAGTCGGGGAAGACGCCGGGCCGTACCTGGCGCGACTGGATGCGCTCGGTCTCGCCCGCGACCAGGTGCGCACCGTGGCCGGGACGCTGACGGCCCAGGCGTTCATCACCACCGACCTCGACGACAACCAGATCACCGCCTTCCATCCGGGCGCGATGAATCACTCGCACGAGAACCGGATCGGCCCGCACCTCGGGGCGGGCCTCGCGATCGTCGCGCCGGACGGGCGCGAGGGGATGGTCGCGCACGTGAACGAGCTCAGCGCCGCCCGGATCCCTTTCATGTTCGACCCGGGGCAGGGGCTGCCGATGTTCGACGGCGCGGAGCTGCTGGCGATGATCGACGCGGCGAGCTACCTCGCGGTGAACGATTACGAGGGCCGGATGCTGGTGGAGAAGACCGGGCGCCCGATCGAGGAACTTGCCCGCATGGTCGACGCTCTGATCGTGACAAAGGGCGCCAGCGGGTCCACGATCCATGCCGAAGGTCGATGTCACGAGATCCCCAGCGTGAAGCCGACGGAAGTGGTCGACCCGACCGGCTGCGGAGACGCTTACCGGGCGGGTCTTCTTTACGGCATTGCGTCAGGGTTCGATTGGCCGGTCGTAGGCCGGCTCGCATCATTGATGGGCGCGATCAAGGTCGCCTCACGCGGGGGCCAGAACCACCACGCGACCCGCGCCGGGATCGGCGAGCTGTATCGCGCGAGCTTCGGGGCGTCGATCCTCTGAGAATTCGGGAGACTTCGATGCGATCCAGGTCACTCCTCGTCTGCGCGATGCTTGCCGGGCAGCAGTGCTCGGCGGCTGCGCCTCGAGCAAGTCGGGCAGCGTCTACAGCCGTGAGGACACGCTCAAGGAGCAAACAGTGCGGATGGGCGTCGTCGAGAGCGTGCGCTCGGTCAGCATCGCAGGCACGAAGACGTCGGTCGGTGTCGGGGCCGGCGCGATTGCCGGCGGAATCGGCAGCAGCGCGATCGGGTAGGGCCGCGGTGCGGCGGTCGGCGCCGTGGCGGGCGCGGTTGTTGGCGGTCTCCTCGGCGCGGCCGCAGAAGAAGGCCTGACCTTCAAGGAAGGCATCGAACTCACCGTCCGCCTCGACACCGGCGAGTACCGCGCGATCGTCCAGGAGGCCGACGAGGTCTTCAAGCCCGGCGAGCGGGTGCGCCTGCTGACGGTCAACAGACAGACGCGCGTCTCGCACTAGCCGGCATCCGCGGGCGTCCCGCGGGCGCTACAGCGCCGCGCGCAGCAACTCGGCGTTGCGCGCGAGCTCCTCGCGCGGCGGATTCTTCACCGGCCACACGAGCTTCATCCCGTCGCCGGTGCGTCGCGGCAGCACGTGCACGTGAAAGTGGAAGACGGTCTGCTCGGCTGCGGCGCCATTCGCCTGGAACAGGTTCACGCCCTCGGGCGCAATCGCGCTCTTGAGCGCGCGTGCAACGCGCGCCGTCGTGCGCATGACCGCGGCGGCGAGCGCGTCGTCGAGGCCGAACACGTTCTCGACGTGCGGCTTGCACGCGACGAGCATGTGGCCGGGATTCACCGCCCCGATGTCCATGAACGCAATCGTGTGCTCGTCCTCGTACACGACGTTCGCCGGGATCTGCTTCGCGACGATCTTGCAGAACACGCAATTGTCCATACCCTGCTCCCGTCTAGAATCCCGGCCATGACCCGACCTGCAACGCCCATTCCCGCGCGGCTCGCCCGCATCGTGCGCCTCGTTGCGCACGTCGTGCGCGGCCTGTGGCTGACGCGCACCCGGTACGCGGGGCTCGCGCCTGCCAAGCAGGACGCGGTGTTGCGCAGTTGGTCGCGCGAGCTGCTGGCGATTCTACGGGTCGACGTGCGCTTCCACAATGCGCCCGAGACGCTTCCGGAGCGGTGCCTGCTCGTCTCGAACCACGTCTCCTGGCTCGACATCTTCGCCGTGTATGCGGCCGCGCCCGGGCTCTTCGTAGCCAAGTCGGAGATCCGCGACTGGCCGGTGGTGGGGAGACTCGTCCGCCGGGTCGGGACGCTCTTCATCGAGCGCGGCAGCCGCCGTCACGCGCGGCGCACGAACGAGCGTATCGTCGCCGCCCTGGAGAGCGGACGTCTCGTCGCGGTCTGCCCGGAGGGCACCACCACCGACGGCCGCTCGCTCAGGCACTTTCACGCGGCCCTGCTGCAGCCCGCTATCGACGCGCGCGCGCTGGTGCTGCCGGTGGCGCTCCGCTTCGTCGACGGCGACGGCTCGCAGACCGAGGCACCGATCTACGTCGGCGACATGTCGCTGGTGGAATCGCTGTGGCGGATTGCGTCGACGCAATCGATGGCGGTCGAGCTCCGGTTTGCGCCGTACGTCAATGCCGACGGTCACCACCGCCGCGAGCTCGCGCAGCGCGTGCACGGCGTGATTGCACGCGAGCTGGGTCTGGAGCCGGGGCATTCGCCGCCCGAAAGAACTGCCGGTCGGCCCGCCGGACCACCGTCCGGCATTCCCGTGCACGGCCCGCATCCCGCGCCGGCCGATCCGAGGTGAGGCGGACGGTGGCTTACTTCGATTCGCTCTGATGGCGTGGCGCGCCGGAGATGACCCCCGACGACGAGGACCGGGGTCGGGCCGCGGCACCGCCCGCGGTCTCCTTGTTACCCTTCCCGAGCATCGGCCGCTTCGCGGCGCCGAGCCGCGCTGGAACGATGCGTGTCACCGGCTTGGCGCTCAGGGGGAAGCTTCAACTGGCGGTCCGCCATCGGGACCTCGCTCTTAATTGTATGAGCTGGGCGCGCGGTGAAAGACTCTCTCGACCTGGGCGAACCCGACAACTCCGCGCCGTGAGGTCGCTCGTTACCGAAATCATTGCCGCCCGGAATGGTCTTGGGACGAGACCCGCAACGACATCAGTCCCCGGTGCTCGCCGCCCGGTCGGGCGGCGAAGCACACGCAGTCTGGAAGACACGCCGGTCCTCCAGTCGCACCGCGGTCAGACGGCCGCCCCAGACGCAGCCCGTGTCCAGCGCCAGCAGGTCCGGCGCGATCCGCAGGCCGAGCGCGGACCAGTGCCCGCAGATGATCGGCACCCCGCGGGTCCGGCGGCCGGGCACCTCGAACCAGGGCAGGTAACCGGGCAAGGCCTTTTCGATCTGGCCCTTCACGCTGAAGTCCATCTCGCCGCCGGGGGTGCAGAAGCGCATCCGCGTCATCGCGTTGACGATCACCCGCAGCCGCTCCGGCCCGCGCAGCGCATCGCTCCAGGCGGCCGGCTTGCTGCCGTAGAACGACGCGTAGAGGTCGCGGTGCGTCGGCGCGCGCAGGGCGGCTTCGACCTCCGCCGCCAGCACCGCCGCCTCGGCGAGCGACCACGAGGGCAGCAAGCCTGCGTGAACCATCGCGTACTCGCCCTCGACATGGAGCAGCGGGCGCAGCCGCAGCCAGTCGAGGAGCTCGTCGCGGTCGGGTGCGGCCAGAACGTCGTCGAACGTGTCGTCGCGGCGCCGCTTCGCCTTGCCCGCCGCGAACGCGAGAAGGTGCAGGTCGTGGTTGCCGTGTACGACGATCGCGCGCGACCCGAGCGAGCGGACAAACCGCAGCACCTCAGCCGACTGGGTTCCGCGATTGACGAGATCGCCTACGAACCAGAGGGTGTCGCGCGCGGAGGAGAAGCCGATCTCGTCGAGGAGCGCGTGCAAGGCACCGCAACACCCCTGAACGTCGCCGATCGCGTAAACCGCCACCGGTCAGCCGCTCCGGTCGACGCGCCGGTATTGCACCGCCTCGGCGACGTGCGCCGCCCCGATCGTCTCGGCAGCGGCGAGGTCGGCGATCGTCCGCGCCAGGCGGAGGCAACGGTGGTACGCACGGGCTGAGAGGTTCAGCCGCGCGATCGCGGTCTTGAGCAGTGTTTCGCCCTGGCCGTCGGTGCGGCAGTGCTTCTCGGTCTCGCGTGCCGCCAGCTCGGTGTTCGGCTTGCCCTGGCGCGCGAGCTGTGACGCCCGCGCACGGCCGACGCGCTCGCGCACAGCAGAGCTCGGCTCGCCCGTCGCCAGGCCGGTCAGCTCCGCCTCCGGCACCGCGGGCACCTCGAGGTGGATATCGATCCGGTCGAGGAGCGGCCCGGAAAGTTTCCCGCGATAGCGCGCAACCTGGTCCGGCGTGCAGCGGCACTTGCCGCTGAAGTGGCCCAGATAGCCGCACGGGCAGGGGTTCATCGCCGCAACGAGCTGGAACCGCGCCGGAAACTCGGCCTGGCGGGCGGCGCGCGAGATCGACACGCGGCCCGACTCGAGTGGCTCGCGCAGGACCTCCAGCACCTTGCGGTCGAACTCCGGCAGCTCGTCGAGGAACAGCACGCCGCGGTGCGCGAGCGAGATCTCGCCCGGCCGGGGGTCGCTTCCTCCACCGACGAGCGCGGCGGCGGAGGCGCTGTGGTGGGGCGCGCGGTAGGGCCGTTGCCGCCAGCGCTCGACGCGGAAGCCGCTCGAGGCAAGCGACTGCACGGCCGCCGCGTCGAGCGCCTCGTCGTCGGTCATCGGCGGGAGCAGGCCGGGGAGGCGCGCCGCGAGCATCGACTTGCCGGTTCCGGGCGGCCCGGTCATCAGGATCGAGTGCCCGCCCGCCGCGGCCACTTCGAGCGCGCGCTTCGCGTGCGCCTGGCCGCGCACGTCGGCGAGGTCGGGGTACTCGAGCGCCTCTTCGAGTGGTGCGCCGGCGAACCTCTCGAGCGCCTTCTCGCCGGCCAGGTGCGCGCACGCTTCGAGCAGCGTCGCGGCGGGATAGATGGCGGCATTGCGCACCAACGCAGCCTCACGCGCGCTCGCCGTCGGCAGCACGAAGGCACGGCCCGAGCGCGCCGCGCGCACCGTCATCGCGAGCGCGCCGCGCACCGCGCGCAGCTCGCCGGAGAGCGAAAGCTCGCCGGCGAACTCGTACTCCCCGAGGCGCGCAGCGGGAATCTGCGCCGAGGCGGCAAGGATGCCGAGCGCGATCGGCAGGTCGAAGCGCCCGCTTTCCTTCGGCAGCTCGGCAGGCGCGAGGTTGACTGTGATGCGGCGCGCGGGGAACTCGAACCGGCAGTTCACGAGCGCCGCCCGCACGCGGTCCTTCGCCTCCCTGACCTCGGTGTCGGGCAGACCGACGATGGTGAAGCTCGGCAGGCCGTTCGCGAGATGGACCTCGACGGTGACCGGCGGCGCATCGAGACCGGCGAGGGCACGGCTGTTGAGGACCGCAAGCGACATTGCGGGGTCGTCGGAGGGATGGGCCTGGGGGGATGAACGCCCGGGGCGGCGTTCGCGCTGACTCGGTCAGGTACCGGTCGCGGCGTCCTGCTGCCGTTCGAGCTCGGCGAGGCGGGCCTCGAGCTGGGCGAGCTTCTCCCGGGTCCGCGCGAGCAGCTTCGCCTGGACGTCGAACTCCTCGCGGGTAACGACATCGAGGCGGGCAAGCCCGGACGTCAAGAGCGCGCGGAGATTCCGCTCGATGTCGCGCGCCGGCCCTGCGGCCATGAGCTCGCTCATCTTCGCGGTGAGTTCGTCGACGAATCGCGTTCCCTGCATCGCCGGGCCTCCGGGGCTGCGGCGAGTCTAGCACGGCGATTTCGCCCTCCCGGCCGGGCCCGGGACTCGCGCACGCTATTGGTGCGCGGCCCGCAAAGGCCGCCCGATTGCGGTGCGCCGGCCTTGGGGCCAATCCCCGGATAACGCCCAAGTGATTCTCGCGAAAAGAAAAAGCGTTCTGGCATGTGAAATGCTGTGAGAGTCCCGGCGTATCGCAATCATCGTCCAAAAGGGGACATTCAATGAAGAAACTCATCTTTGCTTCTGCTGCGGCCGCCGCGGTCGCGGCGCCCGTTGCACCGGTGCTCGCGCAAGACTCTCCCCACACCTTGACCGCCAACGTGGGGCTGTTCAGCGAGTACATCTTCCGCGGTATCACACAGACTGCGGAAGACCCGGCGGTCCAGGGCGGCTTCGATTACGGCCACTCGAGCGGCTTCTATGCCGGGACGTGGGCGAGCAACGTCAGCTGGCTGCGGGATTTCGGCGCGTATAACACCTCAAGCCTCGAGTGGGACTTCTACGGGGGCTTCAAGCGCAACTTCGGCAGCACCGATTTCTACTTCGACGTCGGGACGATCTACTACTACTACCCGGGAAACAGAAACCCCGGGTTCTTCGACGCTGATACTTGGGAGCTCTACGCCGGCTTCGGCTGGAAGTGGCTCGGCCTCAAGTTCTCGTACAGCCTGCAGGACTACTTCGGTGCTCGTCCGACAGGCCAGAAGACCGACGGCACCTGGTATCTCGACTTCTTCGGGAACTACCCGATCGGAGAGACCGGGTTTGCCGTGAACGCGCACTACGGAATCCTCGACGTGAAGAACGACGGCAACGACGACATCGATCCCGCCACCGGCAACTTCGTGAACGGTGGCAAGGCTTCTTACGAGGACTGGAAGATCGGCGTCTCTTACACCGTGCCTTCGGGGATGTTCAAGAATCTCGAGGCAGGGCTCTACTACACCGACAGTAACGGCAAGGCGCGCTTCTACACCGACCTGAACGGATTGAACACGGCCGACGACGCCTTCGTCCTCTACGTCAAGAAGACGTTCTGATCGAGACGGGCGCGGGCTTCCGCCCCGCCCGCCCAAAAGCGAGGGAAATCCACATGAAGCTAGTCACCGCGATCATCAAGCCGTTCAAGCTCGACGAGGTGCGCGAAGCGCTGTCCGCGATCGGCGTGCAGGGCATCACGGTCACCGAGGTGAAGGGGTTCGGACGGCAGAAGGGCCACACCGAGCTCTACCGCGGCGCCGAGTACGTCGTCGACTTCCTGCCGAAGGTCAAGATCGAGGCCGCGATCAAGAACGAGATGCTCGACCAGGTCGTCGAGGCGATCGAGAAGGCCGCCAACACCGGCAAGATCGGCGACGGGAAGATCTTCGTCTTCGACGTCGAGCAGGTCATCCGCATCCGCACCGGCGAGACCGGCGCGGAAGCCATATAAGGGAGCACATCCATGAAAAAGCTGATTGCGCTGCTCGCGCTCTTCGGCGCAGTAACGCTGGGCGCCCCGGGCATTGCCCTCGCTCAGGACAAGGGCGCGCCTGCGGCCACGACGACGACCGTCACCGACACGGTGAAGGTCGACGCGAAGGCCGGGACGGTGACCGAGACGGTCAAGGTCGAGGAGAAGAAGGAAGAGGCCAAGCCGGCGGCTCCGAGCCCGAACAAAGGCGACGTCGCGTGGATGCTAATGTCCACCGCGCTCGTCATCATGATGAGCATCCCGGCGCTCGCGCTGTTCTACGGCGGGATGGTCCGCGCCAAGAACATGCTGTCGGTGCTGATGCAGGTGTTCGTGACGTTCTCGCTGATCACCGTGCTGTGGTGCGTCTACGGCTACAGCCTCGCCTTCACCGAAGGCAACGCCTTCTTCGGCGGCTTCGATCGCCTGTTCCTGAGCGGCGCGCTCGACGCAGGCAAGGGCGAGTTCGCGATGGCTGCGACTTTCAGCAAGGGCGTGGTGATCCCGGAGATCGTGTTCATCGCCTTCCAGGCGACCTTTGCGGCGATCACCTGCGCCCTGATCGTCGGGGCGTTCGCGGAACGCATCAAGTTTTCGGCCGTGCTGATCTTCATGGTGATCTGGTTCACGTTCGCATATGCGCCGATCGCGCACATGGTGTGGTTCTGGATGGGGCCGGACGCCTACACGGATCCGAAGCTGGTCGACGAGCTGAACGCCAAGGCCGGGATGATCTGGCAGTGGGGCGCGCTCGATTTCGCCGGCGGCACGGTGGTGCACATCAATGCGGGCGTGGCGGGTCTCGTGGGTGCTTATCTCGCGGGTAAACGCATCGGGTGGGGCCGTGAGGCGATGTCGCCGCACAACCTGCCGCTCACCATGATCGGCGCCTCGCTCCTGTGGGTGGGCTGGTTCGGGTTCAACGCCGGTTCGGCGCTCGAAGCGGGCAACTCCGCGGCACTTGCATTTTTGAACACCTTCCTCGCTACGGCGTGCGCGGTGCTCTCGTGGTCGTTCGGGGAGTGGATCTTCAAGGGCAAACCCTCGATGCTCGGCGCCGCGTCGGGCGCGGTCGCGGGCCTGGTGGCAATCACTCCGGCCGCCGGCAACGTCGGCGTCCCTGGCGCGTTCGTCATCGGCCTCGCTGCGGGCCTCGTCTGCCTGTGGGGCGTGAACGGCCTGAAGCGCATGCTCGGTGCGGACGACTCGCTCGACGTCTTCGGCGTTCATGCGGTGGGCGGGGTCCTCGGGGCGCTCCTGACGGGCGTGTTCAACGCGCCCGGGCTCGGCGGGCCGGGCTTCGTGACCGACTGGGTCACGGCCGCGACGGGCTTTAGCAGCATCGGCGAGCAGGTCTGGGTCCAGGCGAAAGCGGTCGGCGTGACGATCGTCTGGTCGGGGGTTGTGGCGTTCATCGCCTACAAGATCGCCGATCTGATCGTCGGTCTGCGCGTGACCGAGGAAGAGGAGCGCGAAGGCCTGGACGTGAACTCTCACGGCGAGACCGCGTACCACGGCTGAGCCAACCCATGTAGCAGGGGCTGAGCCCGAGAGGGCTCGCTTGGAGGGCGCCGACAGCGGCGCCCTCATTTTTTTGGCCGCCGTTCGTGACGGATCCGCGATCGGATTGCGCGCCGGCCCAGCTCAGCCGTTGAGCCGTGCAAGCAGCGCGAGCAGCGTCCGCCGCTCCTCCTCGGAAAGTCGGTGGGCGATCCGGTCCTCGTGCGCGCTGACGCGAGGTTTCATCTTAGCGAGCAGCGCACGCCCCTCTTTCGTCAGCCACAGGCCGTTCGTACGCCGGTCCTCGCCCTGACGTCGCTCGAGGAAGCCGCGCCCTTCCAGCTGGTCGAGCACGGCGACCATCGTCGAGCGGTCGAGACCCACGGCGCGGGCGAGCCGGCTCTGCGTGACCCCGGGGTTCGCCTCGATCAGCACGAGCATGCCGAACCGTCCCGGCGACGCGCCGAGATCGCCCGCCGTGGCACCGAAGTCGCGGAACACCGCGAGCTGCGCGAGCCGGAGCTGGTAGCCGAGGAGGTCGGGCAGCGTCCCGTGGTCGAGCTCGTCGCCGGGTGCTGAGGCCGGCGGGGCAGCGGGGCGAGACTGCTTGCGCTCCAAACTATTTGACATGCAAACGGTGCTGCACGATCGTAGCTGTCGGCGACTCCGTAAACAACCGTGATGGAAGACTGGGATCGTCGATCTGCCGGACCCCCCTGGCACGGTGCCTCGCGCTGGGTCGCGCGAATAGGGAACGCCGATCACCAATTCGTTTGGGATTACTCACTCTCCTGGTGAAGCTGTTGACTACTGGGGCTCTGTGGCAACTGATACGCGGCTGGCGAGCAGCATGAACGCCGCCGAATACCTCCTCGCCGCCGGCCGCGACGATAAGGTCGCGATCGAGGATGGCGACGAGCGCATCACCTATCGCGAGCTGCGCGACGCGGTCGCGCGGGCGGGTGCCGCGTGGCGCGCGCTCGGCCTCGCGCCGGACGACCGTGTGCTTGTCCTCGCACCCGACTCGATCGGCTGGGTGGTCGCCTATCTCGGTGCGATCTGGGCCGGCGGCGTCGCAGTCGGGCTCAACTCGCGCCTGTTTGAGCGCGAACTCAACTCGATCCTGCAGGAGAGCGGCGCGCGCTTCGCGTGGTGCACGTCGGAAGGGAGGCCGCTGCTCGAGCGCCTCGCGCAGGGCGCGTCGCGACCGCCGTGTCCGATCCTCGCCGCGGACTTCCTCGCCGCCGCGACGCGCGCCGCGCCGATCCCGCCCGCAGCACGCGCCGGCGAGGACATGGCGCTCTGGATCTACACCTCCGGAACGACCGGCCTGCCGAAAGGCGTGATCCACGGCCACCGCGCCGTGATCGCCGCGACGGACTGCGCGACCGCCGTGCTCGGCGCGACGCCCGAGGACAGGTTCTACGCGTCGTCGAAGCTCTTCTTTGCTTACGCGCTGGGCAACGGTCTGTGCGCGGGCCTGCGGCTCGGCGCGACGCTCGTCCTCGATCACGAGTGGCCGACCGCCGAGCGCGTGGCGGAAGTCGTCGCCAGGCACCGGCCCACGCTGCTCTTTAGCGTCCCGACTCTGTATCTGAAGATGCTCCAGACCGGGGTCGCAAGGCGTTTGAACGGCGTGCGGCGATACGTTTCCGCCGGCGAGGCACTACCGCTTGCGGTGCGGCGCGGGTGGCGCGAGGCGACGGGGCTGGAGCCGCTCAGCGGGTATGGCACCTCGGAGACGATCTTCCTGATGTTCCACTGCGGCGATGAAAGCGACGTGCTGACGCTCGCGCCGCGCGTCGAGCTGCGGCTACCCGATCCGATGCCCGAGCCCGGAACGCCGCACCGGCTGTGGCTGCGACACCCTTCGGTCGCGCTCGGCTACTGGCAGCGCCCGGACGCCGACCGTGAGACCTTCCGCGACGGCTGGTTTTCGCCCGGCGACCTGTTCCAGCGCGCGGCCGACGGTCGCTGGACGCTCCGCGGCCGTGACGACGACATGCTCAAGATCTCCGGGCAGTGGGTAAGCGTCCTCGAGGTCGAGCAGGGGCTCGCGGCCGCCTGCGGGCCGAGCGTCCAGGAGCTCGCCGCAGTGGGCTTCCGGAATGCCGACGGCCTGTCGTCGATCGCGGTCTTCGCCGTCGCGGCCGCGGGACAGGAAGAGGTCGCCCAAGGCTCGATGCAGATGGCCGTCGACGCCCTGCCGAAGCTGAAGCGGCCGCGCGAGGTCCGCTGGCTGGGCGAGCTGCCGAAGACCGCGACCGGCAAGCTGCAGCGCCGCCGGCTGCGCGAGGCGTTTCTCGGCAGCGAGTAGTTTCCGGTCAGCGCACGAGCTGGCGGCAGTGCGTCTCGCGCGTGAACAGCACCAGTGCGACTGCGACGCCGATCCACGCGAGCATCAGCAGGAACCCGGCGCGGTACGCGTCGAGATCGAACACCCGTACGCCGTCCGCCGTCTCGCCGCCCCACATCCGGTCGAGCACCCAGCCGACCGCAGGCTGCAGCAGCATGCCGCCGAGCATGTTCCCCATGTTCGTGATGCCGCCGGCCGTCCCTGCGAGCGAAGGCGGCACAGTCTCCTTCACCAGCGCGAATCCGACCATCACCGCCGCCGAGGCCAGGCCGATCACGATCAGCGTTGCCGCGAGCCCGGCCACCGGCAGTTCCTCTACGAAGATCACGATGACCCAGCCGATGAACGCCGTCGCGACGCCGACCAGATAGGTCGGCTGGCGTTCGCCCATCCGGTCAGACAGCGCCCCGAGGAACGGGCCGCCGACCGCCCACGCGATGAGCAGAAGGGACGCCATGCCGGCGGCCGCCGGGGTGGAGAGCGCGTAGTGCGTCGTGAGAAACGGCACGCCCCACAGCCCGGCGAAGGTCAGCGGCGCGCCCGCGACGGCGCCGTTGATGAAGAACACGAGCCACGTGTTCCGCGACCGGAAGCAGATCTGCAGCCCGCCGAGCACCGAGTGGCCGACTGCGCCGGGCCTGCCCTCCGGCATGTAGCTGCGGTAGCCGCTGAGGCGCGGGTCGTCGCGCACGACGAGCCAGCTTGCGATCGCGACGAGCGCGGTCAGCGCGCCGCTGGCCACCATCACGTGCCGCCAGCCGAGAGCGTCCGCCGCGAACCGTAGCGGTGCGCCGGCCGACACTGCGCCGATGACGCCGGTCGCGACCGCAACGCCGGTTATCGTCGCGAAGCGCGACGGATCGAACCAGTGCGTCGACAGCTTGAGCATCGACACGAAAGCCACGCCCACCGCGCCGCCGATCAGCAGCCGCCCGAGCGCGACGAGCGTGTAGCTGTCGGCCAGGCCGAAGAGCACAGCGCCAAGAGCCGCCAGGATGCCGCCCAACGTGAGCGTACGCCGCGGTCCCCAGTGGTCGGCGAGCAGCCCCGTAGGAATCTGCATCGCGACGTAGCTGTAGAAGTAGACCGCGGAGAGGTTGCCGAGCGCCGCCGCGGTCAGCGCGAACTCGGTCGACAGCTCGCGGGTCAGCACCGCGGGCGCGACGCGCTGGAAGAAGCCGATGAGGTAGAGCGCCGCGCCGAGCCCCCAGACCGTGCAGGCAACGACGAGGGGCGGGTATGCGGAAGAACGAGACGAAGTCACAATCGGTCGGAGTTCCCGCGTGCGATTGCGTGTAATCGCCGGACCTTGCGCGCGTTGAGCACCGCTGCCTCCGGCGGTGCTCCAACGCGCGCAGTTATGACGTCATCGGCGAGACATCGCCGATGTCGGCACAACTAGCACTGTTCCCACGGCAGCCCTTCGAACCGCCAGCCCGCGACCGTGCCGCGGTGGTGCTTGTCGTCGAGCTCGCCCTCGAAGCCGTGCAGGACGTTGTACACCTGCGTGAAGCCGGCATTGAGCAGCGCCTCGCCGGCCTCGACCGAGCGATTGCCGCTGCGGCAGATCAGCACGATCGGCCGGTTCGCGTGATTGGTGCCCGCGAGCTTCTTCACCTGCCCGACGAAGTGCGGGTTGACGTCCCAGTCCGGCCCGTCGTTCCACGCAACGTGCAGGGCGCCGACCGGGTGGCCTACGAAGAGGTACTCCATCTCGCTGCGGCAGTCGACGAACAGCGCGTTCGAGTTCGTCTTGAGGAACTCGACGGTTTCCTTGGGGGTGAGGTGCTTCATGGCGATCGCCTCGTGCGGGACGCCGATTCTAGCGCCGTGGTGCCGTCTCGTGCGGTTGCAACAAGATGTTTGTTGACAAGGGCCTACCGGGAAAGTAGCCTTTGGCTTCGGCGCCGATTTGACGCTTCAGCTTGCGGGCGCCTCCGGGTTGCGGTCTCGCGCAGTATCCGGGTGAAAAAAATACGGCTAAAGCGAGGGAAACCCGTTTGCCCCGCAGGCTGAACGGGTTTTTTCGTTTTCGACATGCGTCCCGATCGCACCGCCGAGCTCCGCGCACTCCTCGACCGCCGCATCCTCGTCCTGGACGGCGCGATGGGCACGATGATCCAGAGCCACAAGCTCACGGAGGAGGGCTATCGCGGTGAGCGCTTCCGTGACTGGCCGTCGGATCTCAAGGGCAACAACGATCTCCTCGTTCTCACCCAGCCCGACCTGATCGGCGCGATCCACAGCGAGTACCTCGCCGCCGACGCGGACATCATCGAGACCAACACCTTCAACTCCACCCGGCCGTCGATGGCGGATTACGGGATGGGGGACCTGGTCTACGAGCTCAATCTCGCCGCGGCGCGGATCGCGCGCGCCGCCGCAGACGACTGGACCGCGCGGACGCCCGATCGGCCGCGGTTCGTAGCCGGCGCGCTCGGCCCGACGACGAAGACCGCGTCGATCTCCCCCGACGTCAACGATCCCGGCTTCCGCAACATCACGTTCGACGAGCTGGTCGAGGCCTACGCCGAAGCGGTCCGCGGGCTGTGCGACGGCGGTGCCGACCTGCTCCTCGTCGAGACGGTCTTCGACACGCTCAACGCGAAGGCGGCGATCTTCGCGATCCGGCGGCATTTCGACGCGGCGGGCGCGCGCCTGCCGGTGATTGTCTCCGGAACGATCACCGACCAGTCGGGCCGCACGCTCACCGGCCAGACCACCGAGGCATTCTGGAACTCGGTGCGCCACGCCGAGCCGCTCGCCGTGGGCCTGAATTGCGCGCTCGGCGCGAAGCTCATGCGGCCGTACATCGAGGAACTATCGAACGTCGCCGACACGTACGTCTCCTGCTACCCGAACGCCGGGCTGCCGAACCCGCTCGCCGAGACCGGCTACGACGAGACGCCCGACTACACCTCGCGGCTCCTCAAGGAGTTCGGCGAGTCGGGCTTCCTGAACATCGTCGGCGGTTGCTGCGGCACGACGCCGGCGCACATCAGGGCCATCGCGGGCGCGGTCGCGAACCTCCCACCGCGCAAGCCGCCGGTGATCGCCAGAAAGCTCCGCCTGTCCGGCCTCGAGCCGTGCAACATCGGGGAGGGCTCGCTCTTCGTGAACGTCGGGGAGCGCACCAACGTCACCGGCTCGAAGGCGTTCGCGCGGCTGATCCTCGCCGGCGACTACGCTTCCGCGCTCTCCGTCGCGCGCCAGCAGGTGGAGAACGGCGCGCAGGTGATCGACGTCAACATGGACGAGGCGATGCTCGACTCCGAGCGCGCCATGACGACGTTCCTCAACCTGGTCGCGGCCGAGCCGGACATCTCGCGCGTGCCGGTCATGATCGACAGCTCGAAGTGGTCGGTCATCGAGGCGGGGCTGAAGTGCGTGCAGGGCAAGCCGATCGTCAACTCGATCTCGCTCAAGGAGGGCCACGACGAGTTCGTGAAGCACGCGCGGCTCGCGCGGCGCTACGGCGCGGCGGTGGTGGTGATGTCCTTCGACGAGATGGGCCAGGCCGACACGCTCGAGCGCCGCACGCAGATCGCGCGGCGCACCTACGACGTGCTGGTGAACGAGGTCGGGTTCCCGGCCGAGGACATCATCATCGATCCGAACATCTTCGCAGTGGCCACCGGCCTGGAGGAGCACAACAACTACGGGGTCGATTTCATCGAGGCGACGCACTGGATCCGGCGGAACCTGCCGCACGCAGCCGTGTCCGGCGGGCTCTCGAACCTTTCGTTCTCGTTCCGCGGCAACGAGCCGGTGCGCGAAGCGATGCACACCGCGTTCCTCTATCACGCGATCCAGGCCGGGCTGACGATGGCGATCGTCAACGCCGGCCAGCTCGGGGTGTACGAGGACATTCCGAAGGACCTGCTCGAGCACGTCGAGGACGTCATCCTCAACCGCCGGCCCGACGCGACCGAGCGGCTGGTGAAGTTCGCCGAGACCGTCAAGTCGGGCGGCAAGGCAAAGGAGGAGGACCTCTCCTGGCGCAAGGGCACGGTCGAGGAGCGCCTCGCCCACGCGCTCGTGCAGGGCATCTCGACCTACGTCGTCGCCGACACCGAAGAGGCGCGCCTCAAGGCCGAGCGGCCGATCCACGTGATCGAGGGGCCGCTGATGGACGGCATGAACATCGTGGGCGACCTCTTCGGCGCCGGCAAGATGTTCCTGCCCCAGGTGGTCAAGTCCGCGCGGGTGATGAAGCAGGCGGTGGCGCACCTCGTGCCGTTCATCGAGGCCGAGAAGTCGGCGTCCGGCGATGCGAAGCCGAAGGGCAAGATCGTCGTCGCCACGGTGAAGGGCGACGTGCACGACATCGGCAAGAACATCGTCGCGGTGGTGCTCCAGTGCAACAACTTCGAGGTGCTCAACCTCGGGGTCATGGTGCCAGCGCAGAAGATCCTGCAGGTCGCGCGCGACGAGAACTGCGACATCATCGGTCTGTCCGGGCTGATCACGCCCTCGCTGGAGGAGATGGCGCACGTCGCCCACGAGATGACGCGCGAGGGCTTCTCCGTTCCGCTGCTGATCGGCGGGGCCACCACTTCGCGCGTGCATACCGCGGTGAAGATCGCCCCGAACTACCCCGGCCCGGTGGTGTACGTGCCCGACGCCTCCCGCTCCGTCGGCGTCTGCACCAGCCTGCTCTCGCCGGAGCTCCGGGACCCGTACGTGGCCGAGGTGCGCACGGACTACGACCGGATCCGCGCGCAGCACGCCGCCAAGAAGGGGCAGGCGCCGCTCGTCAGCCTGCGCGACGCCCGGGCGAACTACTTTCCGATCGACTGGACGAGCTACTCGCCGCCGCAGCCAAAGCAGCCCGGGCGGCACGAATTCCGCGACTACGATCTCGCCGAGCTCGCTCGCTACGTCGACTGGTCGCCGTTCTTCCAGACATGGGAGCTCACGGGCGGCTATCCGAAGATCCTGGACGATCCGGTCGTCGGCGAGGCCGCGCGCAACGTCTTCCGCGACGCGCAGGCGATGCTCGAACGCATCGTAGGCGAGAAGTGGCTAACCGCGAACGGCGTCGTTTCGCTCGTCCCGGCGGACGCGGTGGGCGACGACGTCGAGGTCTACGCCGACGATTCGCGCCGGACGGTGGCGACCACCTTCCGGTTCCTGCGCCAGCAGACGCAGAAGGCCGACGACCGGCACAACCTCTGCCTCGCCGACTTCGTCGCGCCGCGCGCGTCCGGGCGCCGCGACTGGCTCGGGGCGTTCGCGGTGACGGCGGGCATCGGCTGCGAGGAACGCGTCAAGGCGTTCGAGGCCGCGCACGACGACTACAACGCGATCATGCTCAAGGCGCTTGCCGACCGGATCGCCGAGGCGTTCGCGGAGCGCCTCCACGAGCGCGTGCGCAGGGAGCTCTGGGGTTACGCCGCGGGGGAAGCGCTGGACCACGACGATCTGATTCGCGAGAAGTACGCCGGCATCCGCCCGGCGCCGGGCTACCCGGCGTGCCCGGACCACACCGAGAAGGCGCCGCTCTTCGAGTTGCTCGGCGCGCCGGCGCTCGGTATCACGCTCACCGAGAGTTTCGCGATGTGGCCGCCCGCGAGCGTGAGCGGCTTCTACTTCTCGCACCCGCAGTCCCAATACTTCGCGGTGGGCAAGATCGGCCGCGACCAGGTCGAGGACTACGCGCGGCGCAAATCCCTCGAGCTCAAGAAGACCGAGCGCTGGCTCGCGCCCGCGCTCGCGTACGACGCCTGACGCTCCGAGGAGATCGCGGCTCGGCGAGCCGAGGCGGCCCGCTAGCGGCTCACGCCGGTTTTGCCGCCCGGCGCCGCAACTTGGGCCGCGCCGCGCTCGGCGGGTGGTGCGCCGGGACGCCTTATCGCTTCAATGTGTCCCGGTGCACCGGGACCCGACGCGCGGCGTTTGCGGCCCCAGGCGCAAGCCGAGCGGCGAAACTGGCGCCTTGCTCAATCGACGGCCGAACTCCGCTCCGACAGCCGGATGTCCTCGAGCGATCGGGCGTCCCACCCGCCGCCAACCGCCCGAACAAGCTGGACGCTGGCGAGGAAGCGGCGGCCCTGGACGTTCAACGCCGTGCGCTCGTTGTTGAGCGCGATGGTCTGCGCGGCGATCACGTTCAGATAGCTGACGATCCCGGCCCGGTACTGATTGCTCGTCAGCTCCACGGACTGCCGCGCGCCGCGCACCGCCTCGTCGAGGAACCGCGCCTCCTCTTCCAGGAGCCGGAGCGCCGCGAGGTTGTCCTCGACCTCCTGGAAGCCGGTGAGGACCGTCTGCCGGTACTGCGCGACCTGCCCCTCGTACGCGGCGATCGCCTGGTCCGAGACCGCGCGCCGCAGGCCGCCGTCGAAGAGGATCTGGGCCAGGGCCGCGCCGAGCGACCAGAACTGGCTGGGTGCGCTCAGCCAGTCGGCGAAGCTCGCGCTGCGGTAGCCGCCCGCCGCCGACAGCGTCAGGGTCGGATAGAACGCGGCCTGGGCGACGCCGATCTGCGCATTCGCGGCGGCCATGCTGCGCTCCGCCGCCGCGATGTCGGGCCGGCGCTCGAGCAGCTCCGAGGGCACGCCGACCGGAATTGCGGGCAGTGCCGCGACGACCTTCGTGACTGGCGGGATGGAGAGCTCGGCGGGCGGCACGCCGAGCAGGATCGCGATCGCGTGCTCGAACTGCGCGCGGTCCACGCCGACGTCGACGAGCTGCGCCTGCGCGCTCTTGAGCTGCACCTCCGCCTGCACCACGTCGACCTTCGCCGCGATGCCCGCCGCGTAGCGGTTCGAATTGAGCTCGAGCGAGCGCCGGTACGCCTCGACGGTCTCCTCGAGCAGCCTGCGCTGGGCGTCGGCGACGCGCAGCGCGATGTAGGTCTGGACCAGCGCCGCCTGCGTGGACAGCCGCACCGACTCGAGGTCCGCCGCGCTCGCCTGCCAGTTCGCCTCGCCCGACTCGACGCCGCGGCGCACCCGGCCCCACAGGTCCAGCTCCCAGCTCGCGTTCGCCACGAGGTTGTAGTTGTTGATCGCGCCGCTCGCGAAGTTCGGATCGTTCGCGAGCGAGGGCGACTTGCTGCGGGTCGCGGCCGCACCTGCGGAGATCGTGGGAAAGAGTCCCGCGCGCGCCTGCTCCGCGATCGCGCGGGCCTGCCGGAAGTTCGCCTCCGCCACCTTGATGGTCTGGTTGGAGACGTCGACCCGCGCGGCGAGCGCGTTGAGCTCGGGATCGCCGAAGATCTCCCACCAGCTGCCGCGCGCGAGCTGGTCGCGCGGCTCGGCCGGCTTCCAGCCTTCCATCTCCTTGTAGGCCGCCGGCGCGTCGACCGGCGGCCGGACGTAGTCCGGTCCGACCATGCAGCCGGTAAGACAAAGCGTCGCAACGAGGGAAAGAGCGCGCGGATTCATGGCAGCTCCGATGCGAGTGCGTCGCCGCCCCGGCGCAGCTTGCGATTGCACCAGAGGCGGAAGCGGTCGAGGTAGAGGTAGACCACCGGGGTCGTGTACAGCGTCAGCAGCTGGCTGAGGATCAGGCCGCCGACGATTGCGATGCCGAGCGGTTGGCGCAGCTCGGCGCCGTCGCCGGCCTTGAGCGCCAGCGGCAGCGCGCCCAGGAGCGCCGCCATCGTGGTCATCATGATCGGCCGGAAGCGCAGGCTGCAGGCCTGCAGGATCGCCTCCTCGGGGCGCATGCCCTGGTTGCGCTCCGCCTGGATCGCGAAGTCGACCATCATGATGGCGTTCTTCTTCACCAGCCCGATCAGCAGGAACACCGCGATCAGCGCGATCACGCTGAACTCCGCACCGAAGGCGAGCAGGGCGAGCAGGGCGCCGACGCCGGCCGAGGGCAGCGTCGAGAGGATGGTGATCGGGAGGACGAAGCTCTCGTAGAGGATGCCGAGCACGAGGTACATCGCGACGATCGCGGCGAGGATCAGCCACGGCTGCCGCGCGAGCGTCGTCTGGAAGCTGCGCGCGGTGCCCTGGAACCCGCCGTAGATCGAGGTCGGCATGCCGATGCGCGCCATCGTGTCGTTGATGACCGCCGTCGCCGTCGACAGCGACACCCCCTCTGGCAGGCTGAACGAGATCGTCGAGGCGGCGAACTGTCCCTGGTGGTTCACCGACAGCGGCGTGTTCGTGAACTCGTAGTGCGCGACCGCGGAGAGCGGCACCTGTTGCCCGGACGGCGTGCGGATGTACACGTCCTTGAGCGCCTCCGGGCTTTCCGCGTACCGCGGATCGACCTCCATGACGACGCGGTACTGATTGCGCTCGGTGTAGATCGTCGAGACGACCGACTGGCCGAACGCGTTGCCGAGGGTCGTGTCGATCAGGTCCGGCGTGATGCCCAGTCGCGACGCCGTAGGCCGGTCGATCACCACGGTCGTTTGCAGCCCGCGCGTCTCCTGGTCGGTGCTGACGTCGGCGAGTTGCGGGACGCCCTGGAGCGCGGCCTGCAACCGCACCGTCCAGGTTCGCAGCAGCTCGACATCGTCGCTCTGCAGCGTGTACTGATACGACCCGGTCCCCGGCCGCCCGCCGATCCGGACATCCTGCACCGGCACGAGGAAGAGGCTCGCGGCCGGGACCACCGCGAGCTGCGGGCGCAACCGGGCGATGACCTCGCCCGCGGAGACGCGCCGCTCCGCGAGCGGTTTCAGCGCCACGAACATCGTGCCGGAGTTGCGCGACCCGCCACCGGTCACCGCCGTGACCTGTTCCACGGCGGGATCCGTGCGGACGATCTCGACGTGACGCGCCATCTTGTCCCGCGTCGCGGCGAACGAACTCGACTGGTCGGTGCGGATCCAGCCGATCAGCCGCCCGGTGTCCTGCTGCGGGAAGAAACCCTTCGGGATCGCGATGTAGAGATACACGTTGAGGCCGATCGTTGCGACCAGGACGCCGATCATCAGCGGCGAATGCCGCACCGACCAGGCGAGACTCCGTTCGTAGCCGCGTCGCACCGCGCCGAAGATGCGCTCTGCCGCGGCGGACAGCCGACCGTGTCCGCCGGGCCGACGCGGCGCAAGGAGGCGCGCGCACATCATCGGCGTGAGCGTGAGCGACACCACGAGCGACACGAGGATTGCCACCGAGAGCGTCAGCGCAAACTCGCGGAAGAACCGGCCGACGATATCGCCCATGAAGAGAATCGGGATGAACACCGCGACGAGCGACAGGCTCATCGAGACCACGGTGAAGCCCACTTCCCGCGCGCTCGCTATGGCGGCCGCCAGGGGCGACATCCCCGCCTCGACGTGCCGGGTCGCATTCTCGAGCACGACGATCGCATCGTCGACCACAAAGCCGGTCGCCACGATCAGCGCCATGAGCGAGAGGTTGTTCAGGCTGTAGCCGGCGAGGTACATGAACCCGAACGTCGTGATGATTGATACCGGCACCGCCACCGCCGGGATCAGCGTCGCGCTTGCCCGCCGCAGGAACGCGAACACCACGAGGATCACCAGCGCCACCGCGATGAGCAGCGTCTTCTGGACCTCCGCCAGTGAGGCGCGGATCGTCGAGGTGCGCTCCATCGAGACATCGAGCTCGATCGCGGCGGGAATCGAGGCGCGCATCCAGGGCAGGAGGTCGCGCACACGCTGCACGACCTCGAGGATGTTTGCGCCCGGCTCGCGGTAGATGATGAGCAGGACCGCGGGCCGGCCGTTCGCCGAGCCGGCATTGCGCACGTCCTGCACCGAATCCACGACCTCGGCAACGTCAGCGAGCCGCACCGCGGCGCCGTTGCGGTAGCTCACGATCAACGGGAGGTACTCCGCCGCGGTGCGTGCCTGATCGTTAGCGTAGATCCACCATTGCCGATCGCCTTCTTCAACCAGGCCCTTCGGGCGGTTGGCATTCGCATTGGCGAGTGCGGTGCGCACCTCCGAAAGGCCGATCCCGTAGGCGGCGAGCGCCTTGGGGTTCAGTTCGGCGCGCACGGCGGGCAAGGCGCTTCCGCCGACGCTGACCTGCCCGATGCCTCTCACCTGCGAGAGCTTCTGCCCCAGGACGGTGTCGGCCGCGTCGTAGAGCTGGCCCTGGCTCATGGTGTCCGACGTGAGCGTCAACACCATGATCGGCGAGTCGGCAGGGTTGACCTTGCGGTAGGTCGGATTGCCCGGCATGCCCGTCGGTAGCTGGCCGCGCGCCGCATTGATCGCGGACTGCACTTCGGTTGCGGCCTCGTTGATGTCGCGGGTCAGATCGAACTGCAGGACGACGCGCGCCGATCCGAGCGAGGACGACGAGGTGATCTGGTTGATCCCGGCAATGCGTCCGAGCTGCCGCTCGAGCGGCGTCGCGACGGTCGCGGCCATCGTCTCCGGGCTCGCGCCCGGCAGGCTCGCCGACACTGAGATGGTCGGGTAGTCGACCTGCGGCAGTGGTGCGACCGGCAGTTGCGTGTACGCGACCGCGCCGGCGAGCGTGAGGCCGATCGCGAGCAGCGTCGTCGCCACGGGCCGTGCAATGAACGGGCCGGAGAGGTTCACGGGCGCGCCCCCCGGGACGCCGGGTGCTCGGGCGGCTCGACGTCCGGGCGCATCCGCTTGGCCAACCGATCGAACGCAAGATAGATGACCGGCGTGGTGAAGAGCGTCAACACCTGGCTCACGATGAGCCCGCCCACCATGACGAGCCCCAGGGGCTGACGCAGCTCGGAGCCCACGCCGCTGCCGAGCATGAGCGGCAACGCCGCGAAGAGCGCCGCCAGCGTCGTCATCAGGATCGGCCGGAAGCGCAGCAGGCACGCCTGGAAGATCGCCTCGCGCGGCGTTTTCCCTTCGTTCCGCTCGGCGTCGAGCGCGAAGTCGATCATCATGATCGCGTTCTTCTTGACGATGCCGATCAGCAGGATGATCCCGATGACGGCGACGATGCCGAGCGGGGTGCGGGCGAGGAGCAGCGCGGCGAGCGCGCCGACCGCCGCGGACGGCAGCGTGGAGAGGATCGTGACCGGGTGGACGTAGCTCTCGTAGAGCACGCCGAGGACGATGTAGACCGTCACGATCGCCGCGAGAATCAGCAGCAGGGTGTCCGAGAGGGACTCGCGGAACGACGCCGCCGCGCCCTGAAAGCCGGTCTGGATGCTCGCCGGCAGCCCGACCTCGCGCTCGAGGGCCTGGACCGCATCGATGGCCGCGCCGAGTGAGGCGCCGCGCGCCAGGTTGAACGAGATCGTCGCCGCGGGGAACTGACCGATGTGGTTCAGGGCGAGCGGCGCGGTGCCCACTTCGACCCGCGTGATCGCCGACAGCGGCACCTGCGCCCCGGACGACGAGGTGACGTAGATGTCCTTCAGCGCGTCGGGTCCACGCCGGAACTCCGGTTTCACCTCGAGGACTACGCGGTACTGGCTCGCCTGCGTGAAGATGGTCGAGACGAGTCGCTGCCCGAACGCGTTGTAGAGCGCCGTGTCGATCGCCGCGGGCGTGATGCCGAGGCGCCCCGCGCTGTCGCGATCGATCTGCACGAACGCCTGGAGGCCCTGGTCCTGCAGGTCGGCTGCCACGTCGGTGAGCTCCGGAGCCGCGCGCATGCGCTCCACCAGCTTCGGCACCCACTCGCTCAGGAGCTTCGGGTCCGCCGCCTCGAGGGTGAACTGGTACTGCGTGCGGCTCACCCGGTCCTCGACGGTCAGGTCCTGGACCGGCTGCATGTACAGCGTGATGCCCGTCACCTTTGCAAGGTCGGCCTGCAGTCGCCGGATCACGTCGGAGGCGTGGGTCCTCCGCTCGGCGAGCGGCTTAAGATTGATCAGCATCCGCCCGCTGTTCATCGTCGGATTGGTGCCGTCGACTCCGATGAACGACGAGAGGCTCTCGACCGCGGAGTCCCGGAGGATCGTCTTCGCCAGCGCCTGCTGGCGATCGGCCATGGCCGCGAAGGAGACGGTCTGCGGCGCCTCCGAGATGCCCTGGATCACGCCGGTGTCCTGCACCGGGAAGAATCCCTTCGGCACGACGAGGTAGAGCACCACCGTCAGCACCAGGGTCGCCACTGCCACGACGAGCGTCGCGACCTGCCGGTCGAGCACCCATTCGAGGGCTTGGCCGTAACGCTCGATCACGCGATCGAGAAAGTGTCCGGTCGCGCGGTGGAACGACCCCTGCGTTGCTGCGTCGGTCCGCCGCAGGATCCGCGCGCACATCATCGGCGTCAACGTGAGCGACACGACGGCCGAGATGAGGATCGCGACCGCGAGCGTGACGGCGAACTCGCGGAACAGCCGTCCGACCACCTCGCCCATGAAGAGCAGCGGGATCAGCGCCGCGACGAGCGAAAGCGTGAGCGAGATGATCGTGAAGCCGATCTGGCGCGAGCCCTTGAGGGCGGCCTCGAGCGGCCGTTCGCCCTGCTCGACGTAGCGCGCGATGTTCTCGATCACCACGATCGCGTCGTCGACAACGAACCCGGTGGCGACGACGAGCGCCATCAGCGTGAGGTTGTTGATCGAGAAGCCGGCGAGATACATGAATGTGAACGTGCCGACCAGGGACACCGGCACCGCGACGCTCGGGATGATCGTCGCCGCGAGGCTGCGCAGGAAGAGAAAGATGACCATCACCACCAGCGCGATCGCCAGCATCAGTTCGAACTGCACGTCGCGCACCGAGGCGCGGATCGTGACAGTGCGGTCGGTCAGGATCGCGACGTCGACCGCGGCGGGGAGCGAGGCCTGGAGCTGGGGAAGCGCGCGCTTGATGCGGTCGACGACCTCGATGACGTTCGCGCCCGGCTGGCGCTGGATGTTGAGGATCACCGCCGGCACGTCGTTCATCCATGCGGCGAGGCGGATGTTCTCCGTGTCATCGACGACGTCGGCGACGTCTGAGAGCAGGATCGGGGCGCCGCTGCGGTAAGCGATCACGATCGGGCGATACTCGGCGGCCGAGCGCAGCTGGTCGTTCGCGTCGATCGTGTACGACCTGCTCGGGCCGTCGAAGCTCCCCTTCGCCTTCTTGACGTTTGCGGCCGTTATCGCGGTGCGCACATCCTCGAGGCCGAGATTGTTGGCGGCGAGGGCCTTCGGGTTGACCTGCACCCGCACCGCGGGCCGCTGTCCGCCCGACAGCGTCACGAGCCCGACGCCCGCGATCTGCGAGAGCTTTTGCGCCAGACGCGTGTCGGCGAGATTCTGGATCTCCGGCAGCGGCATCGTGTTCGAGGCCAGCCCGAGCGTCAGGATCGGCGCATCCGCGGGATTGACCTTGCTGTAGACCGGCGGCGCGGGCAGGTCCTGCGGAAGGAGGTTGGACGCGGCGTTGATCGCCGCCTGCACGCCCTGCTCGGCGACGTCGACCGGAATCGCGAGATCGAACTGCAGCGTCACCACCGAGGCGCCGCCGGAACTCGTCGACGACATCTGCTTCAGGCCCGGGATCTGGCCGAACTGGCGCTCGAGCGGCGCGGTCACCGACGACGCCATGACCTCCGGGCTGGCACCCGGATAGAACGTGAACGCCTGGATCGTCGGGTAGTCGACCTGCGGCAGGGCGGAGATCGGAAGCTGCCGGTAGGCCACGAAGCCGGCGAGGACGATCGCCACCATCAGCAGCGTGGTCGCCACCGGGCGCAGGATGAAGAGCCGGGACGGATTCATGCGCTGGCTGCCGGTCTCACTTCGCGGGCGTGCCGGTCGGCGCCTTGCCCTCCCCGGCCGGCGGTTTCCGGCGCATGCCCCTGCCCGCGCGTGCCTCGCCGTCGACCGGCGGCTTTAACTCCGGGCGCTGCGTGACCTCTACCGGCGCGCCTTCGCGCAGGCGGTCCATGCCGTCGATCACGACGATCTCGCCGGGCGCGAGACCCTCGACGATCGCCGTGCGCTGCCCGTCGGCCGTTCCCGGCTTCACTGCGCGCACGCTCACCGTCTGCTCCGCCTTCACGACGTACACGAAGAACCCCTGCGCGCCGCGCAGGATCGCCGACGACGGAACCACGACCGCATCGCGCTGCGTGTCGAGCTTCATGCGGACGTTGACGAACTGGTTCGGAAAGAGCGCGTTGTCGTCGTTCGCGAACCGCGCTCGCAGCTTGACCGTGCCGGTGGCCGGGTCGACGACGTTGTCGACCGAGGCGAGCACGCCGCTCGCGAGCTTCGTCTTCAGCTCCCGGTCCCAGGCTTCCACCGGCAGCTTGTCGCCGGACTGCACCCGCTTCATGACCGCCGACACGTTGTCCTGCGGGATGCTGAACACTACGGTGATCGGCTGCAGCTGCGCGATGACGACGAGCCCGTTCGTCTCGTTGCCGCTCACCATGTTCCCCGGATCCACCTGCCGCAGGCCCACGCGGCCGGTGATCGGCGCAGTGATGCGCGCGTACGTGAGCTGCAGTCGCGCGTTGTCGATCTGGCTCTGGTCGACCTTCACCGCGCCCTCGTACTGGCGCACGAGCGCCGCCTGGGTGTCCACCTGCTGCTTCGCGATCGAGTCCTGCTCGAAGAGCGTCCGGTAGCGCTCGAGATCGAGGCGGGCGTTCTCGAGCAGCGCGCGGTCGCGCGCCATCTGGCCCTCGGCCTGCGCGAGCTGGACCTGGAACGGCCGCGGATCGATCTCGGCCAGAAGCTGGCCTTCCTTCACGACCTGCCCCTCCTCGAACTGCACCCGCACCAGCTGCCCGGCAACGCGGCTCTTCACCGCGACCGTGCGCATCGGCGCGGCGGTCCCCAGTCCGGTCAGGTACACGTCGATGTCGCTCGTCCGGGCCGGGACCGCGACGACGGGCGTCGGACCGGCGGGACCCCCCGGGCGGCCGGCGGCCGGCGGCTGGGCAGCAGGCGCGGGAGCGGACCGCTGGTACGCGAAGTACCCGGCCGCCGTGAGTGCGGCGAAGACGACGAGCCAGAGCCACGGCTGCCGCCGCGCCGCGGGGCGTGCGGTCCCGGAGAGCGCCGCATCGGTGTGGCGCTGCGGTTTGAGCGACGGGTCGGTGGGTCGGTTCATTCGACAGTCGAACGCGAGATGGCGGGCCTGTGACCGGGGCGTTGTCTGCGGCCGTCGATCGCACCGCCCGAGCCACGATTAGAGCAGAAAGCGCACCCGGCTTTGGTGTCGCGCCGGCAACAGCGTGTAAAGAAAGGTTGCTGCCCGGGCAGGCCGGCGCCGGCAGCCGGAGACAGTCTGTCCGGCGCACCGCACGGCGGGGCCCGCGTAGAATCCGCACCGGCTTTCCGCCCCCGTCCCTGCAACGAAGGAGAATGTCTCATGAGCATCGTCCGGCACAACCCCCACGGCGGGATCCTCTCTGACGCGGTCGAGCATGCCGGGCTCGTCTGGGTCGCCGGCACCGTCGCGGACGATCTGATGCAGGACGTCACCGGCCAGACGAAACAGGTGCTCGCGTCGATCGACGCGGCGCTCGCGAAGGCCGGGTCGAACAAGTCGAAGATCCTCTGGGCCAATGTCTGGGTCACCGACATCCGCAATCGCGAAGGCATGAACGCAGTGTGGAAGGCGTGGATCGACCCGGGCAACCTGCCGGCGCGCGCGACGGTGGAGGCCAAGCTCGCCGACCCGCGCATGCTGGTCGAGATCGCCTGCGTCGCGGCGAAGTAGGGCGTTGCATCCCGACGCCACGCTCGCGCGGCTGCTCGCGACGTTTCCGCGCGCTGGCGGCGTCGAGTGGATCGGCATCCGCCCGGCGCGGCACGCGACGCCGCAGGCGCTGCCGGAAGTGCTCGCCACCGACGGCGGGCTGCTCGGCGACCACTACGGGGGTGGCAAACGCGAGGTCACTCTGATCCAGGCCGAGCACCTCGCCGTGGTGGCGTCGCTCATCGGCATGCCGCGCATCGACCCGGGGCTCCTGCGCAGGAACATCGTGGTCGCGGGGATCAACCTCGTCGCGCTCAAGGGTCGCCGATTCCGTGTCGGCGCCGCGCTCCTCGAGCACACCGGGTCGTGCGAGCCCTGCTCGCGCATGGAAGAGGCGCTCGGACCGGGTGGCTACAACGCCATGCGCGGCCACGGCGGCATCACCGCGCGCGTGCTCGAGCGCGGGGCGATCCGTCTCGGCGACGCGGTGGCGCCGATCGCCTGAACCCGCGCGCGCGGCGACGGTCCGATCCGGCATGGATCTCCCGCAGGGTCTGCCCGGCAGCTGGCTCCTCGTCGCGTGGGTGGTGCTCGTCCCGCTGGCGGCATGGAGCGTCCTTAGCGCGCCTTGGTCGCGCCTCAAGGCGAACGAGCAGAGCCACGTTTTTCTGGGCGCGATCGTCGCCGTCGCCGCGCTCTGGAGCATCGGCGGGCGGGTCGGTCCGCTGCTCCACTTCCATCTTCTGGGAGCGACACTCCTCTACCTCCTGTTCGGACTGCCGCTCGCGCTCGTCGCGATCGCGCTTGCCGCCGCCGCCGCGACGCTTGCGTGGACGGGCGACTGGCCGGCGGTTGGCGCCCGCGTGCTCCTGGCCGGCGCAGTGCCGGTGTTCGTCAGCCACGCAGTGCTGAAGATCGCGGAAGCGCGCCTGCCCGCGAACTTCTTCGTCTACGTGTTCGGCGGCGGCTTTTTCGGCGGGGCGCTCGCGATGGCCGCCGCGTCCGCGGCAGCCACCGGCGCGATCGCGCTTTCATCGCCGGGAGACGCCACGCCGGTCGACGCCTGGACCGCGATGGTGCTGATGCTCGCGTCCGGGGAGGCGACACTCACCGGGATGCTGATCACGCTCTTCGTCGTGTACAAGCCGGCGTGGGTCGGGACGTTCCGCGACGAGGTCTACCTCCGGAGGCGGCAATGATCCGCCGCCTGCTCACCGGTCTGGGTACGGCGTTGCTGCTCGCCGGCTGCTCCGCCGAGCTCGACTGGCGCGAGCTGCACTGGGAGGACGGCAAGCTCAAGGTGATGCTTCCCGGCAGGCCGACGAAGTCCGAGCGGGAGGTCGTGCTCGGCGGCGAGAGGATGGCGCTGCACATGCTGCAAGCCCAGAAGAGCGGAATGGCGTTCGGCATCGCCTACGCACCGTTGCCCGCCGGCGATCCCGGCGCACTGCTGACGGCCGCGCGCGACGCGCTGCTCCGGAACATCGACGGCAAGCTCCTCACCGAGCGCGAGGTCGAGGTGCGCGGCGCCACCGGCCCGGCCCGCGAGTTCACCGGCGAGGGTGTGGTCGCCGGCACGCCGATGGTCGTCGCCGCGCGCGTAGTTGCGGCCAACGGCCGCTTCTACGAGGTGGTTTTCGTCGGGCGGAAGGATCGCGCCGAGGAGGTCGACCTGCCGCTCTACCTCGGCTCGCTCACGCTCACGCCCTGAAGCGCGCCGAGCGTTACCGCGACTACATCGATGAATCGCCTGCCGGGCGCGGTCCGGACGACCGCGGCGGGGTCGCCGCGCACGCAGATGACGCCACACGCCGCGATGCGCTCCTGCATTGCGGCATCCGGCCGGAAGGCGGCGCCGTCCACGACGCCGATCACCGCCTCGATCGCGAGGACCGGCGCGAGCCACGGGTTACGGAAGTTTTCCAGGACCGCGGGCAGGTGGCTCGCGGCATCCAGCTCGACGAAGAGCCGCGCGGGCCGCGCCTCGCGCAGCAGCCGCGTGAGGCCGACGCGCAGCGCGATTTGCCCCGTGCAACACACGCAACCGCCGTCGACCTCTGCGACTGCCACGCCGTTTCGCGGCGTGATGCGGACCACCCCGCGCTCGTTGGCGAGCACCGCCCACGTCTCCCGGCCGGGGCGCGCGTCGAGCAGGCGCGAGATCAGCGTGGTCTTGCCAGCCCCCAACGACCCGCTCACGACCAGCGTGGGGACGTTGGCGAGCGGGGTCACTTGCGCCAGAACGCGGGGGTGAACACGACGAGCAGCGTGAAGAGCTCAAGCCGCCCGAGCACCATCGCGATCGTGCACAGCCAGGTCTGGAAGTCCGTCAACACAGCATAGGTCGTCGCGGGGCCGACCTGCCCGAGCCCCGGGCCCATGTTGTTGATGCAGGCGGTGACCGCCGAGAACGCGGTGATGAAGTCGAGCCCCGTGGCGGTCATCAGGAGCGACATCCCGACCATCGTTAAGCCGTAGACGAGCATGAACGCGAGCACGGCGAAGATCAGGCTGTTCGGGACCGGCGCGCCGGCGATGCGCAGCGGGGCCACCGCGCGCGGGTGGACGATGCGCGTGAACTCGCGCACCGACTGCTTGAGCAGGACGAGCGCGCGGATCATCTTTATCCCGCCTCCCGTGGACCCCGAGGAAGAGGCGAAACAGCACAGATAGAGCATCCACAGCGGCGCGAAGATCGGCCAGAGGCTGTAATCGGTGTTGCTGTAGCCGGTGGTGCTCGCGACCGACACGACGTTGAACGCCGCGAAGCGGAGCGCGGTCGGCAGCGACTCGTAAACGCCGTGCCAGAACAGGAACGCGGCGATCATGACGGCGCTGCCCAGCATCGCCAGCACGACCATGCCCACCTCGGGGTCGCGCGCATACGGCGTGAGCGCGCGCTGCCGGAACACGAGGAAGTGTGTGGCGAAGTTGATGCTCGCAGCCAGCATGAACACGATCGCCACGGCCTCGATCACCGGCGAGTTCCAGTGAGCGAAGCTGGCGTCGTGCGACGAGAATCCGCCGAGCCCGATGGTCGTGAATGCGTGAATGACCGCGTCCATCGGGCCCATCCCGGCAAGCCAGTACGCCACCCCGCAGGCAGCGGTGAGCAGGAAGTACACGCGCCACAGCCCTTTCGCCGTTTCCGTGATGCGCGGGGTGAGCTTCGTGTCCTTCATCGGCGTGGGTGTCTCGGCCTTGAACATCTGCGACCCGCCGACGCCGAGGAGCGGCAGGATCGCGACCGCCAGCACCACCACGCCCATGCCCCCCATCCAGATGAGCTGCGCGCGCCACAGGTTGATCGACGGCGGCAGACGGTCCAGGCCCGAGAGGACGCTCGCGCCCGACGCGGTGAGCCCGGACGCCGACTCGAAATAGGCGTCCGTGAAGGACAGGCCGTCGATCTGCAGGAGCAGCGGGAGCGTCCCGAAGGCGGGCAGCAGGATATACACGGCGGCGACCAGCAGGAAGCCGTCGCGCACCTGCAGCTCGCCCGAATGACCGCGGGACACGAGCCAGAGCAGCGCGCCCGCCCCGAGCGTGATGGCGACCGCCTCGTCGTAGGCGGTCTGCGCGCCATCGCCGAGCGCGTGCGAGACCGCGAGCGGGACGAGGATCGACAGCCCGAAGAGCATCACGATCAGCCCGAGCGTGTGCGCGAGAGGCGCAAAGCGCTCGAGCGCCGGGATCGGGTTCGCGAGGGCGCGGAACACGGCCGGGCTCTAGATGAATCCGTACGCGACCTGGAACAGCTTCTCGATCCGCGGGATCATGCGCTTGTTGGCGAGGAACATGATGACGTGGTCGTCGGGGCGGATGATGGTGTCGTGGTGCGCCATGACCACCTCGCTCGTGCGCTCGTTCGCCACGAGGTCGCTCTTGCGCACGACCTCGGGCCGCGCGAGCGCGCGCACGATCGCCGCGATCGCCGCGCCGCGCGGCAGCTCAATGTCCTCGACCTTCTTGCCGATCACCTTGCAGGTCTTCTCGTCGCCGTGCGCGACGAGCTCGAGCGCCTCGGCCACCCCGCGCCGCAGGCTGTGCACCGCGACGACGTCGCCGCGTCGGATGTGCTGCAGGAGCTTGCCGATGGTCGCCTGCGCGGGCGAGATCGCGATGTCGATCTGGCCGCCCTGCACCAGGTCGGCATAGGAGCGGCGGTTGATCAGCGCGACGACCCGGCGCGCGCCCATGCGCTTGGCGAGCAGCGCGCTCATGATGTTGTTCTCGTCGTCGTTCGTGAGTGAGAGGAAGAGGTCCATCTCGCCGATGTTCTCGCTCTCGAGCAGCTCCTCGTCGGTCGCGTCGCCCTGCAGCACCAGCGCCGAGGCGAGGCGGTCCGCGATGCGCTCCGCGCGACGCTTGTTGAATTCGATGATCTTGACCTGGTACTCGGACTCGAGCGCAGCGGCGAGGCGCAGGCCGATGTTGCCGCCCCCGGCGATCATCAGGCGCTTCACCGGCTTGTCCATCTTGCGCAGCTCGCGCATGACCTGCCGGATGTGCTCCGTGTCGGCGATGCAGAACACCTCGTCGCCGGCCTTCACGACCGTGTCGCCGTCGGGGATGATCGCCTGCTCGCCACGGAAGATCGCGACCACGCGCGCATCGACGCTGGTCAGATGCATGCGCATGTCCTTGAGCGGGTGGCCGACGAGCGGGCCGCCTTCCACGGCGCGGACAGCGACCATGGTGACGCGGCCGCCGGCGAAGTCGAGGACCTGGAGCGCCTCGGGGAACTCGATCAGCCGGCTGATTGCCTCGGTGACGATGTCCTCGGGGCTGATGGCGTAGTCGACCGCGAAACCCTCTTCGGTGAGCAGCTCGGGACGCGCCAGGATGCTGCGCGAGCGCACGCGCGCGATCCGCGTGGGCACGTTGAACAGCATCTTGCCCACCTTGCAGGCCGCGAGGTTCGTCTCGTCGGACTGCGTGACCGCGATCAGCAGGTCCGTGTCCTCGATCCCGGCCTCGAGCAGCGTGCTCGGGTGCGCGGCGAAGCCGACGACCGTGCGCAGGTCGAGCCGATCCTGCAGATCCTTCAGCCGCGCCGGCTCGACGTCGACCACGGTGATGTCGTTCTGCTCCGAGACGAGGCTCTCGGCGAGCGTCGAGCCGACCTGACCGGCGCCCAGGATGAGAATCTTCACTGTCGCTCCCTGACTAGGGCGCGGATTCTATGCCCAATCGCGCCCGCAGCCGTCGTGCTCGCCCCTAGTCTTCCTTCTTCGCCGGGCCAATCCCAAGCTGCTTCAACTTCCGGTAGAGATGCGTCCGCTCCAGCCCGGACCGCTCCGCGAGCCGGCTGATCGAGCCTTCGCGCGCGAGGTGGTGCTCGAAGTACGCACGCTCGAACGCCTCGCGCGCCTCGCGCAGCGGCAGGTCGAGCGGCAGGCCGGCGACGACCGGCTCCGCCTCGGGGGCGAGCAGCACGCGCTCCACGTCCTCCACGCCGATCTCGTCGTCGAGCGCCGCCAGCGCCGCGCTGCGTACCACCTGCTGCAGCTCCTCGAGGTTGCGCGGCCAGGGGAAGTTGCGCAGCAGGTTGAGGGCGGCGGTCGAGAACTCGCGCGGCGGGCAGAAGCGCGCCTCGACGTACTGCGCGAGTAGCATCGCGGCGATCTCGGGGATGTCCTCGGCATGCTGGCGTAGCGCTGGGAGCGTGAGGACGAGCTGCGAGAGCTGCGCGAGGAGCGCGCCATCGAACCCGCGTTCCTCCGTCAGCCGGCGCGGGTCTTCCGCAGTGAAGGAGACGATTCGGACCTTGTGCCGCTCGGCGCGGGCCGCGACGAAAGCGAGGTTCTTCTGCTGCAGGCGGCTGAGGGCCGCCAGATCCTCGACGAACAGGATTCCGCCGGTGGCCTGGCCGGCCAGCTCCTGCGGAGAATCGGCGAGGCCCGGTGCCGCGTTCACCCAGGGGGTGCCCGGGTGCTGCAGGGCGCGCGCGTAGAGTTCCGGCATCACGCCGGGCTCGCCGCGCAGCAGGAGCGGCGCGCCGGCCTGGGCGAGCTGGGCGAGCCGCTTGCGCAGGTCGACGACCGTCGCGGACCGTCCCAGATTGGCGAGCGAAAGCCGCGCCTCGGGCCGCGTTTCGCCCGCGCGCAGCGCGCGCTTCACGGTCGCGAGCAGCTTCTGCATCGCGATCGGCTTCTCGAGGAAGTCCAGGGCGCCGATGCGCGTCGCCTCGACCGCGGTGTCGATGGTGGCATGGCCCGACATCACCACGACCGGCATCGTGAGCTGGCCCGCGGCCGCCCATTCCTTCAGGAGCGAGATGCCATCGGTGTCCGGCATCCAGATGTCGAGCAGCACGAGGTCGGGACGCTCGCGCATGCGGCATTCGCGCGCCGCCGTGGCGTGCTCCGCCAGGCGCACCGTGTGCCCCTCGTCGGAGAGGATCTCCGAGAGGAGCTCGCGGATCCCTACCTCGTCGTCCACGACCAGAATGGTTGCCATGTCGATACTGTGCCCTACGCTGCCAGCGGCAGTGCGATGGTCACCGCGGCGCCGCCGCGGCCGGCTTCGCCGGAACGGTTCTCTATGCTCACCGAGCCGTGATGCTCGTCGATGATCTTCTTCACGATCGCGAGCCCCAGGCCCGTGCCTTTCGGCTTGGTCGTGACATACGGTTCGAACACGCGCTTCATGATCGACTCGGCGAAGCCCCCGCCGTTGTCGCTGATGGCGAGCCGCACCCGCTCCCCGGCGTGCTCGGTCCGGACCTCGATGCGCGGGTCCGGGTGTCCGGCGAGCGCGTCCTCGGCGTTCTGGAGCAGGTTGTGAATCACCTGCCGGAGCTGCGCCGCGTCGCCGCGCACCAGCGGCAGCGCCGGTTCGAGCCGCGCAGTGATTCGCGCGGGCGAGTGATCGTAGAGCGCGAGCACCTCGCTCACCAGGCGGTTCAGCTCCACCGCCGCGAGGCTCGGGGCCGGCATGCGCGCGTAGTCGCGGAAATCGTCGACCATCGTCTTCATCGCCGCAACCTGGTTGACGATCGTCTCGGTCGCGCGCGCGAGCGCCTGGGCTTCCGCAGGTGCGAGCTTGTCCGCGAGCTTCACCTGCAGCCGCTCCGCGGAGAGCTGGATGGGGGTGAGCGGATTTTTGATCTCGTGCGCGAGCCGGCGCGCGACCTCGCCCCAGGCGGTGGCGCGCTGCGCGGCGATGAGCTGCGTCACGTCGTCGAACACGACGACGTAACCGCCGCCGCCCGGCAGCCGAGAGCCGCGCACGAGAATCGTGATCCCGCGCCCTTCGATGACCAGCTCGCGCTGCCAGTCGCCCGGCGCGTGCTCCTCGCCGAAGCCCTCCCGGATCGCCTCCGCGAGCGTGTCGAGCGCCGCCGAGCCGGCGAGCGGGCCGCCGATGCGCTCGGTGATGTCCTCCCCGAGGATTGCCGCCGCGCCGTGATTCGCGACCTGGAGCCGGAACGACTCGTCGAACGTGAGCACTCCGGCGGACAGGTTGGCCAGGATGTTCTCCAGATGCGCTCGTGCGCTCTCGACCTGCTCGCGGTTTGCGTCGGCCGCCGCCCGCGCGTCGTCGAGCTGCCCGATCATGCTGTTGAACGAGCGCGTGAGGATGCCCAGCTCGTCGCGGCTCGTCACGCGCGGCCGATGGCTGAAGTCGCCGCGCGCGACCGCCAGCGTCGACTCGGCGAGCTCCGCGAGCGGCTCCGACAGGCGTCTGCTCAGGATGAACGCGAGAGCAATCGCCGAGAAGAGCGCGAGCAGCAGGGTGAGCGTCAGCGTGAGGATGTAGATGCGTTTGAGGCCGGTGCGCAGGAGCGATAGCTCCTTGTAGTCGCGATAGACCGATTGCACTGTTTCGGCCTTCTCGGCGACGAGCGGCGGGACCGCATGAGTGAGCTGCAGGAGGCGCGTCTCGCCGGTGATCGCCGTGCCGCCGACAGGCACCAGCACGCGCAGCACGAGTCCCTTCTCGCCGAGTGCCTCGATCGCGGCATAGGGCCGGCCGGCGCGCACCTGGCGCAGAACGGCCGCCGGCGGCGCCTCGGGCACGAGCTTCGAGACCTCGCGGCTCGCGCCTGCGATTACCGAGCCACCGGCCGCCACGATCATCGCGTCGTCCACTCCGGCCTGCTCGCGCAGGCGGTTGAGGGAAGCCGATTGCTGCGGCGGCGGCAGATCGCCGAGCTCGAGCGCCATGACGCGCGCCTTGCCGCGCAGCTCCTGCAGCATCGCGTCGAGCGCGTCGCGGCCGAGCGACAGGCCGCTTTCCAGCGCGTTGTCCACTCGCACGTCGAACCACGACTCGATGCTCTTGGCGAGGAACTGCACCGAGACGGTGTACACGAGCACACCCGGCACGATCGCCATCACGACGAACAGGACCAGCAGCCGGAGCGTGAGCCGCGAGCCGAACACCTTCTCGCGCAGCGCGCGCCGGAGCCGCCAGAGCTGGTAGCCCACCAGACCGACGAGCGCCGCCGCGATCACGCCGTTCAGGATGAGCAGCAGCGGGTAGTGCTGGGCAAACAGCGATGTATTCGCGCTCGCCACTGCGAGCAGGAACAGCAGGATCGCGCCGAGCGCCGCGCTGGCAACGAGGGCATAGGTCATTTCGCCGCCTCCGCCTCGATCGGGCCGCTTACTTCCCACTTCTTCCACTGCGAGGCAAGCGTCCAGTCGCGGTTCGCAAGCGCGCTCACCTGGAAAGGCTTCGGGAGCTGGGTCGTGTCCAGTCGCATGCGGCTGTAGGCCGCGTATGTCGAGTCCGGCCTGAGAGCGCCCGTCGGGAGCACCACCCACCCTCGCACGCGGGAGAGCGTGCGCAACGCTTCGTCGAGCGTGGCGAAGCTCTGGTGCATCGCGCCGGTGTTGAGCCGATAGGTGCGCGTCAGGGCATGGAAGGAGAGTCGCGTCGAGCGCGCCGCGACGCCGATGCGCTCGTCGAGCCAGTACCAGCGCGGGCGGTAGATCTCGAACTCGACCACGAAGTAAAGCGGCACGCCCTTGGCGAGCGCGTCCTCGAGACGCGACGTGAGGTCGAACGCGAAGTCGGCGTCGAGAACAATGCCGTCCTCGGCGAACTCCAGCCGCGCGTCGCGGACCTCGATCTCCTCCGCCGCTGCCCCGGGGGCAACGAGCGCCAGTGCGAGCGCGAGCCAGGTCAGCGCGCGGCGCATCGTCCTTGCGCCGGGCGGGCGCAGCCGCGCCACGCTGGCTCGCGGGACCTGCGGGGGATCGTCGCCCTCTCGTTCCTCATGCTTCCAGCCGCGCTTTCTCGAGGAGGGCATAGAAGAAGCCGTCGCGGTCGTCGTCCGGCAAGAGCTGTCCCCCCGTCAGCCCGGGAATGTCGAGCCGCCGCGAGTCGCCGCGGCGCGCCGCAAACGCCGCCACCACCGAATCGTTCTCCTCGGGGAAGACCGAGCACGTGGCGTAGAGCAATTTACCACCCGGCGCGAGCACCTGCCACAGCGCGTCGAGGAGACGCTGCTGCTCGCGCGCGAATCCCGCCAGGTCGGCCGCGCGCCGGAGCCACTTGATGTCCGGATGCCGGCGCACGACGCCCGAAGCGCTGCAGGGAACGTCGGCGAGGATGCGGTCGAATGCGCGTCCGTCCCACCAAGTCGCGATCTCCGCGGCGTCGGCCTGGCGAACCTGCGCGCGCAGGCGAAGCCGCGCGAGATTCGCCTCGATGCGGCCCAGCCGCGCCGGATCGCGGTCGAGGGCGAGGAGGTCCGCGTCGGCAAGCTCCGCGAGATGCCCGGTCTTCCCTCCGGGGGCCGCGCAGGCGTCGAGCACGCGCATCCCGTCTCCCGGCGCCAGCAACAGCGCGGCGAGCTGCGCCCCCGCGTCCTGGACGGAGACGTCGCCTTCCGCGAAGCCGGGAATCGCGTTCACCGGTCGCGGCTGCTCGAGCCGGATCGCCCATTCCCCGATACGCCGTGCGCCGATCTCCGCGCGGCCGAGCCTGGCGAGCGCCTCGTCCACGCTCGCGCGGAGGCGATTCACTCGCAACGTCAGTGGCGGATGCACGTTCCCCGCGGCGAGCAGCGCCTGCCACGTGTCCGGATACGCTGCGCGCACGCGGTCCACCCACCACTGCGGATAGGCGAAGCGGCCGACGTCGTCGCGCGTTGCGGCGCGCTCGAGCAGCTCGCGCTGGCGCAGGTAGTTGCGCAGCGCCGCGTTGACGAAGCCGCACGCGCGGCCATGCCCGAGGCGTGCGCATGCCGCCACGGCCTGATCGACGACGACATGCGGCGCGCGCCGCGCGTGCCGCAACTCGTGGAGCGCGCAGAGCAGCAGCGCGCGGATCCCCGGATCGGGAGCGGCCTTGCGAGCGAGGGCGGCAACGATGGCGTCGGGCGCGCCGTAGTCGCGCAGGGTACCGTACACCACGTCGGTGACTGCCGGACGTCCTCGGTCGGCCGGCGCAACTTCGTCGGCGAGCGCCGCGCCCAGGCTCCGGCCCGCAATGACGCGTGCGACGATGCGGCTCGCGGCGGCGAGCGTGTCGGCAAGGGGTTGGGACTGCGGCACGGGCGGAACGGGCGCGCAGATTATAGCGGCGCGCCGGGCATCCAAGAGGCAAAAGCGAGAACGCCGGCAAGTGCCGGCGTTCTCGCGCGGAAGGCCGCTCCGGTCACGCCATCGCGCGCAACCGCGCGATGCGCTCCTCGGTGGCGGGGTGCGTGCTGAACAGCCCCTTGAGGCCACCACCGGACAACGGGTTGATGATCATCATCTGCGCAGTCGCGGGCTGCGCTTCAGCGCTCGGCATCGGAATGCCGCGCGCGTATGCGTCGATCTTCGCGAGCGCGTCCGCGAGCGCATGCGGGTCGCCCGAGATCTCGGCCCCGCGCCGGTCCGCACCGAACTCGCGAGTGCGCGAGATCGCGAACTGGATCAGCATCGCCGCGATCGGGGCGAGGATCATGACGAGAATGGCGAGCAGCGGGTTGCCGCCGTTCTCGCGGCTCTGGCTTCCCGAGAAGAACATGCCGAAGTTCGCGAGCGTCGAGATCGCACCCGCGACCGTTGCGGAGATCGTCGAGATCAGGATGTCGCGATGCTTGACGTGCGCCAGCTCGTGCGCCATGACGCCGCGCAGCTCGCGTGGCGTGAGCAGTTGCAGGATGCCGGTGGTGGCGGCCACTGCCGCGTTCTCGGGATTGCGCCCGGTCGCGAACGCGTTCGGTTGCGCCTCGTCGATCAGATAGACGCGCGGCATCGGCAGGCCCGCTCGCCCGGCGAGCTCCCGCACCATGCGGTAGAGCTGTGGCGCCGAGGTCTCGTCGACCTCCTGCGCCTTGTACATCCGCAGCACCAACTTGTCCGAGAACCAGTAGGCGAAGAGATTCATCGCCCCGCCGATGACGAGTGCGATAAGCATCCCCTGTTGCCCGCCGATGGCTCCGCCCACCGCCCCGAAGAGGGCGACGATGCCCGCCATCAGGATGCCGGTCTTGAGCCAGTTGCCAAACATGCATTCCTCCAGGTGTGTGTCGCGGCTGTTCCCGCGATCCGTTAGATGGGGTTTCGCCTCCGGGATTCAATCGAAGCGGTCGCCGACGGCAACTGCGCAGCCGCGTAGGAACGCGTCGACCGGCAGGCGCTTTCCGCCGGCCCGTTGCAGCTCGGTCAAGCGCACCGCGCCAGTGCCGCAGGCGACATCGATGCCCTTTCGGCCCACGCGAAGCACCGTTCCCGGCGGCGCCCCCGAGCCCTCGAGCACGCTTGCGCGCCAGAGCTTGACCGGGTCGCCGCGCAGCCGCGCCGCCGCGCCCGGAGACGGATTGAACGCCCGCACCTGCCGGTCGATCTCCGGGGCGCTCCGCGACCAATCGACCGCCGCTTCGGCCTTGTCGATCTTGTGCGCGTAGGTAACGCCTTCGGCGGGCTGCGGCACCGCCTGCAACGCGCCGCGCCCGAGGCCATCGAGCACGGCAACGATCAGCCTCGCCCCAAGCGACGCGAGCTTGTCGTGCAGCGTGCCGGCGGTTTCGTCGGGCGCGATTGCGATGGCCTCGCGCAGGAGCACGGGCCCGGTGTCGAGGCCCGCGTCCATTTGCATGATGCAGATACCGGTTGTCGGGTCGCCGGCGAGCAGCGCGCGCTGGATCGGCGCCGCGCCGCGCCACCTGGGCAGCAGCGAGGCGTGGATGTTCAGCGCCCCCCGCGGCGCAATGTCGAGCACCCCCTGCGGCAGGATCAGCCCGTACGAGGCGACCACGAGCAGGTCGCCTTGCGCCTCCCGCAGCCGCGCCTGCGCCGCCGGGTCCTTGAGGCTCGCAGGCTGGTACACCGGGATTTCGTGCCGTACTGCCGCCTGCTTCACCGCACTGGGGACCATGGCAAGTCCGCGTCCGGCGGGGCGGTCGGGTTGGGTGAGGACGAGTTCGATGCGGTGGCCCGCTTCGATCAGCGACTCGAGCGCCGGGACGGCGAACGCCGGAGTGCCGGCGAAGAGGACGCGCATCGCTTCGAAGGAGCCGCCCGGGCGGGGCGCTGGAGCAGCGTCGCGCCGCTCAGGCGCTCCGGCGCTCCTGCTTCTGCATCTTCGCCCGGATCCGTGACTGCTTGAGCCGGGACAGGTACTCGACGAAGACCTTCCCCTCCAGGTGGTCCATCTCGTGCTGGATGCACACTGCCAGCAGCCCTTCCGCGGCGAGCTCGAACGGCTGGCCGTCGCGGTTCAGCGCGCGCACTTTGACCTTCTCGGCACGGCTGACAACGTCATAGACTCCGGGCACCGAAAGGCATCCTTCCTCGCACTCCTGCTCGCCCTCCCGCACCAGGATCTCGGGGTTGATCAGGACGAGCAGCTGATCGCGGGTGTCGGATACGTCGAGCACGATCACCCGCTTGTGGACGTCCACTTGCGTCGCGGCGAGACCGATGCCGGGCGCGGCGTACATGGTCTCCGCCATGTCCCGGACGAGCTGGCGAATCGAATCGTCCACGCGATCAACCGGCTGCGCGATCTTCTCGAGCCGCGGGTCGGGGTAGCGCAGGATGCTCAGGACAGCCACAAATTACTTGTTGCGTGAAATAATTAGGTGCAGACTTTCAACAAAGTCCTTAGACTCGGGCAACGCAGCCCTAATAATCAAATACTTGCCAGCGTTTAGATCGGCTCGAGGTGCTCATGTTCAAGTCTAGCACGGCCCTTCTTTTGGCCCTCGTTTTGGCCCTTCCCATCGCCTGGTCCCAGCAGGCCGAACCGCGGCCGGGCGGCAACGTTCTGCAGCTCAAGCCGGATGCGCCCGACAGCTACGTCGTGAAGAACGGCGACACCCTGTGGGGGATCTCGACCAAATTCCTCACCGAGCCCTGGCGCTGGCCCGAGATCTGGCGCCTGAACAAGGACGACATCCGGAACCCCCACCTCATCTTCCCCGGCGACATCGTCCGCCTCGACCGCGCGGGCCAGCGGCTCACGATCGAGCGGCTGCAGCCTCGGGTCCGCGCGGAGCTCCTCGCCCGCGAAGCGATTCCGACCATCCCGCTCAGCGTGATCGGGCCGTTCCTGTCGGCGCCGCTCGTTATCGAGCGTGGCGGCCTCGACAACGCCCCCCGAATCTTCGCGACCGAGGAGGGCCGGTACAACATCGGCGCCGGGGCGCGCGCCTATGTGACCGGCATGGGCGAGAGCAAGCAGCCGCTGTGGCAGGTCTATCGTCCGGGCATCGCGCTTGTGGACCCGGATACGAAGGACGTCCTGGGTTTCGAGGCGAACTACCTCGGCGACGCGCGCGTCATCCGCAGCGGCGATCCCACGACCGTGCGGGTGCTGTCCTCGAAGCAGGAGATCAGCGAAGGTGACCGCCTCGTCGTGGCGCCGCAACCGCAGATCTACAGCTTCGCGCCGCGTGCGCCCGACAAGCCGATCCGCGGGCGGATCATGTCGCTCTACGACGGACGCTCGGACGCGCGCACCAACCTGCTGCTTGACAGGCCGGACTGGGCGGGAACCCAAAGGGCCCTGGAATCCATCTACGAAGGCTTCGGCGAGACCGGCGGGCTCTCGATCGTGAGCCTGAACAAGGGCGCCAAGGACGGCATCGAGGTCGGCCACGTGCTGGCGATCTTCCGGAGCACCACGGTGACGAGGGATCGCAGCGTCGGTCCGTTCTACATGGGCGAGCGCAGGCAAGAGCCGATCGAGCTTCCCGAGGAGCGCTACGGACTGCTCATGGTGTTTCGCACGTTCGACAACCTGTCCTACGCGCTCACGCTCGGCGTCGAGCGGCCGGTGGCCCCGGGGGACGTCGTCAAGACACCCTGACGGCGCACGCCACGCCCGATGCCGCACGACGGCGAGCTCGCGGCGTGGCTTCGACTCACCCTGGTCCCCGGGCTCGGGGGCGAGGGTCTGCGGAAGCTTCTCTCCGGATTCGGCCTCCCGTCCCAGGTGCTGGCTACCCCGCGCGCGACGCTTGCCCGCGCGCTGGGCGATTCGCTGGCGACGCGACTGCTCTCCGACGATAGCGCGGCCAGCATCGCCGCTGCGCTCGCCTGGGCGGCACAACCCGGTAACGCGATCGTCACCCTTGCCGACGCCGCGTATCCGCGCAGTCTCCTCGAGATCCCCGATCCTCCGGCGCTCCTGTACGTGCGCGGCCGCATCGAGCTGCTCGCTGTGAACGCCCTCGCCATCGTCGGCAGCCGGAACGGCACCGCGCAGGGGCTGTCAAATGCGGAGAGCTTTGCCCGGACGCTCAGCCGTTCGGGCCTGACGATCGTGAGCGGCCTGGCGCTCGGGATCGACGCTGCCGCGCACCGCGGCGCGCTCGATGGTCCAGGGTCCACGATCGGGGTGCTCGGCACCGGAATCGACGTGAGCTACCCGGCGCGCAATTCGGAGCTGTTCGCGGCGCTCGCAGGGCGCGGGGCGATCGTCAGCGAGTTCCCGCTCGGTACGCCGCCGGTTGCAGCAAACTTCCCGCGCCGCAATCGCATCATCAGCGGGCTCGCGCGCGGCGTGCTGGTGGTCGAGGCGGCGCTCGACAGCGGCTCGCTGATCACCGCGCGCCTCGCGGGTGAGCAAGGCCGCGACGTGTACGCGGTGCCGGGGTCGATCCACTCGCCCCTGTCGAAGGGCTGCCACGCGCTCATCAGGCAGGGCGCGAAGCTCGTCGAGAGCGCGCAGGATGTCCTCGACGAGCTCGGTGGCGTCGTATCGACACCAACTCCGTCACGCGCGGAGCCGCAAGAAACGCACGCGCTGTTGCGCCACATGGGGCACGACCCGTGCAATGTTGACACTCTGTGCGGGCGCAGCGCCTTGACGGCCGATGTGGTATCGGCGATGCTGCTTCAACTGGAGCTGGAGGGGAGGGTTGCGAGCCTCCCCGGCGGTCGATATCAGCTTATTGCGCGCGGCGACGAATGAATGCACGCTTGCGCATCCCGGGCGACCCGCCCGATCCGCCAGCCAGGGACCGAGGTCCCCTGACCGAATCTCCACCAGGAGCCGTGCCGCCGTCGATGTTCGAGATCCTCGTCTACCTCTTCGAGAACTACTATCAGGGCGAGCCCTGCCCCGACCCGGACACGCTCGCCCGCAAGCTGACCGATGCCGGCTTCGGTGACGAAGACATCACGGATGCGATCGATTGGCTCAAGGTTCTGTCGCGCCCGAACGACGAGCAGTACCCCGAGGCGTTCGAGCTGTGCGATGCGTTCCGCGCGCACACGTACGCGGAGCTCGCGAAGCTCTCGACCGAGTCGCGCGGCTTCGTCACGTTCCTCGAGAGTGCAGGAGTGCTCACTCCGCCGCTGCGCGAGCTGATCATCGACCGCGCGATGGCGCTCCCCGACGAAGTCGTCGACCTCGACAAGCTCAAGGTCATCGTGCTGATGGTGCTCTGGGCGCGGCGCGGCGACGTCGACACGCTGATCCTCGAGGAGCTGCTGCCCGAAGGCGGCCCACGGCACGTTCACTGACCCCGCCCTCCAGGCTCCTTGCCTCGCGCCGGGGCAGTCCTTAAACTTCGGCGCTCCCTGACTCACCCGTGCGCCGCGCCGCCGGCCGGCGCACCCCTGCGACCACCCTAAATGGCCAAGAAGCTCATCATCGCCGAAAAGCCGTCCGTCGCGAATGACATCGCCCGCGCGCTGGGCGGTTTCACGCGCCACGGTGACTACTACGAGAGCGACAAGTACGTGCTCTCGTCGGCGATCGGCCACCTGCTCGAGCTCGTCGCACCGGATCAGTACGAGGTCAAGCGCGGCAAGTGGTCGTTCGCGCATCTGCCGGTCATTCCGCCGCACTTCGACCTGAAGCCGATCGAGAAGTCCGAAGACCGCCTCAAGCTGCTCACGCGGCTGCTGAAACGCAAGGACGTGACGGGGGTGGTGAACGCCTGCGACGCGGGGCGCGAGGGCGAGCTCATCTTCCGCTACATCGAGCAGCACGTCGGCGCGAAGAAGCCGATCGAGCGCCTGTGGCTCCAGTCGATGACGCCCTCGGCGATCCGTGAGGGCTTCGCGGCCCTGCGGACCAATCGCGAGATGCGCCCGCTCGCGGACGCCGCGGTGTGCCGCTCCGAATCCGACTGGCTCGTGGGCATCAACGGCACGCGGGCGATGACGGCGTTCAATTCGAAGGACGGCGGCTTCTACAAGACGACCGTCGGACGCGTCCAGACGCCCACGCTCGCGATCCTGGTCGAGCGCGAGAAGCGCATCAAGGCGTTCGTGGCGCGCGACTACTGGGAGGTCCACGGCACCTTCGCCGGCAAGGGAGGCGATTACGGCGGGAGGTGGTTCGACGAGAAGTTCGAGCGCGACCCGAGCGACGAGTACCTCCGGGCCGAGCGGATCTGGGACCAGGCGCGCGCGGAGGCGATCCGTGGGAAGTGCCACGGCAAGCCGGGCATCGTCACCGAGGAGTCGAAGCCCGCCACGCAAAGCTCGCCGCTCCTCTTCGACCTGACCACGCTGCAACGCGAGGCGAACTCGCGTTTCGGCTTTTCGGCGCGCAACACGCTTGGCCTCGCGCAGGCGCTGTACGAGAAGCACAAGGTCCTCACCTATCCGCGGACCGACGCGCGCGCGCTGCCCGAGGACTACCTCGGCACGGTGAAGAAGACCCTCGACATGCTCGCCGACAGGACGGCGTCGACCCGTGCGTATGCGCCGTTCGCGGCGCGCGTGCTCAAGGAGGGCTGGGTCAGACCGAACAAGCGGATCTTCAACAACGAGAAGATCTCCGACCACTTTGCGATCATCCCCACCCTGCAGGCGCCGAGGCACCTGTCCGAGCCCGAGCAGAAGCTCTACGACCTGGTCGTCAAGCGGTTCCTCGCGGTGTTCTATCCGGCCGCGGAGTTCCTGGTGACCACGCGGGTCACGCGCGTCGAAGGCGAGCCCTTCAAGAGCGAGGGCAGGGTGATGGTCAACGCGGGCTGGCTCGCGGTGTACGGCAAGGAGGCCGAGGACAAGGACGCTCCGACGCTCGCGCCGGTTCCGGACGGCAAGGTGACCACGACCGCCGTCGAGGTCCAGCCGAACCAGACGAAGCCGCCCGCGCGTTACAGCGAGGCCACGCTGCTCTCGGCGATGGAGAACGCGGGAAAGCTCGTCGACGACGAAGAGCTGGCCGAGGCGATGAAGGAAAAGGGCCTCGGTACACCGGCGACGCGGGCGTCGATCATCGAAGGCCTGATCTTCGAGGATTACGTGCACCGCAACGGTCGCGAGCTGCAGCCGACCGCCAAGGCGTTCGACCTGCTCTACGCGCTCACGCGTTTCGAAATCGACGAGCTGCGCTCGCCTGAGCTCACCGGCGACTGGGAGTTCAAGCTCAAGCAGATCGAGCACGGCAAGCTGCGTCGCGACGCGTTCATGGATCACATCGTCGAGACGACACGCGATCTCGTCGAGCGGATCAAGAAGGGCACCAGCATCGACGAGCCGATCTCGACGCTCGCAGTGAAGTGCCCGAAGTGCCGGAGCACGATCAACGAGAACTACAAGAAGTTCCAGTGCTCCAAGTGCGACTTCGCGATGTGGAAGGTGATCGCGAGCCGCCGCATCGAGAACGAGGAAGCGGAGGAGCTCATCCGCACGCGCTCGATCGGGCCGCTGCAGGGCTTCCGGAGCCGCATCGGGCGGCCGTTCTCGGCGATGGTCAGGCTGAAGGACGATTTCACCGTCGAGCTCGACTTCGGGCAGGGCCTCGCCGACGAGCGCGATGCCGAGCCTGTCGACTTCTCGGGGAAGCAGCCGCTCGGAAAGTGCGCGAAGTGCGGGGCGCGAGTCTTCGACCACGGGCTCGCATACGTCTGCGAGAAGTCGGTGGGCCCGGTGCGCAGCTGCGATTTCCGCACCGGCAAGATCATCCTGCAGCGTCCGATCGAGCCCGAGCAGGTCGCAAAGCTGCTAGACGCCGGTAGGACCGACCTCTTGCACCGCTTCATCTCCAGGAAGGGCCGGCCGTTCTCGGCATTCCTGGTGCGCCAGCCGGACGGGAAGATCGGATTCGAATTCGCGCCCCGGGCCGGCACAAAAGGGAAACCGGCCGAAGCAGCGCAGAGCGAGGAACGCGCGGCCGGCCCGGCCAAGCCCGCAGCCCAGGACGCCGCGGCTGAGCGGAATGTCTACGCGCTGAAGTCGGCAGGCAAACCGGCAGCGAAGAAACCGGTGCGGCGCGCCGCGGCTCCCGCGAAGCGCGCTGCCAGCGTCAAGAAGACGGCGAAGAAGCCCGCGGCGAAGACGCGCGCCGCGTAGCTTCGCAACGTGCCGGTGTCCCGAGTCGTTGAAGGACTCGGGGCGCTAGACGTCCAGCCGCGCCACCAGCGCGTTCTGCTCGATGAAGTCGCGTCGCGGCTCGACCTCGTCGCCCATCAGCTTGATGAAAATCTCGTCGGCGGTGATCGCGTCCTCGATCTGCACCTTGAGAAGCCGGCGCGAGGCCGGCTCCATCGTGGTCTCCCACAGCTGCTCGGGATTCATCTCGCCGAGACCCTTGTAGCGCTGGATCGTGGCATTGCGCTCGACCTCAGCGCGCAGCCACTGCACCGCCTGCCCGAATTCGTTCACGGCGTGCTGGTGCTCGCCGCGCTGGACGTAGGCCCCGGGCCCGATCAGTCCCTCGACGAGCTGTGCGGCGGCGGTGATCTGCCGGTAGTCGCCGGAGACCAGGAAGTCCTCGTCGATGACGCTCCAGCGCAGATTGCCGTGGCGGTTGCGCTCGATCAGGAGCTGGTGCCTCTCGAGCTTCTCGTCGTAGCGCGCCTGCACCTTGATGTCGCCGTTACCGAGCTTGGCAGAAAGCCGCTCCATGCTCGCTCGCGTCGTCTCCGCGTCGGAGAGATCGATGCGGGCGCCCTGCAGGATCGCCTTGAGCGCGCCTTCGTCGATCAGGCGGCCGAGGCGGTCGATGACCGCCTCTGCAAGCAAGTAGGACTGCGCCAGCTGGGCGAGCGCGTCGCCCCGGATCGGATCGGCGTCGCGGCGCGGATACAGGGCCGCGCCGACCAGCGCCTGCCTGAGCATGAACTGATCACGCTCGTGATCGTCCTTGAGGTAGCGCTCCTCCTT
>DATIDG010000069.1:0-19218 GCA_035456405.1 Burkholderiales bacterium | reverse complement strand
GCGCCCAGTCCAGCAGGAGGTCGAGGAGGTCCGCGTCGTCGGGCGGCGACGGTTGCGCGGACGGATGCGGCCAGTTCGTTGCCCAGAGCATCCGCTCGGGCGCGCGCCGCGCGAGCGCTTGCGCGAGGCGCGCCACGTCCTCGTAGCGCGGCGCGCCGGACTTGGAGGTCTCGTAAGGCGCGGAGAGCTTCACCCAGCACCTGCCGGTGTCGACCAGGCGCAGCAGCGTCTTGAACGACTCGTGATCGGGCGCGACCGGCTCGAGGTACTTGCCGGTGTGATCGATCACGAACTTGCCGGGCAGCCGCCGGATCTGGGCCTCGTACTGCGGCAGCTCGCGCCCGTCGAGCTGGATGTTCGCGTGCCAGCCGAACGGGTGGACGCGGGCGATGATCTCGTCCATCTGCGCGAACCGCACTGCGCCATTCGGGAGCTGGAAGATGCGCTGCGCAACGATACCGCCCCGCGTCAGGCGGTCGATCTCGGCCTCGCTCGCGCCGGGCCGCACCACGCCGACCCCTTTCGCACCGGCGCCAAGCGCCGCGATCGCGTCGAGCGTGACGCGGTTGTCGTCCTGGTACGCATTCGGCTGCACGACGATCACGCGGCCGAGCCCGAGCCGCGCCTGCATCACCCGGTACGCCGCGACCGGGACGTGGCCGGGGACCGGCGGGCCGCCCGGCGCATTCGGCACCGACTGGTCGTAGATGTGGATGTGCGTGTCGCACGCGCCCGGGGGGGCGGCGAGACGCGGTCGTCGGCCGCTCACTTCTTCCTCGTGGCCTTCGCCCGGGCGACCGGCCGCGCCAACTTGCGCTTCGGGCGAGCCCGCTTGGGGGGCGGCCGGCTGGGATCGCCGCCGAACTCGGCGGCCACGAACGTGCCGCCCTGGTACAGCTCGACGCGCGGGTCCGGGTTGTCCGTATGCTTCGCCAGCATCTCGGCGGCCCACGGTTCGCTGTCGTCCTGCGGCCTGTAGCCGAGCCGGAGCGCGTTCGCGTTGTCGTACCACGCGCGCCGGTTGCCCGAGATCCCGTAGACGATCTCGAACCGGATCCCCGGGTGGTCGATGCCGATCGACACGAGCTGGGCGAGGTCGCGCGAACTGATCCAGATCGACAGGCGGCGCTTGTCGGCGGGCCGATCCGCCGCATTGCCAATGCGCATGATGTAGACCTCGAGCCCGTACTTGTCGGCATAGAGGCTGCCGAGTACTTCGCCGAAGACCTTTGACACGCCGTATCGGCTGTCGGGCCGCGGGTACACGCGATGGTCGATCGCCTCGTCGCGGCGGTAGAAGCCGACCGCGTGATTCGACGAAGCAAACAGCACGCGCTTCACACCGTTGCGGCGCGCCGCCTCGAACGCGTTGTAGGTGCCGGCGATGTTCGCCGACAGGATCGTGTCCCAGTCGCCTTCCACCGACCACGCGCCGAGATGCACGATCGCGTCCACGCCTCGCGTGACGCGCAGCATGTCAGGCAGCTTCGCGACATCGCCGCGCATGAAGGTCTCGCCCGGGGCGAGATCGTTCAGCGGCTTGATGTCCGACAGCCGCAGGTTGTACCGGCCGGCGAGCTCGCGCCGCAGGCGGCTGCCGACGTCGCCGCCGGCGCCGGTGATCAGGACGGTCTTCATGAGTCGCCTACTTGCTCCTTTCGCACGCGGCGTTGTAAGTCATCGTACAACTTGAGGTTTCGCACTCAGGAAAGCGGTGAGCCGACGCTCTCGTGCGCGCGCCGCAGCCGCTCGCGGCTGTTGGACAGGTGGGTGCGCATCGCGGCGCGCGCGGCGTCGCCGTCCCGACGGGAGATCGCGGCGTAGATGTCCTCGTGCTCGCGGCCGACGCGGCGCAGGTACTCGAGGCGATCTTCCTGCGCGAAGCGGGCGGTGTTCAGTCGCGTGCGCGGAATGATCAGCGTGCCGAGGTGATTCATCAGGTCCGCAAAATGTCGGTTGCCGGATGCGAGCGCGATCTGCAGGTGGAACTGGAAGTCCGGGTTGACAGCGTCGTCTGGAGCGTCGATGCTGCGCGCGAACGCGTCGAGGGCCTGCCGCATCGCTGCGAGGTGCGCCTCGGTGCGCCGTCCTGCCGCAAGCGCAGCCGCCTCGGCCTCTATTGCGATACGCAGCTCGAGGACGGCGATCACTTCCTCGATCGTTGCGAGCTCCGCGGGGTCGACGCGAAACGGGCCTTGCCCGGGGCGCTCGAGCACGAAGGTGCCCACGCCCTGGCGCGTCTCGACGAGTCCCGCCGCCTGCAGGCGCGAGATCGCCTCGCGCACGACGGTGCGGCTCACGCCGTACTCGACCATGAATGCCGACTCGGTCGGCAGCTTGTCGCCGGGACGCAGCTCGCACCGGCCGATGCGGGAGGTCATGCTCTCGACCAGCATCTGCGTGAGACTGCGGCTGCGCCTGGGAGTGAGCGGTCTGAGCGCGGTGCTCGGCATGGGCAGTGGGATCGGGCCGGCTGAAGGGCTTGACAGCGCCGGCGGCTGGCTCCTTATAATGGCGTCGAGTTGTACGATAACATACAACTTCCGCCCTCGACAATCGAGGCACGGTCGTTGTTATGCTCACCCGGCTTCCGGTCAACCGCCGAAGGCCAATCCAAAGGAGGAGATCTGCAAATGAAACGACGCGACCTGATCCTCGCCGCGGTGGCCGCGGCGGCGCTCGGCGTGCCGACGCTCGCGCCGGCGCAGCAGAAGATGGTGCTAAAGGCGACCGACGTTCACGCGCTCGGCTATCCGACCGTCGAGGCCGTCGTGCGCATGGGCAAGAAGCTCGAGACCCAGACGAACGGGCGGTTGTCGATCCAGATGTTCCCCGCCATGCAGCTCGGCGGCGAGAAGGAAATGATCGAGCAGGCCCAGGTCGGCGCGCTGCAGATCGCGCGCATCTCGGTCGGGCCGATGGGCCCGATTGTGGACGAGCTGAACGTGTTCAACCTGCCATTCATGTTCCGCGACGAAGCGCACATGCGGAAGGTGATCGACGGGCCGATCGGGAAGGAGCTGCTCGACAAGCTCACCGCCAACCCGAACGCCAAGCTCGTGGGCCTCTGCTGGATGGACGCCGGCACCCGCAGCGTCTACGCCAAGAAGCCGATCAAGGGCCCCGGCGACCTGAAAGGCCAGAAGATCCGGATGATGGGCAACCCGATCTTCGTCGAGACGATGAACGCGATGGGCGGGAACGGCGTGGCGATGGGCTTCAACGAGCTGTACAACGCCCTGCAGACGGGCGTCGTGGACGGTGCGGAGAACAACCCGCCGTCGCTGCTCACGCAGAACCACTACCAGGTCACCAAGTACTACAGCCTCACCGGCCACCTGATCATCCCCGAGATCCTGGTGTTCTCGAAGGCGAGCTGGGACAAGCTCTCCAAGGCCGACCAGGACCTGATCATGAAGCTCTCGCGCGAGGCGCAGCTCGAGCAGCGCCAGCTCTGGGACGCGATGGTCGCCGACTCGGTGGCCAAGCTCAAGGCGGGCGGCGTGACCTTCGTCGAGGTCGACAAAAAGGTGTTCTACGACTCCACCAAGCCGGTCCGCGAGAAGTACGGCGCGAAACACGCCGCGCTGATCAAGCGCATCGAAGACACGAAATAGCCCGCGGGGCAGTCCGGCAGCAGGCCGCCGCTCGGCGGCCTGTTTTTTGGGGGTGTCGCCAATGGATCTGAAGTCAGGCTATCGGCAGGCGATGGAGGCGCTTTACCTCGCCTGCATCGTCGTCTCCGGCGTCGCGCTTATCGTCATCACGCTGATCATCCCGCTCGGGGTTTTCATGCGCTACGTCGTGAACAGCCCGCTTTCGTGGCCGGAGCCGGCGGCGGTCCTGATGATGGTGATGTTCTCCTTTCTCGGCGGCGCCGCGGTCTACCGAGCGCACGTCCACATCGCCGTCGAGGCCCTCGTCAAGGCGGTCGACCCGAAGACGCGGCGGATCTTCCTCGGGGCGGCGGACGCGTGCATGGTGGTGATTTGCCTGTTCATGGTGGGATACGGCGCGCAGCTCTGTCGCGCGCTGTGGCACCAGTCGATTGCGGAGTTCCCGGGGCTGTCGGTCGGGCTCACCTACCTGCCGATTCCGCTGGGAGGGCTCTTCACGCTGCTCTTCATCGTCGAGCGGCTCTGGATCGGCGCGCCGCCGCCGACCTCGGTGATGTTCCGCGACCAGCCCTCCGCAGCCGAGTAGCCCATGGAGGTCCTGGTCCTCCTCGGCTCGTTCGCCGTCCTCTGCGCGATCGGCATGCCGGTCGCCTACGCGCTGGGTCTGGCCGCCATCTTCGCGGCGCTGTATGTCGAGATCCCGCTCGAGGCGGTGATGCTCAAGATCTCCGACGGCACCGACGACTTCGCCCTCCTGGCGATCCCGTTCTTCGTGCTCGCCGGTGCCATCATGGCCGAAGGCGGCATGGCGATGCGGCTGATCAATCTCGCCAAGGTATTCGTCGCCTTCATTCGCGGCGGGCTCGCGCTCGTCAACATCCTCGCGAGCACGCTGTTCGGCTGCATCTCGGGCTCGTCGGTGGCCGACACCGCCTCGATCGGCTCGGTGATGATCCCGCAGATGGCGAAGCAGGGCTACCCAAAGGTGTTCGCGACCAACGTCACCATCTGCGGCTCCGTGCAGGCGCTGATGATTCCGCCGTCGCACAACGCGGTGATCTACTCGCTGGCGGCCGGCGGCACGATCTCGGTCGCGCATCTCTTCCTCGCCGGCGTCTTTCCCGGGCTGATCTTCGCGCTGTCCCTGACCGGGCTCGTGCTGTGGACCGCGCACCGGCGCGGCTACCCGAAGGAAAAAGCGGTGCCGCTGCGCGACGTGCCGCGCATCGTCCTCGACGCGTTCTGGGGCTTGATCACGATCGTGATCATCATGGGCGGGATCCTGTCGGGCGTGTTCACCGCGACCGAGTCCGCGGCGGTGGCCTGCGTCTACGCGTTCCTCGTCACCGTGTTCATCTACCGCGACTACAAGTGGCGCGACCTGCCCAAGCTCGTCCACCGGGTGGTCAAGACGGTGGCAATGGTGATGATGCTGATCGGCTTCTCGGTCGGGTTCGGCTACATGATGGCGATCATGCAGATCCCGGCCAAGGCGACCGCGTTCTTCCTGACGCTCACGTCGGACAAGTATGTCCTGCTGCTGCTCATCAACATCCTGCTGCTGGTCCTCGGCACGTTCATGGACCTCGCGCCGATGCTGCTCATCTGCACCCCGATCCTCCTGCCGGTGGTGGTGAAGTTCGGCGTGGATCCGGTGCACTTCGGCATGATCATGATTCTCAACCTCGGCATCGGACTCATCACGCCGCCGGTCGGGCCGACGCTCTTCGTCGGCTGCGCGATAGGCAAGGTGACGATGGAGGAGGTCTCGAAGGAACTGTGGCCGTTCTACGGCGCGATGTGCCTCGCGCTGCTGATCGTGACCTACGTCCCGGCGGTTTCGCTCTGGCTGCCCAGCCTGCTGAAGTTCTAGTGTCGCGTTCCGGAGACTCCTTGCGGAAAAACCGCGCCGGGGCAACGCCAGGCGTTGTTGCGGGCCTTGCCAAGACGTCCAGTCTAGGCTGCGGCCCGCGGCCTAGCCTGCCGCCGCCCTGGTGGGTTTTTCTGGCTGCACACCGCGAAGCGTTGGTGACCGCGTCTCTCGGCTACGGCGCACTCCGGAACCTCTTGCAAGTTACCTCCGGAACGCGACACTAGCCCGCCGCCGCTTGCTCCCGCCGCGCGCGCACGATCGCCTGCCAGACGCGTTGCGGCGTTGCCGGCATCTCGATGTCGTCAACGCCGAGCGGCGCGAGCGCGTCGAGGATGGCGTTGACGACCGCCGCGGGCGCGGCGATCGTGCCCGCCTCGCCGCAGCCCTTCGCGCCGAGTGGGTTGTGCGTGCAGGGTTGGCTCTCGTCGTTCTCCGACACGAAGTCCGGCAGCTCGTCGGCGCGCGGCACCGCGTAGTCGAGGAATGACGCGGAGACGAGCTGCGCCGCGCCGTCGTACACGCACGCCTCGCTCAGCGCCTGGCCCGCGCCCTGCGCCACGGCGCCGTGCAGCTGGCCCTCGACGATCGTCGGATTGATCACCGTGCCGATGTCGTCCACGGCGCAGTACCCGATGATCCGCACCGCGCCGGTCTCGGGATCGACCTCGACCTCGCAGACGTGCACGCCGTTGGAGAACGCGAAGTTCGGCGGGTCGTAGAACGCACTCTCCTGGAGCCCGGGTTCCGTGCCGGCCGGCAGGTCATGCGCGGTATGGGCGGCGCGCGCGACGTCCGAGAGCGCGAGCCCCCGGTCGGTGCCCTTCACGACGAAGCGCCCACCGGCGAACTCGACGTCGGTCGCGGCGGCCTCCAGCCGGTGCGCGGCGATGCGCCGTCCCTTCTCGACGATCTTCGCTGCGGCGACGTCGAGCGCCGAGCCGCCCACCGCAATCGACCGCGAGCCGAACGTGCCGGTACCGTACGGCACCGCCGCGGTGTCGCCCTCGACGATGCGGATCCTTGCGAGCGGGACGCCAAGGCGCGAGGACAGGATCTGCGCGTACGTGGTCGCGTGGCCTTGCCCGTGGCTGTGGGTCCCGAGCGACGCCTGCACCGCGCCGGTCGAATCCAGGCGCACCTCCGCGGACTCGAAGAAGCCGGCAAGCGCCCCGAGCGCCCCGGCGAGCTTCGACGGCGCAACGCCCGAGCTCTCGACGAAGCACGCGATGCCGATGCCGCGCAGCATGCCCCGGGCCTCCGCCGCATTGCGGCGCGCGTCGGCCCCGGAATAATCGGCGAGCACGAGCGCGCGCTCGAACACGCGCGGAAAGTCGCCGCAGTCGTAGGTCGGTCCGATGGGCGTCTTGTACGGCATCACCGTCGCGGGCACGAGGTTGCGGCGCCGAATGTCCGCCCGATCCATCCCGAGCAGCCGAGCAGCTTCGTCCGCGAGGCGTTCCAGGACGAAGCAGGCTTCCGGACGCCCCGCGCCGCGATAGGCGTCGGTCGGAAGCGTGTTCGTGAAGACGCCGGTGACCGAGACGTGGATTGCCGGCGTCGCGTAGACGCCGGCCAGCAGCGCGGAGTAGATCGCGCTCGGGATCGCCGCGCCGACCATCGAGACGTACGCGCCGAGGTTCGCGAGGGTCTCGACTCGCAGCGCGAGGAACCGCCCGCCGGCGTCGAGTGCGAGGGCGCAGCGCGTGACGTGGTCGCGCGCCTGGTTGTCGGAGAGGAAGCTCTCGGCGCGGGTCGCGACCCAGCGCACCGGGCGCCGCACGCGGCGCGCCGCCCACGCGACGATCGTCTCCTCGGGGTAGTGCTTGCCCTTGTAGCCGAAGCCGCCGCCGACGTCGGGCGCGACCACGCGGATCGCGAGCTCCGGCAGCGCGAGCTGCTCGGCGAGGAGCCGGCGGACGAAATGCGGGATCTGCGTGGCCGAGTAGAGCGTGAGCGAGTCGCCATCCGCGCCCGGCAGCGCGATGACCGCGCGGGGCTCGATCGCACAGCCGGCGAGCCGGTTGTTGGCGAGCCGCAGCTCGACCGTGTGCGCGGCCTGCGCGAACGCGCGCTCGACCGCGGCGGCATCGCCCCGCTGCCAGCGAAAGCACACGTTGCCCGGCGCCTCGTCGTGAAGCCTCGGCGCGCGGTCGCCGCGCGCGTCGGGCGACGCGGTCACCGCCGGCAGCGACTCGTAATCGATCTCGACGTGCTCGGCGGCATCGAGCGCGGCGCCGGGCGTCTCGGCGAGGACGATCGCGACCGGCTCGCCGACGTGCCGCACGCGGCCGCGCGCGAGCGCCCAGCGCGGCGGCTCGGCCATCGGCGCGCCGTCGTGCGAGCGGATCGGCCAGAGCGTGCGCATCGGCCCGATGCCGTCCGCCGCCATGTCGGTGCCGCTGAGCACCGCGGCCACGCCCGGCATGCCGCCAGCCGGGCCCGGCTCGATCGAGCGGATACGCGCGTGCGCGTGCGGCGAACGGACGATCGCACAGTGCAGCGCCCCGGGCACGGCGAAATCGGAGACGAACTCGCCCCGGCCGGTCAGGAAGCGCAGGTCTTCCTTGCGCAGGACCCGCGCCCCGATCCCTTCGTTCATTGGCGTTGGACCCGCGCCAGGTCGAGCGCTTCGTACACCGAGCGGTCGGTGACGAGGAGGAGGTCGGCCGGACCGCCCGTCGCTGAGTGCGCGGCCCACGTCCAGTGCGGCACGGTGAAGACATCGTGCCGCGACCACTCGAACGTGCTGTCCCCGACCGTGGATCGCCCTTCGCCCGACACCACGAGCACGATCGCATTCCATGTTGTCCGCTGCGGCTGCGTAGAGACGTCCCTCGCGAGCCGCGCCGCGTAGCAGTCGAGCGTCGGCATCACCGGTCCCCCGGTCCGCGGATGCACATAGCGGAGCATCTTTGCCCCATCCGCCCCCGGCTTCACCGCGTCGAGCATCCTGCGCGTTTCCTCGCCCGGATAGCGGTACTTGGGCGAGTGGGCCTCGGGCGGCGCCTCGGTCGCCGGCGCGAGGCCCGACGCGCGGTACAGCCGCTCGTCGCCCTCGTCCACCTCCCAGAACCTCGGTTCGTCGCGCCGACCCGGCTCGAAGAAGCTCGCTTCGAGGCCGCAGACGAGCGGCATGTTGGCGGCGTCGAACCAGTAGGTGCGACGGTCCGACTCGTTGATGTGCCCGTGCCAGCACAGCGGCGGCGTGAGAACGAGATCGCCGTCCTTCATCTCGCAGCGCCTGCCGTTCACGATCGTCACCGCGCCCTCGGCGCGCGTCGCGAAACGGATTGCCGCGGCGGTGTGGCGGTGCGGCACGGCGTGATCGCCCGGCTCCAGGATCGTGAACGCACCGATGAGGTTGGACGTAGTCAGGGTGTCGCCGCCAAACGCCGGGTTGGTCATGATGATCGCCCGCCGCTCGACGTCCTCGATCGGGACCTCCCGCGCTGCGCGGCTTGCGAGCGGTTCGAAGTCGCGCCAGCGCCAGTGCATCGGCTTGTCCCGCTCGCGCGGCGCGATCGGCGTGATCCGCTTGTAGCGGTCCCAGAGCGGGTGATAGTGCGCCGCCTCGAGCGTCCGGATGAGATCCGCGTCGGCGCGCTGAGGGTTGGGGTTGGGCTGGCTCATCGGCGGATCCTCCCGGGAGCGGGGCGTGCTAGTGTAGCCGCTCACGCGCCACGCGCCGGGCCATGCGGCATTTCATCCGCCATCCCGCCGAAATCCGGATCGAGGTGTCCGTCCGCCGTCGATCAGCGCGGGGCGAAGCCTCCCCGCCTGGTCAACGTCGGCATGGGCGGGCTCGCGTTCCGGTCCGACAGCCCATTCCGCCCGGCGCACGTCGTCAAGGTGCGCATTGCCTGCGTGCGGCCGGCATTCGAGACGACCGCGCGGGTCGCGTGGTGCCGCTCGTGCACCGGCGGCTACGAGCTGGGGCTCGCGTTCCTCGACCCGGACGAGGCGTTTCGTGCGCGCATGGTCGAGCAGGTGTGCCACATACTGCGCGGCGTTCCGCGCGATCCACTCCAGCGCCGCCTCCTCGGCGGTGAGCTCGCGCCCTTCCGCTTCGCGCGCCTGCCTGCGGTACTGCTCGGGCCGGAGACCCGGCAGTAGGCCGCCTTAGCGTGCGAGGTCTTCCTCCGGATCGCGCCGGACGCACAGACCGATCAGCGCCCGGCAACCGAGGAACGCCACCAGGCCGGTCAGCGCGACGACGACGAGCGCCGGCACGATAAGCAGCTTGGAGACATAGGTCAGCACGATTCCCGTCCTTTCCGCAAGAGGTCGGCGCGATGCGCCTTCTCCCTTCGGTCGGGCGTGGAGCGGCCGAAATTACTTCGAGCACCATCGGATAAGTACTTACCGAGCCACCCGGGCGACCCGCATGCCCGGATCGACGATCGTTCCTTTCTCGACGACGGTCCTGCCGTCGAGCTCGATGGTGCAGTCGCGCATCGGCACGTCGTAGTGCCCCCTGGTGTCGCGCTTGCCGCCGCCCTGCGTGTTCGGGCCGGTGGAGAAGAGAAAGTTGCCCGGGAAGGTCCGAGCTGCCGCGCGGCTGCGCTCCGGCTCGTCGCCGTTCAGCGCGAGCCCGTACCACAGCGCCTGCGGGTTCATTCCCCACCCGAGGTGGGAGACCGCGTAAGGATCGCGGTCGTCCGCGTTCCGCTTGCCGTCTTCGAGCCAGTCGCGCATCAGCTTCGCGTCGAGGCTGCCCTCGATCTTCGTGATGTGGCCGGCGCGGATCTCCAGCCGGACTGCGTCCACCACGTAGCGGCAGTACGGAAGAATCACGATGTCGCCCGGCTGGATCACCACGATCCCGTGCGCGCTGCCCTCGTTGGGAAAGGTGTGGATATGGCCGCCGCCCCAGTGGTCGAAGTGGCCCGGCTCGTCGGCGTAGCCCCACTGCGTCATGACCGGGTACTGGCCGCACTCGTACGCGAGATCGGTGCCCGCCGCGCTCGTCACGCGCACCTTCCTCGTCTTGCGGTAGAGCGCTTCCGCGTGCTTCATCGCCTCTTTCAGCCCCGGCGGTGACATCAGCTGCTCGAGATCGTCGGGCGCGTCGATGATCATCAGCACGCGCGTGCCGCCGTCCATCACCTGCTTCAGCCACCTCGTGAACAGCGGCACGTGGAAGATCACCACCATGTCGGCGGCGCTCACCGCCTCCAGCGTGCCCTTGCACTTGCCGATCGTCGGCACGCCGACCTTGGTCCACGACGGGATCGAGTTGACGCACAGCTCGTAGATGTCGGCGCCGAGGTCCTCGGCGGCGGCGAATGCCGCCTGCACGTACTCGCGGCGCGTCCCGAGGTCGCTCACCACCGCGATCGTCTCCCCCTTGTTGACCTTGCAGAGCTCGAACTCCCTGCGATAGAGCATCGCGAGCTTGGCGGGGTTGACCTCCTGCACGCGCAGCGCTGCTTGTCCAGTCATGGCGGTTTCCTCCAGAATGTGCAGGCTATTCTAGCCACCGAGGAGGTCCCGATGCCCGCAGAGGTCACGATCGTCAACCCCGAAGGCCTGGGCAAGCCCCTCGGCCAGTACTCGCAGATCACGCGCGTCAAGAATGCGTCCGAGTGGCTGTTCATCGCGGGCCAGCTCGCGACCGACGTCGCCGGCAACGTCGTCGGCGCGGACGACTTCGATGCGCAGTGCGTCCAGGTCTTCAGGAACATCGAGGCGGCGCTGAAGTCGCAGGGAGCGGGCTGGACGAACGTTGTGCAGTTCACCACCTACCTCGTCCACTCGCAGGACATCCCGAAGTTCATGGCGTTCCGCAAGCGCGAGTTCCCGAAGCACTTTCCCGACGGAAGCTATCCTCCGAACACGCTGCTCATGATCGACCGGCTCGTCGGCGAGCCGTTCCTGATCGAGGTGCAGCCGGTCGCGGTGCTGTAGAGGAGACGACGAGAGCGGGCCCGCTCGCAGCCTGCTCCGTCCGCCAGTTGCTTACCGCATGCTCTGCCTCAGATCGATGAGCACCTGATCGAACGCTTCCACCCGGATGAACCCGAACCGGGGGTACTCGATATCCAGGATCACGTACACCGCGCCGGCGAGCGCGAGCGCGAACGTTGCCATATGCACCCAGTCGCGCACTTTGGCGCTCGCCATCGAATAACCTGCGAGCAGCGCGCCGAGTAGCGCAAGCGCGAAAAGCATCCCGAAGAGGATGAGCGGCGGATGCATCTGCGTCGCCATGGTGCGCGTGGTCGTGATGTCGATCATCTGGTTGAGCGCCGGCAGCAGCAACATCGTGGCCGCCTGTGATCCGGTCGAAGCCGCGATCGCCTTGCGCCAGATCTCCTGCTGCAGCGCTGTGGCCCGTGCGAGCTCGGCATTTACCGCGACGAGGTCCGGAACTGCGCGATAGACCGCCAGCCGCGCATCGAGATAACGACCGAAGCTATCCCGCATATCCGGCTGGGCCGCCGCCGGCAGAAGGTCGATCCGCAAGTACGCCGTCCCGATCGCGTTCGCCTCTTCGACGATGAGCTTGCGGCGTTCGTCGAATCGCGACGCTGCCCCCGAGAAAGTGAAGGCGATCAGGAGGCCCAGCAGCGCGAATACGGCGCCATCGACGACGCCAGCGCCGGGAGGCGCCGACTGTCCCTCCCGCGCCGTGCGCCGGACGCCGGCCCGGCGGCCGATCTCCAGGAAAAGCAGCATCGCGAAGAACAGGCCGCCCGCCAACAGCGTCGCGATCAAGGTGAAATGCATTCTTCGGTCCCCGTACTGTCCCGGATGGCGGCGGCGATCATAGCGCACGCTACTCCCTGCACGGCGATCACATCCATCGAGCGGGCAGCGCGGGCTGCACGCGTTCTCGGCTCCAACCCCGGCGCAGCCGAAGATGATTCTCGACGCCCAGAACAGGATCGCCAGACCGTACAGCTTCCCTTCCGAGTTGATCAGATCGACGCGCTTCGCGTGCTGTAGGATTGCGCCTTCCCGGTCGGAAGCAGGAAGGGGTACTGCCGATGCCCGATCTCGCTCACTCCCCTGCGACCGAGCTCGCCGCATGGCTCCGGTCGCGCCAGCTGCGCGCGGTTGACGTCCTCGAAGCGGTGCTCGGGCGCATCACGGCGCGCGAGCCGGCGATCCACGCGTGGGCCTTCCTCGACCCGGAGCGGGCGCGTCACCAGGCGCAGGCGCTCGACGCCGGGCCGGTGCGGGGACCGCTGCACGGCGTGCCGATCGGCGTGAAGGACCTGATGGACACGGCCGACATGCCCACGGCGTACGGCTCGCCGATCTACGCCGGGCACCGGCCGGCGTGGGACGCGGCGGTCGTCGCGGCGGCCCGCGCGGCGGGCGCGATCGTCGTAGGCAAGACCGTCACGACCGAGTTTGCGACCTTCACGCCGGCGAACACGGTCAATCCCCACGACTTCGAGCACACACCGGGCGGCTCGTCGAGCGGCTCGGCGGCGGCGGTCGCCGACGGCATGGTGCCGCTCGCATTCGGCACGCAGACCGTCGGGTCGATCATTCGGCCGGCGAGCTTCTGCGGCGTGGTGGGCTACAAGCCCTCGTTCGGCATGCTGAGCCGCGCGGGCATAAAACTCCTCGCCGAGAGCCTCGACACCGTCGGGTCGATCGCGCGCACGGTCGACGACGCGGCGCTGATGGTCGGGGCGCTCTCGGGGCGCGGCGAGCTCGTCGACCTCGCGAAGGTCGACCGGCCCTGGGTCGGGCTCTGCCGCACGCACGACTGGCGCGAGACGCAGCCCGAGGTCGGCGCGGCGATGGACGCGGCGGCGCGCGGTCTCGCCGCGGCCGGCGCGCGCGTCATCCAGGTCGACCTGCCGCCGGATTTCGCTGCGCTCGGCGACGCGCACGGCGACATCATGGGCTACGAGCTCGCGCGCAACCTCGGCTTCGAGCACGCAAACCACAACGGGCGGCTCAGCTCGCGCCTGCGCGAGCTGCTCGACGCGGGCGCGCGGGTCACAGCCGAGCGTTACGACCGCGCGCGCGAGATCGCTCACCTCTCCCGCGCGGCCCTTCCGGGGGTCTTCGACGCGTGCCACGTCCTCCTTGCGCCGAGCACCACCGGCGAGGCGCCCGCCGGGCTCGAGTCGACCGGGAGCCCGGTGATGAACCGCGTGTGGACGCTGCTCCACGTGCCGTGCGTCACGGTGCCGGTCGCGAAGGGGCCGAACGGACTGCCGGTCGGGCTGCAGGTGATCGGCCGGTTCGGCGACGACGCGCGGACGCTTGCGGCCGCGAGGTGGATTCACGAGCGGCTGGGGGCGGGTTAGGGCGTACGGTGCTAGCGCGGTGCCTGGCCAAGCCGTGAGCCCGCTGCCGTATTTTCTATAGGGCCTACGCGACCGGCAGTCCCGCCGCGCCCGTACTCGCGATCTCTCTCGCGATTTGCATGACCGTCCGGCACGCGAGCGTCATCTCGCCGTGTCGCGACATGGCCAGGGCAATGTGTCGCGTTACGGAGGGATTCACGATCCTGGACGATTGCAGGCGGCAATTTTTCGAGGCGGCTGCGATCGCGTAAGGCCCCAGCAACGCGTAGATGTTCCCGTCGGCCGCGACCTGTGTCTGCAGGCTCAGGGAATCGGCTTCCAGCGCGACGTTCAGCGCAATCCCGTGCTCGGTGGCGAGCTGTTCGAGACGATTGCGCCAGCTGCTGGGTCGACAGAAGAGAACGAGCGGCAGGCTGTCGAGTGCCGCAAACGCAACTGTCGGCCGCGAGGTCAGCTTGTCGCCCTCCGCGCCGACAAGAAAGGTCGGCGTCTCGACGAGGTAAGTATCGCCATTCTTGGGTGACGGACTCGTTCGATACAGGATCGCAAGATCGACGCTCCCATCCTCAAGCCAGGTCTCGAGCTGCGCCCCCTGGCCTTCGCGCACCGCCAGTTGGACGAGCGGGTAGCGCTTCTTCAGCCGGTAATACAGTGTCGTCACCAGCGGGTGCGCCGTCGAAGGCAGACTGCCGATCCGCACCGTACCGATCGGCGTCCCGGCGGAGGTGCGCACGTCGTTGGCGAGCTGCTCAGTACCGGCAAGCCAGGCGCGGATCTTCGGCGCGACCCGCTGACCGAGTTCGGTGAGCACGACTCCGCGACCGGTGCGCTGGAACAGGCGCCCTCCGTACTCACGCTCCAAGTCGCTGATCTGTCGGCTGATATGCGGCTGGCTGGTCCCATATGCGACAGCCACCTTGCTGAGGCTGCCCAGGTCAGCGGCCTCGATGAAGAGCTTCCATGCGGCGTAGTCCATGGGGGTCACCCCGTAGCCATACGTGACTAGTATGTCTGAAATGTCTGCTCTGTGTCTTCTCGTATAGCTCTGTGCCTCCTAGACTGGCTCCAACATGCACGAGGGTGCATGCAACGGCTCCGCCGACAACCCCGGAAGACACCCAACTGGAGGACATGGCATGAAACCACTCGATCTCAGAGGTCTCGTTCCCGCCCCCGTCACCCCGTTTACGCGCGAGGGTGCCGTCGACCACGCTGCGATCCAACGACTGGGCTCCTGGCTCGGCAGTATCGATGGCGTCAAAGGCCTGGTCGTTCTCGGCCATGCGGGCGAAGGAACGTTCCTCAGCCCGGACGAGCAGACCGCGGTGATCCAGAGCTTCATCAAGTCGGTGGACGGGAAGATCCCGGTCATCGCCGGCATCACCCTGGAAGGCACCCAAGTGGCTGCGCAGGAGGCAAAGCGCGCCGTGAAGGCTGGCGCTGCGGCCGGCCTCGTCTACCCGTCCCACGGCTGGCTGCGCTTCGGTTACCAGAAGGGGGCGCCGCAGGATCGCTACCGCGCGATCTACGAAGAGAGCGGACTGCCGCTCATCCTCTTCCAGTACCCGGACGCCACCAAGGCGACGTACAACCTCGAGACGCAACTCGAGATCGCGGCGCAACCCGGCGTCTTCGCGATGAAGAACGGCGTGCGCAACATGCGCCGGTGGGACACCGAGATCCCGGTGATCCGCCGCGAGAATCCCGACCTGCAGATCCTCACCTGCCACGACGAGTATCTGCTGCATACCATGTTCGACGTGGACGGGGCCCTGGTGGGCTACGGCGGCATCGCCCCCGAGCCGCTCATCGAGATGATCGCGGCGGGCAAGGCCAAGGACTATCCGAAGGCGCGCGCCCTCCATGACCGGCTGTTGCCGGTGACCCGCAGCGTCTATCACCGCGGCTCGCACATGGAAGGAACCGTCGCCCTCAAGCACGCCCTCGTCGAGCGGGGGATTCTCGAGCATGCAACCGTCCGCTCGCCCTTGCTGCCGCTGGAGCCCGGTGCCGAAGTCGAGATCGCCAACGCCATGCGCTCGGCCGGTCTCGGGAAGGCGGCTGCTCGCAAAGCCGACGTGCGTGCCGCCGCGTAGCAGGGAATTGACCGACGTGCCTGGAGGGCGCAACAGACCGACGGCGGAGCGGCGCCGCTCCGCCGCCGGGCCCCGCCCGCCGAGATCTTGAAGCCACAAACAGAGGAAGAGTCATGAAGACGTTCACGAAAACACTCGTCGCGGCCGCCGCCCTGGCGTTCTCGACAGTCGCAGCCAGTCAGGGCTATCCCAACAAGGTCGTCAGGATCGTCGTTCCCTACCCGCCGGGCGGAACGGTGGATGCGGTGGCGCGAGTAGTTGCCGCTCGGCTCTCGGAGAATCTCGGTAAGCAGTTCATCGTGGATAACCGGCCCGGGGCGAACGGAACCATCGGCAGCAACTCAGTCGCCAAATCACCGCCGGATGGTTACACCCTGCTCCTGCAGGCGTCCACGTTCGTGGCGGCCCCGCTGCTGATGAACAACGTGCCTTACGACATCGAAAAGGACTTCACGCCGATCTCGAAGCTGGGCGCGGTGCCGCTGCTGGTGACGGTTAATCCCGGGGTTCCGGCGAAGAACCTCAAGGAGTTCATGAGCGCGATCAAGGCGGACCCGAAGAAGTACACCTTCGGCACTTCCGCGGTCGGGTCGGCCAGCCATCTCGCGCAGGAGGCGATCAAGTACGACGGCAAGCTGGACTTCATGATCATTCCCTACAAGGGCACCGCACCGGCGCTCACCGACGCGGTAGGCGGGCACATCAGCGCGATGGTCGACGCGCTGCCCTCGACGATGCCTCACGTCAAGAGCGGCAAGCTCCGGGCCATTGCGGTGACGAGCGCCAGGCGTCTCCCCTCCCTGCCGGAGGTGCCAACGGTCGCCGAGTCCGGGCTGGCAGGGTTCGAGATGGAGTCGTGGTATGGGCTTTGGGGACCGGCCAAGATGCCGCCCGAGCTGGACTCGAAGATCCAGCAGGAAGTCGCGAAGGCGCTGCAGTCGGAACAGGTCGCGAAGAGCCTCGGCGAGCAGGGGTTCATCGTCTCGGGGTCGACGCCGGAGGCGTTCAAGACGTACGTCAAGCAGGAGTCGGACAAGTACAGCCGGCTCATCAAAGCGGCGAACATCAAGCTGGAGAACTAGGACCGCAGACTAGACGCGTTGCCTCCTCACGGCCTCGTTCACAACGAGGCCAGCGTCTTTTTTTTGCACCCGAGGTGCTCGAGCGGCCGGACGGCTGACGGGGAGCTTCTCGGCGATCTCGCCCACCGAGAGCAGCCGCGCGAAGCTGCTCGGAGACCGTCCGTCGCGTAGATCGGCCAAGCCAAGAGTGCCGCTGCGAAATGCGTCGGCCCCGCAAGGCTTCGCGCGATGCCGCGAAAGATACAAAGGACATCCTCGTGGGTCCCCGATCAGACGTTCGCTCCAACGCAGGTCCGGCGCCCGATGATGCGTTCCGGTCGAGTCCGAGCGCCGCTATCATCGAGCCTATTCGCAAGCAAACCTGCGTGCGTGATCGGCTCAAGTTTCCCATCGAATGCGAAAGCCGGACCTCAACTTGCTCCCGATTGCCTTTGCCCTGTACGACGAGCTGAACGTGAGCCGCGCCGCGCAAGTGCTGGGCATGAGCCAGCCGGCGGTCAGCATGGCATTGCGCGGGCTCCGGACGATCTTCAACGATCCGCTTTTCATCCGCGCACCGTCCGGCGTGACTCCGACGCCGCGCGCGCATGCCCTGGTGCGCGCGACGCGGCCGCTCGTGGAGCGCCTGCGGGAGGACCTCTTGGCCGAGGAGCGCTTCGATCCGGCGCTCAGCACGCGGACGATCTTGATCGCGCTGTCCGACGTCGGCGAGATGGTCTTCCTGCCGAAGCTGCTCGAGAGATTCCGGGAGCGCGCGCCGCAATGCGGGATCCGTTCGGTCTCGATGCCTCCGGCGCAGCTCGTCCACGGGTTCGAGAAGGGCGACATCGATCTGCAATCGGCTACTTCCCTGACCTGACGAAGCACAGCTTCGTCCAGCAACGGCTGTTCACGCATCACTTTGCGTGCCTGATGCGAGCCGGCCATCCGCGTCGGGCGAAGCGTATTTCGCTCGAGGACTTCCTCGCCATGGAACACGCGGTCGTACATGCCGAGGGCCGCAGCCAGGAGATCTTCGAGCGGTTCCTCGAGCGCAAACGGATACGGCGCAAGGTCGTGCTGCACACGCCGCACTTCCTCAGCATCCCGATCATCATCGCGCGCTCGGACCTCGTCGCGACGGTGCCGCACGCACTCGCGATCTACTTCGCGCGGATGTCCCGCGATCTCGCCCTCGCCATGCCGCCGTTCGACATCGCCGGCTTCGACGTGAAGCAGCACTGGCACCGCAAGTTCCACAACGACCCCCGCAGCCGATGGCTGCGCGAGCAAGTCGCGAGCCTGTTCAACGACGAGACGGACGAATGGCGCGAAGTGTGAGCCGCGCGCCGCGCGATTATTCGTTCACCGAATAGGGCTTATTCGACCTGCATCGCAGCATTGAGCGGGGCGAACACCCGTGCAAGACTGCTCGCGCCAGCCAGGAGGAGGAGAGCCGATATGAAGATCGTGTCCCGGTGTCCAGTCGCGACTGCCGACGCGCTTGGTCAACGTGTCAGGACGGCGTGCCTGTCCGCGGCGCTCGTCCTGCTTGCCGTCGCCGCCGCAGCACCCGCGCCGAGCGAGGCCACGGACAGGCATCGACCGCCGCTCACGCGGGTGACTTGCGCCGAGCTCGCGACCGGTCCGGCCAACGGCCTAGCCGGAAACCCGGTCGTCAAGTCGGTGACCAGCCAAGTCGTTCCGGCGAGCCCGCCGAACGTGTCCTACTGCCGGGTCGACCTGCTCTACGGCACCAACGAAGAGCAGAACATCAACATCCGCGTGGGCCTCCCGCTCAACTCGCTCGATGGCGGGACCGGCGGCGTGGAAGGCGCGTGGAACGGACGCACGCAAGGCGTCGGCAGCGGAGGTTGCGCGGGCAACCTGAACGTCACCGCGCCGGTGAATGCCGGCTATAACCGAGAGTCGCGTTATCAGAGCACCGCATCGCGCCCAGGTCCACCGGGCGGCGCTTGCGAAGTGGCGTTGGATCTCCCATCCTCAAGTCACATGGCTCATCGCTCGATCGCCGCATATTCACGATCGTAGACAATGAATTTCACGTTTCAAGTGAAATCGAGGCGGGGTCCGAACCTCGCTGCCCTTTTTGCTGGCGCTTGCCAGGCGCCCTCGCGTATGTGCGCTCGCAGTATGGAACAAGGGCAACGCCTGCAGCTATTTGATCGGCGCGCAGTCACCAAGGAGGAGGAGACTCTCATGCGTTGCACACCCATGCGACTGATCCCGTTGACGGCCAGCCTGCTCGGCGTCGCCTTGTTTGCGCCGGCGACCTTT
>DATIDG010000068.1:0-25037 GCA_035456405.1 Burkholderiales bacterium | reverse complement strand
TTCATCCGTCGCGTCGCGCACGGTCAATATCTCGAGCGTAAAGACGACCGCTCTGCCGCAAAGCGGATTGTTGCCATCGACAGTCAGCGTCTCGTCGTCCATCTGCGTCACGAGAAAGCTGCGGGTCTGGCCCTTGTCGTTTTCCATGAGGATGGAGGTGCCGATCTGCCGATACTCCTCGGGGACGTTCTCGATGTGATCGGTAAAAACCAGCGACTCGTCTCTGGGGCCGAAGATCTGATTGCCATCGATCAGCACTTTGATGACGTCGCCAGCGGACTTTCCCTCCAGCTCCCTGTGGACCGAAGGGGCGAGAATTTCGTTGTGCCCGTGAACATAGCCCAGCGGGAATTCGACCCTGGTGAGGACATGACCGGTCTTCTTGTCGGTCACCTTGTAGGTGAGCTCGACAAACTTGCCGTCGCGGATGGTTTCACTCATGCCGAATCCGAACGAATGGCTCAGAAGATGGATGCACCAAAAATCTTGACCTGTCCATTTTCGTAGCCGAGGACAAGTCTGCCAAGCCATTCACCTTGCTTTTTAGTGCTGCGCTGCCGGTAAAGAACCGTCACATGCTCGCCCCGGCGGATGATGCCGAGGAAGTCGACGTCTTCGGACAGGCTTCTCGCCAGTTCGCTGTTTGCGAACTGGTGGCCGGCCACAACCTGGTTCATGGCAAGCGCCAGGGAATTGGAAAAGTTCCTTACGAATTCCCCGTACTTGCCTTCGTTCGAAAACTTGACGAGGTCGCGCCACAGGGGATTTGCGATGGCGAGAATCTCCTCGTCGGTTTTCTCAATGATGTTCACGCGGGACTCTCCGCGAGCGGGCGAGACCGGCTTCATGGGGATCGCAACACGCGACATGCTGGCCTCTTCTGCGCCGGGCAGGCGGTCAACGCGCGCTTCTGCCCGGGGAGATTGCTACTCGTCTGCCCCAACAAGGTGATAACAGGGCGCCTTCTCCATGGTGTATTCACCGGTCTTCGGGTCGCGACGCGAAACAGTCAGTACGTGCCAGTTCTTGTCGTCCACCTTCATGGCGTCGCCCCGGTAGTAGTAGCCCGGCCAACGAGTCTCCTTACGGAACAGCGTGTGCTGCGTGACGCACTCCGCAGCGCGATGACGATGCTTCAATTCCCATGCGCGCAGCAACTCGTGAATATCCTCTGCGGCGAGGTTCTCGAGGTCTTCCTCCATGATCCTGAGCTTCTTGAGGCCGATATTCAGGAGCTTCTCGTTGGTCATGTAGTTGACGGTCACGCCGCCGCAATACTCGTCCATCAGCTTCTGCAGGCGGTCCAGGCCCTGCTTGGGATTGATGTAGTGCGGGTTGACACTGCCCGCCACGATCGCATTGCGGTAGATCTGGTAATGCTCCAGGGGCTTGTAGATCTCTTTCTTGCGGCGCTCGATCTGCTCGTCGGACACGACGATGCCTTCGGCCTTCCCGTCGTCGATATATTTGCAGGCGGCCTTCGCGGCGAGACGACCTTCGGTAAACGAGCCGGAGGAGAAGGCGTGTGGCGTGCCGCCGACCGCGTCACCGGCACCGAATAGGCCTCCGACCGTCGTCATGCGGTTGTAGCCCCAGAAATACTCGGGAGGGGAAACGTCCTCGGGACCCGAGCACCAGGCGCCCGACCCGGTCGCGTGGGAGCCCATGACATAGGGCTCGGAGGTGGTCAGCTCGGGATTCTCGTTCTTGGGATCCACGTCGGTGGCGGCCCACAAAACTGCCTGGCCTACGGTCATGCCGAGGAAGTTTTCCCAGCCGACCTCTTCCAGATGAGGATCCTGGAAGGCGCGCATGGTCACCATGTGGATGGGGCCGCGGCCGGCATTGACCTCGCTGATCAATGCATGGTTGCGCAGGCAGGTCGGGATCGGTCGATGGGTCAGGTGAAAAGATTCCGGATCGAGATATTCCTTGCCAACCATCTTCTGCAGCTCGGGCCACCATTTGGACTCGAACTCTTCGCCCAGGCCGTTCTGCGTATAGGTCTTCAGGTGCAGGAAGTAGGCGCCGACCGGACCGTAGCCATCCTTGAAGCGCGCCAGCACGATGCGATTCTCCATCTGCGTCATCTTGGCGCCGGCGTCGATCATGAGCCCATAGGCTGACGCGGACGACCAGGGTGCATACCAAGTGCGGCCGGAACCTTCGCCCACCGAGCGCGGCTTGAAGATGTTGGAGGCACCGCCCGCGCCGCAGATCACGGTCTTGGACTTGAAGACGTGGTAATCGCCTGTGCGGACGTTGAAGCCGACGGCACCGGCAACCCGGTTCTCCTTGCTGTCGTCCATCAGCAGGTGGGTGACGCAGATGCGGTTGAACACCTTGTCCGCCGATTTCTTGGCGGCCTCGGCCACGATGGGCTTGTAGGACTCGCCGTGAATCATGATCTGCCATCGCCCTTCACGCAGGTAGCGCCCGGTCTTCGGGTCCTTCATGATGGGCAGGCCCCACTCTTCGAACTGGTGCACCGTGGAGTCGACGTGACGGGCCATGTCGAACAGCAGGTCTTCCCGCACCAGCCCCATCAGGTCGATGCGAGCGTAGCGGACATGGTCCTCCGGCTTGTTTTCGCCCCAGCGGGTGCCCATGTAGCAGTTGATGGCGTACAGGCCCTGGGCGACCGCACCGGAGCGATCCATGTTGGCCTTCTCGGCAATGACGATCTTCTTGTCCTGACCCCAGAATCTCGCCTCCCAGGCGGCACCCGTGCCGCCAAGACCCGCACCGACGACCAGGATGTCGATGCCGTCTTCGATGATCGTTTTGTAGGCCATCAGTAGTACACGCCTTTCTTCAATTTGAGGCCGGCGGCCTGAAGCGTATGCAAGCCGCCGTCATCCATGCGGATCCATTTTGGCTCGTTGTACAACAGCTGACCGTCGCGCATTTCTTTACCGGGTCCGGGAACATTCCTGAGCTGTGGAATCGCCGTCCCCCAGGGCTTGGTGGTGATGGGCGACAGGAAGTTCTTTTCCGTGCCGTTGCGGAACTTGATCCTCCAGGCGATCGTGCCTTTCTGTTCGTCGCGGTGGACGCGAACGCTGTGGCCCAGCGGCGCAAAGTCGGCATATCCGCGCACATCGATCGCATGCTGCGGGCAAGCCTTCACGCAGGAGTAGCATTCCCAGCACATGTTCGGCTCGATGTTGTACGCACGGCGATAGGTCTTATCGATGTGCATGATGTCCGAGGGACAGATGTCGACGCAGTGTCCGCATCCGTCGCACCTTGTCATGTAGACGAAGGTAGGCATGAGTCCGGCTCCTTGTTCGTTACGGCAGGCCCTGCTGCCTGCTTCTCAATAGTGGCGGGGCGCTTCGCGCTTGATGCCAAGACCCATGTCCATCGGAGCGTTCTGCAACAGTTCCATGGAGTGCCTATTCTGCTGTTCGGGGTCGTCGCGAGTCTGCGTCGGCAGATTCTCGGCTGTCCCATCGGCCCTGGTTACTCGCTTCTCGAAGGCGGCCGCGGGCTTGAAGAACATGTGGGCGAACTTGGACCACGGCACCCCGCCGAAGAGAACCGTGGTGGCGAGGATGTACAGGCCGAAGACCGCCATGGCGCCCGCGCTTCCCCTGGCCTGCAGGTACGCCCAGACCAGACCGAGCGTCACACTCGCGAGCAGCGACAGGATGAACAGGTCCGCGCGCATGATGCGGAAGGGCGACTGGCCCTCCGCGGCGACGTCCGCGCGGATGAAGAACCAGAACCAGTAGCCGCCGACGCACGCCATCAGGCCGCCGAGCCACCAGAGCTGCGGGAGCCACGCGGGCGCGGGTGTCGCCGACGTCGGATAGCTGAAGACCATCACCGCGGTGGTGACGACGTAGATCACGAACCCGTACATGGTGAGCAGGTGGGCGATCCGGCGGCGCGGATTGCAGAACTCCCCGGAAGCGAGGACGTCCACGACGCCGGTCTGGATGGCGATCGACACCAGCTCGCCGCCGCCGAGCTGCGAGCCCTTGCCCCGGGACTTGCGCCAGTTCTCGAAGAAATACTTGGCGCTGCCCTTGTGCACGACGTCGAAGATGGTCCCCGCGACGACCAGCAGGATCATGAGGACGACGTAAGTCTGCATCGCCGCGGGCGAAATCGCGAGCTGGGCGAACGGATTCACTGTGAACATCGTGTCCCTCCCTTGGACCGCGACAATTGTAGGGGCGCGCCGCGGGGCACGCGCTTGAAAGCCGCTATGCGCCCATAGAAAAAACTTCAAAGCGCATCGCGGCGAGGTCGGCGAGCGCCCAGGTGGCGGGGGCGGCGAGGCCGGCCACGGTGCCGGGGTTCACCAGCCAGGTGCGGCCGCCCTTGACGTTGGCCACCTGCTCGATGCCCGCCGTGTGCGAGTGGCCGCAGCAGACCAGGTCCCAGTCGCCGGTGCAGGCGAAGGCGTGGCCGTACTCGGGGTAGTGGACGACGAACACCCGCCGCCCGCCGAGCTCGAGCCGCGCATCGGCGCCGTGGTACTGGAGCCGCCCGCCGCTCTCGCGCGCCCAGCGCGCGAGCGACACCGGGTCGCCGAGGTTGTTGCCGTGGATCACGTGCATCGTCAGGCCGGCGGCGAGCGCCGCGCGCAGCGTCTGCGTCCCGATCACGTCACCGCAGTGGATCACTGCCTGCGCGCCGGCGGCCTTGCCGGCTTCGACCGCGGCGGCGAGCGCGTCGGCGCGGTCGTGGCTGTCGGAGACGATGCAGACTTTCATGCGCGCGATCTTAGCCTATCGCCGAGGTCATAAGTAGGTCTATGAGGCGCCGCTTATGGCCGGATACAAACGACTCGTTGGCCCGGGGGCGGACGTGCGGCGCACAATCGGGGTCCCCCCACCGGCTGCCCGCCCCTTGTCCGCCGACGAGATCAAGACCACCACCTGCTACATGTGCGCGTGCCGGTGCGGCATCCGCGTGCACCTGCGCGACGGCGCGGTGCGCTACATCGACGGGAACCCGAACCACCCGATCAACCAGGGCGTGATCTGCGCCAAGGGGTCGTCGGGGATCATGAAGCAGTACTCGCCGGCGCGGCTGACGAAGCCGCTCCTGCGCAAGGAGGGCAGCGCGCGCGGCGACAACGAGTTCGTCGCGATCTCCTGGGACGAGGCGTTCGCGCTCCTCGAGGAGCGGCTCGGGCGCATCCGCGCCACCGACCCGAAGAGGTTCGCGCTCTTCACCGGGCGCGACCAGATGCAGGCGCTCACCGGCCTCTTCGCGCGCCAGTTCGGCACGCCGAACTACGCCGCGCACGGCGGCTTCTGCTCGGTGAACATGGCGACCGGCATGATCTACACGATCGGGGGGTCGTTCTGGGAGTTCGGCGGGCCCGACCTCGAGCGCGCGAAGCTGTTCGTGATGCTCGGCACCGCGGAGGACCATCACTCCAACCCGCTGAAAATCGCGCTCTCGAAGTTCAAGCGCGAGGGCGGGAAGTTCGTGTCGATCAACCCGGTCCGCACCGGCTACTCGGCGATCGCGGACGAATGGGTGCCGATCCGCCCCGGTACCGACGGCGCGCTGCTGCTTGCGCTCATCCACGAGATCATCGCGCTCGGTCTGTACGACCGCGAGTTCCTGGTCCGCTACACCAACGCCGGGCACCTCGTGAATCTCGACGATTCGAGCGACCGGTTCGGGCTGCTCGTGCGAGCGCCCGAGGGCGACGAAGTCAATCCGCAGCACCCGCAGAACCAGATGTGGTGGGATCGCCACGGGAACCGGCCGGTGCCTTCGCACGCGCCGGGTGCGGACCCGTACCTGCTCGGCGAGTTCCGGATGCCCGACGGTACGCCGGTCAAGCCGGCGTTCCAGCTGCTCGAGGAGCGCGCAAAGCGCTACACGCCGGAATGGGCCGAGGGGCTGACCGGCGTGCCGGCGGCGACGATCCGCCGGCTCGCGCACGAGATGGGCATCACCGCCCGCGATCAGAAGATCGAGCTGCCCATCCCGTGGACCGACTGCTGGGGCAAGGAGCACGAGTCGGTCACCGGCAACCCGGTCGCGTTCCACGCGATGCGCGGCCTCGCGGCGCACTCCAACGGGTTCCAAACCGTCCGTGCGCTGGCGATCCTGATGACGCTGCTCGGCACCATCGACCGTCCGGGCGGCTTCCGACACAAGGCGCCGTTCCCGCGTGCGATCCCGCCGACCGCCAAGCCGCCGAACGGGCCGCAGGCGGTCAAGCCGAACACGCCGCTCGGCGGCCTCGCGCTGGGCTGGCCCGGCTCGCCCGACGAGCTCTTCGTGGACGAGGCGGGCGCGCCGGTGCGCATCGACAAGGGCTTCTCGTGGGAGTACCCGCTGTCCGCGCACGGGCTGATGCACAACGTCATCACCAACGCGTGGCGCGGCGATCCGTACCGCATCGACACGCTGTTCATCTTCATGGCGAACATGGCATGGAACTCCACCATGAACACCATGGAGGTGCGGCGCATGCTGAACGACCGCGACGAGAGCGGGGAGTACAAGATCCCGTTCCTCGTCGTCTGCGATGCGTTCCAGTCGGAGATGACGGCGTTCGCCGACCTTCTGCTTCCCGACACGACCTACCTCGAGCGGCACGACGTGATGTCGATGCTCGACCGGCCGATCTCGGAGTTCGACGGGCCGACCGACTCGGTGCGGGTGCCGGTCCTGCCGCCGACCGGCGAGTGCCGGCCGTTCCAGGAGGTGCTGATCGAGCTCGCGAGCCGCCTGAAGCTCCCGGCGTTCACGCGGCCCGACGGGTCGCGCAAGTTCCGCGACTACCCGGACTTCATCGTCAACTTCGAGACCGAGCCCGGCTCGGGCATCGGGTTCCTCGCCGGCTGGCGCGGCAAGGGCGGCGAGCAGTTTATGCGCGGCGAGCCGAATCCCCGCCAGTGGGAGATGTACGCGCAGAACGACTGCGTATTCCACCACAAGCTGCCGCCGTCGTACCAGTACATGCGCAACTGGAACCGCGGCTACATGGAGTGGGCGCAGCGCGCGCGCATCCGCCGCTTCGGCGACCCGATCCTGTGCCACCTCTATTCCGAGGTGCTGCAGAAGTTCCGGCTGGCGGCGCGCGGGAAGTGGCCCGGGCGCAAGCCCCCGGCGCACCTCGCGCAGCGCGTGGACACCTATTTCGACCCGCTGCCCTTCTACCACGAGCCGCTCGAGACGCAGGTGACCGACACGCGGAAATACCCGCTGAACGCGATCACGCAGCGGCCGATGGCGATGTACCACTCGTGGGACTCGCAGAACGCGTGGCTGCGGCAGATCCACGCGCACAACTACCTGTTCGTCAACCCGCGCACCGCCCGCGCGAGCGGCATCGCCGACGACGACTGGATCTGGGTCGAGTCGCAGTGGGGCAAGGTGCGCTGCATGGCGCGCTACTCCGAGGCGGTGGAGCCGGGCACGGTGTGGACCTGGAACGCCATCGGCAAGGCGCCCGGCGCCTGGAACCTCGCCCCGGACGCGAACGAGGCGCGGCTCGGGTTCCTGCTCAACCACCTCATCAAGGAGGAGTTGCCGGCTCCCGGGGGCACGATCTCGAACTCGGACCCGGTGACCGGGCAGGCCGGGTGGTACGACGTGCGCGTGCGGATCTACAAGGCCGCGCCCGACGAGCCGGCCGAGACGTGGCCGCGCGTGACGCCGGTCGGTCCGATCCCGGGGGTCGAGCGCGCCCGGCGCGCGTGGCAGGCGTTCGTCGCCGGCAAGCGGCTCGGCGCATGATCCGGCTCGCAATCGACGGGCGCTCGCCATGACCCAGCTCGCGTTGGTCATCGATCTCAACGTGTGCGTCGGCTGCCACGCCTGTGTGACGAGCTGCAAGGAGTGGAACACCTCCGGCATCGCCGGCTTCCTCTCCGACGACAACCCCTACGACAAGGACCCGACCGGCACGTTCTTCAACCGCGTCCAGACCTTCGAGGTGGGCGAGTATCCGAACACGCAGACCGTGCACTTCCCCAAATCGTGCCTGCACTGCGAGGACCCGCCGTGCGTGCCGGTGTGCCCGACCGGCGCGAGCTACAAGCGCGCCGCGGACGGAATCGTGCTGGTCGACTACGACAAGTGCATCGGCTGCAAGTACTGCTCGTGGGCCTGTCCCTACGGCGTGCGCGAGCTCGACGAGCACCAAAAGGTGATGAAGAAGTGCACGCTGTGCGTCGACCGGATCTACGACGAGCTGCTGCCGCCGTCGGACCGCCGGCCGGCGTGCGTGATGGCGTGTCCGACGAGCGCGCGGCTTTTCGGCGACGTCCACGACCCCGAGTCGGAGGCCTCGAGGGCGATTCGCGAGAACGGCGGCTATGCGCTGATGCCGGAATGGGGCACGCAGCCCGCCAACCACTACCTGCCGCGGCGCAGGACCGAGATCAAGGTTCGGACCGAGGATCTCGAGCGCGTCGACAACCCGCTCAAGGTCGACGGCAAGCTGCCGCGGCCGCGGCCCGACGAGCCGTCGCTCGACGACGTCACGAGCTGGTAGGCGAAGGTCATGCGGCCGGCGTTCTCCGTTCTTCTGCTCACCACCCTGCTAGGCGTGGGGCAGGGGCTGTTCTTCGCGGTCTACTGCATCCAGGTGCTCGAGCACTTCGAAGTGCGGGCCGGGCCGGCGGGGACGCTCTTCTATCCGCTTGCCGCCGCGATCTCGCTCGCGTTCCTCGCGGCCGGTCTCGTGGCCTCGTTCTTCCACCTCGGCCGGCCGGAGCGGGCGTGGCGCTCGGCCGCAATGTGGCGGACCTCGTGGCTGTCGCGCGAGGTGATCGTGCTGCCCGCGTTCATGGGCTGCGTGTTTCTGTACGGCGTCGGTCACTGGCTCGGCTGGCAGGCGCAGCCGGTCGCGCTCGGCGTCGATCCGACCCTCGCACTCGGCGCGGTCGCGACGCTGCTGTGCCTCGCGCTCTTCCTGTGCACCGGGATGATCTATGCGTGCCTGAAGTTCCTGCAGGAGTGGCACACGCCGCTCACGGTGATCAACTACCTGCTGTTCGGGTGCGCCTCGGGGCTGATGCTCGCGACGGCGTATGCGGCGTTCGTCGAGCCCGGGCTCGTCCACTATCTCGCCGCCTGGGCGGCGGGCTTCACGTTCGCCGCACTCGTCGGGCGCGTCGCGTCGCTGCTGCGCAATGCGCGGCTGAAGCCCAAGTCGACCCTGCAGACCGCGATCGGGGTCAAGCACCCGCGGATCGTGCAGAAGGCGCAGGGCGCGATGGGCGGCTCCTTCAACACCCGCGAGTTCTTCCACGGGGCGTCCGGCCGGTTCATGCGCTCGGTCAAGTGGTGGTTCCTCGTCGCGGTGTTCCCGGTGCCGCTCGCGCTGCTCGGCCTGGGACTCGGCGCGGGCACACCGGCATTGCTCGCCACCGCATTCTTGGTGCAGTACGTAGGGCTCCTCGCCGAGCGCTGGTTCTTCTTCGCGCAGGCGAACCATCCGCAGAACCTCTATTACCAGCAAATCTCTTAGGGCCATGCTGCGTTGCAGCACGACCGACAGCTCGACGCCCCACTTGACGGCCGGGGGCGAATATTAGAAATTGGTAATATTCCATTTTGACCACGATCAGACCTGCGCTCGGTTGGAGTTGAAAGCCCGTCAGGCGTGCGCTATACCAATTCGCGCCCTTTGACTTTCTCTCCCGAAAGGAACCCAATGAACTTCGACAAGGATCTCGACGCCCGCGGCCTCAACTGCCCGCTGCCCATCCTGCGTGCCAAGAAGGCGCTCACCGAGATGACGAGCGGGCAGGTGCTGCGAATCGTCGCCACCGACCCGGGCTCGGTGAAGGACTTCCAGGCGTTCTCGAAGCAGACCGGCAACGAGTTGCTGTCGCACTCCGAAGCCAACAAGGAATTCACGTTCTTCATGAAGAGGAAATGATCGTGCCCGCGTCCGGGCGGTGCGGAGGCTAGATGGCGACCTACGCCGAGATGCAGGAGATCTTCGACGACATCCGTCGCGATTTCCGCTACGAGCACGAGCTCAACGGCTGCCTGAACTGCGGCATCTGCACCGCGACTTGCCCGTCCGCGCAGTTCTACGACTACAGCCCGCGCGAGATCGTGCAGCTGCTGTGGACCGAGAACGTCGAGCAGGTGTACGACGCGATGCAGGAGAAGATCTGGGCCTGCGCCCAGTGCATGACCTGCGCCGCGCGCTGCCCCTTCAAGAACTCGCCCGGCGGACTGGTCGCGATCATGCGCGAGGTCGCCATCAAGCACGGCATGCAGTCGGCGAAGGACGTCCTGCGCCCCTTCGGCCGCGTGATGCTGAAGCTCATCACGACCGGCAACCAGCTCTCGCCGGACATGATCCAACCTGATCACTTTCCCGACTGGGGTCCCAACATCCAGAAGGTGGAGGGCGACCTGAAGACGCTGCGCAAGGCGATCCCGATGAAGACGCTGCAGACCACCGACACCGCGTGGGAGGTGTCGCTGAAGACCTCGGTCGAGATGTACACGATCTGGGAGGACACCGGCGTCCTGCAGCAGCTCGAGACGATGGACGAGAACCTCTTCGATGTCATCGAGGATTTTATTGAAGAGAAGAGGGAGGAGTACGAGGAGTGGGTCGAAGAACAGGAAGAAGCCAAGTCCGACGCCGACTGATCACCAGGAGCGAGACATGAACCCGACCAATCCCGCCAGCGGCGGCATCGCCGGCCACGGCGCCTTCTTCCAGCCCACCGACCTCTCGCCCGAGGACGCCCGCAAGGCGACCGCGTGGGTCGAGAAGGTGATCGACAAGCGCTCGGTCGAGCTGGGCGAGCGCATGGACGACGTGCGCAGCCACATGTGGGAGCTCGAGAAGGAGGGCGAGATCCTCGTCCACCGCATCACCGACGCGCACAAGCCGGTCGTGGCGCGCACGCTCTTCGGCTGGGAGAAGAAGATCCCGACCGCGCAGCTCTGGCACCACAAGTCGTGCGGCCAGTGCGGCAACATCCCCGGCTATCCGACCTCGCTGCTATGGACGATGAACGAGCTCGGCATGGTGCCGGGCAAGGACTATCTCGACGAGACCGACCAGACTTCCTGCACTGCCTGGAACTACCACGGCTCGGGCATCGGCAACGTCGAGTCGCTCGCGGCGGTGTTCCTGCGCAACTTCCACCAGGCCTACGTCTCCGGCAAGAAGCTCGGGCACGAGCCGGGCCACTTCTATCCGCTCGTGCACTGCGGCACCTCGTTCGGGAACTACAAGGAGGTGCGCAAGTACCTGGTGGAGAACGCGACGCTGCGCGAGCGGGTGAAGAAGATCCTCGGCAAGCTCGGCCGCCTCGTCGACGGCAAGCTCGTGCTGCCCGAGGAGGTCGTGCACTACTCCGACTGGGTGCACGTCATGCGCAACGACATCGCGACGAAGCTGCAGAAGATCGACGTGTCGAAGCTGCGCGTCACCGTCCACATGGCGTGCCATTACTCGAAGATGGTGCACGAGGACGCGATCTACGACCCGGAGGTAATGGGCGGCAACCGCGCCGCGACGGGGACCGGCATGGCGCAGGCGCTCGGCGCGCAGGTCATCGACTACTCGACGTGGTACGACTGCTGCGGCTTCGGCTTCCGCCACATCATCAGCGAGCGCGAGTTCACGCGCTCGTTCACGATCGACCGCAAGATCAAGGTCGCGCGCGAGGAGGCCAACGCCGACGTGATGCTCGGCATCGATACCGGCTGCATCACCACGATGGACAAGAACCAGTGGATCGGCAAGGCGCACGAGCAGCAGTACTCGCTGCCGATCATGGCCGACATCCAGTTCGCCGCGCTCGCCTGCGGCGCCGATCCGTTCAAGATCGTCCAGCTCCAGTGGCACGCGAGCCCGTGCGAGGAGGTGGTCGAGAAGATGGGCATTTCCTGGGGCGAGGCCAAGAAGAAGTTCGAGGCGTACCTGCAGGAGGTGAAGGCCGGGAAGATCGAGTACCTGTACGACCCGAAGCTCGCCGACTCGATGGCTCGGGCGGCGGCCTAAACGCGCGTCCACACGGGCGTGGCGACCAATCCCTACGCGCCGCCGAAAGGGCGCCTCACGGACGCCGTTGCTGCGGCGCCGCTGTGGACGCCGAGCGCGGCCGGCCTGTGGTGCCTGCTGCTCTCGCCGATATTCGTGGCGATGGTGCTCCTGCCGATCGGCAGCGGGATCGCGATCGCCTGGCTGATCGCGTGGTACTTCGCGGTGAACCGGCCGCGGATCCAGTTCGTGAAGAACCGGTTCGGGAGCGACTACGAGCGCCGGCCGTGGACGAAGATCGTGCTGGTGTGGCTGGCCGACGTGCTCGTTGCGGGATTCGTGCCGGGGCAGCCAGCTTCATGCTCTTCGGCGAGCACTGAGCCAATTCGGAGACTGGGATGAACGATGCGATTCTGGTGGTCGGGGCGGGCCCGACCGGCCTCTCGGCCGCACACGGCGCCGCCTCCGTCGGCCGCCGCGTGTTTCTGATCGAGAAGGAGACCGTGCTCGGCGGCGCGCCGATCCTGTCGGGCTACGCAAAGCTCGTGCCCTCGGGCGAGTGGGCGAAGGACGCGGTCGGCCGGATGGTGAGGCGCGTCGAGGACTCGAAGCTCGTCACGATCCACAAGGGCACGAAGGTGACAAAGGTCGACGGGGAGCACGGCGGCTTCACCGCGACGCTCTCCAACGGCCAGACGGTGCAGGCCGGCGCGATCATCCTCGGCACCGGCTTTACCCACTTCGACTCGATCAACAAGCCCGAGTGGGGCTTCGGCACGTTCGAGGACGTGGTCACCACCACGCAGGTCGAGCAGATGGTCGCGGCGGGCAAGATCGCATGCCCGTCGGACGGCCGTACGCCCGAGCGCGTCGCGATCCTGCTGTGCGTCGGGTCGCGCGACCGCCAGATCGGCCGCGAGTGGTGCTCGAAGATCTGCTGCACCGTCTCGACCAACCTCGCGATCGAGATCAAGGAGCTGTCGCCACAGACGGACGTGTACATCTACTACATGGACATCCGGACCTTCGGCCTGTACGAGGACAAGTTCTACTGGCGCTCGCAGGAGGAGTTCCGGACCAAGTTCGTCAAGGCGCGCATCGCGGAGGTGACGCAGGGGCCGGACAAGCGGCTGCTCGTGAAGGGCGAGGACACGCTGGTGAAGCGGCCGATCGTGATCCCGTTCGACCTGGTCGTGCACGCGATCGGCATGGATCCGAACGAGCTGAACCCGGAGATCGCGAAGGTGTTCGGCGTCGGGCTGGAAAAGCACGGCTTTCTCGATCGGGGCGAGCAGTACACCAGCAGCTTCGCCAGCACGCGACGCGGCATCTACGTCGGCGGCGCGGCGCTCGCGCCCGAGGACATCGACACCTGCATCTCGCACGGTCTCGCGATGGCGATGCGCGCAGTGGGTGAGCTGAATGCTCTGGGCCAGAAAGCGGCAGCCTGAGGCTCCGGCAGTTCCGGCGGCCGTCGTACCGGCCGCGCTTGCCGTTGCATTCGATGACCGGCTGTTCGAGCGGCACTTCAAGGGGCTGCTTGCCGCCGCAGAAGACCGCGATGGCGTCGAAGCCTGGCTCGATGCGCTCGGGGAGAAGCAGCGCCGGCTCGCCGTGGCGCTGAGCGAGGGGCGGTTCACTGCGGTGATCGACCTCGTGTTCGGCGCGCGCCGCAGGCTCGGGCACCTCGCCGACGAGCCCGCGCTCGCGGGTGCGATCGCAGGGCTGGCCGACGACGCGGTGCCGCTCGATGCGCGCATCGCCGCGACGCTCGCCGCGACGCCGGCCGGCGCAGGCGCGAGCCGCGAGGAGCGCCGCGCCGCCGCGAAGTTGCGCCGGGCCGCGCACGATCTCGCGACCGAGATCCTGCATTTCCGCGACCCGGTGCGCGTGCCGCTCATGTCGCGCTGGGTTTGGGACCGCGCGACGATGAGCGGTGCGCTGCGCGAGCTGGTCGCCGGCGGCGAGGCGATGCGCGAGCTGCCGCTCGAGAACGCGCCCGGCACCTACGAGGCGGCGCGCATGTGGGTGCAGGAACGGATCGCGGAGCAGGGCATCTTCCGCGACGTGCACTTCTGGGCCGACCTGGTGCTCGCCAGCGCGTATGGGCACTACTTTCGCGCCATGACCGGCGGTACGCTGGGCGCCGACTTCGAGCGCGGCACGCATCCGTCCGAGCAGATCACCGGGCTGCTCGGGATCGACCGGATTTTGCGCGATGCGAGCCGGTCGGGGTGACCTGAGTCAGCTGCGAGGGAAGTGAGAGATGCCGATCCACGAGAAGTCGCTGATCGACCCCCAGAACCTGCTCGTCACCGAGAAGCTGGTGGTCGACGGCGTGGACGTGTCCGGGCACTGGAACACGATGATCACGCCGCGGACGTGGACCGACTACGACGCGGATTTCTACCGGCTGATCCAGTCGTTTCCGGGCGGCGAGAACGTGCATCGCTGCTGGCAGTGCGGCTCGTGCACCAATTCCTGCACGATGTACGCGATCAACACGGACTTCAACCCTCGCTACTGGATCTATCTCACCAACCTCGGCTACAAGTCGGAGCTGCTCAAGGACAAGGACATCATCTGGCAGTGCGTCTCGTGCAACCGCTGCACGAACATCTGCCCGAAGGACGTCCGCCCCGAAGGCGTCATGAAGGCGCTCCAGCACTGGCTCGAGTCCGAGGGGCACGCCCCGAAGTCCCGCTCCACGCAGTTCGACGAGGAGTTCACGCGCCAGTGCCTCGAGCGCGGGCGCATCGAGGACAGCGAGGTGCTGTTCAACTTCCTGAAGACCACCGGGGAGAACGTGGTCGCGCTGGTCAAGAAGGGCTGGCTCGGCACGCTCATCCGCCGCATGAACAATCTTCCGCTGCTGCAGCAGGGCCGCTACGGCGCCTTCCTCGTGCGGCTGCCGATCACCCAGGGGCTCAAGATGGGCTGGGCGCTCGTCTTCAAGCCGCGCACGAAGTCCTGGGGCCGCACCGGCGAGGTGCTGCGGCAGTACGTCGAGGAGCAGCGGCGCGCCGCGCACGCGAAGGCCTGAACATGGCGAAAGTCGCTTACTACCCCGGCTGCGCGCTCGAGGGCTCGGGCGGACCGTATGACCGCTCGACCCGCGCGCTCGTGAAGGCGCTCGACCTCCGCATGACGGAGCTCGACGACTGGAACTGCTGCGGGGCGATGGAGGTGAAGAACATCCATCCGATGCTGCAGACCTACATGTCGGCGCGCAACATGGCGATCGCCGCAGAGAAGATGGGCTGCGACACGGTGATGGCGCCGTGCAACGGCTGCTACCACAACCTCAAGAAGGCCGAGTACGAGTGCGCCACCGACGCCGGCACGATGCAGACCGTGCAGGACCTGGCGAAGAAGGCCGACGACCCGGTCTACAAGGGCGACGTGCGGACGCTGCACCTGCTCGAGTGGCTGATGGAGGAGCTCGGCCCCGAGGGCCTCAAGGCGCGCATCACGAACTCGCTCAAGGGTATCAAGATCGCGAACTACTACGGCTGCATGTACACGCGGCCGCGCCAGATCTTTCCCGAGAAGGACCAGGGGCCAGGCTCGGAGTCGAGCAACAAGCCGCACTACATGGACGATCTCCTCGCCGCTGCCGGGGCGGTGAACGTGGACTATCCGCTCAAGACCGCGTGCTGCGGCGGCGCCCATACGCTGTCCGATTCGGACACCTCGACCCAGCTTGTCCTGAACCTGCTGCAGGCGGCGGAGGAGTGCGGCGCCGACATCATCGCGACCGAGTGCCCGACCTGCCACTCCGGCCTCGAGATGCACCAGATCCGCGCCGAGGAGGCGTTCGGCATCAAGACCAGCGTCAAAATCGTCTACTTCACCCAGCTCCTCGGTCTCGCGCTCGGGCTCTCGGCGCGCAAGGTCGCGCTTCATGAAAATGTGAGCGACTCCATCGATTTCCTGCACGAGAAGGGTGTGATCTAAACTCGGCGCATGAGCGCCCACGGCTGCGAGTTCCACCCCGATCTCTACTACGACGCGGAGTTCCAGATCTGGGTGCAGCCGGAAAGCGACGGAACGGTTCTGGTGGGCATGACCGACATCTCCCAGACGATCGCCGGCAAAGTGCTGCACGTGCGCGTGCGCAAGCCCGGCAGTCTGAGACCGAAAGGCAAGCCGGTCGCTACGGTCGAGACGGGCAAGTGGGCGGGGCCGGTCCCGAACCCGTTCGACTGCACGATCGAGGCCGGGAACGACGCGGTACTCGACGACCCGACGCTGCTCAACCGTGAGCCGTATCGCCACTGGATCGCGCGCGTGAAGCCGCGCGACCCGATCGCGGCAGCGTTTGCCGGACTCCTGACCGGTGAGGTCGCGCGACGCGCGTTCGACGAGCGCTGCCGGCGCGACGACATCCGCTGCAAGCGCCTGACGGGCTGACGCCAGTGGCCGGCCCGCGCTACATCGATCATGATGCGAAGACCGTCGTCATCGTGATGACGAGCGGCCCGTCCGCGCCAAACCGCTGCGCGACGCCGTTCTACCTCGGTGCGCTCCTCGCGTCGATGGACGCCGACGTGACGATCTTCTTCACGATGGAAGGAGTGCGCCTGGTCAAGCGGGGCGTGCCCGAGAAGCTCGCAGCGATGGAAGGGGGCAAGCCGATCATCGAGTTCATGCGCGAGGCCAAGCAGGCGGGCGTCAGGTTTCACGCCTGCCGCCCCGCACTGCCGGGGTACGATCTCGACGTGGACGACCTCGTCCCGGAGGTGGACGAGCTGTCGTCGGGCGGCGCGCTCGCCGACATGATCCTCAGCTGCGACAAGGTGCTGTTCTTTTGACGCAGCGCAAGCACCCGCCGGGCGAGCCGCACAGAATCCACAAGAAACGGGAGAGATAGCGATGGCATCGGTAAAGAACTGCAACCTTCCCGACGACCTGTACTACAACGTCGAGAACAACGTCTGGGCGCGCAAGGAAGCCGACGGTACCGTGACGGTCGGCATGACGGCGTACGCGTGCGCGCTCGCGGGCGAGATCGTCGCCTACACGCCGAAGAAGGCCGGGCGGTCGATCGACCTGGGCAAGTCCCTGGCCACGGTCGAGTCGGGCAAGTGGGTGGGCCCGGTCAAGGCGCCCGTCGCGGGCGAGGTCGTGGCCGTCAACGACGCGCTGGCGGGCAACGCCAAAGGGATCAATGCCGACCCCTATGGCGCCGGATGGCTGGTGAAGCTCAAGCCAGCCAACTGGGACGCCGAGTCGGCCGCTCTGGTCACCGGCGCCGCAATCGCGCCGGCGTTCGAGGCGAAGATGACCGCGGACGGCTTCGCCGGCTGCCCGTGATCCCGTGAGCTGGCTCGACGTCGCGCACGGCATCGACGCGCTCGAGGTCGCCGACCTCGACCCGGTGCTCGTCGGTGCGCTGGAGGCGCGTGCGCGGCCGGGACCGGTCAACTTCCACGTCCCGACGTTCAAGGCCTTCGCGACGAGCGAGATCGCGGGCTGCGGCAAGAGCGCCTGGCCGGCGGTCTCGATCACCGGCGGCGACTGCAAGCTGCAGTGCGACCACTGCAAGGCGAAGATCCTCGAGCCGATGATTCCGGCGCGCACGCCGGCGGCGCTGTGGCGCGTCGTCAACGAGCAGGTCTCGGTCGGCGCGCAGGGCATGCTCCTCACCGGCGGCTCGAACCATCGCGACGAGGTCGAGTACGACGCGTACTACCCGACGATCCGCCGCATCAAGGACGCGTTCCCCGCATTCCGCATCGCCATGCACACCGCGCTCGTGTCGCGCGACGCGGCGCGGCGCATCGAGGAATCCGGAATCGACGCGGCAATGCTCGACGTGATTGGCGCGCAGGACACGGTCCAGCAGGTGTACCACCTGAGGCGGCCGGTCGCGGACTTCGAGGCGTCGCTCCGGCACCTCACCGAGACCTCGCTCAAGGTCGTGCCGCACATCGTCATCGGCCTGCACTACGGCCGAATGCTCGGCGAATGGAATGCGCTGGAGATGGTCGCGCGGCACCGGCCGGCCGCGCTGGTGCTGGTGGTCGTGATGCCCTTCTACGCGCCGGCGCATCGCCCGTTCGAGACGGTCCCGAGCCGCACAGTCGGGCGGTTCTTCCTCGACGCGCGCGCCAGGCTGCCCGACGTGCCGCTTCTTCTCGGCTGCGCCCGTCCGCCGGGCCGGGCGAAGGTCGAGATCGACGCCTATGCGGTCATGGCAGGCTTGAACGGCATCGCGCACCCGAGCGACGGCACGGTCGAGCTGGCGGTCCGGCTGGGGCGGGAGGTTCGCGTGACGCCCGCCTGCTGCTCGATCGCCGTGGGCGACGAGGTGCTGGCGCTGGAGGACGAGTCGGCGTCGATCAAGCTGGACGTCGCGGATGTCGTCCGTCGCGAATCGCAGGGCCGGCGCCTGCGCGGAATTCCGGTGGTGGCGGGCTGAACGATGAGCGCTCCGGCGTGGCGCTGGATCGACACCGGGCTGCGGCGGCCCGCCGAGAACCTGGCCCTGAACCGTGCGCTGCTCGAGGCGCGGCAGGCGCGCGAGATCCCGAGCACGCTGCGCTTCCTGCGCTTCACGCCGTCTGCGCTCGTCGGCCACCATCAGGATCCGGCGCAGGAGCTCGATCTCGCGTACTGCGCGAGCCGCGGGATTGCCGTGCAGCGCCGCCTGACCGGCGGCGGTGCCATCTACATGGACGAGAGCGTGCTCGGGTGGGAGCTCTACCTCGAGACGCGCGACGTCGGGACGCCCGAGATGGCGGCGATCTCGCGCCGTGTCTGCGCGGCTGCGGCCGGGGCGATCCGCACGCTCGGCGCGGCGGCGGAGTACCGGCCGCCGACGGACATCGTGGTCGGCGGGCGCAAGATTTCCGGCACTGGCGGCGCGTTCGACGGCGACGCGCTGCTCTACCAGGGCACCCTTCTCCTCGACTTCGACGTCGAGGTGATGCTGCGCGCGCTGGCGGCCACCGCGCCGCGCGTGACGCCGGACTTCGTCGCCGGAGCGCGCCAGTCGGTGGTGAACCTGCGCGCACTCGTCGCGCCGCTTCCCGCACTCGACCAGATCGAGGCCGCCTTCGGCGCCGCTTTCGCGCGCGAGTTCGGTGCACGCATCGAGCGCGGCGAACTCGGCGAGCGCGAGCTCGCGCGCTATCGGGCCGCGCTCGCGGAAATCGACGACCCGGCATGGGTCGGGCTCCCGGAGGCGAGAGCGGCATGAACCGGGTGCAGACCGACGTTCTGGTCGTCGGCCTCGGGCCCGGCGGCAGTTGCGCGGCGCTCACCGCCGCCGCGGCCGGAGCGCGGGTGATCGCCATCGAGCGGCGCGCGGAGATCGGCGTACCGGTGCAGTGCGCCGAGTTCGTCCCGCTGCCGATGGGCAAGTACGCGCTCGCGTCCGAGGTGTTCCAGCAGCACGTGACCGGTATGACGACGATCCTGCCGTCGGGCGAGAAGCTCGTCTCAAATTTCCCCGGAATCATGATCGACCGGGCGCGCTTCGATCAGGCGCTCGCGCAGCGCGCGGCCGATGCCGGGGTCACCGAGCTGCTCGAGGCGTCGTTCGAGTCGGTGGACCCGGCGCGCTCGACGGCCACCGTGCGCAAGGGGGACCAGCGCACGGAAATCGGCTTCCGCGTGCTGGTTGCGGCGGACGGTCCCGGCTCGCGCGTCGCGCAGTCGCTGGGGCTGCCGCGCCTCGAGACGGTCGACACCCGGCAGTACGTGGTGCCGCTGCTGCGCCGGCACGTGCACACCGACATCTTTCTCTCGGCCGACTACCCCGGCGGCTATGCGTGGCTCTTCCCGAAGGGCGGCGTCGCAAACCTCGGTCTCGGTCTCGACGCCAGGCTCGCGCCCGACCTCAAGGCGCCGCTCGATGCGTTGCACCTCGAGCTTGCGGGGCAGGGACTCGTCGGCATGGACATCCTCGGGCGCACCGGCGGCGCGATCCCCGTCGGCGGGCTGCGCGAACGGCTCGTCGTGGCAAATACACTCTTCGTCGGCGACGCCGCCGGACTGACGCATCCGATCACCGGCGCAGGCATCGCGGCGGCGGTGATCTCGGGCGAGGCCGCCGGCACAGCCGCGGCGCGCCTGCTCGACGGCGAGCTCGACGCGCTTGCCGATTACGAGGAGGACGTGCGCGACCAGTTCCAGACGACCATCGATCGCGCCGTCGCGCGCCGCCGCTGGATGATGACGCGCTGGGCGCTTCCGGCTGCGCGCGAGGACGCGCTGCATCGGCGCGGCTGGATCGCATTCCCCGAATACTTCGACGAGCAGCCCGAGCTTGGGCTCGCCGCCTGATACGACAGAGCGCAAAGAGAGACGCCATGAAAAGGACGATTATCACCGGCCTCGCCGGACTCGCTCTCGCGGCCGCTAATGCGGTGCATGCCCAGGATGCGACCTTCAACGTGCGCCTGCTAACTCCCGAGACCGCGCTGAAGGCCGCGCAGGCGGCGCTCGCGCGCTGCCGGGGCGCGGGCTTCCAGGTCGCCGTCGCGGTGGTCGACCGGATGGGCGTGAGCCAGGTGATGCTGCGTGACCGCTTCGCGGGCCCGCATACGCCCGACACGGCCACGGCAAAGGCCTGGACCGCGGTGAGCTTCCGCACCAACACGACCGATCTCGCCGCTGCAACGCAGAGCGGCCCGCAGAGCGGGATCCGGAACCGCCCCGGTGTCGCCGCCCTGGGCGGGGGATTGATGATCGAGGCCGGCGGGAACATCCTCGGCGCGATCGGCGTCTCGGGCGCGCCGGGCGGTAAGGAAGACGACGTCTGCGCCGCCGCCGGGATTGCGGCAATCAAGGACAGCCTGGAGCTCTAGGAGCAGGCGATGCAGCGGATACTCCTGATCGTTCTGGCGGGCACGCTCCTCGCGGCCTGCGACAGCAAGCCGAAAGACGCCACCGCCGTCGACATTACGCGCGGGGGCACCAAGGCGATGGAGCGTGCGCGCGACGTTTCCAAGATGCTAGAGGAAGGCGCGGCGCGCACGCGCGAGGCGGACGCCGCGGCGAAGGGAGGGAAAGAGTGATGAGCGCGGTCCTGGACGGCGCGCAGCCGATCCGGTTCTACCGGCCGAACTACCACGTCCGGACGCCGCAGATGCGCTCGCCCGAGTACGTGCAGATGAGCACCGCAGCGGCGATCACCCTCGGACTGGTGCCGGGGCAGATGCACCGCACGGCGTGCACGCATTGCCTCAACCTGCTCGTGACCTACCCGGAGGGCTGCCGGGCGAACTGCGCCTACTGCGGGCTCGCACGCCACCGCGAGGAGGCGCGCGACTACGCCGACCGGAACTTCATCCGCGTGGACTGGCCGACCGCGCGCTACGACGAGGTGATCGAGCGGGTGAAGTCGGGTGCGGACCGCAGCCAGTTCGAGCGCATGTGCATCTCGATGATCACGCACCCCGAATCGAACGCGGACACCTACGTGCTGCTCGCGAAGTGGGTGCGAGAAGTGCCGCACGTGCCGGTCTCGATCCTGTCGAACCCCACGACCTTGGAGCGGGACGATCTCGTCCGCATGCGCGACATGGGCGCCGAAATCTTTACGGTCGCGCTGGATGCCGTGACGCCGGTGATCTTCGACCGCACGCGCGGTAAGGGCGTCGACAGCCCGCACAAGTACGAAAAGTACTGGGAGGCGATCGGGTGGGCCGCGGCGGTGTTCGGACCCGAGCGGTTCGGTGCGCACCTCATCTGCGGTATGGGCGAAACCGAGCGCGAGATCCTCGAGGTCTGCCAGCGGGTGAAGGACATGGGCGGGCACAACCACATGTTCGCGTTCTTCCCCGAACGCGGCTCGCTGATGGAAGACTGGCCGGCCGTCGACCGCGGGCAGTGGCGGCGAGTGCAGCTCGCGCGCTTCATCGTCGACTTCTGGAACGGGCGGGTCGAGGACATGCGCTTCGACGCGGCCGGCCGGGTGACCGACTTCGGCATCGACCCGGAGGATCTCGACGCCCTCGTCGCCACCGGCAAACCCTTCCGGACCTCGGGCTGTCCCGGCCGGGACGACGACCAGGTGTCGGCCTGCAACCGGCCGTACGGCGATTCGAGCCCGACCGACATCCTGTCGTTCCCTTTCGCGCCGGCGCCCGCGGACGTCGCGGTCGTGCGCCGCCAGATGGGCGGGGAAGCTGTCAAAGCGGGGCTCCTGCCGGACGATTGAGCCATGGTCAAAAGGCGCGTTGCTGGATCCATAAATAGGTTTGTACCGACGGGCATCCCCTTTCCGCTAACGTGGTCGAGGATGCATCAGAACATTTGAATATACCGATCAGCTTGGGATCGGGCCGGTGCTGTGCGCGCCGGCGACGAAGGAGGACGAGATGGGTGCCACGCCCGACATAGAAGTGATCGACAGCATCATCCGGCAGCGTCTCGACGAGATCCTGCCCGCGAAGCTCGAGGACGCGCTCAAGGCGCGCGAAGAAGGCCGCACGCCGTCGATGACGATCATCGCGACCAAGGGCACGCTCGACTGGGCATACCCGCCGTTCATCCTGTCCTCCACTGCGGCAGCGCTCGGGTGGAACGTGTCGATCTTCTTTACGTTCTACGGGCTCGAGCTGCTCAAGAAGGACATCAGCGGCCTGCAGGTGAGCCCGCTCGGCAACCCAGCGATGCCGATGAAGATGCCGTTCGGCCCGCAGTGGTTCAAGGCGATCAAGTGGAACATCCCGAACGCGGTGCAGTCGATCATCCCCGGCTTCGAGGCGTTCGCGACCACCATGATGAAGATGACGATCAAGAACAAGGGCGTCGCGGACATCGCCGAGCTGCGCGGACTGTGCGTCGAGGCGGGCGTCAACCTGATCGGCTGCCAGATGACGGTCGATCTCTTCGGCTACTCGCATCAGGACTTCATCCCCGAGGTGAAGGAATACGTGGGCGCGGCGACGTTCCTGCCGATGGCGAAGGACGCGGACGTGAGCCTGTTCATCTGAGAGTTCTTTTGCACACGGCCCGTGCGAGGCCGGTGCCTGCGCCGGGAGCGCGTTTCCACAGGGAGGGTGAAAATGAAGCTGAAGCAAATCGCGGCGCTCGCCGCACTGACGGTGCCGCTCGCCGCGCAGGCGACTGACGGCTACTTCTCGCACGGCTACGGCATGAAGGCGAAAGGCATGGGCGGTGCGTCTGTCGCGGTCGCCGGGCAGGACGCCTTCGGCGGCGCGAACAACCCGGCGACGATGGCTTTCGCCGGGAACCGCTTCGACGCTGGCCTTGACCTCTTCAGCCCCTGGCGCGAGGCCTCGCGCTCGGGCGGGGCCGCGTTCGGGCTGGACGGCACCGCCAAGAGCGACTCGAACTACTTCGGTATACCGGAGGTCGCCTTCAACTACATGGTGCGCCCGAACCTCGCGCTCGGGGTCACCGTGTACGGCAACGGCGGGATGAACACGGACTACCCAACTGGGCAGATCCCGGGAGCGAGCGTCTGCGCGGCATTCAATCCCGGCCACCCGAGTTACAACCTGCTTTGCGGCAACACCGCACTGGGCGTAGATCTTTCGCAGCTCATCATCGCGCCGACCATCGCGTGGCAGTTCGTCCCGAATCACTCTCTCGGCCTGTCGCCGCTGTTCGCATACCAGCAGTTCGAGGCCTACGGGTTGCAGGCGTTCGACAACCCGCTCCTGTCGACCAGTCCGGGCAGCGTCACCAACCGCGGAAAGGACAGCTCGACCGGGTGGGGTGCCCGCATCGGATACTACGGGCAGTTCACGCCGCAGATCGCCGTCGGCGCGGCCTACGCGACGAAGATGAGCATGGACGAGTTCGGCGACTACAAGGGTCTCTTCGCCGAACAGGGCGGGTTCGACATCCCGTCGCACTGGAGCCTGGGCGTCGCGATCCGGCCGACGCCGCAATGGCTGATCGCCCTAGACTACGAGCGCATCAACTACAGCGACGCGAAGTCGGTCAACAATCCGAGCTCGAACATCCTCGATTGCCTGATGGGCAACACCGTGAACTGCCTGGGTGGTGGCGACGGGGCGGGATTCGGCTGGCGAGACATCAACGTGTTCCGGCTCGGCGTCCAGTACGCGTTGAACGCAAACTGGACGCTGCGCGGCGGCTACAACTACTCCGACGATCCGATCAGGTCCGAGGACGTCACCTTCAACATCCTGGCCCCCGGGGTGGTACAGCATCACCTTACGGCCGGCGCTACGTATGCGTGGGCGAATCGCCACGAGCTGACGGGCGCGTTCATGTACGCGTTCAACAACGATGTGACGGGCCCGAGCCTCTTCAATCCCATCCTCGGCATGTTCGGGGCGCCAGGCGCGAACATGCAGGAGAAGATCGAGATGTACCAGTGGTCGCTGGGCGTGCAGTACTCCTACAAGTTCTGAGCGCGCGCTCGGACCGGAAAGCCCCGCCTCGCGCGGGGTTTTTTTCATCCCAGAGCACCAGGTAACCATCCGCAGGGAGGAAAAATGACGAGTGTCAAACGCGCGCTCGCGGTGTTCGCCGCAGGGCTTGCAGCGACGGCCGCGAACGCGGCGCCGACCATGATGTCGCCCGAGTGGGCGACGGGCATGTGCGAGGCCTGGAACGCGGACCCGACCCTGACGACGAAACTCGTCGAAGCGGGCTGGATCAAGAACGACAAGGGGCGCGGCTACAAGGTCATGCAGATCTACCGCGGCGACTGCCCTAGCAGCCCGCGCGTCGAGCTGAAGGTCGTGCTCAAGGACGGCAAGGTTCTCTGCACCTACGGCGGAAAGGCCGAATCGAAGCTCGACGGCAGCGCCGATTACCTCATGTGGGCGCAGACCGAGTACTGGACGGAGATGGGGAAGGGTCTGTACGGCCCGATGCGCGCGATGATGTTCGGGCGCCTCCGCTTCGACGGACCATACGGCGAGGCAATGGGCAACATGGGCCCGTTCGAGAGCTTCCTGCTGTTGGTCGGCAAGGTGCCGGGCGACACCTCGAGCTGTCCGGCCAAGTGAGCAAGCGCTTGGACGCCCGGCAGCGGACGCAAGCTGGCTGAAGCAGGCTCGCGCCCGCGCCCGTGCGACGAAAGCCCCGCCAACGCAGGGCCTTCGTTTCTTGGTGCGCTAGGCAGGGCGCA
>DATIDG010000067.1:0-36840 GCA_035456405.1 Burkholderiales bacterium | reverse complement strand
CGAGTTGAGAATCGTTCCGGACATAAGTGGAGGAGAGGCCCGTGCATCGCTCGCGCAGTTACGCATCGCATGAGTTCTGGAACTGTTCCCGGGACCTTATTGCACAGGGCGCAGCCTAATCGCGATTCACGCGACGCAGCTTTCGCTCGCCTCCTGCGGCGCGACTCCTGACGAGCGTACTGGCGTTACAGCGGCTTCGCAATCGGCGATAGTGCTCCGCTAGGTCAAAAGGAAGCGGATCCCGGCGACGCGGGGCAACGGGGAAGCAAGGCCCCCGTCCGCAGCGGTTCGGCCTTCGGTGCGGTGCGCCGGGCGAGGGAATCGTTTTGCTTCAGAATGAAAAAGCCGGACTCAGATGTGCCACAGTGATGCACATCTGTAGCCCGCCGACGTTCTGCCGAGACGCTCCTCGAGCGGGAGCGATACGAGCTCTCCGCCCGGTCGGGTGGGGGAATCCTCAGCTACGAAGTCTGGGGCGTGGTGACCAGGGCAAGACGGTGGTGACCCGTTACAACCTTGCCTACATCAACCCACTGGTCTTCGGCGGCGACAACAGCCGGGTGCTCGGGTACGACAACGCCCACGGCCAGCATCACCGGCACTACATGGACAAGGCCGAGGCGGTCGAGATCGGTAGCTACGAGGAGGCGTTGAACCGGTTTCAGGCGGAATGGCAGGAGTTGGCGAGAACGCTGTCACGCCCGAAGGGAGGCGCGGGCGAGGGTGTGTTGGACCACACGTCCTCGCCGTCGGCGACCGAGCCGGTCATGCGCGCGCAGTAGCGGTGCAGCTCTGGGCGCACCCGTCGACGAGTGCCAGGAACTGGCGGCGCGCGTGCTCGAGGCTGGAGAAGAGCGGATCGGTCACCTTATCCGGTCGTCATGGGCTCTACGCAAAGACAATCGAGCCCGCCGAAAGGATTCGGTACCTCAGGTGCCCACCGTCACGAGGTTGTCGATCGGCGGTGGCCCGAAATCGACCACCGCGGGCGGCTGGCCGCGTGAACCGCTCTGCCTGGTCTAGGGACCGCGCAGCACGGCGCGCCCGGCAAGGATCAGCCACAGATACGAAGCCGCGAAGAGCAGGCGGTTGGCCAAGCCGTTATAGGCCGTTACGCCCTCCGGTAGATCCGCGAGTGGCTCGGACTGAGCTGCCACGTCGATACCGGCGCGAGTGAGAGCCGCGAAGAAGAAGACCATAGTCGCCGCCATCAGCACGAAGCTGATCCACGAGAGGTGGGCCGGCCACATGGCAATGTCGACGCCGGTGCGGCGGAGGGCGAGCGTCACGAGGATCGCGGCGAGGGTCAGGCTTGGGACACCGATGGCGAACGCCGCCCCGTGCAGCCCGTGGTTGATGTCGAAAATGCCGCCCATCATCTGTCCGACACCGGCAAGAATGAGACACGCCAGCCCGACGCGTCCAAGCCAGGTGGCCCATAGCGACCAGAGGGCGCCCGCGAGCGCCCAGGACGCAGCTGCCCAGGTCATGAAGACCGCGGTCAGGAGCCAGCCGTACTTGCCGTTGGCGTATTCGCTGACCATGCGCCAGGACACCTCGAACTCGGGGCTGAGGACATGGAGCGCGACCAGGCAGAGCGCGGAGGTTGCGGCCCCCCCAATCGCGGTTGTCGCGGCCCCTGCCCGCCATTCGACGGGAGCCAATCCAGCGAGAGTTGGCATGTTCCAGTTTCCTCTGGTTCCAGGATGATCGTGCTCACGTTCCGGGGCCGAAGTCCGGCCCGTCCAGCTGGCGCACTTCGCACTCGATGTCCCACTCGTCGCCGTGGACCCTCAGGAAACGCTTGGTCAGCTCGATCGCGTCCTTCATGGACCCTGCCTCGAGGATCGCAAAGCCGCCGATCGCTTCCTTGGTTTCCGTGAAGGGCCCATCGACCGTCGACAGCTTGCCGCGGCGCAGGCGCACGCGCACGCCTTCCGCCGTGGGCCGGAGCCCGGTGGTGGTGATCAGCGCGCCTTCGCGGGTCATTTCCTCGATGAGTTTGCCCATGTCATTCATCAGCTGTTCGCTGGGTACTTGGCCGCCGTTTTCGTCGATGCGGATCATCGATAGGAATCGCATGCTTCGCCTCCTTGATCAATTTACGGGCGCGCCTTCTTCTGCAGCTTTTCGGTCTCGGCGCGGATGCGCTCCTCCTGCGCGCGCAGCTCGGGCGTGAATTCGGCGCCAAAGTCCTCGGCCTCGAAGATCTGACGGATCTCGATCTCGCTTTCCTCGTCGAACGGATTCGGGCACCGCTTGACCCATTCGATCGCCTCCTCCAGCGACTTGCACTGCCAGACCCAGTAGCCGGCGATCAGCTCCTTGGTCTCGGCGAACGGCCCGTCGACGACCGCGCGCGACCTACCCGAGAACCTGACGCGCACGCCTTTCGAGCTCGGATGAAGTCCCTCGCCGGCGAGCATGATGCCGGCCTTGACCAGTTCCTCGTTGAACCTTCCCATTTCGGCCAGCAGCCGTTCGCTCGGCATCTTGCCCGCCTCGGAGTCCTTGGTTGCCTTGACGATCACCATGAATCGCATCTCGTGTTCCTCCTGTGTGGGTTGGTGCAACGTTGCACCGCTGGGTTCCGGCGTCTTCGCCGGACGCCGATTCGCGGCACTCGCGTCTCCTCGCTTCCACGGTCGAATGCGATGCGGCGAAATCGACACATCGCGCGAAAGGTCGCGTCCGTCCCTACTAGTCGAACGAGCCGAGCCGGAATCGACAGGCTCAGCGACTGGGCGCTGCGGCGCACGCCCATAGTCGTCCGGCAGGTCCGAAATCGACAGCGATAGGGTGCTCGAATGCGATCCGCCGCGCCGGCTCTCGTACACCTTCACCTCGCACATCGACGAGGGCGGCTATCCCGAACGGCCGTCGCGCGTCACGTTCGAGCTGCAGCCGATGGGCGCGACCGTCAAGCTGACGATGACCCACGACGACTTCGACGAGGGGAGCGAGGTGCTCAGGGGCGTGAGCAACGGCTGGCCGGCGATCCTCTCGAGCCTGAAAAGCCTGCTCGAGTCCGGGCGCCTGATCGAGTATCGGGAGGCAGAGTTCGCCTGCGGCTAGGCGGGATCGCGATCAATGCATTCCCACATCGCATGCATGTCATCACCAACCGTCGTTTGAACGGCCTCGCTCGAGGCGGCATCCTGCGGGCGTGGCGCTTGAGACCCGCACCGCACACGCGAGCGACTCGGTCCGGATCCAGCTCGTCCGCTGCCGGCCGCACGATCACGCCTGCGGGCCGCTGGAGTACGGGCGGGGTGACCTGCTCGTGCTGCCCCTCCGCGGCGTGTTCGTCAGGCACCTCGGGCCACGCGAGCGAGTGGTCGCCGATCCGTGCAACGCGCTCTTCTTCGGTCACGGCGAGCCGTATCGCGTGAGCCATCCGGCCCACGCCGGCGACGACTGCCTGGTGATCGAGCCGGCGCACAACGTCCTCGCCGAGATCCTCGAGGGAAGGCGCATCGAACGCTCGCACACCGTGCTCGATGCGCGCGCGATCGGCGAGCGCCGCATGCTCGCCCACCGCTTGGACGCGGGGCTCGCGACGCACCTCGAGAGCGAGGAGACTGCGCTCGGGCTCCTCGCACGCACCCTGTCTGCCTTGGGCACGCCGCGCACCACGTCGCCGCGTCCGGGGCGCCGGCGCGCCCGCCACGAGGAGATGGTCGAGGCGACGAAGATCGCGCTCGCGGCCCGCCCGGGCGAGGACTGGCGCCTGAGCGCGCTCGCCGGCCGCGTCGCAAGCTCGCCGTTCCGCCTCGCGCGCCTGTTTCGCGAGATCGCCGGGATGCCGGTGCACCGGTACCTTGTGCTCGCGCGCCTGAGCGCTGCGCTCGACGAGGTGCTCGGGAGCTCGCGCGGGATCACCGACATCGGCGTCGGCCTCGGGTTCTCGAGCCACAGCCATTTCACCGCCGCATTCTGCCGTGCGTTCGGGGTCACCCCTTCGGGGTTGCGCCGCGGCGCGCCGCTCACCGCGCAACCGGGCAAGATTTCGACAGCCGCCTGAGCAATTCGCCGCCACGATGGCGGCATGTACGACCACATCGGACTGAAGGTAAGGGACCTCGACGCCGCGGTGCGCTTCTATCGCGCCGCGCTCGAGCCGCTCGGCTATGCGCTCTGCTCGCAGGATGCCTCCTGCGCGGGCTTCGGCCCGCCCGGTCAGCCGGCGCTGTGGTTGTATCCCGTGGCGAGGGCGACCGACGCGGCGACGCACGTCGCCTTCCGTGCCCCCGACCGGGGCGCGGTCGACCGCTTTCACGCCGCGGGCGCCAAAGGAGGCGGGCGCGACCACGGCAAGCCCGGCCTGCGCGCGGACTACAACCCCACCTACTACGCGGCGTTCCTGCTCGATCCCGACGGCAACAACGTCGAGGCAGTGTGCCTGGGATGAATCCGCACGGTTTCCGCCGGACATTCCTCAAGGCCGTCGCCGCGACTGCAGCCACCCCGGCATTCGGCGTCCGGGCAGGGAGGTTCGATGCCAGAGAACGATTCCTTCGCGCTCGCGCTGTGCGCGCCGGAGCCCGCCGTCGAACTCGCCGGGAAGCTCGGGCTGTACGGCCAGTTCGTCGGGAGCTGGGAAGCGGAGGCACAGGCCTTCCTCGCCGACGGCTCGACGCGGACGCACTTCTGGCAGATCCGTTTCTCGTGGGTGCTGGAAGGCCGCGCGATCCAGGACGTCTGGATCACCCCGCCGCGGCACGGTCCGCGCGCGCTCTCGTCGCAACCGTGGGGACCCTTCACGAACCAATACGGGACGACTCTGCGCGTGTACGACCCGGCGCTCGATGCCTGGCGCGTCACCTGGATCGACCCGGCGGCCGGCTACCGGGCGGACCTCGTCGGCCGTGCCGACGGCGACGGCATCTTCCAGGAGGGGACCGGCTCCGACGGCAGCCGCGTGCGCTGGATCTTCAGCGACATCGCACGGCGCAGCTTCCGCTGGCGCGCCGAGCTCTCACGGGACCAGGGCGCGAGCTGGTACAAGGCGATCGATCTCCTCGCCCAGAGGGTCTAGCGAGAAAGAGAAGACGAGATCAGGGCGCGTCGAGCAGCCAGGCTTTCCGGACGCGGAGGCGATCGCGGCCGCCTCTCGGCAGCATTTGGGAACTCGGAATCCCGGCGTCGATTTGGCCTCCGCCCGATCGACTATAGGGCGAGCAACCGACTCGGAGCCTACCCGAGAGGCGGACATGAAATTCCTTTGACCGGTGTACGACGAGGGAGATGGGAGGTGCGCCGGTCCGGCGGGACTCGTGATCCGTCAGCCATCCGCAAGGCGTCGTGGCGCACGCTGTGCCTCAATTGGAAAGACCGGTCGATCATGAACGCTCCTGAACCTATCGACCGCACCGTACCGGAAGGGACGGGCAACCGCGTCCTCCAGGGGCTGCGGCGCTGGTGGCGACGTCCGAGTGCGGACGAATACCTTGCCGCGGCTACGGACACCGCGGACCTCGAGCGTCGGATCCGCGTACTCGAACGCGCCAGCGGCGGGCCGGCGTTCGTAACCTTCAATCACTGATTCGCTGTCCCGCTTCCCCTCCATCCTCCTCCAGCGGGACACTTCGCGGCGCCCCTTTGTCCGGGCGCCGTTTTTTTGTACTCTGGCCAAGAGGGGTCTCCATGGGTCGCCCAATTTTCAATGTCGCCGACGTCGAGCTGCGGCCGCGCCCCGCCGCGACGCGCGCGCACGGCTGCGCCGTTCCCATGACCCCGGACCTGCAGATCCTGATCATCGGCGGCGGCCTCTCGGGCCTGAGCGCCGCGCTCCACCTTGCGCGCGCCGGAGCCGAGGACCTCTTCGTGCTAAAGGCCGAGCGCATCGGCCAGGGCGGCAACGCGTACCTGCCGGGCACGCCGGGACCGCCGTTCCCCGACTACACAAAGACGCGGACATCGAGAGCTACGGCGCCGAGCGCATCGCGGCCCTCTACGGCACCGCCCCGGGCAAATACGTCCAGGGGCTGTTCGTCGGCGGCGACGCGATCGTCGACTCGACGCGCTACGTCCAGGCCGTCGCACGCGCGCTCGGCGAGACCCGCTATCGCGAGCGTTCGCGCGTGGTCGAGCTGCGCGACGCGGGCGATGGGGGTGCGGGCGCGCCTCGAGAACGGCGAGACGGCGGCGCACGCGGTCGTCGGGACCAACGGCTTCATCATCGGCCGCGACGCCAACCTGCAGGGCAGGATGCGCTCGTACTGGACCTTCCACGTCGCGTTCGACGACCCGGGCGAGAACACGCCGAACGCCGACTACTTCGACCGCACGCGCACTACGGGGCGCGCTAGGACGACAAGCTTCGCTGCGTTGATGGGCGTATCGCCGGCGCGGTACCTCGCGCGCTGGCGCATGCATCTCGCGAGCAGGTGGCTGCGGCAGGATCGCTTCACCGTGGCCCAGGTCGCGGAACGCCTGGGCTACGAATCCGAGCCGGGCGCCGGGCGTCTAAGCGCGTGCTCGGCGTCCCGCCGAGCGCGCTGCGGCGGGAGCATCGACCACCGCTCCAGCAGCGCGCTGCGGCCGAAGCCGGCGCCCGTTTCGCTCAGAACGCCTCGATGTGCTCGCGGACTTCCGCTCCTTGGTTGACGAACTGGGCGGGGAAGTAGCCGGCGGCGACCGCAGAGTCCGTCGCCGGCATGACGGCCAGCGTCGTCGGGGTACCCATGACGACGCCGCCGATCGCAAGCGCCGCCGCCGTCATCGCCGCCGCTGCCCGGATGCCCACAGAATGCCTGCCATCTCTCGCTTGCGCCATCGTCGTCTCCCAGAGTTGCGCCGGACCGATCCGGAACGGCCCCGACATTGCCGCACTGCGACCGACCGATGGCTGACGGATGGGTAGAACGGTCCGGCAAGGTCCGGCGCCGCCCCGAGCGCATCGACGTTTTCGTGGGATGTCCTCCCGAGCGATCGGGGTCTCAATCCGGCAGACCGGTCCTCCCGCGTAACTCCGTATGATTGCTCGCCCTGACTGGAGCATCGGACTCTCGCCTTCCCTGGCCTGACCCATGTCGAAACTCGCCCAGATGCTCGCCGAAGCCGTCTGGACCCGGGCGCTGACCCCGGAGCAGCGTCGCCGCGTGGAGGCGGAAACCTTCTCGCGCATCTGCCCCAAGGGCAGCCACGTCTTTCACCACGGCGAGCGGGTGGACCACTGGATGGGCGTCGTCGACGGCCTTGCTAAGATGACGATGATCGGCAGGGATGGTCGCGCCACCACGTTCGTCGTCGTCGGCACCGGCGCGTGGTTCGGCGAAGCCGGGCACGGTCGCGTGCCCTGCGCGACATCGGGGGAGCTTGCGGGCGGCGTCCACGGCGGCGCTGATCAGAACGGCTTGACTGCGCCCCGTGGCAGCGGCTTGAAGTTCTTGCACTAGCCGGGCGAAGGGCTCGTCTCGCTTCAACCGGGATACGGTGCGCCGACTGATCCCAAGTTCGGAGGCGATCTCACCGACGGCGCGTCGGTGCGCCCGGCGTCCCCGCTCACGCTCGGCGTCATCGATCTGATCAAGAGCATCGTCGGACCGAGCAAGTAGCGCGGCTTGGAAGTTGGACCCTCTTCGATACATGGGAGGGATAGGGCCTCAAGCTCTCCTGCCACCCGCCCTGCATCGAGAAGCGGCGCCGTGATGCCGCCCTGCACGTAAGGGGATCGGCCCGACAGCGCCGCCGAGCGGATGCAGGTATCCGGGCGCCACGCACCGCGACGTCAGGATCGGTCGACGGTGGTCGGTGTGGACGGGAAGCGGGAAGAGCCGAAGCGGACGACCAGGTTGGCCAGCGCCAGCAGTAGGATGGCGCCCGCCACCATGACGATGCCCCAGTCCGGCTCATGGTGTGCCTGGATGTCGCCGATCAGCAGCCGGGTGAGCGCGGTGATCGAGACGTAGATCAGGAAGCGCACCGGCATGTGGTTGGTCTTGAAGTAGATCCCGACCATCGCGCCGAGCTCGAGGTAGATGAACAGAAGCAGGATGTCCTCGATCGAGGCGTGACCCTTGCTCGCCATGCCTGATAATGCGAATGCGGCAGACCACACGATGGCGCCGCCGATCGCGAACAGCGCGAGGTAGTGGAAAGCGTCCACCAGCACGCTGCCGACCCCGTCCGCGACGGATTTCATCCGCTCGTGCAGCGACCGGCTTCCCTCAATTGCCATGCCTGTTCCCCTCCCCGGCTGCCGCCAGGTTCAACCGCGCCAGCCTGCTAGCCTGTATGTTCGGTGCGTTGATGTGCTCTGGACGCCATTACCATCATACGGGCGTCCGCCCCATTTCGGATAAGCGAATCCGACCCCCCTCGTCTCGGCTAACTCGGCGATTGCGACGCGATTGACTCGGTTCGAGCGGGCCGCCCGCCCGGTGGGTGGCAGCGTGCCGGCGCCTGCGGACCGCCGGCTGGATCCTCGTCCGGCGTCGCGATCCTCACTCGGGGATCTGGAGCGTTCCGTTCGAAAATTGGACAGGTCCCCGCCGGCCGGCACCTGGGCGATTGCGGGCACTTTCGCAGGCGTGATCGCCGGCGCGGCGCCGAGTGTCCCGCCGGGGCTTGTACCCCGGCGGCGCTCGTGTCTCAGCCGTCAACGATTGACCACCCGTTCGACAATGACGGGCACCGGCCGGCACACCGTGTTGCAGACCGGTGAGTGCTGCTGTGAAAATCGCAGCAAATCGTCGAGTTCCTCGTCGCTGCAGTCGGCCTTAATGTCCATCTTCAGGCGGATCTGCTCGTAGCCGGCGAAAACGGATTCATCCAGAGCTAGAAGCCCCTGCAGATCGATGTCGCCGATCAGTTCGGTCGAGATTGACTCGATATGAATACCGCGCGCGGCCGCATGCAGCACCGTCGTGGTGGTCACGCAACCCGCGAGGGCGTGAAGCAAGAATTCCACCGGATTCGCGCCTTCGTTGTTGCCGAGCAGGACCGGCGGCTCGCCGTTCGTGAACACGAACGGCTTGGTGCGCGAGGTGTCTTCCGCGCCCGCGCCATAGAACTCCTTGATCGTGGAGCGGTTCTCACCGCCATCGATCCATGCGTTCTTCGCGCGGAACTGGAACTTCGCGAGGAGCGGGTCCTTCTTCAATGCCTGGGCCGTGCCGACCATCTTGTCCAGGTCGAGTCCGTTCAACCGCTGCGCCGGTTGCTTCTGTACTGCCCGCAGTGCTGCTTGTGCTGTCATCTTCAACTCCTAGTTGGGTTGGGAATGGAACCGGCTTCAGCCCCATGCGGATGCGACCGTAAATTCATGCGAAAAATGGCTCGCGCAACACTTTCGGGAAGCGGCTGCAGTGGCGCGCGTCGTGCGCCACGCGCGAATTCCTGAGCGCACGCTCAAGCGACGCTTCAAGGCCGCCACTGGGCTGGCGTTGATCGATTACGTGCAGAACCTGCGAATCGAAGAGGCGAAGCGCCTCCTCGAATCCACCGCGCGTGCGGCGGAGGAAATCAGCGCGGAGGTTGGATACGAGGACGCGTCGTTTTTTCGGCGTCTCTTCAAGAGGCGGACCGGGCTCTCGCCGAGTCGGTATCGAAGGAGCTTCCGGTCAGCGCCGAGCGGCCGGGTAGGGAGTAACGCCAGTCTGAGCGTTCGGGCATAGCGTGAGGCACGCGCGCGTCTGGTAGTGACTGTTCTACGCAAAGAAGCAGAGCATGGACGAATGCCCGAGGCCGGCCAGGAGCCGTCGCCGGCCATCGCGCCCGCAAAGCTGACGTTCAACGCGCTACGATGATGCGAACCGCGGACGGCCCGCTCGCGGACGTGCGCAAATCGCGCCGGCGCGGCTACTTCGCGACGCGCGGCGAGTTCGACCCGGGGGGATGGGGGTCGCGCAGTCGTTGGTCGCGGAACGGGAGCCCTTTCCGGTCGGGGGCGGGCCCGCCGCCGCGGATGAACGGCAAGCTCGCCGCCGTGGGCAGGGCGGTGAACGATACCGCCGCGGCGATGCCGCGCGCGGCGGCGTCGGCCTAGGCTAGCGCTGTCCCCACTTCTTTTCCTCGACGGTCTGCTCCTCGATCTCGTAGAACCCGTCGAGGCCGACGAGCGTCTCGATCTCGTGGCGCGCCGCCACGCACTGCTCCTGCGTGAGGCCGCTGTAGCCGCCGGTCCGCTTGATCTCCGCATAGGCCTGCTTGGCGAAATGGAAGCTCACCAGCAGGTAGGTGAGGGCGTCGATCGCCGCCTTGTAGCCCATATCGGCGAGCTGCGGCCCGGAAGGCAGCGGCCGGCCGTCGCGGTTGCCGCGGCTGATCACGTAGACGAGCGGGATCTTCGCCTGCCTGGGGGCCCTCTTCATCTCCTCGTTGTTGCGCGGGAAGATCAGGCCCATGTCCGCGCCGACGTCGGCGGCGGCGTTGATCCGCCACACGGCCTCCTTCAGGCCTTCGATGCGGCAGGTGTCGGTGCGCGCGATGACGACGAAGTCCGGGTCGGACCGCTCGCGCTGGCGGCACGCCAACCTGATCTTGTCGACGAACGCCTTGCGTGGGATCGCATGCGCCACGTACTTGTGGTAGTGGGCGCGCTTGGGATAGAGCTGGTCCTCGATGTGCGTGCCGGCAATGCCGGCACGGATGAACTCCCGCACGGTGCGCATGGTGTGCAGCGGCTCACCGAAGCCGGCGCCGCCGTCGACGACCAGCGGGATGCCCACCGCGCTCGCCACGTCGCCGGCCACGCGCGCCTGCTCGTCCATCGTGAGCATTGGCTCGGAGGTGCAGCGCGAGGCGCCGGTGACGAAGCCGCCCGTGTAGACCGCGTCGTAGCCGAGGCTTTCGACGAGTCGGCCGCCGAGTGCGTCGTACGCGACCGGCATGTAGACGAATTCCTTCTTCTTCAGCAACTTCCGCAGGGCAGTGGTCTTTCGCATCGGGGCTTTCCTCGGCTCAGGGCGCCAGCACCATCGGGCCGGTGGTCTGCCCGCCCTCGAGCAGCCGGTGCGCCTCGGCCGCCTGGTCGAGCGGAAGGCGGCGCGGCGCGGCGAGCCGCACCGCACCGCCGACGAGCGCGTCGAACAGCTCCCGCGCCGCAGCCTCCAGCTCCGCCCGGTTCGCGGTGTAGTCGCCGAACCGCACCCACGACACCGACAGGCTGCCGCGGTCGCGCAGCTCGTTCACCGAGAAGGGCGGCACGAGCCCGGAGGAGTTGCCGAAGCACACCAGGTGACCGCGCGGCGCGAGGCAGGACAGCGAGCCCTCCCAGGTCGCGCGACCCACGGGATCGTAGACGACCGGCACCCCGCCGCCGGCGAGCTCGCGCACTCGCGCCGGCCAATCGTCGCGCCCGCGCACGAAGACGGCTTCGTAGCCGGCGCCGCGTGCGGCGTCGACCTTGCTCTCGGCTCCGACGATGCCGATCGCGCGCGCGCCGATCGCTCGCAGCCACTGGCCGGCGAGCGTCCCGACGCCGCCGGCTGCCGAGTGGAACAAGACCCAGGCGCCCGGCGGAACGCGGAACACGCGGCGCACGAGCATGTGGACGGTCAGTCCCTTGAGCAGGACGGCGGCCGCGATCTCGTCCGGCACGCCCGCCGGCAGCGCCACGCAGCGCTCGGCCGGAAAGTTCCTCGCGTCGCGGTACGCCCCGAGCGGGTGTGAGGCGTACGCGAGCCGATCGCCGACGCGGAAGCGCTCGACGCCTTCGCCCACCGCCTCGACCACTCCCGCGGCTTCCAACCCGAGCACGAGCGGCATCGGCATCGCCCGGAGCAGCGCGTAGTCGCCGCGCCGGCCGTGCACGTCGGTGAAATTGACGCCGATGGCGGTCTGCCGGATGCGTACCTCGCCCGGATCCGGCGCGCTGTCCGGGACCACGCGCGCCTGCAGGACTTCCGGGCCGCCGAAACGGTCGATCGCGATCTCGCGTGTCATCTATCTCCTCATGCGTAAGAGCTGCGCCGCCAGGGCCGCCTGGACGGCCACCGAGAGGGCGAGCGCGGCGGAATAGCCCGCGGGATCCCAGCCGCCGGTCGCGGTGCGAGGCCACAGGTCGAGGATCCAACCGATCGTCGACTGCAGCAGGAAAGCCCCGCCCAGCGTCAGCGTGTTGACGGCGGTCGCCACGCGCCCCATCTGCTCGGGCGGGAACATTTGGCCGACCGCGACGTAGCCCGGCGCCGCGCCCGCGGCGCAGAACGCGAAGAGGACCCACAGGATCGCGACCGCTGAGCCGGCCGGCTGCAGCGCGAGCCCGATCTGCGCGGCGAGCTGCCCGGCGCTGCACGCCAACGGCACCAGCGCCGCGGAGTAGCCGCGCGCCTGGGCGCGGCTGCTCGCCACGCCGATGGCCAGCGCGCCCGCCATCATGCTGAGCGTGTAGAGAAGCAACGTGTTCGCTCTCGCCTGGCCGTCATAACCGGCGACGTCGCGCAGCCAAGGCCCGGCCCATAGGCCGAGATACGTGAAGTTGAGGACGGACAGTATGGCGACCGCCGATCCGAAGCGCCAGAAGAGCGGCGAGCGGTAGATGGACGCCATCACCGACAGCTCGGCTCTGAGTCCGCCCTGCTTTGCGGCGGCGGGCTTCTCCGGCACCGAGAGGAAGATCCACAGCGCCACGGCGGCGGCGATCGCGCAGAGCAGCCACAGCACGCCGCGCCAGCCGAGCGAGGGCAGCGCGGCCTGGACCGGGGCGGTGGTGAGCACGCTGCCGAGCCCGCCGATCGCCACCGCGATGCCGGTCACCTTCGCCACTTTCGTGGGCGCGAACCACTGGGTGTTCGCCTTGATGACCGCCATCAGCCCGGCCGAGACGCCGACGCCGATGATCACGCGCGCGAGCACGAAGCCGCCCAGGCTGTCGGAGAGCGCGAACACGGCGAATCCGGCGGCGGTCAGCAGGCTGAGCGTCCCCTGCACGCGCCGCGGCCCGAGGCGGTCGAGCGCCACGCCGTCCGGGAGCTGCGCCAGGGCGTAGGCGACGAGCATCGACGCCGCGAGCAGCCCGAGCTCGCTGCCGGACAGCGAAAACTCCACCGCCAGCACCGGGCCGATGATCGCCATGACGGTGCGCGCGGCCTGGTTGATCAGGCCGAGCGTCGCGAGCGGCAGCGTGACGCCCAGGAAGAGGCGCCCGTCGGCGCTCATTGGCTCGCGCCGGCGCGCCGCATGCGATCGTTAGAATGCGCAGCGTCTACAGTCATGGAGATGGGAGCGAGCCATGATGAACGCAGAGCGTCCCGCCCGGATCGTCGTGCCGCCGCCGTGCCCCGGCCTGGACATGGCCGCGGGCTACGGTTGGGTGCAGAGCACTGCGATCCGCGCCGGCGACTATCTTTTCGTGTCGGGCGTGGTTGCGATCGACCCGGAGAGCGGCGAGCGGCTGAACGGAACGGTGACGAGCGAGGCGCATCGCGCCTTTCAGAACCTGAAGCTGGTGCTGGAAAGCGCAGGGTCGTCGCTCGAGCGCCTAGTGCAGGTCCGCGCCATGATCTACGACCGCATCGAGTACGACGCGCTCAGCCGGGTCTACCGCCAGTACGTGCCGGACAGCCCGCCGGCGCGCACGGTATGGAGCGTGCGGATCATCGACGCGTTCAAGGTGCAGCTCGACGCGATCGCCATCGTCTAGTCCCGGAGAGACCCGATGCCCGTGTCCCGCGAAATCATCGTCCCGCAAAACGACCGGCTCAACGTGTCGCGCAACTTCAACCTGCCCCACAGCCCGGGGATCCGGGCCGGGGACTTCATCTTCCTCTCGGGCATGCTGTCGACCGATCCGGCGACGGGCGAGCGCAGCCCCGGTACGATGGCGCACGAAACGCGCCAGACGCTGACCAACATGCAGCACATGCTCGAGTCGGCCGGGTCCAGCCTCGAGCGCGTGGTCAAGATCAATGTGCTCCTCTACGACATGCTCGAGTTCGACAACATGAACGCGGTCTACCGGCAGTTCTTTCCGAAGGACCCGCCGGCCCGCACCACGTGCGGCGTACAGCTCAGCGCGGGAATGAAGATCGAGATCGAGTGCATCGCCCTCGCCGGTTGACCGGGACCCGGCCATCGGCCGCGATGACGCCGTCACGCGGTCTCGTGGCTGCGCTCGATCTTGCGCTTGATGTGCTCGCCCGCGGTGATCGACGGGTAGCAGGGCGTCTCGCCCGGCGCGAGGCAGGTCGGCACGCACTCGATGCGCTGGTCGTAGTTGGGATGCACGAACATGCCGATCGACAGCCGCCGGCTCTGCGCCTTGCCGACCGGCGGGTTGACCACGCGATGCAGCGTCGACGCCCAGCGCTCGTTCGTCCAGCGCGCCATCATGTCGCCGAGGTTGACGACGAATTCCCCCGCGCGCGGCGTCACGCCCGACCAGCTGCCGTCGGGCAGGCGCACCTCTAGCCCGCCTTCGGCGTCGGTCGCGGCGAGGATCGTCATGGCGCCGTAGTCGGTGTGGGCACCGGTGCGCAGCTGCCCCGGCAGCGGCGGCTGGACCAGCACCGGGTAGTGGTGGCAGGACATGATGCTGAAGTGGCGCGCCAGGACGCCGTCGAAGAACGTTTCGGGCAGTCGGAGTGCCGCCGCGAAGACCCGCATCATGTCGACGGCGAGGCGCTCGTAGGCGCGGTAGAGCGCGACCAGCGTAGGTTCGAGGCCGGCCGGCTCGGCGGGAATCAAATTGGGCGCGTAGCTCGTGGCCGCCTCGGGCATCCCGGCGTAATAGCCGCGGTGGTCGTCGACCGGCCCGAGAAACACGGTTTCCCGCAGGTCCGGCGGCGTCTGCTGGCCCAGGGTACCGGCGAGGCCGCGCGTCGCGAAGCCGTGGTAGCCGCGCTGCTTGGAAGGGCCGGTCGGATGCCAGCGGTTCTTGGTGTCCTCCGGCAGGTCGAAGAACGCGAAGAGCAGCCGCTGCGCGCGCTCGAGGAGATCGAGCGGAAAGCCGTGGCCGGCGATGATCAGGAACCCGGTGCGCTCGCAGGTCGCGGCGACCTGCCCGACGACCGCGCGCCTAGCGGCGGCATCATCGCCGAGAATCGGGCCGATGTCGATGGTCGGAACGGCGCTCGTTGCGCTCATTGATGTGGCACTCCCGTTTCAGTCGACGCGGGAAAGCGCCGCGTCGACGACCCTATCGTAGGGCGGATCGCTGCGAATGAGCCCCCCGGAGACGAGGGCGGCCTTGAGCCGCAAGTAAGGCGCAGGCGGAAGGTCGGGCGTCCGCGCCCAGAGGCCGCTTGCGCGGTACGCGCCGACGATCCGCGTCAGGGCGTCGCGCGAGAGCTCCGGCAGGAATGGCGCAACGGCCTCGGCGATCGCGCGCGGCGTCGCGGCGAAGAGCGCCGTTTGCGCGCGCGCCATGCCGCGCACCAGTCGCCGGCAGGCCTCCCGCCGTGCGCGGGTGAACCGGCGCGTCGAGTAGAACGTCGTGTAGACGACGTCGCCGCGCTCGCTGAAGCGGTGCCAGACGTGCCCGCGACCTTCGCAGACGAGGCGATCCGCGTGCGGCTCGAACACCTGGACGACGTCCACAGTGCCGCGCACAAACGCCCGCACGTTGTCCGCCATCGGGCGCACCCGCCGTCTGGCGATCGCGGCGGGATCGAGCCCCGCGCGCTGCAGGTCGTCCTGGAACGTCATCCACGGCGTGGGCACGTCACCCGCGGGCGCCACGCGCAGCCCGACGAGGTCGCGCCAGCGAAACCTCGGCTTGCGCCGGCGGCCGACGAGGAGGAAAGGATCGCGCGCAACGACCTGTGCGAAGCACACGAGCGGACAGCCCGGGTCGGCGTCGTGATGCATCATCACGCGCATCGGCCCGCCCCAGGAAACCTCGACGCTGCCGTCGAGCAGCCCGGTCGCCGTCCGCGCGGTGCTCGGCGAGACGACGTGGCGAATGTCCAGCCCTTCGCTCCGCCAATAATCCCCCGCCAGCGCGAGATAGAAGGGCACGTAGGGCACCGCGCGCATGTTCTCGCACAGCGTGAGCCGCATGTGCCGATCGGCTCAGACGTCCCGGAGATACTTCGTCTCGAGGTCGCGCCAGCGCTTCGCGTTCACCGCCTCCTCGCGGTCGTTGAACGTGGCGAGCTCGCTCTCGATGGCTACCGTGTCGCCGTCGCGCTTGAGGACGGCGAGCACCCGCTTCGCGGCGGCAATCGCGGCGCGATGGGTCTGCGAGGGATAGATGCCGATGCGGTAGCCCATCGCCGCCAGCTCCCGCGCCGGCAGCACCGGCGTCTTGCCGCCCTCGAAGATGTTGCAGAGCGCCGGCTTCCTGAGCTGCCGCGCCGCGGCGGCGAGCTCCTCGGCCGACTGCGGCGCCTCGAGAAAACCGACGTCGGCGCCCGCCTCGAGGTACGCGTTCACGCGGTCGATCGCCGCCTGCAGGCCTTCGACGGCGCGCGCGTCCGAGCGCGCGATGACGACCATGTCCGCATCGCGCCTGGTGTCCACCGCCGCCTTGATCTTGCCGATCATCTCCGCCTTGCTCACCAGCTGCTTGCCCTCGTAGTGGCCGCATTTCTTGGGCGACACCTGGTCTTCGAGATGGAAGGCGGCGATCCCGGTCTTCTCGTACTCGCGCACGCTGCGTATGACGTTCAGCGCGTTGCCGTAGCCGGCGTCCATGTCGGCGATCACCGGGATCTCCACGGCGTCCACGGTGCGCGAGATGTACTGCGTGATCTCGGTCATCGTGAGCAGCCCCACGTCGGGATAGCCGCTCGCGCGCGAGTAGCCGCCGCCGGTGAGGTAGACCGCCTCGAATCCCGCGACCTGCACGAGCCGCGCGGTCAGCGTGTCGTGGGCTCCCGGCACGATGGTGTAGGTGTCTTTGGCGAGCAGGTCGCGAAGCTTCTTTCTCGGGCTCATGAATGCACCTCGGGGATCAGTCGGTGCCGCACCACGTGGTGCAGCAGGCCGCCGTTGCGGAAACAGTCGACCTCGCGCGTCGTGTCGAGGCGCGAGAGCAACCGGATCGTGTCGCGCCTGCCGTTGGCACGGCTAATCGTACATGCGAGCTCGCTGCGCGGGGTGGCGTAGCCGCGGATGCCGGCGACGTCGACGAGCTCCGCGCCGGTCAGGCCGAGCGTCTTGCGCGTGACGCCGTCCGGGAACTGCAACGGCAACACGCCCATGCCGACGAGGTTGGCGCGATGGATGCGCTCGAAGCTCTCGGCGATCACCGCGCGCACGCCCAGGAGGCGCGTACCTTTCGCCGCCCAGTCGCGCGAGGACCCGGCGCCGTACTCGGTGCCAGCGATCACCACAAGCGGCACGCCTTCGTCCCGGTATTTCGCCGCCGCGGCATGGATCGGCATGCGCTCGCCGTCCGGGTAGTGCACCGTGCTGCTGCCCTCGACGTCCGGCGTCATCTCGTTCCGCACCCGGACGTTGGCGAACGTGCCGCGGATCATCACGTCGTGGTTCAGGCGCCGGGCCGCATAGTTGACGAAATCGCGCGGCGCGATGCCGAGCGACGCGAGGTACTCGGCGGCAGGCGTGCCCTTCGAGATCGCGCCGATCGGCGAGATGTGATCGGTGGTGAACATGTCGCCGAACATCGCGAGCACGCGCGCGCCGCGGATGTCCTCGAGCGCGGGCGGCGCGGCCGCCATGTCGTCGAAGAAGGGCGGCCGCCGGATGAAGGTGCTGGCGGGATTCCATGGGAACGTGGTCCCGGCGGCGCCGCGCAGGGCCCGCCACACGGGCGTGCCCTCCAGCATCGTCGCGTAGCGCGCGCGGAACAGCGCCGGCGTGACCACCTCGCCGACGATCCTGCGGATTTCGGCGCCGTCGGGCCAGATGTCGTGGAGGTATACCGGCGTGCCGTCGCCATCCTGGCCGAGCGGTTCCCTGGCGAGGTCGACGAGCACGCTGCCCGCCAGCGCATAGGCCACCACCAGCGGCGGCGAAGCGAGGAAGTTGGCGCGCACCGACGGGTGGATGCGGCCCTCGAAATTGCGGTTGCCCGACAGGACCGCGACGGCGGTGACGCCGTCCACCTCGATCGCCTCGGCCACCGCGGCGGGCAAGGGACCGGAGTTCCCCATGCAGGTCATGCAGCCGAAGCCCACCGGCTGGAAGCCGAGCGCGTCGAGCGATCGCTGCAGGCCGCTCTGCGCGAGATAGTCGGCAACGACGCGCGACCCGGGCGAGAGCGACGTCTTCACCCACGGACGCACCTTCAGCCCGCGCGCAACCGCGTTGCGCGCGAGCAGGCCGGCGCCGATCATCACCGAAGGATTGGAGGTGTTGGTGCAGCTCGTGATGGCGGCGATCACGACGTCGCCGTCTTTCAGCGATGAAGCCGAGGATTCCTTTTTCCGCCTCGTGGAAGCCGACAGATAATCCTTGAACACCGCGGGCGCCGCGGCCAGCGGCAGGCGGTCCTGGGGCTGGCTAGGCCCGGACACGCTCGGCTCCACGGCGGAGAGGTCGATCTCGATCACCGCGGTGAACTCGGCCGGCGGCGTTTCGGCGTCGCGCCACAATCCCTGCGCCTTGCAGTAGGCCTCGACCAGGGCAACCTGCGCTTCGTCGCGGCCTGTCGAGCGCAGGTAGCGCAGCGTCTCGGCATCCACCGGGAAGAAGCCCATGGTGGCGCCGTTCTCCGGGCTCATGTTGGCGATCGTGGCGCGGTCGGGCAGCGCGAGCGCCGCCACGCCGGGCCCGAAGTACTCGACGAACTTGTCCACCACCCTGTGGCGCCGCAGCGCCTGCGTCACGGTCAGGACGACGTCGGTGGCGGTCACAGCGGGCCGCGGCTGGCCGGTGAGCCGGCAGCCGATGACCTCCGGCACCAGCATGGCGACCGACTCGCCCAGCGCGCCGGCGCCGCCTTCGAGGCCGCCGACACCCCAGCCGAGAATGCCGAGGCTGTTGATCATGGCCGTATGGCTGTCCATGCCGAGAACCGAATCGGGGTAGGCGGTCCGCCGCGCGCCGCCTGCGGCGTCGCTCGCGCGGTCGGTCGTCCACACCACCCGGGCCAGGTACTCGAGATTGACCTGGTGGCAGATGCCGTTGCCCGGCGGCACGATGCGCAGGTTGTCGAAGGCCTGCGCGCCCCAGCGCAGGAACGCGTAGCGCTCGGCGTTGCGCTCGAGCTCCAGCGCCTCGTTACGTCTTGCCGCATCCGGCGCGGCGTAGGCATCCACCATCACCGAGTGATCGACGACGAGGTCGACGGGCACCGACGGGTTGAGCCGCCGCGGATCGCCGCCCAGCCGGATCATCGCGTCGCGCATCGCCGCCAGGTCGCCGAGCAGCGGCACGCCCGAGGAATCGGGCATCAGCACGCGCGTGAAGCGGAAGGCGATCTCGCGTTCGGCGCGGCGGCTCCCCAGCCATCCCGCCACCGCGGCGATGCCTGCGCCGTCGGAGCGGCCCTCGGCGTGCTGTCGCAGCACGTTCTCCAGCACCACCTTGAGCGAGCACGGGAGCCGCGACACGCCGGCGAGGCCGAGCGCCTCGGCGGCGGCGAGGCTGTAGTAATCGAACACCGCGCCGCCGACGCGAAGTTCGCGCCGCGTCGCGCCGCCTGCGATGCTCATCGCATCAGTTCGTCGGACGTCGCGATGCGGGACTTGGCCATCGCCGCGATGAACTCGAGGGACCATTTCTGGTTCTCCTCGACGGAGTGGCCGCCCCACGCGTGCGCCACCGTGAGATCGCTCACCACCGTGGTCGGAAAGCCGAGCTGCCATGCGTCGACCGCGGTCGTGGCGACGGCGAGCGAGGTCGACCAGCCGATGAGTTGCAGGGCGTCCACGCCGAGCTCGCGCAGCGTGAGCTCGAGGTCCGAGTGGAAAAAGGCACTGTAGCGGCGCTTGTGGACCACGGTGTCCTTCTCCGGCTGGAAGAGCTCGGGGATCGGCTCCTGTCCCGGCGTCCAAATCTCGTTGGCGAGCTCCCAGTGCTTGAGGAACCATTTGTCGGTCCGCCGCCGCGCGCTGCAGACGAACACCACCGGCATGGCCTTGCCGCGCGCCCATGCGAGGTAGGCGACAGCTTGCGGAAGGATGGCGCGCCGCTTCTCGACCGCGCGCGCCTCGGGCGCAATCGAGTCCCGGGTCATGTCGAGCACCAGGACCGCCTCGATCATCGCCGCGCGCTCCTCAGCCGGCCTTGCGCATCGTCGGCGCCTTCGCGAGCGGGCGCAGCTTCTCGAGGACCTCCGCGGCGCTCCCTACGTCGGCGTACTTCGCCGCCATGTCGAAGAGATTCACCGCGTGCGAGGTCGCGCTGCGGTCGTAGACGCAGTCGTGCGGCACGAGCACGCGGAAGTTGTACGCGAAACCGTCGACGACGCTGCCGCGCACGCAGCCGCTGGTCGTGCAGCCGGTGACGACCAGCGTGTCCGCGCCCAGGTCGACCAGGTGGCTCACCAGCGGCGTGGCGAAGAACGCGCTGGGGTGCTTCTTCGGCAGCAGCACGTCGCCTTCTCGCGGCGCGATCTCGGCGGGGAACTGGTAGCCCTGTTCCGGGATGTCCATGATGGCGGGCACCTTCTGCGCGAGGCGCCCGCCGTCAGTGGCCTTGTTCTTCGGCGCGACGTACGGGTAGAGCACCGGCCAGTCGTTGCGGCGGAACTCCGCGAGCAGCGTCGCGATGTTGCGCATCGCGCTCCAGCCGACCTCGCCGCAGGACGTCGGAAACTCCTTGATGGCGTCCCAGAACGGCATCGGCTTCGTGCCGACGGTCCGGTACTGCACGTCGATGACGAGCAGCGCCGGCCGCTTGCCGACGCCGCCCGGGCGGCCGAAGCCGGCCGCATAGGTCGCCTTCTGCTCCTCCTCGCTGATGATGCCGTCCCAGGGTTTCATGCGGCGGCTCCTTTCCGATCGCGGCCAGAAGTTCTCTGCCGGAGATTAGGCAGTTCTATAATATCAGTCAAATTGATGTTCATGAATTGACGTATCTACGATGTGAATGGCGGTGAGCGACTTCCCCGACCTCAATCTGCTGCCGGTGTTCGAGGCGCTGTTCCGCCACGGCAGCGTGACGCGCGCCGCGGCGGAGATGGGGCTGACGCAGTCGGCGATGAGCAGCGCGCTCGGCCGCCTGCGCCGCCAGCTCGGCGATCCGCTGTTCGTCAACACGCGCTCCGGCATGCTGCCGACGCCCCGCGCGCTCGAGCTCGCACCGGCGCTCACCGACGCGCTGGCGCTGGTGCGCGGCGCGCTCGGGTCGCGCGAGGCGTTCGACCCGCGCCGCACGGTGCGGAGCCTCCGCATCTACATGACGGACGTCGGCGAGACGGTCCTGCTGCCGAAGCTGATGCGCCATCTCCACGAGCACAGCCCGGTGATCCGGCTGGAGACCGCGCAGCTGCCCGCGGGCGAGCTCGCGGTGCGGCTCGAAAGCGGCGACATCGACCTCGCGGTGGGATACGTGCCGCAGCTGCGCGACAAGGTCCGCCGCACCCGCCTCTTCGAGGAGCATTACGTGTGCATGACGCGGCCGGACCATCCGCTCGGCCGGCGCGCGCCGCTCACGCTCAAGGAGTTCCTGGCGGCGCGCCACGTCCTCATCTCGTCCATGGGCTCCGGCCACCAGGTGCTCGAGCGCACGCTCGCCGAGCACGGCGTGGAGGAGAACGTGGCGCTGCGCGTGCCGCACTTCGTGGTGGTGCCGCTGATCGTAGCGAGCACCGACCTGATCGTCAGCGTGCCGAGCCGCGTGGCCGAGGCCTCGGCGCGGCTCGCGAAGGTCAAGGTGCATCCGCTGCCGATCCCGATCCCGAGCTTCGACGTCTCCCTCTACTGGCACGCGCGGGTCGAGAACGACGCCGCGAACCGGTGGCTGCGCAACGCGATGGTCGAGCTGTTCGGCGACCGGCCGGCGCCGAGCCGACGGAGCGGCGCATGAGCGGCGCGAGAACGCCGGTCTTCCTGCTGACCGGATTTCTCGGGAGCGGTAAGACCACGCTGCTCAACAAGGCGCTCAAGGAACCGGCGCTCGCCAACACCGCGGTCGTCGTCAACGAGCTGGGCGAGATCGGCCTCGACAACCTGGTCATCGCGCAGGCGACCGACAACGTCGTGCTGCTGGATGCCGGATGCCTGTGCTGCGCGAACACCGGCGCGCTGCACGAGACGCTCGCCGACCTCAACGGCCGGCGCGCGCGCGGCGACATCCCGCCCTTCGAGCGCGTGATCATCGAGACCAGCGGGGTCGCCGACCCGGCGCCGCTGATCAACGTGCTCCTCGGCCATCCGCTCGTGACCGCGGCCTATGCCTTCGAGGCCACCGTGTGCGCCGTCGACGCGCAGCACTTCCTCGCCGCGCGCACGGCGTATCCCGAGCTCGACAAGCAGGCGGCCCTCGCCGACCGCATCGTCGCGACCAAGACCGACCTCGCGGATCCGGCGCCAGCGCTCGATTTCGTGCGCGATCTCAATCCCGGGGCGGAGGTCTGCGACTCGGTCGCGAGCCTGTTCTCGACCCTGCCGGTCGCGCGGCGCCACCGCACCCCGATCGCTTCGCTCGGCCCGATCCGCGGACGGGCGCACTTCTCCGGTATCCGCGCGCACGCCTTCCGCCCCACCCCGCCGGTCACGTGGGCCGGCTGGTCGGCCTGGTGCAGGCTCGCGGCGGCGGAGTTCGGCCCAAGGCTCATCCGGGTCAAGGGGCTGCTGCACATGGAAGACAGCGGTGAGATCGCGCTCGTGCAGGGGGTGCAGGGCGTGTTCCATCCGCCGCAGCGCCTGCGCGAGTGGCCCGATGCCGACCACGGCAACCGCCTGGTGTGCATCGCGCGCGATCTGAGCGAGCGCGACCTCGCGGCGACGCTCGCCGCGCTCAACACCCCGGCCGGAACGCAGGCCGTCTATTCCATGCAGGACCTACGCGAAAGGCAGGAGAGACGATGAGCGATTTCGTGTTACGCGGCGGCACCGTGGTCTTCCCGGATCGCGCGCCCGCGCTGCAGGACCTCCTGGTGCAGGGCGGCAAGATTGCGGCGGTGCTTTCGCCCGGCGCGCCGGTGCCGGCCGGGACGCCGGAGCAGCCGGCAACGGGTCTGCATGTCTTCCCGGGCCTCATCGACGCGCACGTGCACTTCGGCTTCGGCGAGAAGATCACCGAGTACACGTACGAGACGGTGTACGCGGCCCAGGGCGGTATCGCGACCGTCCTCGGCTACTTCCTCAACAACGAGGCCTACGCCGACGTCTACAGGCGCGAGCAGGAGTACGCGCGCACGCGCTGCCACGTCGACTACGGCTTTCACTTCAGCACGGCCAACGAGCTGCACATCAAGGAGCTCGGGTCGTACGTCAGCGACTACGGCGTCACCTCGTTCAAGTACTTCATGAACTTCAAGGGCGAGGAGGGCCGCTACCTCGGCCTTGACGGCACTGACGACGGCTATTTCTGGGACCTCCTCGGCGAGTCCGCGCGCGTCGGCAAGCCGATCGTCGTCTGCCATACCGAGAACATCGAGATCGTGAACCGCACGCGGCAGAGGGTGCAGGCGGCGGGTGGCAGCACGCTGAAGGACTGGGCCGCGTGCAAGCCCGCCGTCACCGAGTCGGAGCCCGCGATCCGCGCCATGTACTTCGCGGAGCGCACCGGCGCGCGGGTCTATTTCCCGCACATCTCCTCGCGCCTCACGCTGGACGAAGTGCGCCGGTGGCGCAAGCGCTACGACCAGGTGTGGATCGAGACCTGCCCGCACTACCTCACGCACACGGAGGACTCCGAGCTCGGCGGCATCGGCAAGGCCAACCCGCCGTTCCGGAGCCGGGACGACCAGGACGCGCTCTGGGAGGCGGTGTTCGACGGCACCATCGACCTCGTCGCCTCCGACCACTCGGCGCGCCGGCGTGCCACCAAGGACAAGCCGCTGTGGCTCGCGGCGCAGGGCTTCCCCGGGATTGCCGCGATCCTCCCGGTGCTGCTCTCCGAGGGCTATCACAAGCGCAAGCTGCCGCTGCAGCGCATCTGCCAGCTGCTCGCTGCCGCGCCGGCGAAGATCTTCGACCTCGAACCTGCCAAGGGCAACATCGCGTCGGGCTACGACGCCGACTTCACGATCGTCGACCTGGGGAAGGAGCGCAAGTTCGTTCCGGCCGAGATGGGCTCCTGGGCGGACTACAGCCTCTACGAGAACCAGGTGCTGAAGGGCTGGCCGGTGCGCACCATCGTGCGCGGCGTCACGGTCATGGACAACGGCAAGATCGTCGGCCCCGGCGGTCACGGCAAGTACCTCTGGCGCCGCATCGGCCAGCCGCCGATCCTCGGCAAGCTGAACTAGGCTTCTTTCGCACTGCAATCAGCGGAGCACATCCCATGGCGAAAAGCGAGAATCCGGCCCGGACTCAGGCCGCTGCGAACACGCGCAAGCTGATCGATTGGGCGGTCGGGGCGGTCGGCAAGCCCCTGCCGGACGCGGCGCGCCGCCGCGCCGCCACGATCCTGTCCGACGACATCGGTGCCATCGTGGCCGGATCGCTCGAGCCGCAGGTCGCACGCGCACGCGAAGGCCTGACGCGTACGGCATCGGGCGCGGCGGAGGCGACGGTCCTCGCGCAGGGCGCCCTGCGGGTCGACCGCTACTCCGCGGCGAGCGCGAACGGCATGGCGATCACCTGGTGCGAGCTCGACGAGGGCTTCCGCAACGCCTCCTGCCATGGCGGCGCGTACACGATTCCGGCCCTGCTGGCCGAGGCGGAGGCGCAGGGCCGCACCGTGGACGAGATGCTGCGCGCGCTCGCCGTCGCCTATGAAGTGACGACCCGCTTCGCGCTCGCTTTTCCGTTCCCGGTGTTCAACGTGCATCCGCATGCCGCGTTCGCCCCGATCGGGGCGGCGGCGGCGGTCTCGCTCGTGCGCCGTCACGACGCAAGGACGATGCTGGACGCTGTCACCGGCGCGGCGAGCATGTCGTTCGCCGGCCCGTTCGACACCGCGGTCGAAGGCCCTCTGGTGCGCAACGCCTGGACGTCGGCCGGCGCGTGGCTCGGCCTGCGCACGGCCGACTGGGCCGAGGCCGGGATCGGCGGCGGCGCGGTGACGCCGTACGACGTCTTCGTCGGATCGTTCAACACGCGGGCCGTGCCAGACGCGCTGGTCGACGGCCTCGGCACGACGTGGTCGGTCGCCAACGGGTACCACAAGATCTTCGCCTGCTGCGGGTACGCGCACTCCGCCGTTGAGGCCACGCTCGAGCTGCTCGGCCGCCTGCGCGAGCGCAAGGTGGACGATATCGCCGAGATCCTGGTCGAGACCGGGCCGGGCGGTCAGGCGCTGACGACCGTGGAGCCGGAGACGGTGCTCGCCGCCAAGTTCTCCATCCCCCACGCGATCGCCGCGACCGCTCGCCTCGGGACGGCGGGCGCCCGCGCGTTCACGTTCGACAAGCTCAACGAGGAGGGCATCGCGCAGCTGCGGCGCCGCGTGCGCATGGCGCCCTACCCGGACCTGAAGCCGTGGCCGAAGGACCGTCCGGCGCGCGTGACCATGCGCTTCGCGGACGGCGGCGAAATGTCCGCCGTCTGCGAGAGCGCGCGCGGCGGCGCCGATCAGCCCTTCGACGAGCAGACGCTCCTCGCGAAGCTCGCCGAGAACGCGGCCGGCGTCTTCCCGGCGGCGCCGGAGATCCTGGCCCGCGTCATTCGCGGCGATGCCGCGCTCGCCGTCCGGTCGTGGCGCGACATCGTGGCCGACATGGTGAGGTCGTGACCCTCGCCCATGAGCTGGTCGGGGCGCTGCGCGCAGCGTCGCAGACGCCGTTGCCCGAGGCGGTCGCGCTCGCCGCGCGGTTCCATCTGCTCGATGCCTGCGGCGTCGGCCTCGCCGCTGCCGGATCGCCGGTCGGCGCGGCCTACCGCGGGCTTGCCCACGAACTCGCGAAGGGAGGCGCCGCCACGGTGTTCGGGCATGCCGCCGGCGCGGCGCCCGCCGATGCGGCGCTGATCAATGGCGGGCTCATCCACAGCCTGGAGTTCGACGACACCCACACGGGGTCGATCGCCCACGGCAGCGCGGTCATCGCGGCCGCCGCGCTCGCCGTCGGCGAAGCGCAGCGCGCGAGCGGGGCGGCGCTGCTCGGCGCCTTCGCGAGAGGATGGGAGGTCTTGATCCGCTTCGGGCTTGCCTCGCCAACCGGCTTTCCTTCCCGCGGTTTCCAGAACACTTCGGTCGCCGGCACGCTCGCGGCGGCACTGGTCGCCGCCGAGCTCCTCGGACTCACCGAGGACCAGAGCGTCGCCGCGCTGGGGATATCGCTCAGCCAGGCCTCGGGCGTGTTCGAATTCCTGACGAACGGCTCGTCGGTCAAGTCCCTGCACCCGGGCTGGGCGGCGCACGGCGGCGTCATCGCCGCGCTTCTCGCCCGCTCGGGCATGACCGGTCCCGAGACCTCGCTCGAGGGGCGCTTCGGCCTGTTCCGCCAGTTCGCCGGGGACGAGGCGGCGCCCGAGCGCTTCGGCGCGCTGATCGGCGACATCGGCCGGCGCTGGCATCTGCCCGACGCCGCATACAAGTTTCATCCGTGCTGCCACTACCTGCATCCGTTCATCGAGGCAGCGGGCGTGCTCGCGCAGCGCGGCATCGGCGCCGGCGACGCAGCGCGCATCGTCTGCCGCGTGCCGGCCGGCGCGGCGCCGATCATCTGCGATCCCTGGGAGCGCAAGCAGGCGCCCGAGACCGGGCATGCCGCGCGCTGGAGCCTGCCGATCGCCGTTGCGGCGCGCCTGGTGGAAGGCAGGGTGGACCTCGCCACGTTCGAATCCCCAGCCGGCGCCGCGGTGCGCGAGCTGGCCCGACGGATCCACTGGGAGCCGCTGCCCGATGCCAGGTTCCCCGAGCGGTTCGAGGCCGAGATCGTCTGCGAGGCCCGGGCGGGCCGGACGGAAACGGTGCGGATCGACGACGTCTACGGCAATCGCACCCGGCCGCCCGGCGCGGAGCCCATCGTCGCCAAGTTCCGCGCCAACGCGGCGCGTTCGCTGCCGGCGGCGGCGATCGCCTCGGTCGAGCGCGCGGTCGAGGAACTGGCGGCCGCGCCGGATCTAGGCGCGTTGTCGCGCGCGCTCCGGCAGGGCAGCTGACTACTTCTTGACCAATTCGGCGGCCGCTTCGCCGGCCAGCCGCCCCATGTTGGTCGCCGTCATCAGGCCGGAGCCCGACAGGTAGCCCCAGTCCGCCGGGCCGGACAGGCCGCGCGCGGCGCCGCCGCCGGCGAACAGGTTGGGAAACGGCCTGCCGTCCTTCCTCAGCACGCGCATCTCCTTGTTCACTTCCAGCCCGCCCTGCGTGTGGAACAGCGCGCCCATCACCTTCACCACGCGGTAGGGCGGCGCGAGCGGCGGCTTGGTGGTGAAGTCGCGGCCGAACGGATCCTTCGTCCTCCCCGTCGCGACGTCCTCGACCTCCTTCATGGTCTGCGCGAGCGTCGCCGCATCGCAGCCGATCGCCCGGGCGATCTCCTCCGGCGAGTTGCACACCTTGAGCGCGCCGGCCTTCTCGGCCTCGACGTGGCTGTGCATCTGCATCGCGATCCGGTGGGAGCGCTCGTCGAAGATCAGCCAGGCGACGTGGGCGGGCTGGCGCGCGACCCTGAGCGCCTGCTCCGAATAGCCCTCGTTCTCGTTCGAGAAGCGCTTGCCGTGCTTGTTGACCTGGTAGCCGCCCTCGGTGATCGCGGGCCAGCCGATGTGCGTGTTGTACGGCGTGGCGACCGCGCCGTGCCCCTGGAACGCGCCCATGTCCTTGATCGACGCGCCGAGCGCCTCGCCCCACTTGACCGCGTCGCCGGTGTTGCCGGGATGGCCGTGGTAGTGCGCATCGACCATCTCCGGAATGTACTTTGCGATCATCGCCTTGTCGCCGCCGTAGCCGCAGCAGGCGAGGATCAGCGCGTCGCAGCCGATCTCCTCGGTCTTGCCGTCGGGGCGCGTCACGCGCACGCCGCGGATGCGGCCGTCGGAGTCGGCATACAGGTCGGTGGCGCGGGCGGAGGTGGCGAGCGGGATGGCCTCCGCCTCCACGGCGGCGAGCAGGGCCGCCAGGAGTTCCGCGCCGAACCGCGACGGCGACGCATGCATGTGCATGCGGCTGTGGCCGGGATACTGGAAATCGAGGATGCACGACAGCGGCAGCCTGTAGCGGTCGACCAGCCAGTCGATCGTCCTCGCCGACTCGCGCGCGATGTGCCAGGCGATCTCGTGATCGCACTCGCCGTGCGCCTTGTTGATGATGTCGTTGGCGAGGATCTGGGGCGTGTCGTCGAGCAGCCCTGCGGCGCGCTGCAGCTTGGTGCCCGCCGCCGGGATCTGCCCGCCGGAGAGCGAGGTGCTGCCGGTCGGCTTCGCATCGCGCTCGAGGATCAGCACCTCCGCGCCGCGCTCGTTGGCGGCGAGCGCGGCGATCGTGCCGCACGCGCCGGCGCCGATGATCAGCACCTGCGTTCGGGTGGGAAACGTCTTGCCTTCGGCAGTCAGCACCGGCATCGAAACCTCCAGGGAACCAGGCTCGTCGGCCCGCTTTCCGGACGCGCGGCTAGCTCATCAGATTGGGCAGCCATAGGATCAGGCCGGGAAAGGCGACGTAGAGCCCGAGGGAAAGGAAATCGAACAGGATGAAGGGGGTTACCCCGGTGAACGCCTGGCCGAGCGTCACCGGCACCGGGGAAGAGCTCTTCACCACGAACACGTTCAATCCCACCGGCGGCGTGAGCACGCCGATCTCCGCCAGCTTGACCGAGATCACGCCGAGCCAGATGGGGTCGAAGCCGGCGTCCTTCATCACCGGGAACATGATCGGCAGCGTCATCACCATGATGGCGATCGGCTCGATGAAGCAGCCGAGGACGAGGAACAGCAGGATGAAGCCGGCGAGGTACATGTACTTGCCCGTCTCGAACTCCAGCAGCGCGCCGGAGATGATCGTGACGAGCCCGGAGTAGGTGAGGAAGCGCGCGAACAGGATCCCGCCCACGACGATGATGAATATCACCGAAGTCGTGACCGCCGCCTCCTTGAGGACCTCGACGAGAGACCCCATGCCGAGCCGGCGTTTGATGAAGGCGATGACGAACGCGCCGAATGCGCCCACCGCCCCGGCGTACGTCGCCGGGAAGTAGCCGCCGTAAATCCCTCCGATCACGACGAGGAACAGGACGATGATCCCGGAGACGCCGTAGAGCGAGCGGAGCCGCTCCGCCCAGCTGAAGGTGAGATTGGCGCGCGGCGCGAGAGCCGGCCGCCAGCGCGCGATCACGTAGATGCCGCCGCAGTAGATGAGCGCCGTCAGGATGCCCGGCACGATTCCGGCGATGAGCAGCTTGCCGATGGACTGCTCGGTGATGACCGCGTAGATCACCATGAGGATGCTGGGCGGGATCAGCGCGGCGAGCGTCCCGGCGGCGGCGATGCAGCCCGCGCTCAGGCGCACGTCGTAACCGAAGCGCGACATCTCCGGCATGGCCATTCGCGTGAAGACGGCGGCGTTCACGATCGTGGAGCCCGACGCCGCGCCGAAGGCGGCCGAGGACAGGACGGTCGCCATTGCGAGCCCGCCCCGCAGGTTGCCGATCCAGACGTAGGCGGCGCGGAAGAGATCCGTCGTGATGGCGGCCACCGTGGCGAAGGAGCCCATCAGGATGAAAAGCGGGATCACCGCCAGCGCGAAGGAGTTGGTGGTGCCGAACGGGATCGTGGCGATCTGCGCGAACGCCGCATCCGGGCCGACGGTGAGGTAGATGCCGATGAATCCGGCCAAGCCGAGGGCGACGCCGATGTGCACGCCGAGGGCGAGCCACAGCAGCAGCAGGCCGACCACGATGTAGCCTGCGACTTCCGGGGACAGCAGCGGCATCGGTCGGCGCTTACACCCGGCTGGTCGTTGCGCTACGACGCGTTGCCCGATCGCGCCGGGGGCGGCTCGCCGCGCCACAGGCGGCCGAAGTCCCCGACGATGTCGAACGCGAGGCGCGCGAGCAGCAGCAAGGCGCCGAGAACGAGGAGGAAGCGCGCAGGGTAGAGCGGGAAGCGCACCGTGCCCATGGTCGCTTCGCGGATCTCCCAGCTGTAGCGCAGCTCGCCGATGCCCTGCCAGGCGAGCAGCGCGAAGAACGCGAACGCTACGACGTGGGTGACCACCTCCATGAACGACTTTCCCCGCGGGCCGGCATGGACGTAGAGCAGATCGACACGGATGTGGCCGCGCCGCTCCTGGGTGTAGGCGAGCGCGCCGAAGACGATCAGCACCATGGTGCTCTCGGTGACCTCGAGCGTCCCGGGTACCGGCCAGTCGAAGAACTTGGTGCCGACCACGTCGGCGACGCCGAGCACCATGGACACGATCATCCCCACGGTGCCCAGCAGCAGCAGGCCGAGCGCCAGATGCGACAGGGTCGCGCTAACCCGCTGCATGCGTCTCGGGCGCGGTCAGGGAGCCGGAAACCCGCGCGGGCTTCGCCCCGGCCCCGGGCTTCATTGCGCGACGAGCTGTCTCCAGCGCGCCGCCACTTTCTTCGGCGTCTCGGCGTCGCCGGTGGCCGCGGCGGTCGCCTTCTCCCACTCCGCGAGGAAGTCTGGCGCGGCGGCCTTCCACTTCTTCAGCTCGTCCGCCGGGAACGGCGTGAACGTGCCGCCCTGCGCCTTGATGTTCGCCACGGCCTTGGCCTCGAAGTCGCCAACCCACGCCAGATAGTCCTTCATCGTCTGGCGCCCTTCCTCGATCATGATCTTCTGGATGTTCGGCGGCAGCTTCGCCCAGGTGCGCTTGCCGATGGTGATGTTGTGGCCGGTGATCGCCATCACCGGGCCGCAGTGATGCTTGCCGACCTCGACCAGCTTGTACTGCTGGATGTTGCCCGGGTTGATGAACGAGTAGTCGAGGTTGCGGTGCTGCAGGGCCTCGTAGATCGCCGTGGGGGCGACGGTCACCGGCACCGCGCCGATTGCGCTGAACGCCTTCGGGATGTCGGCGCCGAAGCTGCGGATCTTCTTGCCGCGCAGCGCGGCGACGCTGGTGCAATCCTGGGACGGGCCGCTGAGGTAATACTCGCCGAGCGGCTGCTGGAACAGCCATACGACGCCGATCCGGTCCATCTCCTCCGCGTAGACCGGAAACTCCTCGTACACCTTCCCCAGGACCATCATCGCCTGCTGGGTCGTCTGGAACACGAGCGGCGTCTGGAACGCCCGCCAGTAGCGGAGCTGATCCGGGTTGTAGCCGGGCGCGGTGGAGGTCATGTCGATTGCGCCCCGCGAGGTGAGCATCAGCAGCTCCTCGCCCTTGCCGAGCCCGCCGGCGAAGGTGATCGTGATCTTCACCTCGCCGTTGGTCCGCTTCTCGATCTTGGCGGCGTAATCCTTCTCGAGCTGGACGAACGGCCCGTCGGCCAGATAGTGGCCCCACCGCAGCTGGTACTTGGCCTGGGCCAAGGCGGTACCCGCCACGGCCAGGCTCAGGGCGCCGGCGAACAGGGAGAGCGAGAACGCAGCTGAACGTTTCATGGTTTTCCTCTTCGATTTCGTTCCAGCCGACGATATCGACACCGACGATATCAGTATCGACACCAGAAATATCTTCCGCTGCCATACTTCCGCTGTCGATAATAAATGTCAAGCAACAGATTCGGAAGCCGTCGCCGTCCCGGGGCTCATCGCCGCTCCCGGCCGGCATATGATTCCCGGGTGCGGAACGACGCGGTATGGAACGCGCGCATCTCGCGTGTCTTGTGGGGCGCGCTGGAAGTCTGGGGCGTTTCGGGCACGGTCGTCCCCGACCCGGACGATGCGAACGTATTCGTCATTTCTCCCCGGACCGGCCCGGAGCTGCGCGTGCGCCGCGATGCGGCGGCCGGCTGGGCCGTGACGCTGCGCGACCCGGCCTCCGGCGCGGAGGTCGGGCTCGGCCGCCACGCCGGTCTGGCGGGACTGCTGCGGCGGCTGCGCGACGAACTCGCGCCGGAGGCACCGGCGGGTCGCCTCGTGATCGGCGCGCAGCAGATGCCCGACCGCGACGCCGGCGCGCGCTGACGATGGCGCCAGTCCCGGTCTCGGTGATCACCGGCTTTCTCGGCAGCGGCAAGACCACGCTGCTCGCGCGCCTGCTGCGCGACCCGGCGCTCGCGCGCGCCGCAGTGATCGTCAACGAGTTCGGCGCGGTCGGGCTCGACCACCTGCTGGTCGAGGCGAGCGACGAGGAGATCGTTCTGCTCGACAGCGGCTGCGTGTGCTGCAGCGTGCGCGGCGACCTGGTGCGCACCGCCGGGAGCCTCCTCGCGCGGCGCGCCGCCGGCACCATCGCGCCGTTCGAGCGCATCGTCATCGAGACCACCGGGCTCGCCGACCCGGCCCCGATCCTGCATGCCCTGATGACCGACCCGGCGATCGCCGACTCGCTCTGCCTCGAGTCGGTGATCGCGACGGTCGATGCCGCGGCCGGCGCGGCCACGCTCGACGCCCACCCCGAATCGGTCAAGCAGGCGGCGATCGCCGACCGCATCGTCGTTACCAAGACCGATCTCAGCGACCCCGCGGCGAACGGACTGCTCGAGCGCCTGCGCGCGCTCAATCCCGCGGCGCCCAGGCTGACCGCGGCGCACGGGGTCGTCGACTCGAACCGGCTGTTCGGCGGCGGGATGCACGATGCCCAGGGCGCAGACGTGCGACGCTGGCTCGCCGCCGAGGCCCTGCCCCACGATTCGGCGGATCACGGCCACGTCCACGCAGGCGGCCGCCGAGGCGATGGCATCACTACTTTCTGCGTGCGCCGCGGCACGCCGCTGCGCGCGGTGACGCTGACGCTGTTCCTGCAGGTCCTGGCGGAGCACTGCGGCGCGCGGCTGCTCCGCCTCAAGGGTCTCGTCGACGTGCTCGAACGCCCGGGCCGGCCGGCGGTGATCCACGGCGTGCAGCACGTGTTCCATCCGCCGACGTGGCTGGATGCGTGGCCGGACGCGGACCGCACGACGCGCATGGTGGTCATCGCGCACGGCCTCGACCCGCTCTGGCTCGAAGCCCTACTAGACGCACTCGACGCCGAAGTGGCGGAGCGCGTGTCGACCGCACGGGAAGATTAGACAGGAGGCGCGATGTTCGATCTGTTGATCCGCGGCGACCGGGTGGTCACGCCGCACGGGGTCGGTCCGTGGGAGATCGCAGCGAAGGACGGCGTCATCGCGGCGCTCGGCGCGCGCGGCACCTTCGCCGCCGCCCAGGCGGCGCGCGTGATCGACGCCGGCGGCGGCATCGTGATGCCGGGCGGCATCGACCCGCACGTGCACTGCGCCTGGTACATGCCCGCCTTCCGGCCGGGGGAGCCGTCAGGGCTCAGCGATCCGCCGGAGCAGGTCAGCCGGGCGGCGCTGTGGGGCGGCACGACGACGCTCATCGACTTCGCCGCGTGCAAGCCCGACCTGGAGGGCGACGAGTCGTCGAGCCAGGGCCTGCGCGACGCCATCGAGGCGCGCGACCGGGACTGGGCAGGCCGCTGCTACTGCGACTACGCCTACCACCTCATGCTGCGCGGCCGCGTGCCGCCGTCGACGATCGCCGAGCTCGCGGAGGCGGTGCAGGCCGGCTACCCGACGGTCAAGATCTTCACCACCGACATCACGCCGAGCCGCCGCGGCCGCATGATCCGGTTCGGCGAGCTGTGGGAGATCTTCAAGGTGATGGCCCACGCCGGCGGGCTCGGCGTCATCCACGCCGAGGACAACGACATCGTGATGCACATGTACGAGAAGCTGTTCGCGGAGAACCGGACCGGCTTCGAGCACATGGCGGAGGTGCACAACACGCTCTCGGAGGACCTGTCGTTCCGCCGCATCATCCGGCTCGCCGAGAACGTCGAGGGCATGGCGCTTTACATGATGCACGTCAGCGCCGCGGCCGGCGTGCGGGCGATCGCCGAAAGCCGGGCGCGCGGCTACCCGATCTACGGCGAGACGCTGCACCAGTATCTGCTCTACACGAGCGACGACTATCGGCGGCCGAACGGGCAGATCTACCACACCTATCCCTCGCTCAAGTCCAGGCGCGACCAGGAAGGGTTGTGGGACGGCCTAGCGCGCGGCCACCTGCATTGCGTCGGCACCGACGAGGTGTGCTGCAAGCTGGCGGTCAAGGTCCAGGGCAATCGCATCGATGACACCACCGGCGGCAACTCCGGGGTCGAGCCGCGCGTGGCCGTGATGTACACCGAGACCGTCGAGAAGCGCGGCTATGCCGTGGAGAAGTTCGTCGACGTCGTGTCGACCAACGCCGCCCGCATCCTCGGCCTGTATCCGCGCAAGGGGGCCATCGCCGTCGGCAGCGACGCCGACATCACCGTGCTAGACACGAGCCAGCGCCGCACGGTGCGCGCCCAGGACCTGCACGAGAGCGACTACACCCCGTGGGAAGGCAAGGAAGTCGGCGCATGGCCGGCGCTGACCGTGCTGCGCGGCAAGGTCATGGTCGCCGACGGACGATTCCATGGCGACCTCAAGGACGGGCAGTACCTCAAGCGCCGCATCCCGGACGAGATCCGGGCGCGACGCAACGCGAGCAACGACAGAGGAGCGTGACGATGAAGGTGGCGTGGTTCCACCGGTTCGGTGGTCCCGAGGTCCTGGTGTGCGAGGAAACCGGCAAGCCGACGCCCGGGGCCGGAGAAGCGGTGGTGCGAGTGCGTGCGGTGGGCATCAACCACGTGGACCTGGATCACCGGGCCGGTACCTCGCGGATTCCGGTCACGTTTCCGCACATTCTGGGACGGGAATTCGCAGGCGAGGTCGCAGCCCTCGGCGACGAGGCGGGCCCGCTGAAAGAAGGGGACCGCGTCTGGGTGACTTGCCGCGTGCCGTGTCGGGCATGCGAGCTCTGCCTGAGCGGTCGCGACAACCTGTGCGTGCGGGAAGGCTACTTCGGGCTCGACTTGCCCGGCGGCTATGCCGAGTACGTGAAGGTGCCGATTTCCAACCTGAATCCGCTGCCGTCGCACGTCGGCTTCGAGGACGCCGCCGCGAGCCAGATCGCTTTCGGTACCGCCTGGCACGTGCTCATCAACCGGGGCGGACTGCAGGCAGGCCAGAGCGTCCTGGTCCAGGCGGCAGGCTCCGGCATCGGGAGCGCTGCGGTCCAGGTGGCGAGGCTGGCGGGGGCCACCATATTTGCCACCGCAAGCAGCGACCAGAAGCTCGAGCGCGCCAAGGTGCTGGGCGCGCACCACCTCATCAACTACAGCAGGGAGAGTTTCGCCGAGCGGGTCCTCGACCTCACCAGCGGCCAGGGAGTGGACGTGATCATGGAGCACGTCGGGGGCGAGGTGTTCATTCGGAGCCTGCAATGCCTAAAGCGGAACGGCGTGATCGTCACCGTGGGCGCGCATGCCGGCGAGGTCGTGCCCTTCGACATCATCCCGTTCTTCCGCCGCGAGCTGCGACTTTCCGGATCGAAGAACGCCTCGGTGATGGAGCTCAGGACCGTCATGGGCCTGGTCGCCGAGGGCAAGCTGAAGCCGGTCATCCACCGGAGCTTTCCGCTCGCCGAAGCCGCCGAAGCGCACCGTGTCGTAGAGTCCAGGGAGATCTTCGGCAAGGTCCTCCTGCTCCCCTGAACGAAACGCGCGCCTGCGCTCCGAGGTCTTGACCGCTCAGACGAGGAAACACTATGGCTGGCTCGCGCCCTGTCGTGCATGTCATCGCAACCGGCGGGAGCATCTCAGGCCTCGGCCCGCACCGCCTCGACTACACCCTGTATCCGGAGCTGGGCCGGCGACTGAGCGTCGAGGAGATGCTCGCGCGCATTCCGGAAGCGACCCAGGTCGCCGAGGTCAAGGCCGAGAACCTGCTCCGTGTGGGCAGCTCGTCGATCGGACCGGCGGAGTGGCTGCAGCTCGCCCAGCGCATCGACGCGCTCCTGAGCGGCGCGCAGCCGCCGCAAGGCATGGTGATCACCCACGGCACGGCCACGCTCGAGGAGACCGCCTATTTCCTGCACCTCACGGTCAAGTCCGACCGTCCAATGGTACTGACCGGCGCGATGCGGCCGCCCAGTGCGCTCGGCACGGACGCGGACCTCAACCTGCTGGATGCGATCCGCCTGGCCGCCTGTCCCGACGCCGCCGGCCGCGGCGTGCTCACCGTCCTGAACAACGAGATCCAGAGCGCGCGGGACGTCACGAAGACCAATGCCTTCCGGGTGAATACGTTCGACAGCCGCGACTTCGGCTGTCTGGGATACGTCGACGCCGACGGGCAGGTGCTGTTCTACCGCAACGTCACCCGTCTGCACACCAGCGCCACGCCCTTCGACGTGCGAGGCAGGCAGACGCTGCTCCGCGTCGACATCGTGTACGCCTATGCCGGCGCCGACGGCGTGCTGATCGATGCGCTGCGCGAGCGCGGCACCGACGGCCTCGTGCTGACCGGCTTCGGCGGCGGCACCTTTCCCGGCGCCTTTCTCGAGGCTGGCAAGCGCGCAGTGCAGGCGGGCATCCCCGTGGTGCTCGCCACCCGCTCCACCGCCGGGCGCGTCGTCATGACGCCCGAAAAGGCGGACGCCGGCTTCATCGTGTCGGACGACCTGATGCCGCAGAAGGCGCGCATCCTGCTGATGCTGGCGATGAGCGTCACCCGCGAGCGCCAGGCCCTCCAGGAGATGTTCTACCGGTATTGAGCCGGCATGGCCGTCAGACGACGGCGATGCATTCGATCTCCACGTCGAACTTCTTCGGCCACGACCCCACTGTGCAGAACACGCGCGCAGGCGGGTTGCGCTTGAAGTATTTCCGATACACATTGTTCACTTCGTCGAAGTACGCGGCATTGGTGATGTAGACGGTGCATTTCACCACCTTGTCCAGGGACGATCCGGCCGCCTCCAGGCAGACCTTGATGTTGTCCAGCACCATCTTGGTCTGCTGCGCGACGTTGACGAGCGG
>DATIDG010000066.1:0-26551 GCA_035456405.1 Burkholderiales bacterium | reverse complement strand
GCATCTCGTCGCCCATCGAGAGCATCGGGGTCCCGACCGAGAGCATCAGCGTCACGAGAAAGTTCCGGATCTGGCGGCTGCGCAGCGCTTCGACGGCGGGATCGTCGCTGGGGCCCTCCGCGCCGCAGTTCCAACTCGCGTTGTCGTCGGTTCCGTCGCGGTTCTGCTCGCCGTTGGCCTCGTTGTGCTTGCGGTCGTAGGAGACCAGGTCTTCGAGCGTGAAGCCGTCGTGGCAGGTGATGAAGTTGATGCTCTGCTCCGGCTCCCGCTGTTTGTGCCGGTAGAGGTCGGGGCTGCCGAGCAGCCGGGCCGCCACCTTCGATACCGTGCCGCGGTCGCCCTTCCAGAAGCGGCGGATGTCGTCGCGGAAGCGGCCGTTCCACTCCTGCCAGGCGTCTCCGACGAAGCTTCCCACCTGGTAGAGCCCCGCGGCGTCCCACGCCTCGGCGATCAGCTTCGTGCCCGCGAGCACTGGATCCGACTCGATGTCCCACAGCGCGGGTGGCCTTGGCATGGGCTGTCCCGATCCGTCGCGCGAGAGGATGGAGGCGAGATCGAAGCGGAACCCGTCGACGTGCATCTGTTCCACCCAGTAGCGCAGGCTGTCCTCGATCAGTCGCCGCACGACCGATTGATTGGCGTCGAGCGTGTTTCCCGTGCCCGCGTAGTTCGAATAGCGGCTCCGGTCCGGCTCGAGCAGGTAGTAGGTGTCGTTCGCGAGCCCGCGCAGGCTGAGCGTGGGTCCGGTGTGATCGCCCTCCGCAGTGTGGTTGAAGACGACGTCGAGGATCACCTCGATGCCCGCGCGGTGGAGCGCCTTGACCATGTCGCGGAACTCGTCGATCGCCCCGAGCGGATCGCTCCGCGAGCTGTACGCGTGGTGCGGTGCGAACAGTGCGACGGGTGAATAGCCCCAGTAGTTGGCGAGACCCTTGGGCGCATCTTGCGCGTCGAACTGGAACACGGGCAGAAGCTCCACGGCCGTGACGCCGAGATCGCGCAGGTAGGAGATCTTCTCGACGAGCCCTGCGTAGGTGCCCGCCTTCCCCGGGGCGACGCCGGCGCTCGGGTGCCTCGTGAAGCCGCGCACGTGGAGCTCGTAGATCACCGTCTCCCACCAGGAGCGCTGGAGCGGCGTGTCCCCCTCCCAATCGTAGTCGTGCGGATCGGCGACCACGCTCTTCATCGCCGTCGCGGTGTCGTCGCCCGATCGGCGCGCGGCCTCGCGGCTGTACCCGCCGGGCACGGCCACCGCCAGGGCGTAGGGGTCGAGCAGGAGCTTGTCTGCGTCGAAGCGCAGGCCGCGCTCGGGCGCGAAGGGACCGTGGGCGCGATAGCCGTAGAGCTGGCCCGGCGCGACGCCGGGCACGAAGACGTGCCAGTAGTGGTAGGTGCGGTGGACGGCCGGATCCAGCGAGACGACCCGGGTCGGCTCCGCCGCGTCCTCCCGGTCGAAGAGCAGGAGCTCCACCCGGTTCGCGCTCTTCGAGAACACGCTGAAGTTGACGCCCCCCGGCTCGACCGTCGCGCCGAGCGGTGCACTCTTGCCGCGGCCGACGGCGGGGCCGGTCACGACGCGGCTCCCTCCGACGCCGCTCCCCAGCGCCAGCCGGTGATGTCGGGCTGGTCCTCGCCGCGCCTTCTGATGTACTCGCGGTGTTCCAGCAGCTTGTTGCGCAGCGCCTGCTTGAAATAGGCCGCCCGTGCACCGAGTTGCGGCAGCCGGTCGATCACGTCCTCGACGAGGTGGAACCGGTCCAGGTCGTTCAGCACCACCATGTCGAAGGGTGTGGTCGTCGTCCCCTCTTCCTTGTAGCCGCGAACGTGCAGGTTTCCGTGGTTGGTGCGCCGGTAGGTCAGCCGGTGGATCAGCCAGGGATAGCCGTGGAACGCGAAGATGATCGGCTTGTCCTTCGTGAACAGCACGTCGAACTCGGCGTTCGAAAGGCCGTGGGGATGCTCCTCGGCAGGCTGGAGCCGCATCAGGTCGACCACGTTGATGACGCGGATCTTGAGCTCGGGAAGGTGCTGGCGCATGAGCTGCACGGCGGCCAACGTCTCCAGGGTCGGGACGTCGCCGCAGCAGGCCATCACCACGTCGGGCTCGCTGCCCTGGTCGTTGCTCGCCCACTCCCAGATGCCGATGCCGGCCGTGCAGTGCTTCACCGCCTCGTCCATGGTCAGCCACTGGGGGGCCGGCTGCTTGCCCGCCACCACCACGTTGACGCAGTCGCGGCTGCGCAGGCACTGGTCGGTCACCCACAGCAGGCTGTTGGCGTCCGGCGGCAGGTAGACACGGATCACCTCGGCCTTCTTGTTCACCACGTGGTCGATGAAGCCCGGGTCCTGGTGGCTGAAACCGTTGTGGTCCTGGCGCCAGACGTGGGAGCTCAGCAGGTAGTTCAGTGAGGCGACGGGGCGCCGCCACGGAATGTGCTTGCACACCTTCAGCCACTTCGCGTGCTGGTTGAACATCGAGTCGATGATGTGGATGAAGGCCTCGTAGCAGCTGAAGAAGCCGTGCCGGCCGGTGAGCAGGTAGCCTTCCAGCCAGCCCTGGCACTGGTGCTCGGAGAGGACCTCCATCACGCGGCCGTCCGGGGAAAGGTGGTCGTCCTCGGGCAGGATCTCCGCCATGTAGCACCGGTTCGTCACCTCGAGCACGTCCTGCCACCGGTTCGAGTTGTTCTCGTCGGGGCTGAAAATCCTGAAGTTCCGCTGGTCGAGGTTCAGCCTCATCACGTCGCGCAGGTACCGGCCCTGGATGCGGGTGGCCTCGGCGTCTACCGCCCCCGGCGCCGGAATCTCGATGGCATAGTCTCGGAAGTCGGGCAGGCGCAGGTCCTTGAGGAGCAGGCCGCCGTTGGTGTGGGGATTCGCGCTCATCCGGCGCTGCCCGCGCGGGGCGAGCTCGGCGAGCTCCGGGACCAGCGTCCCCTTCTCGTCGAAGAGCTCCTCGGGCCGGTAGCTGCGCAGCCACTGCTCGAGGACCGCGATGTGCTCGGGCCGGTCCATGTCGCCCATCGGGACCTGGTGGCTGCGCCAGTAGCCCTCGCAGAGCTTGCCGTCGATCTCGCGCGGACAGGTCCAGCCCTTCGGCGTGCGCAGCACGATCATCGGCCAGGTCGGCCGCTGCGAGACGCCGCGCTCGCGCGCATCCTCCTGGATCCGCCGGATCTCCGCGACCACACGGTCGAGGGTCGCCGCCATCTCCCGGTGCATTTGCTCGGGCTCGTGCCCCGCGACGAAGTGGGGCGCGTAACCGTAGCCCTCGAGGAGCTTGCGCAGCTCGTCCTCGGGAATGCGCGCCAGGAAGCACGGGTTCGCGATCTTGTAGCCGTTCAGGTGCAGGATCGGCAGCACGCAGCCGTCCCGGGCTGGATTGAGGAACTTGTTCCCGTGCCAGCCCGTCGCGAGGGGGCCCGTCTCGGCCTCGCCGTCCCCGACCACGCAGGAGACGATCAGGTCGGGGTTGTCGAAGGCGGCGCCGTAGGCGTGGGAGAGCGCATAGCCGAGCTCGCCCCCCTCGTGCATCGAACCCGGGGTCTCGGGCGCGACGTGGCTGGGGATGCCTCCGGGGAAGCTGAACTGCTCGAAGAGCTTCCGCATCCCTTCCTCGTCCTGCCCGATGTTCGGGTAGACCTCGCTGTAGGTCCCCTCGAGGTAGGCGTGGGCGACGAGGGCCGGCCCGCCGTGACCCGGGCCGATCACGTAGATCATGTCGAGGTCGTGCTTACGGATCGCGCGGTTCAGGTGCACGTACAGGAAGTTCAGGCCGGGCGTGGTGCCCCAGTGGCCGAGCAGGCGCGGCTTCACGTGCTCGCGCGCGAGCGGCTTGCGCAGCAGCGGATTGTCGAGCAGGTAGATCTGCCCGAGCGAGAGGTAGTTGGAGGCGCGCCAGAGCGCGTCGATCCTCTGGAGCTCGCTCGCGGACAGCGTGGTCGGACTCCGGCTCTTGTGCTTCGCCGTCGGTGTGGCCATGGCTGCATCTCCTTCATCGAAGAGCATGCCCGTGCGATCGCCGATCGCCGGCTGTGCTGAACGGCGCCGCCGCAGGTCCGCAAAGGCTACGCGCTCGGACCGAACCCGTCGCCTTCTCTGCGAGCAGCGTAACGGCGGCCGCTCGCCTCGTCATCAGCGAAACGTCGGAATTGGGTCGGGATTTTGGGGGGTCGGTTGCGTGACAACCGCCGTCACGAGCGCGCGAGCGCTGCTTGCCGTGCGGCCAGTCTGCTAGACTCTACGGCTCGCGAATTGACGCATGCCAATGGACTCCACGAATCTCTCACGCCGGCTCGCGCGACTTTGCGCGGCGTTCGCACTGGCGGCGTCGGCGAGCGTCGCGGTGGCGGAGCCTGCGACGCGCGACCTCGAAGACCGTACCGATCCGGCGCTCCAGCGCGGCCTGAATGGCGTCGTCCGGGACCTCGGGCTTACCGGCGAGGTCGAGTCGGGCCGGTTGTCGCTCGCGCTCGTCGACCTCTCGCAGCGCGATGCGCCGCGGCTCGCGATGTTGAACGGCCACGACATGGTCTATGCGGCGAGCCTGCCGAAGATCGCCATCCTCCTCGGTGCGTTCGTGGAGGCCGAGCGCGGGCGCATTCCGCTCGACGACACGCACCTCGGCGAGATCACCCGGATGATCCGCTTCTCGAGCAACGAGGCCGCCACGCGCGTCCTCGATTGGGTCGGCCGCGACCGGCTGCTCGCCATCCTGCAGTCGCCGGCCATCGCGCTCTACGACGCGAAGCGGAACGGCGGCCTCTGGGTCGGCAAGAGCTACGGCCGCGAGGACGCCTACCGGCGCGATCCGATCAACCACCTCTCTCACGGCGCCACCGCGTTCCAGGTCGCGCGCTTCTACTGGCTGCTCGACGACGATCGCCTCGTCGCCCCGCAGTTCGCGTCCCTGATGAAGCAGGCGCTCTCGCACCCCGCGATTCGGCACAAGTTCGTGAAGGGGCTGGAGCGCCGCCCGGGCGTGGAGATCTACCGCAAGTCGGGCACCTGGCAGGACTTTCACGCCGACAGCGCGCTGGTGGAGGCGGGCGCGCACAAGTTCGTGATCGTGGGCCTCGCGCATCACAAGGACGGCGGGGAGTGGCTCGTGCGCCTTGCCGCGCCGATGCACGACCTCGTCGTATCGCCGCACAGGGTCGCAAGCGCGCGCTGACGGCCCGGTGGGCCGGAGCGCTCGGCGCCCGGTCACTTCGATTTGTGGTCGGCGGAAATGAGCTGCTGCAGGCGCGTCGCGAGCGCCTGGTGCTCGGCGGCCGAGTTCTTGCGCAGGATGTTCGTGACCAGCGTGCTCATGTAATAGAGTCTGGGACCGACCGCGGGCGACTCGATGATCGCCGTCGAGTTCATGTAGTTCTTGACGTTGCCGGCGTAGGGACGACAGGTAAACCCGGGTTCCGGCGCGCATTGGAACAGCGAGCCGGACTTGAAGTACACCGCGGCATCGGCGAGCGCAGGCGACGATGCATAGCGTATGCGGCGCTCCGTCACGTAGATCAGCCGCTTGATCTCCCGGCTCGAGAAGGCGTCCACCAGCCGCCCCTGCTCCAGGCGCAGGAGATAGCGCATCAGCTCGCGGGCCGTCCCGTAGCTGTCGCCTGGGCCGGGGACCTTCTGCTTGCCGCCGGCCGTGAAGACGCTGCCCTGGCGCAGCCCGCTCGGGTCGAGACCGTTGCGCGCGACCGGCTCGACGAACGTCTTCTCGAACAGCGCGGTGAGCTCGGGCTTCGGCGTCGCGTCGAAGAAGCGCTTGATCTCTTCTTCGGACGGCGGGTAGCGGGTGCCGAACTGGCGGACCAGCATCGCCTCGCGCATCACCATGCCGCCCGCGGAGTTGGAGCTGGGGGAGAGCATCCAGTCGAGCCACTCGTACAGCGTGGCCCGGTCGCCGATCTGGACGGGCCGTCGCGTGAGCGTCCTCGTCTTCGGATCGAAGATGCGCACTGTGTGCGAGTCGGACTGCGAGAAGCCGTCGGCGGTGACAATGGTGTTCTTCAGGATGCGTCTGCGCGCTTCGATGTCGTTCGGGTAGACGTCGGCGAGGGCCTGCAACAGGCAGAGCACGACCACGAGCTTGCCGACGCTGCCGACGTTCTGCTTGTGGTCCCCGCGATGCTCGGCATATCGCGGGTGCGCAGGATCGGAGAGGTCCAGCACGGCGAGCCCGTACGCGTCCATGCCGCCGGTAAGAATGGCTGTGATCTCGCGCGTGAATTCGGGGTCGGGGGGCGGCAGGTCGAAGGTCTTGCCGGCGAGGCGCAGGTCGACGTCCTTCAGCGGCAGCAGCGCACCCGGCGGCTGTTTCACGTCCTTCACGACACCTTCGTTGGCGAGACGGCTGCCTTCCAACCGGCGGATGCCGGTCTCCTCGTAACCGTCGAGCGGATAAGCGGCGGCGGTGCCCGCGGCGAGTGCTGCCGCCGCAATCGCGGCAGCGGCGATGGATGCCGCACGACTCATCGAATTGCCTCCCGCATGTCCACGGTCCTGCCGAGATTGGCTTCCAGCGCCTTGTCCATCTGGACGAGGTAAGCCGCGCCGCGCGCCGCGCGGCTTTCGTTGAACGGCCGGATCTGCAGCAGCCAGAGCTTGCCGTCCACGAAAGCGAACTCCACGTCCGCCGGGACGGGCTTGCCGTCCTCGCCGAGCTGCGGGAACTGACTGGGGATGTCGTCGGCGAACGCGATGAGCTGCTTGAACTCGTTCGGCGTGAGCAGCGTGTCCCGGCCGGAGACCGGCACTTTCGCGATCCCGCCGGCGGCCTGCGGCGCCATCCGCCGGGGCGCCGTCGCCGAGGCCATGAGGCGCGCGGTGCCGGTCTTGCGGTCGATCCGCACCGACTCGGCGGCCTGCCCTTCCACCGCCCCGCCGACGCCTTCGTTGACCGCGACGGAAAGCACGTTCAGATCGCCCGTGTCGACATCCTGCGTGATCATCACGCCGGAGATTTCCGACGGCACGGTCCGCAGGAGCAACACCGCCGGGTAGATGTGCTCGGGCCCTTTCATGTGGGACTGTCGCCACGCCCAGGCGCGAGGCGTGTACGGCGACGCCCAGACCTCGGCGATCGCTTTCACGACGTTCTCGAAGCCTACGATATTGAACAGCGTCAGGTTGAGGCCCGCGCCGGTGAAGCCCGGCAGGTCCTCGACGTTGGTGTCGGACCGCACGAAGACGCCGCCACGGAAGTCCGCGCCGAACTCCTTCGCCATCGCCGCGCGCAGCTGTGCCCGGAACTCCGGGCCCGGATCGGTCTTGAGGATGGTCGCGTAGATCTCCGCGCGCAGGCGCTCGGCGAACTCAGCCGCTTCGCGTGAGCCGGCCGGCATCGCCTCCAGCTTGCGGAAGCTCTCCACCATCCACTCGTACACCGTCTTGCCGGAGTTCCGGTAGGGCCGGTCGAGCACGGTCGCGCGATACAGGCCGAACGGGATGCCTACCCCCGGCGCGACGCGGTCGGGGAAATGCGACTTCAGCTCGCCGAGCTTCGCCGCCTTCGGACCCACGATCCGGCCCGAGTCCTTCGCGCGCAGTGCATCCAGGCTCACGAACCCGCGCGCCGAGAGATCGAGCTTTTTGAGATCGGGCTCGAACACCACGTTCGCGTCCGCCTTGGCCTGCCTGCCGAACACCGCGTCCCACTGCGGACCGTCGTCGGCGATCTGCACGAGGCCGGACGGGCTCACTGCGAGCACGACGCGCTTGCCGTCGTTCTCGCGCAGCGGGGGCAGCAACGACGGGTCCACCGCCACGTTCGGGATGCCGAGGTTGCGCGCGAGGAGCTGCACGTGCGAGAGCGGGTTGCCCGCGCCGGCGGTGAGGATCCCGGCGAGCGGCGGCAGGTCGGCGACGCTCTCCGGGAGCACGTAGATGCCGTCGGGGCGGAAGTCCTCGACACGCTTCATGTCGGGGTTCGCGCGCAGCACGCCGCGCGCGAGGCCGGGATTGAGCGCGTTGAACCCCGCGCCGATGTCGCGGCCGAAGAGCTTGTGCTGCACACCCGCCAGACGATTCGCGTCGCGCGCAAGGTTGTCGAGCACCTGGGAGTAGAAGAGCAGCGGGCTGCCGCGCAGCTGGTCCTGGATGAAGAGGTCCGCGAGCGGCTCGATTTCGCCGAGCTTTTCCATTGCCTCCCCGAAGTGCAGGCGCAGGCCCTGCGTGCCCCAGCCGGGCACCAACCCGAGGTAGCGGAGCTCGCGGAGATAGTCGCCGAGGCGGATCTCGTCGGCGGCAAGCCGCGCGAGGGACTTGCGCAGTTCTGCCCGCTCGCGGCCGTTGATCACACCGGTCCCGTACGCCGCTTCGACCCCCGCGGCAAGGAGCACAACGTCCGCGCCGCGCGGCGCCCGCGCCGCCGCCCCCCGGAGCTCAGCCGCGGCGCGGAAATTCTCCGCCTCGGCGGCGAGCGACAGGTCGAGCACGCGCAGCCGCGCCGCCGGCAAGTTCACTTTGGGCAGCGCATCGCGCAGGCTCGCCAGCAGGTTGGCCGTGACCAGGTAGCGATTGACCGCGCCGCCGTCCTTCGACAGCGCATCGCGCGCGTCGCCCAGCGTCGCCTGCAGCCACTGCGTCGAGGCGAACGCCTTCGCGTTCGCCTCGAGCACTTCGCCCAGCGGCCGCGGCGCGTACACGCGATCGATCTCCGCCGCGAGGGCGTTGGCCTGCTGCTTCAGCGCGGGATCGGCGAGCTTCGCCGCGTACTCGAGCACGCTTGCGGCATCGGCGGCGTCCGGCGAGCCGTGGATCTTCACCCGCAGCCGCTGAAACGCGGGATCGCGATCGGCGATCGCGGCCGCCATGTTCCGCACCTTTTGCGCCGAAGGGGTGTCGGCGCCGTGCGGCAGGAGCCGGACGCCGGCCCGCAGGGCCGGATAACGATAGCCGATCCACGCTTCCTGCGCCGCCATTGCCGTGAGCAGGCTGCGGGCCGCTTCGCGCTCGTCCTCTTCCTGGATCGCCCCTCGGTAGAACTGGGCCTTGCGCAGGATCCAGCCGCTGTCGGTCGCAATCAGGAACCGCTCGATGAGGAGCTGCGCATACGCATCGGGGGAGGCCGGGTCCGCGACGGCCTTGGTCGCGTCGATGCCCGCGAGCACGTTGGCGACCTTGTAGCCGTTCGAACGCAGCTGCTTCGTGCGGTCGCTCCATTCGCCGTGCTGCCAGCCCTCGCCCTTCTTCGCGCACGCGTAATCCTGCGGCCCGAGCACCCGGCCGTCCTTGCAGAACCACTTGATCGAGGAGAAAGGACCGCGCGCGTCGTCCTTCATCTCCGCGATCCATTTCCGGTACTGGCCGGCGGCGGGGGCTTTGGTCTCGCTGTCGGTCGCGGCGAGTGCGGCGCTGGCGAACTCGACTGCAAAGAACGCGCAGGCGACGGCTGCTAGGTAGGTTGACGAGCGGCGCATGTCGCGGGCCTCCCTTTCGGTTGCAGCGGCGCTGCCGGCTCGCCGAAGAAGAGGCCGACGAGGATTCCGAGCGCGACCCCAATGACGATGGGTGCCGACAGGCTCGGGCGCGACGGGCGGCGTGACGGCGCTGCCTTTGCGGGCGGGGATGCAGAGGTCACGTCCTTCGCGCCTCCTGAACTGGCACGCGGCGCCGAAACTCAAGGCCGGTTGCCACGGCCAGGGCGAGCCACGCCAGGACCAGCACCACGTTGATCCACGCGAACTGCGAGACTGTCAGGGCGAAGAACGTCGTCCCCAGGTAGACCGTCCCGGCGGAGAGCACGTCACCGATTCGAACGACGAGGCTGTCGATCACCTGCTTCGCCTTGTACTTCTCCTCACGCGTCGTCGGCAGGAACAGCATCTGGCGAACGGTGTTCATGAGCGAGTAGTCGACCGAATTCTCCGCGGTCTTCACCCAGCGCATGATCGCCAGCGACGGGATCAGGGCTGCCACCGTGTAGCTCCCGAGCGCGACCACCGGCAGGATGCACAGCGCGACCGGCACGCCGAGATACTTCACCACGCGCGATACGACGAAGAGCTGCAGCAGCATCCCCGCGATGTTCACGATCTGGAAGTAGTCTGCGTAGAACGTGCCGATGAATCGGCCCTCGTCGCCTGCCGAAAGCGTTCCCGCCGCGACATCGGCGTCGGCCGTATGCTTGACGATGGAGGACAGGATGTACTCGCCGGACGAATTCACCCAGTTGAGGAGCAAGATCACCAGCGCCATCAGCAGGAGGTACCGGTTGCGCAGCACCAGCGCGAACGGATAGCCGTCGCCGATCGGCACGTCTTTCTTCGCGGGCCCGGTCCGCCTGTGCTGCGCCGCCTCGCCCCGAAGATCGATGAAATTGAACAGAATCAGGCTCACTGCCAGGACCGTCGCCGCCGCAAGGAGCAAGGGGCTGACGCCGATCACCCGGATCAGGTGGCTCGAGATCCATGCCCCGAACACCGCGCCGCTCGACGCGCCGAACGCGATGACGGCGAACAACCGCTTGCCCGCGTCAGGGGTGTAGATGTCGTTCGCATACGCCCAGAACTGGGCGATCACCATCAGGCTGAAGACGCCGATCCAGAGGAAGAAAACCAGCCCGACCGGCGCTTTCGTCTCGGCGAGCATATAGAACGCCGGCAGGCAGGCGATGAAGAAGGCGGTGACGACGTTGATGAGCCGCCTGCGCGGAAGGCGTGTCGCCAGTGTGCCGTAAAGTGGCACCAGCACGACCAGCAGAACGGCCTGCGCAGCATAGGCGTAACTCTTGAGCTCCGCACCGCCTGGCTGATCGAGGATCAGCGCCTCCCGCACCGGTTTCATCACGTAGTAGGCGGTGAGTATCAGGAAGACGTTGAACGTGATCAGCAGAAGCTGCAGCCCCTCGCCGTGCCGCACATCGGTGAACAGGCGCAGGAACCGCTCGAGCGGCCCGGGTGGGGGCGGGGCGGTGGGGGCGATTGCGGACATGGGCGGGCGGCGGTGACGTGCTGAGGGGCTATCGCGTCGAACCGTCGCCCGGAGGTGCAGACAGCCTACACCCCATAGGTACGAAAATCACCTCGCGGTCGTCTTGGGTGATATTGCAGCGGCCGGCGCGAGTTAGTCATCACCGAAACGTCGGAGTTGTGTCGGGATTGGCGAGGCTCTCGGAAAGGACGGGCCGCGCGGGCGGACCACGAGCGTGCGAGGACTCGTCAGCGGCACGTGCGACGGATCGCGGAACAACACCTTCTGCCCAAGTCTTCCGTCGAAAAGATGGGCGCGCTCGCCCAGTCGGAGAGCGAGGATCCGCTGAGCTGAAGAATCCGCACAACTCACCGCACTACGGCAGGGACGCGGACTGCAACCTGTGCCATCACCAGCACGCGAAGAGCGAGAACTACTGCGCCCAGTACCACGAGAAGTGGGCGTTCAAGGTGCCCTGAGCCAGAATCTCGGCGCGGTTTGCAACAAGGACTTTTCCTGCCCGCGCTCTGACGATTCCGGGGCCGATCGCGCGTCGTCAGCCACGCTCGGACCGAATCGCGACGTTTCGCTTACGACTTGCGCGAGCGCGAGCCTTAGCATGGCTCCGGGTGGCAGACGCTGTCAGTCTCGACTCCTCTCAGTCAACCAAAGCGTCAACCGAAATCGAAGGACACTTCATGACCAACGATCCGATCGTCATCGTCGGCCTGGCCCGCGCGCCGATGGGCGGCTTCCAGGGCGAGGCGAACTTCGAGAAGATCCCGACGCTCAAGCCGGCGTTCCGCAAGGACGGCACGGTGACCGCGGCGAACTCGAGCTCGATCTCCGACGGGGCGGCGGCGCTCGTCACGATGCGCCGCTCGCGGGCAGAAAGGCGTGGCCTCGCGCCGCTCGCGACCGTGGTCGGCCATGCGACGCACTCGCAGGAGCCGGCGTGGTTCACCACCGCTCCGGTCGGCGCGATCAGGAAGCTCTTCGAGAAGACCGGCTGGAGCGCCGGAAAAGTCGATCTCTACGAGATCAACGAGGCGTTCGCGGTCGTCACCATGGCGGCGATGAAGGAGCACGGGCTGCCGCACGACAAGGTCAACGTGCACGGCGGCGCCTGCGCGCTCGGGCACCCGATTGGCGCCTCGGGCGCGCGCATCGTCGTGACGCTGATCGGCGCGCTGCGCAAGTACGGCTTGAAGCGCGGCGTGGCGGCCCTGTGCATCGGTGGCGGCGAAGCGACCGCGATGGCGCTCGAGCTGCCTTGAATGGGCGCGGCAAACGGCCCCGAGATGACGATGAGCCGCACGCACGCGACGGGTCCCCCGCCGCAGGCATTGTTTCGAACGCAGGAGGACGCGCTCGTCGTGCAGATGCCCGGCTCCGGCGTCGACCCGTCGTGGCTTGCGCGACCGCTCGACGACCTGGGACTTCCCAGGGGCGAGGCGGTGCGCGCGGTGCGCGTCGAGAGCCCGCCGGAATGGCGTTGGGGCACGGTGGACGCGGCCTTCCTGGCGAGAGTGCTGCAGGGGCTCGGCAGACCACGGGAGGACATCCTGGTTCAGGGGCTGCCGCAGGACCTGCAGAAGCTGCTCGCGCTCGCGCGCACGAGGTCCCCCGCCGGAGAGGACAGGGCCAGCCCAATCCCGGGCCTATTCGCGCGGGTGGGCGCGCTCGCCACGGAGCGGGCCGGCGGCCTCCGGCAGTTCGTGAACCTGCTGGGGCAGGTGGTTCTCTTGCTGCCGCGATTCAGCGCCGGTCGCGCCAGAGTGCGCGCCGCCGAGATGTTGGAGGTGTTGGCGGAGTCGAGCAGCCGCGCACTTCTCATTGTGGGCATCGTCAACGTCCTGATGGGCGCCATCATCGCTTTCGTGGGGGCCGTGCAGCTCAAGCCGTTCGACGCCGGCATCTACGTCGCCAACCTGGTCGGCGTCGCCTCGGCGCGCGAGTTGACGCCCATCCTGACGGCGATCGTCCTTGCCGGGCGCACGGGCGCGAGCTTCGCGGCCAGGATCGCCACCATGCAAGGCAACGAAGAGATCGACGCGCTCACCACCCTCGGTGTTTCTCCCATCGAATTCCTGGTGCTGCCCCGCGTGGTGGCGCTGAGCCTGCTGATGCCGCTCCTGTATGTCTACGGGTGCGCGCTTGCGCTGCTCGGCGGTCTGTCCGTCGCGGTGCCCTTCCTCGACATGTCGGCGGTGATCTACACCGTGCAGACGCAGCAAGCGATCGGCGGCGCGCAGTTTGCGATAGGCGGACTCAAGGCGCTCGTGTTCGGCGCGCTGGTCGCCCTGATCGGGTGCCACTTCGGACTGCGCGCGGAGCGCAGCGCGGCCGGCGTGGGCGTGGCGACCACCGGCGCGGTGGTCGCCTCCATCGTCGCGATCATCGCCGTCGACGCCATCTTCGCCGTGTGCACCAATGTGCTCGGAGTCTGAGCCGATGCGTGCGCCGTCGACCAGCCCGACGATCAGCGTCCGGGATGTCGCCGTCGGTTACGGTGGGCGGCCGGTCCAGACCGGGATCAGCTTCGACGTCGAGCACGGGCAGATCTTTGCGATCGTCGGGGACAGCGGCTCGGGAAAGAGCACGCTGCTGAAGGCGATGGCGGGGTTGCTCGCGCCGCAGGCCGGGCGCATCCTGTTCGAGGGCAGGACGCTCGACGAACACATGCAGCACGGCGCCCCCCCGTTCGGGATCCTGTTCCAGAGCGGCGCGCTGTGGACCTCGATGAGCGTGCTCGAGAATGTCATCCTGCCGATGGATCTGCTCGGCCACTCGGCTCCGGCAGCCCGCGCCGCGCTCGCACGGTTCAAGCTCGCGCTGGTGGGCCTCGCCGGCGACGAGGACCGCTACCCGGCAAGCCTGAGCGGCGGGATGCGCAAGCGCGCGGCGCTCGCCCGGGCACTCGCGCTCGATCCGCGCGTGCTGTTTCTCGACGAGCCCTCGGCGGGCCTGGATCCCCTGACTTCGCGGCGGCTCGACGAGCTCGTCGTCGCGTTGCGCGACGGGCTCGGTATCACGGTCGTCCTGGTCACGCACGAGCTTGAAAGCCTGTACAGCATCGCCGACCGCATGGTGTTCCTCGACGGCGAGGCGCACCGTCCGGTGGCGCTAGGAAGTCCCGCCGCGCTGGCGGGATCCGCGGAGAGCCACAAAGTGCGGGAGTTCCTCGCGCGGCCCGGCACCGCGTGCGTCCCGCACCCGGAGCGCGCCCGATGACGAAACCCAGCGCCACCCTCATCGGCGTGTTCGTTCTCGGCGCGATCGCGTTGGCCGTCGCCGGCGTGCTGTTCTTCGGCTCCGGCGCGCTTACGGAGAAGCGCATCCCGATGGTGAGCTTCTTCCACGGCTCGGTCGCCGGATTGCGCGTGGGGGCGCCGGTGACCTTTCGCGGGGTGCGCGTCGGAGAAGTGAAATCCATCGCGATTCGCTTCGACGCGGAGACGAGCGAATCGATCATCGAGGTCAACATGGAACTGCTGCCCGATACGGTGACGGTCTACGGGGCGCCACCGCCGCCGAACGAGACCGCGGTCCCTGAGCTGGTGCGGCGCGGAATGACCGCCCGGCTGGTGCTGGAAAGCTTCGTGACCCGGCTGTTGAACGTCGACCTCGACTTTCGCCCCGGCGCGCGCGTGTCGCGGCTGGGTGGGACCACTGTGGCCCCGGAAGTGCCGACGGTGCCCGGCGATTGGGAAGGCCTCGCGAAGCAGCTCCAGGAGACGGATATCGCCGCCGTATTGGCCGGCGTCCAGCGCACGCTCGCGTCGGTGGACGCGATTCTGACCGGCCCGGAGGTGAAACAGACCATCGAGCAGCTGCCGCTCCTCGTAAGCGACCTGCGTCGCACGGTCAACACGATTGAGCGTGAAGCGACCGGCCTTTCACGCCAGGGGCGTGCGACGCTGGCGAACGTGGACAGTACGCTCGCTTCCGTGCAGACGCTCATCGCGGATCTGGATCGTGAAGCGACCAGCACGCTCGCCGCGGCCCGCGGAACGTTCGAAAGTGCGAGCACGACGGTGGACGAGGCCAACGCCCTGCTCGATCCGCGCGGACGCACCATGATGCAGGTCCAGCGCACAATCGACGACCTCGCCGCCGCCGCAGCGCGTCTGCGCAGCTTCGCGGAACGGGTCGACCGCGATCCGAGCGTGCTGGTGCGCGGGCGGTAGGGGGCGATGAGACCGACGGCACACATCGGCATCGCGTTGCTCGTCTCGGCGATCGCCGCGTGCGCCTCTGCGCCGGCGACGCTCGTCACGCTGCCCGCACCGCCGAATCCCGAAGCGCATCAGGCCAATGGCCGAAGCGCAGGCACGACGATCCTTCTGCGCCCGGTCGTCCTGCCCGCTTACCTGGACAACTTCCCGGTGGTGGTCGGACGCACGGGGAACACCTTGATCGTGGCGAACGACACGGAGTGGGCCGAACCTCTTCGCGACGCGGCGGCGCGCGTGCTGCGTGACGCCCTGTCCCGACGGCTGGGCGCTTCGCGCGTCCTCATCGCCGGCGACGGCCGCCTCCCCGACGCGGACCTCAGCATTGAGTTCCTCGCGCTGGATCCCCGGCAAGGGGTGTTGCGGCTGGATGCGGCGTGGAGTTTTTCGTGCACCGGCCGTGATCGGCGGGGCCGTGCCGGCCGCACGTCCCTGGAGGTTCTGCTCGCCAGCCCGACCCCCGCGGCCGTTGCGAGCGCGACTGCGGACGCCTTGGGGCGTCTGGCCGACGTCCTCGCGGCTCAGGCCGAGTGCGACGGTCGCGAGGTCGCGAGATGAAAGAGATGGCGTGGCCGTCATCAAACCGCGACCGAATGCCGACGTTTCGCTGACGACTGGGCGAGCGGCGGCCGCTATCCTATATCCACGACTTGTTCTCCATGCACTCGAAGAGCAAGTCCAAACGCCCAGTCCGCGAAGGCTCGGCGCGCCATCGCCCGGCGAAGGCTCGAGTGACAGTTCGTTAGCAAGAAAGAGATCCCATGAGCGATATGGCCAGACAGCTCTCGGAAAGTCACGACGTGTCGGAGAGGGTCGCGCAGATCCTGCAGACCCGCACGAGAGTGGCGCTGGAGCGGTTCAGCGAGCGCGTGCATCAGGCGTCCGAGCGGCAGGTCGCGGGGCTGACGGCGAAGCCGCCCTCCCCGTGGGAGCTTTGGGCGAGCGGCGCGCGGTACGCCGTGGACTTCGCGCAGCGCTCGATCCTCCTGTGGGACACGCTGCGCCAGCGCGGCAACAACTTCATCGAGCACGAACGGCAGGGATTGCCGCCGGTTCTGCACTTCGACCACGAGATGGTCATGGACGGGCGCTCGCTCGAGCGTCCGGTCAACTACGCGCTGCTGCGCATCATTCCGCCGCAGGGCGTGACGGTGGACGCGCGGCGCCGCCCGTACGTGATCGTCGACCCGCGCGGCGGCCACGGCCCGGGTATCGGCGGCTTCAAGGACGATTCGCAGGTCGGGGTAGCGCTGCGCGGCGGCCATCCGGTGTACTTCGTCATCTTCTTCCCGAATCCCGAACCGGGACAGACGCTGCTCGACGTCTGCAACGCCGAGCGCGAGTTCGTGCACCGCGTGCGCGAATTGCACCCCGAGGCCCCCAAGCCCGCGATCATCGGCAACTGCCAGGGCGGCTGGTCGGTGATGATGCTCGCCGCCGCCAGTCCCGACGAGACCGGTCCGATCGTCGTGGTCGGCGCGCCGATGTCGTACTGGGGCGGCGCCTGGCGCGAGGGCGAGGGCGACAATCCGATGCGCTACGCCGGGGGGCTGCTCGGCGGCACCTGGCTCGCCTCGCTCACCTCCGATCTCGGCGCGGGGACGTTCGACGGCGCCTGGCTGGTGCAGAACTTCGAGTACCTGAACCCTGCCAACACGTTCTGGGGCAAGTACTACCAGGTGTTCGCCAACATCGACGCCGAGGCGCAGCGCTTCCTCGAGTTCGAGCGCTGGTGGGGCGGCTACTACCTGCTGAATCGCGAGGAAATCGAGTGGATCACGCAGAACCTGTTCATCGGCAACAAGCTGTGGTCGGGCACGGTGAAGGCCGGTCAGAGCGAGGTCTTCGACCTGCGCAACATCAAGGTCCCGATCGTGCTGTTCGCCTCGGCGGGCGACAACATCACCCCGCCGCAGCAGGCGTTCAACTGGGTCGCCGACGTGTACGGCAGCACCGAGGAAATCAAGGCCCGCGGACAGGTGATCGTCGGCCTGATGCACGAAGACGTCGGCCACCTCGGCATCTTCGTGTCCGGCAAGGTGGCGAAGAAGGAATACACCGAGATCGTATCGGTGCTCGAGTCGATCGAAGCGCTGCCGCCGGGCCTGTACGGAATGGAAATCGCCGAGCAGAAGGATGCGAGCGGCAAACCGGGGTACGAGGTGAGCTTCACCGAGCTGCGCCTGGAAGACATCGCCGCGCGCCTGAATCGCTTCAAACGCGCCGACGAGAAGCCGTTTGAGGCTGTGAACGTGGTCGCGGAGGTGAATCAGCGCGTGTACGAGCTGTTCGGGCGACCGGTGGCGCAGGCGCTGTCCAACGAGTACGTCGCAAAGCTCTCGCGCGCGTTCCACCCGCTGCGGCTTCAGCGCTGGGCGTTCTCCGACCTCAATCCCTGGCTGTGGTGGCTGTCGCCGACCGCGCAGGCGGTGAAGGCCGAGCGCCGGGCGCTCGGGCCCGACGATCCGGCGCGCAGGGTCGAGTCGATGGTTTCGGAGCTGACCAGCGCGTCGCTCGATTGCTACCGGGGCCTGCGCGACACGATGTGCGAAGCCGCGTTCTTCCAAATCTACGGCAACCTGTTCGCGTTTTACCTCGGCGACGAGCGCGAGGCCGAAGCGCAGGCGCGGCCGGCGGTGGACCCGCGCGAGCTACCGTTCGTCAAGAAAGCGCTCGCTGCGATCGACCGGGGTGGCTACCCGGCGGCGCTCGCGAGGGTCGCCTTCCTGCTCGCGCACGAGGACAGGCCTCTCCCGCTTGCCCGGGTGCAGCTCGCGCAGGAGCTCCTCGACGACTACCGCGACCTGCTGCCCGACCTGGCGCTCGACGAGGTGCGACGCATCGGCGGCGAGCAGGAGATCATCGCGCGCTACGAACCGGAACGGGCGGTTGAGACGTTGCCCGCGCTGCTGCCCGATCGGGCCGACCGCGATCGCCTGCTCACGCTGCTCGAGCGTGTGCTCGCCGACGAGCGGGTGCAAAGCATCCAGCCCTCGGCCGAGCAGACGGCGATGCTCGCGCGCATCCGGCAGGTGCTCGGCGCGACGGGCGGCAGCCGCGCCGGGCGCGGGCGCAGCGCGGCGGCGGCTCGGGGCAAAGTGGCGACGGCCGGAGGATGAGCACGGGGCCCTGCAACGGGATCACCATCCGCCCGATCCGCGCCGAGGACAAGGGGCTGATCGTCGAAGCGTTCCGCGGCCTGGAGCCCCGATCGATCTACCTGCGCTTCTTCTTCGACAAGAAGGAACTGAGCGACGCGGAGCTCCGCCGGCTCACCGAACCCGATAAGGCGCGCGAAGCGGTTCTGGTCGCGACGATTCCGACCGGAAACGGAGAAAGGATCGTCGGACTTGGCCGGTACACCGGCAATGAGGAATGCGCGCAGCTCGCATTCACGGTCGAGGAGGACTTTCAGGGCCGCGGGATCGCAACCCGCCTCCTTGGGGGGCTCATCCAGCTCGCGCGCGCGAGCGGCATTTCGCGGTTCGAAGCCCACGTGCTTGCCGGGAACGGGCCGATGCTCAGCGTGCTGCGCCACAGCGGGCTGCCCGCGACCGAGCGTGAAAAGGACGGCATCGTGACAGTGACGCTGGCCCTCAACGCGATGCCCCCATCCAACTCGGACCGTAACCCGACGATCCGCTGACGACGCCGGCCTTGCCGGCCGCTAGCCTGATGGCATGCAAACCCGTGGAGTCGGACTGCCTCGGAGAGGCCGCGTGCGGCGCCAGCCACGCGTCGTTCCACGCGCGGCGGTCGCGCGCCTCGTCCGTCCGTTAGCGGCGCCGCGGCCGCGCTGGCGCTGGGCGCCGCCCCAGGCGCGTTACGGGTGGCTCTGTTGCGCTGCCGTTCGCGGTGCTCGCTCGCCGTGCGTGCAATCCGCGCAACGGTCGGTGGAATGGTCGTGCTGGCGCTGTTCGACGGCGTCGCGACCAGCCTCATTTACGCCGCGGCTGGCGTGCCGCGCCCGACAGTGTGGGGCGCCGTGACGGGGATATTGGCCATGCTTCCCTTCGTCGGCTATGCCATCGTGGCCGGCGTCGGCGTGGGGTTGGCCGCGCATGGCGCTGAGTGGAACGCGATCGCGGCAGGTCTGGCGGGGAGCGTCGTGATCTTCGCCGGCGACAAGTTCCTCCGCCCGCTCCTCGTCAGCGGCGCGGTGAAGCTCAGTCTGTTCTGGGTGCTCGTCGGCAGCATCGGCGGCTTCCAGGTGCTCGGCCTGATCGGCGTTTTCATGGGCCCCGTCGTGCTCGCCCTCTGCGGCGAGATGTGGCGGGAGTGGATCCGGGATCCCGCCGCGCCTAGCTGACCCGATTCGGACCGAAGGGGGACTTTTCGTTGACGACTCGGCAGCGCTCGACGCCTATGCTGGGTCTACATGAACCTCACGGAAACTGCAGTCGCCGCGACAAAGGCATGAACCCATGACCGAGCACCAAGACTTCCCTCCCGCGTTGTGGGCGGAGAACCTCGATGAGCTCGACCGGGAGATCGCCCGGCTCGCGCTGGTGTGTCAGGTGCGGGTCCTCGATCCCGGCATCATTCTGCGGGTGCTGCGAAAAGACGCCTCGGTGTGCGGAACGGACAATCCCCTGGCGTTTGCAAAGTTGCACCAACTGCTCATGCTGCACCTCGCGCTACGCGAGAAGTCGGTCGAGGCACTAGGGCAGGCGAAGACGATGGCGATCGAGGACTACATCATCGAGCGACTGAAGAAGTCCTTCCCAGATCTGGGAGAGTGGCCGCCGGCGTGAACGGGTCCGACCGAGCGCGGATCTTTCGCTTACGACTCGATGCGGCCTCCGGATACGCTGTTTCCAGACCGAGTGACCACCGTGAACACCCCTCTCACCACCGCATTTCTCTCCGTTGCAATCGCAGCGCTGCTGTCCGCGTGTTCACCCCCGCCGCCGGCCGAGCCGCTGCGGACCGTGCGCACTGCGGAGATCCGCTACGACAAGGCCCAGGAAACGCATCGCTACACCGGCACGGTGCAGGCGCGCCACGAGGTGGACCAGGCGTTTCGCGTCGGCGGAAAGATCCTCGCACGCAAGGTGGACGTCGGCCACACCGTCCGTGAAGGCGATGTGCTCGCCATGCTCGACGAGACGGATTACCGGCTCGCCGAGGAAGCGGCGCGACAGCAGCACCTCGCCCTCGAGACGCAGGCGCGGCAGGCCCAGTCGGATCGGCGGCGCAATCAGGAGCTTATCGGCGATGGCGCGGTGAGCTCGTCGGAAGACGAGCACACGCAGAGCGGGGCGATCAGGGCCCAGGCGGCGGCGGAGGCTGCGGCAAGGCAACTCGAGCTCGCCCGCAACCGGCTGAAGTACACGGTCCTGCGCGCGTCGCGGAGCGGCGTGGTCACAGCCGTGCGCGCCGAGAGCGGGCAGGTCGTCGCCGAGGGGCAGCCGGTCGTCGCGATCGCGAACCCGGGCGAGCCCGAGATCGTCGTCGATGTGCCGGAGGACCAGCTCGCGGCGTTCAAGACGGCGCGGTACAGCGCCTCGCTCACGAGCGCGCCCGACGCGACGTTCGAGGTCGCCCTGCGCGAGCTCGGGCCGCAGGCGGCCGCGCAGACGCGAACCTACCGGGCGCGACTCAAGCCCGCGACCCCACGGCCCCTGCCGCTCGGCGCGACCGCCACCCTGGTCGCCCGCCACGCGGCGGCGGAAGAGCCGGTCGCGGCGATCCCGGCAAGCGCGATCACCCAGGCGAACGGGCAGCCGGCGCTGTGGGTCGTTCGTCGTGACGGCGCCGAGCCGGTCGCGACCGTCCACCTGGCCGGTGTGACGGTGTACGGGTACCGGAACGACGAAGTGCTCGTTTCGGGGCTCCCGGCCGGCACGCGCGTCGTCACCGCAGGCGTGCAAAAGATGGCGCCCGGGCTGCGCGTGGCGCTGCCTGGCGCAGCGGGCGGCGAAGCAGCCAAGCAGGCGGCCCGATGAAATCCTTCAACCTCACCGAGTGGGCGCTCAACCACCGCGCCATCGTGCTCTTCCTGATCCTCGTGATCGGCGTGGGCGGCACGCTCAGCTTCACCCGTCTCGGCCAGCTCGAGGATCCGAACTTCTCGGTGCCGTCGATGACGGCGATGGTCATCTGGCCCGGCGCGACCGCCAGCCAGATCCAGAACGAAGTGCTCAACCGCATGGAGAAAAAGTTCGAGCAGCTCGACCACTACGAAAAGGTCGTCACGTTCGCGCGCCAGGGCTTCGGCGGCATGACGCTCAGCGTGTGGGGCGGCACCTCGAAGGCCGACCAGCGGGAGGCGTGGTACCAGGCGCGCAAGAAGTTCTCGGACATCAAGTCGGACCTCCCGGAGGGCGTCATCGGCCCGATCTTCAACGACGAGTACGGCGACGTGTCCGGGATCCTGTACGCCGTCAAGAGCGACGGCATCGGGCACGCCGAGCTGTCCGACATCGCGGAGGTCATCAAGCGCCGCCTGCTGAAAGTGCCGATGGTCAAGAAGGTGGACATCTACGGCAAGCAGGCCAAGAAGGTCTACGTCGAGTTCTCGCACCAGCGGCTGGCCGCGCTCGGCATCACGCCGCTGCAGATCGCTGAAAGCCTGCGCAACCAGAACAGCGTTCTCGCCGCCGGCTCGATCGACACGCGCGGCGACCGCGTGCTCGTGCGGGTGACCGGCCAGTTCGCAGCCGAAGAGGACATCCGCAACGTGCCGGTCACGGCGGGCGGCCGCACGATCAAGCTCGGCGACTTCACGACCATCACGCGCGGCTTCGAGGACCCACCGACGTACACCGTGCGCCACAACGGCCAGCAGGTGCTGATGCTCGGCATCGTGATGACCGACGACGGCAACATCGTGCAGCTCGGCAAGGCACTCGAGACGACAATGGCCAAGATCCAGGCGGAGCTGCCCTACGGCGTCGAGCTCGAGCGCGTCGCCGATCAGCCCACCACGGTCAGCGAGGCAGTCTGGGAAGCCGAGCGCTCGCTGCTGGAAGCGCTCGCCATCGTGCTCGCCGTCTGCCTGCTCAGCCTCGGCTGGCGCACGGGCATCGTCGTCGGGCTCTCCGTGCCGATCGTGCTCGGCGCCGTCGCGCTGGTGATGCTCGCGATGGGGTGGAACCTCGAGCGCGTCTCGCTCGGCTCGCTGATCATCGCGCTGGGGCTGCTCGTCGACGACGGGATCATCGCGGTGGAGATGATGGTCGTGAAGATGGAGCAGGGCTGGGAGCGCGTGAAGGCGGCCGCGTTCTCCTACTCCGCCACGGCGATGCCGCGGCTGACGGGGGCGCTGATCACCGTCGCCGGCTTCATGCCGATCGGGTTCGCGAAATCGGTGACCGGCGAGTACGCGGGCGGCATCTTCTGGATCGTCGGCACCGCGGTCATCTTCTCCTGGATCGTCTCGGGGCTGATCACGCCGTACCTCGCGGTCAATATGCTGCCGAAGGACCTCGGCAAGCAACACCACGGCGGCGACCCGTACCAGACGCCGTTCTATCGCAAGCTGCGCCGGCTGATCGGGCTCGCCGTCGACGGGCGCTGGTGGGTCATCGGCGCCACCGTCGCCGCGCTCGCGTTGGCGCTGCCGGCGATTCGGCTCGTGCCGCAGCAGTTCTTCCCGAGCGCCACGCACCCCGAGCTGATCGTCGAGCTGCGGCTGAAGGAGGGCGCTTCGTTCGCCGCGACGACCGAGCAGGTGAAGAAGCTGGAGGCGGTGCTGGCGAAGGACGAGGACGTCGAGTACTTCTCCGCGTACACGGGCGCCGGCCCGCCGCGCTTCTATCTCGCGCTCAACCCCGAGCTGCCGAACCCCGGCTACGCCGTCTTCGTCGTGATGACGAAGGACATCGAAGCACGCGAACGGCTGCGCTCGCGCCTGATGGCGAGCGTCGGCGAGGCGTTTCCGGAGGTCTGGGTGCGGATCTGGCGGCTGGAGATGGGTCCCCCGGTCGGTTTCCCGGTGCAGTTCCGCGTCGTCGGTCCGGACACCCAGAAGGTGCGCGAGATCGCGCGCGAGGTCGAGCGCGTGGTCGCGTCGAGTCCGAAGGTCCGCGACGTGCAGCTCGACTGGAACGATCCGGTGCGGACGTTGAAAGTGGAGCTCGACCAGGACAAGGCCCGCGCACTCGGCCTCGCTCCTGCCGACGTCGCGCTGGTGACCCAGACGGTGATGAATGGGGTGCCGCTGTCGCAGTTGCGCGAGCACGAGGACCTGATCGACATCGTCGCGCGTGCGGTGCCGTCCGAGCGGCTCGATGTCGACACGCTGAAGGACGTCAATCTCTTCACCCGCCAGGGCACGGTGGTGCCGCTCTCGCAGGTCGCGCGCGTACGCTACGAGCTCGAAGAGCCGGTGCTGCGGCGACGCAATCGCGACATGGCGATCACGGTCCGCGCCGACGTCAAGGACGGCGAGCAGGGCGTGACGGTGTCGCAGTCCATCCGCCCGATGCTCGAGGACATCGAGGCGAAGCTGCCCTTTGGCTACCGCATCGACGTGGGCGGCGCCGTCGAGGAAAGCGACAAGGCGAACCGCGCACTGGCCGCCGTCGCGCCGGTGATGATCGTGACGATCCTCGCCATCCTGATGCTGCAGCTGCAGAGCTTCTCGCGCATGGCGATGGTGTTCCTGACCGCGCCGCTCGGGCTGATCGGCGTCGTGATCGCGCTGCTCGTCACGCGGGCGCCGCTCGGGTTCGTCGCGATCCTCGGCGTCATCGCGCTCGGCGGGATGATCATGCGCAACTCCGTGATCCTGATCGACCAGATCCAGGCCGAGATCGCCGAGGGCCTCGACCCGTGGAACGCGGTGGTGGAGGCAGCCGTCCACCGGACGCGCCCGGTCGTGCTGACGGCGACAGCCACCGTGCTCGCCATGATCCCGCTCACCCGCAGCGTGTTCTGGGGGCCGATGGCGATCGCCATCATGGGCGGACTCACCGTCGCCACGGTGCTGACCATCTTCTTCCTGCCGGCTCTCTACGCCGCGTGGTTCAGGGTCGAGCGCGCGCCCGCGCCGGGTGCAGCCGCGGTGCCTCAGCCGGCATGAATGAAGCGTGAGGGGATAACTGCTATGCCGCTCAACCCTGAATCCAAGTACCCGAGCCGACGCGCGTACGTGCTGAAGATGCGGGGCGACGCCAAGCCGGGTGCGCTCGCCGGCCGTCTCGAGAACCTGGTGACCGGCCGGCAGCTCGAATTCGCCTCGGGGCGCGAGCTGCTCGATGCGATCGCCGCCGAGCTCGAGGCCGGCGGCAAGGAACCGGCGAAAGGAGGTTGAGCGATGAACGTGCCCACGCTCGCCTGGGCCTGCGCGGCGGCCCTGACCGCGCTGACCGTCGGATGCTCGCTCGCGCCGAAGTACGAGCGTCCGGCGCTACCGGTCGCGAACGAGTACCCGGCCGACGCCCCGGTGCCGGCGGGCGCGAGGCCGGATGCGATCCCCGACGCGCGTACAGCCGCGGAGATCGCCTGGCGCGAATACTTTGCCGACGCCGAGCTGCAGGCGATGATCGCGCAGGCTCTGGAGAACAATCGCGACCTCCGCGTGGCGGCCCTGCGCGTTCTCGAGGCGCGCGCCGCCTTCCAGATCCGGCGCGCCGACCAGTTCCCGACCGTCAATGTGAACGCCGGGGAGCTGCGGCTGGGGGTTCCCGAGCGCGTGAGTCCGACGGGGAGCGCGAACACCACGTCGATCTACGCCGTCGGCGCGAGCGTCTTCGGGTGGGAGCTCGACTTCTGGGGGCGCGTCCGCAACCTCAAGGACAGCGCGCTGGAGCAGTTCCTCGCCACCGACTCCGCGCGTCGCGCGGTTACCGTGAGCCTCGTCGCGCAGGTGGCCGACGGCTATCTCACGCTGCGCGAGCTCGACGAGCGCATCCGCATCACGCGCGACACCATCCGCACGCGCGAGGAGTCGCTGCGCATCTTCCGGCGCAGGTTCCAGGTAGGCACCGCCACGCGGCTGGACGTGGCACAGGTCGAGACGCTGCTCACCCAGGCGCAGACGCTCGGCGCGCAGCTCGAGCAGGCGCGCGCGGCCCAGGCGCACGCGCTCACGCTGCTGGTCGGTTCCCAGCCCGCGCGCATCGCGGACCGGGAGAGCCTGAACGACGCGGCGCTGGTGCGCGATCCGCCCGTCGGGCTGCCCTCGGACCTGCTTCAGCAGCGGCCCGACATCGTCGCGGCCGAGCACCGTCTGAAGGCGGCGAACGCGAACATCGGCGCCGCGCGCGCGGCCTTCTTCCCCACCATCACCTTGACCGGGTTCTACGGCACCGCGAGCCTCGAGCTCAGCAGGCTGTTCGAGTCGGGAACGGGCGCGTGGCTCTTCGCGCCGCAGCTCGTGATGCCGATCTTCGACGCCGGCCGCAGGCAGGCCAACCTCGACCTTGCGGAGGTGCGACGCGACGCCGCAGTGGCCGAGTACGAGCGCGCGGTCCAGGCCGCGTTCCGGGACGTCGCCGACGCGCTCTCGGCGCAGCACTGGCTCAGCGAGCAGGTCACGATCCAGCGGCGTGCGGTCGCGGAACAGACCGAGCGCGCTCGGCTCGCGACGCTGCGCTTCGACCGCGGCCTCGCGTCGTCCCTGGAAGTGCTCGATGCGCAGCGCGATCTGCTCGCGGCCCAGCAACAGCTCGTTCAGCAGCGCCGCGCGCTGCTGTCGAGCCGCGTTGCCCTGTACGCCGCGCTCGGCGGCGGGAGCCAGCACTACGGCGAGCCGCCGGCGCCGACGGCTCGGTACGAGCGGCAGGAGGCGACCCGATGAGGCGCTCGACGAAATCGTCCTGCCGCTGGCGATCGGCGCCGCTTACGAAAGGAGAGAACCCATGGCCAGCACGATGAAGGCGGCAGTCGTCCGCGAGCTCGGTCAGCCGCTCGAAATCCAGGAAGTACCCGTTCCGGAACCGAAGGAGAACCAGATCCTCGTCCGCATCGCGGCGACCGGGATCTGTCACACCGACCTCCACGCCGCCAAGGGCGATTGGCCCGTCAAGCCGAACCCGCCCTTCATTCCCGGCCACGAAGGCGTGGGGACGGTGGCCGCCGTCGGCCGCGCCGTCCGCGGCGTCAAGGAAGGTGACCGCGTCGGCATTCCCTGGCTGCATACGGCCTGCGGGTACTGCTCGTACTGCCGGACCGGGTGGGAGACGTTGTGCGGCTCGCAGCTGAACAGCGGCTATTCGGTGAACGGCAGCTTCGCTGACTACGCGGTCGCCGACCCGAACTATGTTGGTCGCATCCCGAGCTCGCTTGAGTGGGGTCCGGCAGCGCCGATTCTCTGCGCCGGGGTGACCGTCTACAAGGGACTCAAGGAGACGGAGGTGAGACCGGGCGAATGGGTGGTGATCTCGGGGATCGGCGGTCTCGGCCACATGGCGGTTCAATATGCCAAGGCGATGGGCATGCACGTCGCCGCCGTC
>DATIDG010000065.1:0-78207 GCA_035456405.1 Burkholderiales bacterium | reverse complement strand
GCGCACGCCGTACGCGAGCAGCGCGCGGACGCGGGCCGGCCCCGCCACGCCCACGCGCACGGGCAGCGCGATGCCCTGCGCGCGCAGCCGCGCGAGCCAGTCGAGGATCGCCTGGCCGTCGAAACAGAACTGCGTGACGATGAACAGTTCGATTCCGCGCCGGGCCGCTTCCTCGATCTTGCGCTCGAGCGCCGCCGCGAGCGAGGTCTCGGGAATGCGCGGATGCCCCTCCGGATAGCCCGCGATGCCGACGCTCCGGATGCCGTGGGCCTCGAGCAACCCGGTCTGCATGAATTCCGCGCTCGACCCGTACGGCCCGACCGGCTCGCCGTCGCCCGCGACGAGGAGCAGGCGCGTGACCTGGGCATCGTCGCGCAGGCGCTTGAGGAAATCCGCGGCCGATTCCCGGCTCGCGAACTGCCGCGGCGTGACGTGCGGGACCGGATTCATGTCCACCTGGCGCAGGCGCCGCGCAACGCTCGCGACGTGGTGGTACGGCATGCCGGGGAGCCAGGCAATGTAGACGTCGGTGCCCGCCGGAACGAGCGATGCGTAAGTGTCGATCTCGGCGAGGTTCCGTGCGGAAGTCTCGATGGAGGCCGTCCGCGCAAGCGCTGCGATCGCCGCTGCGAGCCCGCGCTGCGCGAACTCCGTGTCGGGGGTCACGATCATCGGCTGCCGCCTCTCAGTCGCGCCGCCGCGAAATGACGTAGGACTCGTCCTGGAACCACAGCCCGCCGTGCCGGTGCAGCACCTCGGCCGTGACCTGGAGATAGCGGCTGTGCCGGATCGCGTCCTCGAGCCGCGCGTCCTCGATCTGGCCCACGTAGATCGCGGCGTTCCAGGCCGCGAAGAGCGTCGAGGTGCCGATAGAGCTGGAGATCTCGGTGGGCAGCGTGTGCATGTCGAAGCGGAAGAGCGAGCGAGCGTCCGCGTAGGCGTTGAAGTTGAGGTTGCGCGCGGCCGGGCCGAGCGCTTCCTTCACCGCCTTGAGCATCTGGTGACGGTCGTGCTGGAACGGATTCTCGCCGGGCCACATTCCCTGCAGGATCTCCAGCCCGGGGTCGTTGCCGTGCGAATGGATGGCGAGCAGGCGCCCGCCCGGGCCGAGGCTTTTCGCGAGCGGTGCGATCACGCGCGACGCCTTGAAGTCGAGCGACGCGCGCGCGCGGTACGGCTGCGACGCGATCACGAGATCGTAGTCGGCGGCGGTGCCGCCGCGGCGCGGGATGATCGGGTCGAGCAGGAAGCGGTGGTCCTCCCGGTAGATCACGAGGACCGCCGGGCGCTCGTAGACCGGGTTGCCGCTCGTCGGACTCACGTGCGCGCGCCAGTGTTCCGCGAGGAACGGCGCCAGTGCGGTGATTTGCTCCTCGAACTCGTGCCCCGTGGTCCCGGCGAGCGCGAGCTCGTGCCACGCGAGGCCGGAGGCGGCGGTGAGCGAGCTCGGCACGAGCCACGGCGCCTCGCGGTAGTAGAGGTTGGTCATCACCAGGACGGTGGCCGGATGCTCGAAGAAGCGGTCGGGCATCTTTTCGAGCGTGAGCCGGACGTCCTCGAGGCTGATCTCCTTGCCGACGATGTAGAACGGCATGGTTGCGAAGCGGCTGTGCATCGCGCGCATGACGCGTGTGAGCACGGTGCCGTCGCCGACGCCCGCATCGAAGATCCGCACGGCCGGCGGGCGCGGGTGGATGTTCGCGAGCTCCATCTTCACGCGCTGCGCGACCACCGCCTTCTCCGAGCAAGTGCTCACGAAGAGCAGGTACTTCTGGCGGTTGTCGAAGAAGCGGAAGTTGCGGTCCTGATGCGCAGCGGCCGGCGCAGGAACGCCTGCCGGCGGCGCGCTGCGCACCGGCGTCTCGGGCGCACGCATCGCGTCCACAGCGCCGCCGGCGATGAACGAGCGCACACGATCGAACGTCGTGGTGGTGATCCGGCCGCCGTCGCGCAGCCGGTTCACGAACTTGCCGTCGTTCACCGCGAGGCGCCCGAAGGTCGACTCGGCCACCCCCGTCTTGCGGCAGTAGTCGGTGATCTCGCGCAGCAGCCGCTCGGCCTCCATGCCCCCTCCGCCCGCGTCCGAAGCGACCTCGATTTCAGGCCGATGACTGCCCGATGTCAACCCACTTCCCGGGTGGGACGAGTAGTGGGCAATATCCCACTCGGCATGGATTGCTGGCGTAGGGGTTGCCCGGCCTGCTAGTCGAGCCTGTCCCCACGCTGACTGGCAACGCCGAGTGGGCTGCGTCCCACCGACCGGTCCGCCTCAGATCGCGGCGGAGTTGAGCCATGGCAAAGAATCCGCCGCGCGACCGGAGGATGCTCGACCACAGGACGGCAGCGGGCTCGAACCGCAAGGAGGAGCAGTGGACTTCACCGACAAGGTCGTCGTCGTCACCGGCGGCGCCTCGGGCATCAACCGGGCCGCGGCCGAGGCGTTCGCCGCGGGCGGCGCCATGGTGTGCATCGGCGACATCGCGCGCGAGCAGGGCGAAGCCGTCGCCGCCGGAATTCGCGCCAAGAGCGGGAAAGCGGACTACTTCGAGCTCGACCTGACCGACCCCGAGTCGATCAAGCGGTTCGCCGCAGCCGTGCTCGAGCGCTTCGGCCGCGTCGACGTCTTGGTGAACGGCGCCGGCTGGGGCAAGACGACGCCGTTCCTGGAGACCGACGACGCGTTCTGGGACAAGGTCATCAGCCTGAACTTCGTGGGACCGATGCGGCTCACGCGGCTCCTGCTCCCGCAGATGCTGGAGCGCCGCGCGGGCAAGATCGTCAACGTGTCGAGCGACGCCGGCCGCGTCGGCAGCCTGGGCGAGACGGTCTACTCCGGCGCGAAGGCGGGGCTCATCGGCTTCACCAAGGGGCTCGCGCGCGAGGCCGCCCGCAGCAACGTCAATGTGAACTGCGTGTGTCCCGGGCCGACGGACACGCCGCTGCTGTCCGCGGTGCCGGACAAGTATCGCGATGCGTTCGTGAAGGCGATCCCGATGCGGCGCTTCGGCAAGCCTTCCGAAGTGGCCGACGCGATCCTGTTCCTCGCGAGCGCGCATGCGGACTACATCACGGGCCAGGTGCTCAGCGTGAGCGGCGGCCTGACGATGGTCGGCTGACGCCGCCCTCCGTCTATTATTGCGCCCACCCTTCTCCGCCCGCGGGCACTCCTAGCCCGCGCGTGCGTTCGCTTGTTATAGTCCACCTCTGGTTAGTCCCCCGGAGGAGGAGGAACCGTGAGAGTCGAAAAACGCGCAGTTCTGACCGTCGTTGCCGCGTTGTGCGCTGCAATGACAGTCGCGAGCCCGGCGTCCGCACAAACGGTGCGGATCGGGTTGATCAATACCTACTCGGGACCGATGGCGTCGAACGGCGACCAGATCGAGAAGGCGATCAACCTGTTCATGAAGCTCGACCAGTGCAAGCTCCCGCCGGGCGTCAAGCTCGAGATCCTCAAGCGCGACGACACGGGAATCAACCCGGAAACCGCGAAGCGCCTCGCGCAGGAGCTGATCGTGCGCGACAAGGTGCAGATGATCACCGGCGTGGTCTGGACGCCGAACGCGCTGTCGATCGCCCCGCTCGTAACCGAGGCGAAGGTGCCGTTCGTCATCATGAACGCCGGCACAGCGATGATCACTGAGCGCTCGCCGTACATCGCACGCACCTCGTTCACCCTGTGGCAGTCGAGCTACCCGATGGGCACCTGGGCGGCGAAACGCTTCAAGACGGCATACGTCGCCGTTGCGGACTTCGGGCCGGGCCACGACGCGCAGGAGGCGTTCACGCGCGCGTTCACGGCCGCCGGCGGCAAAGTCGTGGGCGCGGTCCGCATGCCGCCGCCCACCTCCGACTTCGCGCCGTTCCTCCAGCGCGTGAAGGACGCGAAGCCGGATGCCCTCTTCGTGTTCGTCCCGGCGGGCAAGTCGGCCACCGCGCTCATCAAAGGGTTCGGCGAACTTGGCCTCGCCCAGGCAGGCATTAAGTTGATCGGGCCTGGGGACATCGTGACCGACGAGGAGCTGCCGAACATGGGCGACGTGCCCATCGGCGTGCTCACCATGTTCCACTACTCGGCGGCGGGCGAGCGGCCGGCGAACAAGAGCTTCGTCGCGGCGTACCAGAAGGAGTACGGCCCCAATGCCTGGCCGAACTTCATTTCGGTCGGCGCGTGGGACGGCATGCAGGCGATCTGCGACGTCGTGCGCGCGCAGGGCGGCAAGGTCGACCCAGAAAAGACGATGCTGCTGCTCCGGGGCTGGAAGAACCCGAACAGCCCGCGCGGCCCGATCGAGATCGATCCGCGCACGCGCGACATCGTGCAGAACGAGTACGTCCGCGAGACCAAGCGGGTCGGCGGCATCATGAAGAACGTCGAGCTCGAGACGATTCCGATGGTGAAGGATCCCTGGAAGGAGTTCACCCAGAAGTAGCAGCGCCGGTCCGCTGGTGGCAAAGCCCCCGCTGTAGCGGGGGCTTTGTTTATCCGGACGACGTTTACCCGCCGTGGACGCATTTCTCGCCAGCGTCGTCAGCATCGGGTTCCACGGGCTCGCGTACGGGATGATCCTGTACGCGATCTCGGTGGGCCTGTCGGTGACGATGGGCCTGATGGGCTTCGTGAACCTCGCCCACGGCGTGTTCGCGATGGCCGGGGGCTATCTGATGATCACCGTGATGGACCGCCTCGGGCTGCCGTGGCTGCCGGCGCTCGTCGTCGCGTGCGTCGTGGTGGCGCTCGGAAGCATGGTCCTCGAGCGAGTGCTCTACGCCCGGCTGTACAAGGCCGGCGAGCTCGAGCAGGTGCTGTTCACGATTGGGCTGATCTTCGTGGCGGTCGCGGTCGCGCGGCTCGCTTACGGCACGCTCCCCCTGGCGGCGCCGCTTCCGGAATACATGAAGGGCCAGACCGAGGTCTTCGGTCGCTCGTTCCCGACCTACCGCGTCGTGGTGATCGCGGTGAGTGCGGTGCTCACCGCGATCCTGTGGTTCGGCGTCGAGCGCACCCGGTGGGGCGCGATGGTGCGCGCCGCGGTCGACAACCGCGCGATGGCGCAGTCGGTCGGCATCAACACGGGTGTCCTCTTCACGCTCACCTTCGCACTGGGAAGCGGGCTCGCTGCGTTCGGCGGCGCGCTGGGCGCGGATCTCATTGCGATGACGCCGACCTACCCGTTCGAGCAGCTGGTGTACTTCCTGGTCGTGGTCTCGATCGGCGGGCTGGGTACGCTGCGCGGGCCGTTCCTCGGCGCGCTGTTCATCGGTATCGGCGACACGGCCTGCAAGTACTGGGTGCCGGAGTTCGGCGCGTTCTTCATCTTCGTCGCGACGATGGTCCTGCTGCTGTGGCGGCCACAGGGCCTGCTGGGGCGCGCGCAATGACCGGCACGACCGCCGCCGCAATCGGGTACGCGGGCGCGGCGCGCCTACGCTGGATCGAGCTCGCGCCGTGGGTGCTTGCGGCCGCGATCTACTTTTTCGCTCCGACGTACCTGCCGCTCGGCAGCTATGTCCTGATCATGATCCTCTTCGCGCTGTCGCTCGATCTCATCCTCGGGTACGGCGGCATCGTGACCCTCGGGCACTCCGCGTACTTCGGCTTCGGCGCGTACGTCGCCGGGGTGTTCGCGATCCGGCTGACCGGCGATCCGCTGCTCGGTCTGGCGGTGGCGGCGATCGCGGCCGGCCTGCTCGGCCTCGCGACGGGCGCGGTGATCCTGCGCACGCACGGGCTCGCGCTGCTGATGCTCACGCTCGCCATCACTTCGATCCTCCTCGAGGTCGCGAACAAGTGGACCACCGTGACCGGCGGCACCGACGGCCTGCATAGCGTCCCGATCCAGCCGATCCTCGGCATGTTCCGCTTCGACATGTTCGGCAAGACCGCATTCCTCTACTGCCTCATCGTCGTGGCGGCCTGCTGGTGGCTGGTGCGCACCATCGTGCACTCCCCGTTCGGCGTGGCGCTCGCCGGCACCCGGGAGAATGACGTGCGCATGCACGCGATCGGCGCGCCGGTCTACCGGCGGCGCCTGGCGGCGTACACCATCTCCACGTCGCTCGCCGGGACCGCGGGCGCCCTGCTCACGCAGACCACGCAGTTCGCCGGGCTTTCGGTCCTCGGCGTCGAGCTGTCGGGCGAGATCCTCGTGATGCTGGTGCTCGGCGGGGTGCGGCGCATCTACGGCGCGTTTGTCGGGCCGGGTGTCTACATCGTGGCCAAAGACTACCTCGCCAAGCAGACTCCGGAGTACTGGTATCTCGGCATCGGCATCCTGCTGATCCTCATCGTCATGTTCGCGCGCGGCGGCATCCTCGGCCTGCTCGACCGGGCGTTCGCGCAGCTGAAGAGGGCGCGCGCATGAGTCGCTTCGCGCTCGAGACCCGCGGTCTGCACAAGACGTTCGGCGGGCTCACGGTGGCCGCCAACATCAACTTCGGCCTGGAGCCGGGCGCCCGCCGCGCGCTGATCGGGCCGAACGGTGCCGGCAAGACGACCTTCGTGAACATGCTGACCGGCCGGCTCGCGCCCTCCTCGGGGCGAATCCTCCTCGGGGGGGAGGACGTCACCGGGCTCGCCCAGGAGGCGCGCGTCAAGCGGGGTCTGGGCCGCACGTTCCAGATCAACACGCTGTTCCGCGATATGTCGGTGCTCGACAACGTCGCGCTCGGCGTGGCGGAACGCCTCGGGATCGCCGGCCGGATGTGGCGCGCGGCGAGCGCCTACCGGGAAGTGCGCGACGAGGCGATGGAACTGCTCGCGCGCCTCGGCCTCGCGGACGATGCGGGCGTGCGCGTGCTCGACCTGCCGTACGGCAAGCAGCGCCTGGTGGAGATCCTGATCGCTCTCGGCCTCAAGCCGAAAGTGCTGCTGCTCGACGAGCCCGCCGCGGGCGTGCCTTCGCTCGAATCGGAGCGGATCCTCGAGGTGCTCGACGCGCTGCCCAGCGACATCGCCATCCTGATCATCGAGCACGACATGGACGTGGTGTTCCGGTTCGCCAAGCGGATTACCGTGCTCGTGCAAGGCGAAGTGCTCTGCGAGGGGACGCCGACGGAAATCGCGGCCGACCGCCGCGTGCACGAGGTCTATCTCGGCGAGCGCCCGCATGGCTGACGCGCTCAGGCTCGAGGGCGTGCGCGCCGGCTACGGCGAGACGGTCGTGCTCGAGGACGTCGCGTTCGCGCTGCCCGAGCGCGGCGCGCTCGCGGTGCTGGGCCGCAACGGCGTCGGCAAGACCACGCTGCTCGCGACCATCATGGGCCTGACGACGTTCCATGCCGGCGCGATCGAGTATCGCGGCGCGCCGGTCGCAGGGCTTCCGACACACGCGCGCAACCGGCTGGGCATCGGCTACGTGCCGCAGGCGCGCGACATCTTCCCGTCGCTCAGCGTCGAGGAGAACCTCACTGTCGCCGCGCGGCCCGGCCGCTGGAACCTAGGGCGCGTCTACGACCTTTTCCCGCGCCTCGCGGAGCGCCGCGCGCACCGCGGCAACCAGATCTCCGGAGGCGAGCAGCAGATGCTCGCTATCGGCCGCGCCCTGATGGGCAACCCCGCGCTGCTCCTGATGGACGAGCCGCTCGAGGGCCTCGCGCCGATCATCGTCGAGGCGCTGCTGAAGGCGATGGAACGCCTGATCCGCGACGAGGCGCTCACCGTCGTGCTGGTCGAGCAGTCTGCGAAGCTCGCGCTCGAGGTGACCGACAGCGCGCTCGTGCTGAGCCGCGGCCGGATCGTGCACCGCGGCCCGAGCGCCGAGCTGCTCGCCGACCCCGACCGCCTCACGGCGCTCGTCGTGGCGCAATAGCGCGCCGTCGTTGAAGCTTCGACCAAGGTCTTTCGGCCGAGGGAATCGCGAGTTCTGGACCGCGCAGGGCGTCTTTCGAGCCTTCCCTAGTTCCCCTCGAACTTCGGCTTCTCCTTCTTGACGAAGGCGTTGTAGGCGCGCTCGTAGTCCTTGGTCTGCATGCAGATCGCCTGCGCTTCGGCCTCCGTCTCGAGTGCCTGCTCGATCGTCATGCTCCACTCCTGGTGCAGGCACTTCTTCGTCATCGAGTGCGCGAACGCCGGGCCGGTCGCGAGCGACAGCGCCATCTCGTGCGCGCGCGCGAGCAACCGGTCCCTCGGGACGATCTCGTTGAAGTAGCCCCAGGCGAGCCCCTCCTCCGCGCTCATTGAGCGCCCGGTGTACAGCAGCTCGGAGGCGCGTCCCTGGCCGATGATGCGCGGCAGGATCGCGCACGCGGCCATGTCGCACCCGGCCAGCCCGACGCGCACGAACAGGAACGCCGTCTTGCACTCGGGCGTGGCGTAGCGCATGTCGGAGGCCATCGGAATGATCGCGCCGGCACCGGCGCTGATGCCGTCGACCGCGGCGATCACCGGCTGCGGGCAGTTGCGCATCTCCTTCACCAGGTTTCCGGTCATGCGCGTGAAGTAGAGCAGCTCGTCCATCTCCATCTTGATGAGCGGCCCGATGATCTCGTGGACGTCGCCGCCGGAGCAGAAGTTGCCGCCCTCGCCGGTGAACACCACGACGCGCACGTCGTCGGCGTACTGCAGCTTGTGGAAGGTGTCGCGCAGCTCGGCGTAGCTGTCGAACGTGAGCGGGTTCTTCCGCTCGGGCCGGTTGAGCGTGATCGTAGCGACGCGGTCTTTCACTTCCCATTTGAAGTGCTGGGGGCGCCACTCGGCGGCTTTGAGCTTGTACATCGCGGTTCTCCGTGTCTGAGTGCGAATGGGTTGCGGGTCAGCCGCCCGAGCCGGGGGGACGACGGGTAGTCCGGCTGGCCGATCTTGAGCTCGTTGCGAACGGCGCGCACGCCGTTTCCCTGGTGATCCTGTAGACGACGCCCGTCGCGCCCTTCCCGATCGCCTCGACGATCTCGCACTTGCCGAACCAGTCTCGCGTTGGTCGTCGACAGGCGGATGCACCGCGGCGCAGGCGCGGTTGAGATTCTGGGAGCATCGGGGCGGCCTCCCGCGCCGCCGACCGCCCAATCTAGGCGGGGGCGCGGAGCCCTGTCAAGGCGGCTCCGGGCACGGCGCTACTGCAGGCCGATCGAGGGGTCCGGAAACACGTACTCGGGCGCACCTACCCGCAGCTCGCTGCGCACCTCGCGCACACCGTTGATTTCGCGTGCCACGGCGATCGCCTGCGCGGCGTGCTCGCGCGATGGCACGTGACCGCGCAGCGTCACGACGCCGCCCGCGGATTCGACCTGAATCCGGCTCCGGTACAGATCGCGATTGAAACCCATTCTCGTCGCGACCTGGAATGCGATCGCCTGGTCTCGCCAGAAGCTGGTCGTCGCATCCGGTGACGCCGGCACCTCGGTTCGAGTCCCAGAGGTCTGGGACGGCGGCGCGGCGGCGACTTTCCGTTCCGCGGGGACGGCGGGCTGCACGGTCGGCGGCTCGGGCGCAAGCGGCTCCGACCGCGCGGCCGCAATGGGCGCCGGCGGCGCGAGCAGGGGTTCCAAGGGCTCCGGTTGCCGAACGATCCCGGCACTGCTGTCGACCGTGCGGCGATCGGCTTCCGCGACTGCGCCGACGCCCTGGGACATCGTTCCGATGCCCGGTGCCGTATCGGGCCGTGCCTCGCGCCCGGGCACGAGGGCGGGGCTCGCCCTGGTTGCGTCCGGCTGCGGCGTCGACGCGCGGTCGGGTCGAGCGGTGCGCGGACCGAAGTCGGGCGCCGTCCAGTATGCGAGCCCAGCGACGACCGCGAGCGCGATCAGGACCACCGCAGCTATGAGGGCGACGCGCCAGCGGCCGTCGTCGGAATTCGCGTGGAAGGCGGGCGGACCGTCCCGCAAGTGGGCCTGGAGCTGCTCCTCTTCGAGCGCGATGCGTCCGGGTACCCATAGCGAACGCGACGGCATATCGCCCGGCTCCGCGTTACCCGTGGAGGCCGCCCCGTCATTGCTGCGCGGGGTCGCGACCGCCGCCAGCGGCGCGCCGTAGGCATCGAGGAGCGCGCGCCGGAACTCGCTGGCGGTCTGAAATCGCTCGTCCGCCTCCCTGGCCAGGGCACGGCTCACGAGAGCATCGTATCGCTCCCACCCTCGCCCAGGCCCCACTTCTGACGGCAATGGCACGCTGCCGCGGCTGACCCGGTACGCGACCTGCTCCGCCGATCCGCGATATGCCGGCCGCCCAGTGAGCAGCCGGAAGAACAGGGCACCCGCCGCGAAAAGGTCGGCGCGCGCGTCGACACCCTCCCCGGCGTATAGCTCTGGTGCGACGTATCCGGGGTCGCCCGCATCCTCGTCCGGTTCCGGTCCGCTACCGTCCTCGGTGGCAGCCCCGCCGAACTCAGTGAGCTTCGCCTCCCCGCTTCGCGTAATGACGATGCTGGCAGGGTTGACGGCGCCGTGGCGCACGCCGTGCTCGTGCGCGTGCTGCAGCGCGTCCAAGACCTGGGCGACAATGCTGACCGCGTCCGCCTCTCCGAACTGGATGCCGCGCGCGAGGTACTCGCCGAGACGGTGGCCCTGCACGAACTCCATCGCGAGGTAGGCGACCGATCCCGACTCGCCGTAGTCGTAGACCGCGACGATCCCCGGGTGCGAGAGCCGCCCGGCGAGGCGCGACTCGTTGCGCCAGCGCGCGAGCGCCCGGGCGGCGCGACCGTCGAGCTGGGCGAGATCCTTGCGGATGGTCTTGACCGCAACTACGCGATTGACATCCGGGTCGAACGCGCCGAAGACCTCCGCGTTGGCGCTTTCGCCGAGCGCTTCAACGACCTCGTACTTGCCGAGTCGCTCGGGCAGCGTCATCGGTTCGAGGCCGCGGCCAGAGGCGCCGCGGGCCGGACTTTCGGGGCGCGCGAAACGGCCGCGGGCCGGCCAGGGTGCGGCCAGATGGCGCGGCAGCGATCGAGTGGGCGCATCGGAGCAGCGGCGGGCGCCGCGGGCGGGGTGCTAACGCCCCTAATCTAGGCGTCCCGCGACCGCGATGTCAACCGCGGCGCAATGACACGCGCGTTCCCCGTTGCGCCGGGCGGCTCAGCCCAGGTGCCTGACGAATCCTAGACGCTGGGACTGCCGGAATCCGATCGCATAGAGGAACCCGAGCAGGGCGAAGTTCTCCCGCCGCACCAACGTCTCGACGCGCTCGATACGCAGCGCCTCCAGATTGACGAAAAGCTGCGAGAGGAGAGCCGTAGCGACGTGACGGTGTGCGTAGTTAGGATCGACCCCGATCGTGTCGAGCACGGCGACCGGCTCGGAGCGGCCGAAGTCGCCGAAGTCCGTGCGCGCAGTTGCGAATCCCGCGACGATGCCGTCGACCCGGGCGGTGAGCGACACGCGCACCGCGGAGTCGTCGAGCGCCTCCGCGACGATCCGCTCGATGTATGCGCGCCGCTCCTGCCCCATCAGGTTGCGGTCGATGCGCACGAGGTCGGCGAGGTCGCCGGCCGCGAGGGAGCGCACATCGACGAGGTCGCGCGCGAGCGCCTCGAAGTCGTTCGCGCTGTCTGCGCCGTAGTCGACCTCGGCGGAGTAGTGGCGATGCTCGGGCGCGGCGACGCCCGGCTCGTGCTCGGCCCCGAGCCGGCCGGCGTGCACGTTGCATTCGAGGATCTGGTTCGGGGCGAGAACGAAGCCCGCGTGATCGAAGAAGCGCAGCATGTCGTGATCGCGCCACGAGGCGCTGGTACGGATCGACGTCATACCGCCCGCGCGCGCCTCCGCGTCCAGCGCGGCGAGGAGCTGCATCCCGATGCCGTGGCCGCGCTCGTCGGGCCGCACGCCGATCACCTCGAGCAGCAGCGCCGGCTCGGTGCGGCCGAACTCGCCGGCGAGCTTGCGCGCGAGGACGTAGCCGGCGAGCGCGCCTCCGTCGTCGATCGCGAACTGGACGTGGAGGTCGGACTCCTTCTGCGCCGCCTTCAGGCGGCGCTCGAAATAGAAGCGGCGCGACCGGCCGGCGAGGGTCGCGTCGATCGCGGTGACGGCGTCGAGGTCGCGGGGCGCGAGGCGGCGCACCTTGAGCTGGGGGGCGGAAGCGGTGACGGCCATGGTCCCTCCTCGAGGACTTGCGCGGGCTTCTCGCCCGCAAATGGAACACGGCTCCTGGAAGGGCCGGATGGGCCTTGTCGTAATTTGGTACGAAAATACCTAAATTGTCTCGGGGTGTCAACCCGGGCCGTCAAGACGGCGCTATGTGGTTGTCGGGACGGCATTTCGGCCTGAAACAGGTAAACTGGTGCCGAAATGACACTTTCCGTCCCGAACACCGCCCTGCCGGACACCTCCCTCGCTGTCAGGCCGGTCGAAGTGCGCGACCTCGACGAAGTGATCGCCCTCGATGCCGCGGTCACCGGGCTCGCCAAGCCCGATTACTGGTACGAGCTCTTCCATCGCTACGGCACCCGCGGGCGCCAGCAGCGCTTTTTCCTCGTCGCCGAGGGCGGCGGCGAGATCCAGGGCTTCGTGATCGGCGAAGTGCGCGACTGGGAGTTCGGATCGCCGCCGTGCGGCTGGGTGTTCGGCATCAACGTGCGCCCGGGTGCGCGCCTGGGCGGCACCGGCACGCGCCTCCTCGAAGCGATCGTCGACGCCTTCCGGCGCGCGGGCGTCACCAAGGTCCGCACCCTGCTTGCGCGCGACAACACGCTCGTGCTCTCGTTCTTCCGCAGCCAGGGGATGACGGCCGCGCCGTTCATCCCGCTCGAGCTCGATCTCGAGGCCGTGCCGCGATGAAGCTCCAGACCGCCACCAGCCTCGCCCTGGTCAGCGTGCTGGAGGCCGCCGCCCATCCCGACCGGCAGGTCTCGGCCTCCGACATCGCGGCGAAGTACGGCGTCTCGATCCATCACCTCGCCAAGGTGCTGCGCGAGCTCGGCCGCGCCGGGATTTTCGAGGCCACGCGCGGCGCGGGCGGCGGTTACCGCTTCGTCGGCAACGCGAAGCGCCTGACCCTGTTCGACGTGATCGAGCTGTTCGAGGACATCAGCGCGCGCTCGCCCGAAGCGAGCGGTGCGGACCCCGCCACGGATGTCGGCCGCGCGCTCGCGCGAATCCTTTCAGAGATCGACGAGATCGCCAAGGCGACCTTCCGCTCCATCACCATCGGCACGATGCTCATGCTGGTCGAGCGTGAGCGCGGCGCCCAGCCGCGCGCGGCCTGATCAACCCGCAGCGGCGCTCGGAAGGCTGGGCCCGACCAGAAAGCGCGCGTATCGGCCGCAATAGATGCCGAGCGCGGCGCTCCAGAGCAGTCCCGATACGGCGAGAAGCCAAACGCTCGGTTCGAACGCGGTGGCCACGCGCGCGAGTGCGGCGCCGAGCATCGCGAGATACGCGATCAACATCACGGCGGGCACCACGAGCTCACGGCCGGTGTGGCGCAGCACGATGCGCGTCGCGAGTCCGAGGATCGTGATTCCCAGGGCGCCGACGGTGAATGCGTGCATCCACGCGAGCTCGGGCGCGGGTCCGCCGAGCGCGGCCACAGCGCGCAGCGCGAGAGACGCGACGAGCCACGCATAGCCGAGGTGCAGCGTCCAGAGCAGCGGGTCGTCGAACACCTTCCACCCTCTCCAGCGCGCAAGCCGCACCGCGTTCGCTGCAGCCGCCACCGCCGCCGCGACGCCGCGCAGCGCGAGCGATGTTTCGGACGCCTCCGCGATCGCGAACGCAGCCACGGCTGCGATCGAAGCCACCTCGACCACGATGCTGAACGTCACCTCGGGCAGCCGGTTGCGGGTGAACACCGGGATCAGCAGCCCGCCGGCAAGTGTATAGAGCACCATGACCAGCAGCAGGCCCGACTCGAGCGCGCGGGAGGCCGTGCGCACATCGCCCGCCGCCGCCGCGACGTGGAAGGCGGCGTTCGCCGCGGTGAGCACGAGCAGGATCGCGACCGGCGCGAGGAACCACCTGCGGCGCGCCCGCGCGACGGTCGGCGCAAGCATCGCTGCGAGCGCAGGCAGGAACGCCGCGTCCGCCGTCGCCGCCAGCCATTGCGGAAGCGCGCCCGAGGCGAGCATGGCGAGCCGGCCGGCGAGCCAAAGCGCCGCCAGGAGCGCAAGCCGGCCGCCCGCGATCTCGTCGGTGATCGCCCAGCCCGGGATTGCGGTCAGCAGCACGGCAGCGATGATCGCGGCCGCGAAACCGAACAGCATCTCGTGGCCGTGCCAGAGCGGCCCGGCCAGCGCCGGCGCCGCCGACCACGCGCCGGTGTACTCCGCCAGCCAGAGGGGAAGCAGCAGCGCGCCCCAGGCGAGCCCGGCGAGCAGGAACGGCCGGAAGCCGCTCGACCACAGCGGCGCGCCGAAGGCCCGCGCGCCCCTCATCCCGCTGCGCGCGCCTGCAGCTTCTGCCTGTCGGTCTGGTTCACCGTCGTCTTCGGCAGCGCGGACAGGCACTCGATCGACGCCGGCACCTTGTAGGGCGCGAGGTTCGCGCGGCAGTGCGCGACCGGATCGTCGGCGGTCGTGCGCGCGCCCGCACGCAGCACGACGAACGCGCGGATCACTTCGCCGAACACGATCGCCTCCGCCCGCGGCGCGCGGGCGGCGGCGTCCGCAATCAGGTGCGCCACCGTGGCGGGAACCGGCGGCAGCGCATCGCCCTTGCAGCGGTCCTGCGGGCTCACGTAGCGCGCTGCAACACCGGAGCGCCCGCGTGCAGCCGCGCGAGCAGGCGCTCGCGTTCGGCACGCGCCGCCTCCGCGGACTTGCGCTTCACCGCCCCGAAGCCGCGGATGCGTTCGGGCAGCGTCGCGACCTCGGCCGCGATCGCGTGGTTGTCCGGCGTCAGCGCCGGAAGCAATGCCCGGATCGTCGCCTCGTACTCGGCCAGCAGCGCGCGCTCGAGCCGGCGATCGGCGGCATGCGCGAACGGGTCCAGCGCCGAGCCGCGCAGGCGCTTCATCCGCGCGAGCGCGCGCAGCGCGCCGAAGACCCAACCGCCGAACGCGCGCTTGCGCGCCGCGCCGAACGGCGCGAGATGGAGTCGCACCGTGTAATCGCCCTCGAACGCGTCGCCGAGCGCCCTGCGGAAGCGCCCGTCGGTGTAGAGCCGCGCCACCTCGTACTCGTCCTTTACGGCGAGCAGCCGGAAGTACGCGCGCGCCACTGCCTCCGTCAGCGGACGGGCCGCTCCGCCAAGCGCGCCTTCCGCCTGGCGGACGGTCTCGACGAGCGTGGTGTAGCGGCGCGCGTACGCCGCGTCCTGGTAAGCCGCCAGTTCGCGCGCGCGACCCGCCACCAGGTCGTCGAGGGACACGCGCACCGCCCGCGCGATGCCTGCCGCCTGCTCGACCGCCGCCAGGTCCGTCGCGGCGCGGCGCCCCCAATCGAACGCCGCCCTGTTCATCGCCACGGCAGCGCCGTTCAGCTCGACCGCCTTCACGATCGACTCGGCGGCAAGGGGCACCAGCCCCTTCTGCCAGGCGTACCCGAGCAGGAGCATGTTCGCCGCGAGTGCGTCGCCGAACAGCGCGTTCGCGAGGCGCGTCGCGTCGAGGAAGTCCGCGCGGCCCGCGCCGACCGCCGAGCCGATCTCCGCCTCCATCGCCGCGGCGGGGAACGGCGCCTCGGGCCGGGCGACTAGCTCGCCGGTGATCTGAAGCGCGCAGTTGACGACCGCGCGCGTCAGTCCGGCGCGGAGCCGGGCGAGCGCCTCGGTCGCGACCGACACGACGAGGTCGCCGCCGATCAGCGCGTTTGCCTCGCCGATCGCTATCCGCGCCGCGTGGATCGCGTCCTGCCGGTCGGCGATGCGCACGTGCGAGTACACGGCGCCCGCCTTCTGCGACAGGCCCGTCTGGTCCAGCACGGCGACGGCCTTCCCCTCAAGGTGCGCAGCCATCCCGAGGAGCGCGCCGATCGTCACCACGCCGCTCCCGCCGATGCCCGCGACGAGAATCCCGTAGGGGGAGGCGGTCGCCGGCAGCGTCGGAGCGGGCGGATCGGGCCCGTCCCAGGCGGGGGGCGCGGGCTTGCGCCGGCGCGCACCCTCGACCGTGACGAAGCTCGGGCAGAAGCCGTCGACGCAGGCGAGATCGTCGGTGCAGGCCGAAGCGTCGATGCGGCGCTTCTCGCCGAGCGGCGTGTCGACCGGAGCGAGCGCGAGGCAGTTCGACTTCACGCCGCAGTCGCCGCAGTCGTCGCACGCGAGCTCGTTGATGAACGCGTGCACCGCCGGCGCGGGGTGCGCGCCGCGCTTGATGCGGCGCCGCTTCTCGGTCGCGCACAGCTGGTCGAAGATCAGCACGCTGACGCCCGGCACCTCGCGCAGCTCGCGCTGCGTGCGCTCGAGGGCTGCGCGCGGCCGGATCTCGACGCCCGGCGCGAACCCCGGGCGCGGGCCGTAGTGCGCTGGGTCGTCGGCGATCACGACGATCCTCGCGACGCCTTCATCGGCGAGCTGCCGGGTGATCTGCGGGACGGTGAGCGTGCCGTCGATCGGCTGCCCGCCGGTCATCGCGACCGCGTCGTTGTAGAGCAGCTTGTAGGTGATGCTCGCCTTCGCCGCGACCGCCGCGCGGATCGCCAGCAGGCCGGAGTGGAAGTAGGTGCCGTCGCCCATGTTGGCGAACACGTGCGGCGTCCCCGAGTAGGGCGCGGTGCCGACCCAGCTCGCTCCCTCGCCACCCATCTGGCTGATCGTCAGCGTGTCGCGCCCCATCCACACGGCCATCAGATGGCAGCCGACGCCGCCGAGCGCGCAGCTCCCCTCGGGCACCTTCGTGGACGCGTTGTGCGGGCAGCCGGGGCAGAACCACGGCGTGCGCGTGAGCGGGAAGCGGGGACGCGCGAGCGCGCGCTCCTTCGCGTCGAGGAGCGCGAGCCGGTCGGCGACCCTGCCCGAAGTGTAGAAGCGCCCGATGCGCGCGGCGATCGCGCGCGCGATTCCTCCCGGCTCGAGCTCCGCGGTCGGTGGCAGGAGCCACTTCCCGTGGTGCTCGCCCCACTCGCCGCGGTCGTCGAACTTCCCGATCACGCGCGGGCGCACGTCCTCGCGCCAGTTGTAGAGCTGCTCTTTGAGCTGGTACTCGAGGAGCTGGCGCTTTTCCTCGACGACGAGGATCTCATCCAGGCCCTCCGCGAAGCGCCGCACGCCTTCGGCCTCGAGCGGCCACACGAGCCCGGCCTTGTAGAGCCGGATCCCCGCCCGCGCCGCTTCGGCCGCGTCGATACCGAGGTCCTCCAGGGCCTGCAGGACGTCGCGGAACGCCTTGCCGCAGGTGAGGATGCCGAAACGCGCGCGCGGCGAGTCGAGCACGGTGCGATCGATCCCGTTGGCGCGCGTGTAGGCGAGCGCGGCGTAGACCTTGTACTCCTGCATGCGCCGCTCCTGCGCGAGCGGCGGGTCGGGCCAGCGGAGGCTGACGCCGTCGGGCGGCAGCGGGAACGATGCCGGCAGGCGCAATGCGACGCGCGCCGGGTCGACCTCTACAGTGCTGGAGCTTTCCGCCACGTCGCCGGACAGCTTGAGCGCCACCCAGCAGCCCGACCAGCGCGACATCGCCCAGCCGTGGAGTCCGTAGTCGAGGACCTCCTGAAGATCGGCGGGCGCAAGTACCGGAATCGCAGCGGCGGAGAACTGGTGCTCGCTCTGGTGCGCCACCGCCGAGGACTTCGCGCTATGGTCGTCGCCGGCGACGACCAGCACGCCGCCGTGCTGCGATGTGCCGGCATAGTTCGCGTGCTTGAAGACGTCGGCGCAGCGGTCGACGCCGGGTCCTTTGCCGTACCACATCGCGAAGACGCCATCGCGCTGCGGCTCGGGGAAGAGGTGGAGCTGCTGCGTACCCCAGACCGCGGTCGCGGCGAGCTCCTCGTTGACGCCGGGCTGGAAGCGGACGTCGTGCGCGGCGAGGTGTGGCCCGGCCTCGACGAGCGCGCGGTCGAGCGCGCCGAGCGGCGAGCCGCGATAGCCGGACACGAAGCCGGCGGTCCGCAGCCCCGCCGCACGATCGCGGTCGGCCTGCAGCAGGGCGAGCCGCACCAGCGCCTGCACGCCGGTGAGGTAGACGCGTCCGCGCTCGAGGGTGTACTTCTCCTCGAGCGTGGGACCGGTCGCGCTCATGCCGGGAACCTCAGCGGAGCAACCGCCACTCCCCGTTCTCGACGCGCACCATGACGCGCGCGCGCTCGTCCATTCCGTTGTGGTTCTGCGGCGTCATGTTGTACACGCCGTGCGTCCCGACGACGTTCCTGGTGCCCTCGAGCGCGTCGCGCAGCGCGGAGCGGAACTCGGGCGTGCCGGGCTTCGCCTTCTTGAGCGCCTCGGGGACCGCCGCGGCAACCAGCAGCGTCGCGTCGTACGAGTACGCGGAGAAAGCGTTCCGCGTGTTCGCGCCGTACTGCGCCTCGTACGCCTTGATGAAGTCGCTCGCCACCTTCCGGATTGGGTTCGAGTCGGGCAGCTGGTCCGCCACCATGACCGGCCCGCTCGGCGCGATCGCGCCCTCGACGTTCTTGCCGCCGATGCGGATGAAGTCCTGCCCGATCACGCCGTGGGTCTGGTACACCCGCCCCTTGAACCCGCGCTCGGCGAGCGTGATCTGCGGGAGCGCGCCGGGCGTGCCCGAACCGCCGACCATGACCGCGTCTGGCGCGGTCGCCATGATCTTGAGGATCTGCGCGCTGACGCTCGTGTCGGGACGGTTGAAGCGCTCGTTGGCCACGATCTTGATGCCGGCGGGATCGGTCGCGGCGGTGAGGCCCTTCAGCACGATCTCGCCCCATGGATCGTTGTAGCCGATGTACCCCACGCTCTTCACGCCGTTCGCCTTCATGTGGTCGACGACGCCGGCGATCATGAGCGGCACCGGCTGCGCCACCCAGAAGACCCATGGATACTTGTCGGGCGGCGGCGCGATCGGCGCGAGCGCGATCTGCGGCGTCTTCGTCTCGGCGGCGACCTCCGCGACCGCCAGGCTCGTCGGGGTGGTCGCCGAGCCGAGGATGACGTCGACCCTGTCCTCGGACACGAGCTTGCGCGCGTTGCGCACCGCACCGGTGGTGTCGGTCGCGTCGTCGAGCACGATGTAGCGCACCTTCTGTCCGCCCATCACTGTCGGCGTGATCGTGAACGCATTCCGGTAGGGCACGCCGATCGAAGCGGCGGGCCCGGTGGCGCTCACCGTCACACCGACGGTGATGTCGGCCTGCGCGAGCGGCGCGGCCGCCGCGGCGACGAATCCCAGCAGAACCAACGATTTCTTCATGGCAGCGTCTCCTCTCTCTTGCGCGGCGCGTGCCGCGCGTTCTCAATTGACGACGCTCCTGGTGACGGCCGGTCGCATCTAGCGGCCTTCGGGCTTCACGCCCGTGACCGCGATGATGCGCCGGTACCGTTCGATGTCCATTCTGACCCAGCTCTCCAGCGCCTCGGGCGTTCCGGGCGCCGGATCGACGCCCACGCCTGCGAGCCGCTCGACGACCGCCGGTGTCGCGAGCGCGGCGACGATCGCGACGTTCATCCTAGTGATCACGTCGCGCGGCGTTCCGGCGGGCGCAAGAATGCCGTACCAGTTCAGCAGCACGAACTCCGGGTAGCCGGACTCGGCGAAGGTCGGCACCTCCGGCGCGACGCCCGCGCGCGCCGGCCCGGTCACCGCGAGGGCGACCATCTTGCCGGCCCGCGCCTGCCGGATGCCGTTCGCCGCGACGATGAACATCAGGTTCACCTGCCCGCCGAGGAGGTCCGCGATCGCGGGGCCGGCGCCCTTGTAGGGCACGTCGATGAGACTGATCCCCGCCATGCGCTTGAACCACTCGAAGCCGAGGTGGTGCGGACTGCTCGTGCCGAGCGAGGCGAAGCTGAGCTTCCCCGGGCTCGCCTTCGCCGCCGCGACCAGTTCGCCGATCGTCTTCGCACCGGTCCCGGGGGACGCGACCAGCATCAGCGGCGAGGTGGACACCTGCGCCACGAACGCGAAGTCCTTGAGCGAGTCGTACGGCAGCCCGACGCCGAACGCGGCGTTGATCGCGTGGAAGTCGGTGGTGAGGAGCAGCGTGTGGCCGTCGGGCGCCGCCTTCGCGACCGCTTCGGTGGCGATGATCGAGTTGCCGCCCGGGCGATTCTCGACGATCGCCGGCTGGCCGAACTCCTTGCCGAAGTGCTCGGCGAGCGCGCGCGCCGCGACATCCGTCCCGCCGCCCGGCGGGAACGGAACGAGGATGCGGATCGGCTTCGCCGGAAACGACGTCCCTTGCGCCAGCGCGCCCGGGGCGACGAACGCGAGCGCGCACAGCGCCGCCGACCACCACCGCATCCATTCGCAGCTCACGCGATCACCCCCGCCCTGGCGAGCGCAGCGACGTCACCCGCGCCGAAGCCGGCCTCGACCAGCACCTTCCTGGTGTGCTCGCCGTACTTCGCCGGGAACGGCAGCGTGGTGCGCACGTCTGCGCGGTCGACTGCGGCCGGCTGCATGCGGACCGTCATGCCGGCCGGCGTGACGGTCGTGGTCAGGCGGTCCTTAAGGGCCGGCAGGCTGCGCACCATCGGGATGTCGTGGATCGGCGTGTTCGGAATGGTGGCGCGCTTGAGGTCGGCAGCGATTTCCGCGGCAGCGTACTTGTGGGTCACCGCCGCGATGTCGGCATGGATCTGGGCCCGCTCTTTGTGCCGGCCCTCGTTCGTCTTGCGGACCTCGTTCGCGATCGAGGCGAACCTCGGGATCTCGGTGAGCCGCTTCCACTGGACGTCGCTGCCGATCGCCATATAGACGAAGCCGTCGGACGCCGGGTAAACGTTCGTCGGGATGAACTTGCGGTGCTCGTTGCCGGCGCGCGTGATCTCGTTGGGCTGGCAGTCGAAGTCGACGAGCGGCAGGGTCGTGATCAGCCACGACGCCGCGGCCTGCAGCATCGAAACGTCGATCCGCCCGCCCCGACCGGTCTCCGCGCGCTCGAGCAGCGCGAGCATCACGTTGGCGTACACCTCGTCGCCGGCCTTCAGGTCGATCACCGGCACGCCAGTCAGCATCGGCGGACCGTTCGGATCGCCGGTCAGCTCCATGTACCCGCACATCGCCTGGACCACCGGGTCGTACCCGGGCACGTCGGGGTACTCCGGCCCCAGCGCGGAAATGCCCGCCCAGATGAGGCCGGGCTTCGCCGCCGACAGGGTCTCGTAGTCGATGCCGAGAGCCTTGTAGCGCGACGGCACGGTGTTGCAGCAAAACACGTCGACGTTCAGCGCGGTTAGCAGCCGGCGCAGCACCTGGTGGCCACGCGGGTCCTTGAGGTTGAGCGCGATCGCCTCCTTGCCGACGTTCGGCGCGACGAAGTAGCTGCGCCGGTCGTCGTCGACGACGCGCGCGCCGATGTAGCGGTTCGGATCGCCCGGCAGGCCGTCGCCCGACGGCGTCGCCTCGATGCGGATCACGCGCCACCCGAGCTGGGCAAAGCGCAGCGTCGCCGACGGCAGCGACAGCGCCTGCTCCATGCTGAGGACCGTGTACCGCTTCACTTTGCTTCAGCCTCTCAGAACCGGATCGGCTCGCGATACCGTCCGTGGACCGCGACCAGCTCGTTGGTGATCTCGCCCACGGTCGCGTACGCCTTCACTGCCTCCATGATGGCCGGCATGACGTTCCGGTCGGCGCCCGCGTCCGCGCGCACTCGCGCGAGCGCCGCCCTGGCCCGCCCGGCGTCCCGCTCCGCGCGCACGCGGTTCAGGCTCTCGATCTGCATCCGCGTGTCCTCCTCGCGATAGGGGTGGAACGCGATGTCGCGTTCCTCGGTCTCGTCGACCCGATAGCAGTTGACGCCCACCTTGCGGAACCTGCCCGACTCGATGTTCCGCTGCATCTGATAGGCCTGGGCTGAGACCTGCGCCTGGATCGCCCCCTCCGCGATCAGCTTCACGATGCCGCCCTGAGCTTCCACCTCGCCCATGACGCGCTCCATGTCCTGGCGCATCTGGTTGGTGAGGGTCTCGACGTAGTACGAGCCGGCGAGCGGGTCGACGGTGTCGGCGAGCCCCATCTCCTCGATCAGGAGCTGCATCGTGCGCAGCGAGATGCGCTGCGCGTACTCGGTCGGGATCGTGTAGGCCTCGTCGTAGCAGCACAGCGCGGTGGTCTGACAGCCGGCGAGCGCCGCGGTCAGCGCGTAGTAAGCGCCGCGCACGATGTTGACCTCGGGCTGCTCGTAGGTAAGCCCCCCGCCCCCGCCGCCTGCGATCATCCGCAGCCACATCGACCCGGGGTCTTTCGCGCCGTACTGCTCCTTCATGATCTTCGCCCACAGGCCGCGCGCCGCCCGGAACTTGCACACCTGCTCGAAGAGGTTGCCGAACACGTTGAAGTTGAACGACAGCCGCCCGGCGAACTCGTCGATCGGCAGCCCGCGCGCCAGCACCTCGTCGGCATACGCCTTCGCGATGCAGAACCCGTACGCCATCTCCTGCACCGGGTTCGCGCCCGACTCGCGGATGTGGTATCCGCACACCGAGACCGGGCTGTACTTCGGAGCCACCTGCGCGCAGTACTCGATCGTGTCGCCGACGAGCCTGACCGACGGCTTCACCGGATAGATCCAGGTGCCGCGGCCGACGAACTCCTTGAGGATGTCGTTCTGCGCGGTGCCGCGCAGCTTCCTCACGTCGTAGCCGCGCTTCTCCGCCATCGCAAGGTACATCGCGATAAGCTGCGGCGCCGCCCCGTTGATCGTGAGCGACACGGTGATCCGGTCGAGGTCGATCCCGTCGAAGGCGATCTCGAAGTCGCGCAGGCTGTCCACCGCCATCCCGACGCGCCCGACCTCGCCGACCGCGAGCGGGTCGTCGGAGTCGATGCCGATCTGCGTCGGCAGGTCGAAGGCGACGTTGAGCCCGGTCTGGCCGTTGGCGATGAGGTACTTGAAGCGCTCGTTCGTGTCGCGCGGGTTCCCGAACCCGGCGTACTGCCGCATCGTGTACGGCCGGTGCCGGTACATGAGCGGATGGATGCCGCGCACGAACGGGTACTCGCCCGGCATGCCGATGAACCCGTCGCCGCCCGACTCGGCGACGTCGCGCGGGGTGTAGACCGGCTTGATCTCGATGCCCGACTCGTTCAGGACCGGCTGGACGGACGACTGGAGCCTGTCGTTCATTGCACGTTCTCCCTGATGAATCCCACGATGTCGTTGAGCCTCGAGCTCGACGGGAAGATGCCCTTGAACCCCAGCTCGCGCAGCCGCGCGTGGTCCTGCTTCGGCAGGTTGCCGCCGATCACCCACAGCTTGTCGGCGAGGCCGGCCCGCTCGAGCAGCGGCTTGAGCCGCTCGCAGAACGCCAGGTGCGAGCCGGCCAACGACGACAGCGCGATCACGTCCACGTCCTCGTCGAGCGCGATGCGCGCCACCGCCTCGGGCGTCTGCCGCAAACCGGTGTAGACGACTTCCATGCCCGCGTCCATCAGCGCGCGTACGACCACCTTCGCGCCCTGGTCGTGACCGTCGAGGCCGGGCTTGGCGAGGACCACCTTGATGCGCCGCTCGGTCATCCTTACCCTGCCGCCTCCGGAAAGCTCATGCGAGCGCACACATCCTCGCGTCGGCGGCCAACCGGCTTCGCCTTGCTCGCATCCCCACGCAAGCGTGGGGCGGCCGGCGAGGCGGAGCAGGGGCCCCGATCGCAGAACGGGGATGCGACCCGAGAGCGGACGCATGGGGCCGCCAGCCGCTTACGGCCGCCTCCGGGGTCAGATCCCCAGCTTGCGCCGAGGCCCCTCTTCCGCCCTGCGGCGGCCCCTGCGCGGTGGCTCATCCGGCTACTTCCTTGGCGATGATCAACTTGAGGATCTCGCTCGTCCCGCCGCCGATCAGCGTGAAGCGGACGTCCCGCAGGTAGCGCTGCACCGGGTACTCCATCGCGTAGCCGTACGAGGCGAGGACGCGCGCCGCCTGGTCGCAGATCGACGCAGCCGTCTCGCTCGCGAAAAGCTTCGCCATCGCGGCTTCCTTGTGGTGCGGCCGGTCGGCATCCTTCAGCCACGCGGCATACAGCACGAGCCGCTCCGCCGCCTCGAGCCCGGTCGCCATCTCGGCGAGCTTGTGCTGGATCGCCTGATAGCGGTTGATCGGCTTGCCGAACTGCTTGCGCTCGGCGCTGTAGCGCACCGCCTCGGCGAGCGCAGCCCGCGCGACGCCGTTCGCCATTGCGCCGGTGACGATCCGGATCTCGGCGAGGAGCTTCCGCAGGTGGCTCTCGCCGTCACCCTCAGCCTTGGACAGGCGATGGCCGTCCGGTACGAAGCAGTCGTCGAGCGCAAGCTCCGAGGTCGGCAGCGCCCATACGCCCATCTTCTCGATCGCGCGCCCGACGTGCAGGCCCTTGAAGGCGCGCTCGACGAGAAAGATCGTGAGCTTGCGCTCCTCTCCTGCGCGGGCGAAGACGGTGAAGAAATCGGCCACCGGCGCGGAGGTGACCCAGATCTTCTGGCCGTTGAGCCTGTAGCCGCCGTCGACCTTGTCCGCGCGCGTGGCAATCGAGTCGAGGTCGGAGCCCGCGTTCGGCTCGGTCATGCAGATCGCGCCGATCTTCTCCCCGCGCAGCGCCGGCCTGAACAGCCGCTCGAGCACGTCGGCGTTGCCTAGCATGTGCAGGAACTTCGTGCCCATGAGCGACTGCATCGCCGCGCAGCCGGCGAGCGAGAGCGACCCCCGCGCGACCTCCTCGAGCGCGAGGCAGAAGGTAACGAGGTCGAGTCCCGAGCCGCCGACCTCCTCGGGATAGCGGATGCCGAAGAAGCCGAGGCGGCCGAGCTCGGCGAAGTGCTCGCGCGGAAACGCGTGCGCCTCGTCGAGCGCGGCCGCCTGCGGCGCGATGCGCTCGTCGCAGAAGCGCGCGAACGCATCGCGGACCTGCTTCTGCTCCTCGCTCAGCTCGAAGTCCATACAATGCTAGCCTTCGAAGCCGTAGGCCTTCCGCGCCATCTCGGCGGAGACCACGCCGTCGCGCACCTCCGCAGCGAGCTTCGCGCGATCGCGCCTGCGCGGATCGCCGTAGCCGCCGCCGCCGCCCGCCTGCTGGTGATAGACGGTGCCCTTCGGCACGCCGGCGATCAGGTCCTTGTTGCGCGGCGTGACCTCGCGCCCGTCCGGATAGCGGAGCCGGATGAAATTGAGCGTTCCCTCACCGCCGCCGAACAGCCCGAACGCCGGCTCGAAGTCGCCGTCGCCGAACGTGACGAGCTGCGTGTCGTCGGAGCCGATCTCGAAGATCGTCTCGACGCCGAGGCCGCCGCGCCACTCGCCGGGCCCGGCCGAGTCGGTGAGGTACTCGTGCCGGATCAAGCGGTGCGGCGTCTGCTGCTCGAACATCTCGTAGTCCTGGTCGAGCACGCCGCCGGAGGCGTCGATCATGCCGATGTGGTCGTAGCCGTCGGTGCCCTGCATCGCGCCCGATCCGCCCTTGAGGCCCATGAAGCCGATGTCGACGTACTTCTCGTTCTTGTGCGGGTCGATGCCGGTGGTCAGCGAGCACAGCAGGTTGTTCCAGCCGGCGGTGACGCGGTCGGGCATCACCGGCGCGAGCGCGCGCTGGATCGCGTCGGCGTTCGGCGGGCAGAGATGGTTGCCGAAGGTCGTCGCCTTCGGGTACGCGGCGTTGAGGATCGTGCCCTCGGGGATGACGATCTCGATCGGCTCCACCATCCCCTCGTTGTGCGGGATGTCCGGGTTCACCATCTGGAGCAGCGTGAGGATGGTCGCCGAGGCGCTCGAGGTGAAGGTGCCGTTCACGAAGCCGTTGGTCTGGGCGTCGGTATCCGAGTAGTCGAACTTGATGCGCCGGTCCTCAACGCGGATCTTCACCCGGATCTTGAATGTCGAGCCCTCGTGCCGGCCGTCGTAGTAGACCGAGCCCTCGCCGGTGTAGACGCCGTTCGGGATCTTGGCGATCTCGGCCTCCATCATCTTGCGCGTCGCCTCGAACAGCGCCTGCTTGTGCGCCTCGTAGCTCTCGAGCCCGTACTTCCCGAGCAGCTCCAGCAAGCGCCGCTCGCCCACCTTGCACGCACCGATCTCGGCTTTCATGTCGTGCTGGACGATGTCGAAGCGGATGTTGGCGAAGATCAGGTCCCAGACGTCCTTGCGCAGCTTCCCTTTCTCGAACACCTTGACCGGCGGGATGCGCAGCGCCTCCTGCCACACCTCGGTCGCGTTCGGGTTGTAGCCGCCGGGCACGTTGCCCCCGATGTCGGCCTGATGGCCCTTGACCGCGGTCCAGGCCACGAGCTTGCCGTCGAGGAACACCGGCTTGTACACCGCGACGTCGTTGTTCTGGTTGCCGAGGCTGAACACGTCGTTGTGGAAGATCACGTCGCCGGGGTGCAGGTCGTCGCCGAAGTACTGCCTGATGTACTTGCACACCGGCGCGAGCGAGAACGCCAGGATCGGCAGGTTCTCGGTCTGCTCCAGCATCCTTCCGTCGGCGTCGTACAGCCCGGTGACGTAGTCTTTCGCCTCGCACAGGATCGGCGAGCGCGTCGTCTGCTGCATCGAGATCGACATCTCGTCGGTGATCGCCTTGAAGGTGCGGGCGTACACCGACAGCAGGATCGGATCGACCTTCATGCGACGGCTTCCTCTTTGCGAAGACTCACGAGGTCCTCGCGCCCCTTGCGGTAGACGGCGAATGAGCCGTAGGCATCGACCGCGCAGTCGTACGCGTCGGAGACGAACACGGCGGTGGTCACCTCCTCGATCATCGCCGGCCCGGCGATGCGGTTGCCGAACGCGAGCTTGTGCCCGTCGTAAACCGGCACGGCTCGGAACGCGTTCGTCTCCGGGATGTAGACGTTCCGCCGGCCCTTGAGCGCCCGCGCCGCGTCGTCGCCCGCCCAGTCCTCCTTGCGGTAGCGCGGCTTTTCGACCACGCCGATGGCCTGCACCCGCACGTTGATCAGCTCCACCGGCGTTCGCTCGGCCTCGAGCGAATAGCCGTAGAGTCGGTTGTGCTCGGCATCGAAGGCGCGCGCGACGGCCGCGGCCTCGCCGCGCGCGATGACCTCGCGCGCGATCGGGACCGACACCTCGTGGTACTGCTTGATGTAGCGACAGTCGAGGCGCACGTCGAATTTCTGGCGCGCCACGGGAATGCGCTCCTCGGTGAGCAGCCGGCTGCCCTCAGCGACCATCTCCTCGACCACGCAGGCGAGCCGTGCCCAGTCGAGCGACTCGAGCCGGGCGACGAACGTGCGCACGAAGTCGTGCTGCAGGTCCGCGAGCAGCATGCCGAAGGCGCACAGCACCGACGACTCGCGCGGCACGATCTGCAGGGGGATCTCGAGCTCGTTCGAGATGAGGCAGGAGTGGATCGGGCCGGCGCCGCCCGCGGCGATCATCGGGAACTCGCGCGGGTCGAAACCGCGCTTGATCGTGACCTCGCGCACGCCCTGCGCCATGTTGTTGCACACCACGCGGTACATGCCCGCTGCGGCGTCCTCGACGGAGAGCTTCATCGGCCGCGCGATATGCTCGTCGATCGCGCGCCGCGCCGCCGCGGGGTCGAGCTTCATCTTCCCGCCGGCGAAGTAGACGGGGTCGAGGTAGCCGAGCACGACGTTTGCGTCGGTCGTCGTCGGGAGCTTCCCGCCCTTGCCGTAGCACGCCGGCCCGGGGTCGGCGCCCGCGCTCGCCGGCCCCATGCGCAGCATCCCGCCCTGGTCGATCCAGCCGACGGAGCCGCCGCCCGCGCCGATGGTGTGGATGTCGAGCATCGGCAGCGCGATGCGATGCCGCGCGATCGTGCCCTCATTGACGATGACCGGCCCGTCGACGGCCACGGACGCCTCGAAGCTCGTGCCGCCCATGTCGATGGTGATGCAGCGATTCTGGTCGTGCGCGCGCGCGTAGAAGAGCCCGGCGCCGGGGCCGCCCGCGGGCCCCGACAGCAGCGTGAGCGCCGCCTTGGCGCGCGCAATCGCCGGCGTCATCACGCCGCCGTTCGACTGCATGATCAGCAGCACGCCGCGGAAGCCCGCATCCTTCAGCCGCGCGACGAGCTGGTCGAGGTAGTGGTTGAGCTTCGGCCCGACGTACGAGTTCAGCGCGGTCGTGCTGACGCGCTCGTAGAAGCGGATCGACGGCAGCAGGTCCGTCGAGACAGTGAGATACGCACCCGACAGCTCGCGGCGCACCAGCTCCGCGGCCGCGCGCTCGTGCGCCGGGTTCGCGAACGCATTCATGAAGCAGATCGACACCGCCGCGACGCGTTCGCGCTTGAAGAGCTCGATCGCCGCGCGCACCTCATCGAGCGCGAGCGGCTCGACCTCCCGTCCGTCGCGGTCGAGTCGCCCGCCTACGCCCGCGCGCAGATAGCGCGGCACGAGCGGCGGCACGTTGGTGTAGCGGTTGTTGTACTGCTCCTCGCGGATGCCGCGCCGCATCTCGAGCGCGTCGCGCACACCGCGCGTGGTGATCAGGCCCGATTTCGCGCCGGTCGAGGTGAGCGTCGCATTGGTGGTGACGGTCGTCCCGTGGACGATGGTGTCGATCGCCGCTGCGAACTCGGTCAGCGCCCGCCCCTGCGCGGCCGCGATCTCGGCCAGGCCCTCGACCACCGCGATCGACGGATCGGCGGGCGTCGAGAGCGTTTTGTGGATTTCGGGCTCGGCCCCGTCGCGGGTCACGATGAAGTCGGTGAAGGTCCCGCCTACGTCGATGCCTACCTTGAACGCCATGGGACTCGCCTTTCGCTCGCGCCCTGCCGGATCGGGCAACTCAGGCGAGCGCGCTCGCGCGCCGGGTCCGATTGATTGCCGGGTTGCCCGCGCCCTGCAACGCCTGGCGCGCAGCCGCGAGCTGATCGCGCATCGCGCGTCCGGCGCGCTCGCCGTCGCCCGAAGCCAGCGCCGCGCTGATGCGCTTCATACCGGCGAGCGCGACCGCTCGCACCCGCGCGTCCGAGAGCGTGATGCGACGCAGGTGCTGGACGTGGCTCGCATAGCGCTCGATCGCGCGCACGAGCTGGCGATTGCGCACCATCCCGAGCCAGACCGTGCGGAAGCGCGCGTTGCCGGTCATGAACGCATCGGCGTCGCCCGCCCGGTGGGCGGCCGCGCACTCCCGCACCGCCGCCCCGAGCGGCGCGTGGGCCTGCGGGTCGCGCGCCACCGCGGCCGCCTGGCGGATGGCCGCGGGCTCGAGGAGTAAGCGCAGCTCGTAGATGTCGTCGACGTCGTCCGAGCTCACCCCGCCCGACACGTAGCTCCTGCCCTCGACCGCGACCAGGCCTTCGCTCGCGAGCCGCGCGAGCGCCTCGCGAATGGGCGTGCGGGAAACTCCGAGCTGCGCCGCCAGCGGCAACTCGCGCAGCGGCTCGCCGGCGCCCATCCGCCCCTCGCGCAGCAGCTGGCGGAGCGTTTGATAGACGCGGTCGCCGAGCGCGGGGGCACGCTCGAGGGGCTTCAGGTGGGGGGCCAGGGCGTCGGCTCCGGAATTGGACACTGTATACAATTGGTACCGCAGCCCCGTCAAGAAGGCGCCGCCGCGTGCCAGGCCACCGGCGGCGCGACACCGCGCAGCGCCCGGTAAACCTTCTCCGGCGTGAACGGCAGCTCGTAGATGCGCACGCCGGTCGCGTTGTAGATCGCGTTCGCCGTCGCCGCGGCGATGCAGATCGCGGGCGCCTCGCCGACGCCCTTCGCGCCCTGCGGCCCCTCGCCGTCCATCGTCTCGATGAACGCGAGGTCCATCTCCGGAATCTCCGGCGCGGTGACGAGCTTGTAGTCGCGGAAGCTCGGGTTGCGCACGCGGCCGTCCTCGATCAGCAGGTTCTCGGTGAGCGCGTAGCCCTGCCCCATCACCACGCCGCCCTCGATCTGGCCCTCGATGCCGAGGCGGTTGATCACGCGGCCGACGTCGTGCGCACCCGTCACCTTCGTCATCTTCACGATGCCGGTGTCGCAGTCCACCTCGACCTCGACGACCTGCGTCGCCCAGGCGTACGCGGCCGAGACGTCGCCCTTGAACCCCTTGTCCTGGTGCACGCTCGGGGGCTCGTAGTAGAAGGTGGTCATCACCAGCTCGGCCTTGTCCGAGAAGTGCAGCCCGCGCACGAGCTTCGCGAGCTCGACGATCGCCTCGCCGCTCGCGGCGCGCACGACGAAGCCGCCGACGAGATCCAGCTCGCCCTCCGTGATGCCGGTCTTCCTCGCCGCCGCCGCGAGGATCTTCGCCTTCGCCTTGCGCGCGGCGCCGATCGCCGAATTGCCGGCGATGAACGTCGTCCGGCTTGCGTGCACGCCCACGTCCCACGGCGTGATGTCGGTGTCGTTGTTGACCACCGTCACCGCCGAGATCGGCAGGCCGAGCTCCTCGCAGACGAGCTGCGCGAGCACGGTTTCCGAGCCCTGCCCGATCTCCGAGGCGCCGGTCATCAGTGTGACGTGCGCGAAGTCGTCGATCTTGAGAATCGTGCCGCAGCCATCGGAGGGATAGATCTTCGCCCCGCCGCCGACGTGCAGCATCGATGCCATGCCGACGCCGCGCTTGACCGCGCCCGGCGCGCGTTGCGCCGCGCGATATTCGCGATGCTTCGCGAGGAAGCCGCTGCGTTCCGCCGCGATGGTGAGGCAGTCCCGGAATCCGCAGCTCTTGAACACCATGCCCTGTCCGGTCACTTCGCCCGGTCCTTGTGCGTTCTTCAGCCGGAACGCGAGCGGGTCCATGCCGATCGCCTCGGCGAGCTTGTCCATGTGGCTGTCGACAGCGAACGTGGCCTGCAGATTGCCGTAGCCCCGGAAGGAGCCCGCGTACGGGTTGTTCGTGTACGCCACGGTCGTGTGGTACTTGCAGTGCGGGACGCGATAAAGCGAGGAGAAGGTCTGCATCATCACGAACGGCGTCGTCGCACCCCAGGAGGTGTACGCGCCGTTGTCGTGCAGCGTCTCGACCGAGCGGAACATGAGCGTGCCGTCCTTCTTGCAGCCCGAGCGCAACTTCAGGATGACGGGCTGCCGCGTCGGAGAGGCAAGGAACTCCTCGTCGCGCGTGTACACGAGCTTGACCGGCCGCGTCGCCGCGCGCGCGAGATAGACCGCGATCACCTCGAACGGGTAGATGTCGAGCTTCGAGCCGAATCCGCCGCCGATCGGCGGCTGGACGATGCGGATGCGGCCCGGGTCCATGCCGAGGATGTCGGCGAACTCGCGTTTGTGCAGGAACGGCACTTGCGTGTTGGAGTGGAGCAGGAGGTTTCCGGACGCGTCGAAATCGGCGATCACGCCGGACACGCCCATGCAGCAGTGCGTGACGTAGTGCAGCTTGAAGCTGTCCTCGATCACGACGTCGGACTCGGCCTCGCCCTGCGCCACGTCGCCGTGAGAGTAGTCGAAGCGCATCGCGACGTTGTCGGCGTGCTTCTCGTTGATCACCGGCGCGCCGGCGGCGAGCGACGCCTCGGGGTCGACCACGATCGGCAGGTCTTCGTATTCGACGTCGATCAGTTTCAGCGCCGCCTCGGCGATCGCCTCGGAGTCGGCGGCGACCGCCGCGATCTCGTCGCGGATGCAGCGGACCTTGTCGCCCTTCAACGCCGGGTGGTCCTTGTTGATGCCGATCGGGCGCTGGTCGGGAACATCGGCGGCGGTGATGACGACGTGCACGCCGGGCAGGGCCTTCGCCTTCGACACGTCGATGCGCTTGATGCGCGCGTGGACGCGGGACGAGCGCAGGATCTTGCCCCAGAGCTGCCCAGGCACGTCGATGTCGTGGATGTAGCGCGTCTTGCCGCTAGCCTTCTCCGGCGCGTCCATCTTCGGGATGCGCTTGCCGATGAGCGTGTCGCGTTCGATGATTCTCATGATTGCTCGGCCGCCGCGGCGACGGCGTCGATGATCTTCTTGTAGCCCGTACACCGGCAAAGGTTGCCTTCAAGCCCGCGCTGGATCGTTGCGCGGTCGGGATGTGGGTGCTGCGCCAGGATGCGACTCGCCTGGATCACCATGCCGGGCGTACAGAATCCGCACTGCACCGCCCCGTGCTCGGCGAACGCACGGCGCAGCCGTTCGGCGAGGGCGTCGGCGGCGAGTCCCTCTATGGTCGTGACCTCGCGCCCGTCGCAATCGACCGCGAACATCAGGCACGAGTTGACGCTCGCGCCGTCGACCAGGATCGTGCACGCGCCGCACTCGCCTTCGCCGCAGCCGTACTTCGTCCCGGTCAGCCCGAGCACGTCGCGCAGCATGACGAGCGCGCTCATGGCGGCGGGCACCGCTGCCCGGCGCACCACGCCGTTCAGCCGGAACTCGATCTCAACCGAATGCGACATGGGCGAGGATCCTCTTCGTCATGTTGCGCACCAGCTCCTGCCGGTACCACGCCGAGGCACGCACGTCCGAGATCGGCCGCCCCTCGTCGTGCGCCGCCTCGGCCGCCGCCTCGATCACCGCCGCGTCGAGGGGTCGCCCTTCCAGGACTCTCTCGGTTGCGCGCGCGCGGATCGGAGTGGGCGCGACTGCGCCGAACACGACGTGCACGTTCTCCAGCTTATCGCCCCGCTTGACGCCGCCGATGCCGATCGAGATCGTGGAGATGTCGAGCGCGGGCCGCGTGCCGTGCTTGTAGAACCGCGCTACGAACCCCGGCGGCGGCAGCGGGACGCGCACCGCAGTCAGCAGCTCGTGCGGCGCGCGCTGCGTGCGGCCCGGCCCGGTGAGGAACTCGCGCAGCGGCATCGAGCGCGTCTCGACCGCGCCATTCGGCTTCGCCGCCAGCTCGACCGCGGCGTCGAGCACGATCAGCGGCACCAGCATGTCGCCCGCCGGCGAGGCGTTGCAGACGTTTCCGCCGACCGTGGCGCCGTTGCGCACCTGCTCGGAGGCGAAGTGGTCGGCCGCCTCGGCGACGATCGGCAGCCGCTCGCGCACAAGTCGGCTCTCGAGCAGGTCGGTGATCGAGGTGAGCGCGCCGATCCGTACCGTGTCGCCTTCGAGCGCGATCCCGCCGAGCTCGGGAACCCGCCGGATGTTCATGAGCAGCGATCCGAAGCGCACCTTCCCGCTGTGCGACTGCGGCATGAGATCGGTTCCGCCGGCGACGATCGTGACGTCGCCCGCGCGCAGCAGATCGAGCGCTTCCGCGAGGGACAGCGGGGCGGCGTAGCGCTCGACGGCGCCCATTCAGGCGTCTCCGACCTCGAGCACGACCGCCATCGCGGTGTCGCCCGCCGCGCACCCGGAGAAGAGCCCCCAGCCGCCGCCGCGCAGCGCGAGCTCCTCGATCAGCTCGAAGACGGCGCGCATTCCCATCGGCGCCTGCGGATGACCCCAGACGAGCGAGCAGCCGTAATTGTTGATCCTCATGACGTCGACGCCCGTCTCCTTGGCGAAGAGCAGGTCGTTCACGGCGAACGGGTTGTGTGTCTTGATCGCATCGATCTGCTTGACCGTGCGGCCCGCCTGGGCGAGCGCGCGGGCGGCGGCGGGCGCGACCGCCTCCGGCATGTACGCGAGCGCCGCCCGCGACTGGCCGAAGCCGTGCAGGCGCACCGCGATCTTCGGATTGGCGGCGAGCTCGCGCGCGCGCTCGGGCGTCGTGACCACCATCCCCGCGTTCCCGTCCGCGGGATGCGTCTGCCCGCCGAACGTCACCGTGCCGCCTTCCACCACCGGCCGCAGCTTGGCGAGCCCCTCCGGCGTCGAGTGGTTCACGCCCTCGTCGCCCGCCATCGTCGCGACCGCCTTCTTGAAGTTCGCCGCCGGCACCTCGAAGGGCAGCGTCATGAAGCGCTTGTGGAACGCCGCGTCGTTCGCCGTCGCGTCGCGGTACTGCGCCTCGCGCCGGAGGACGACCTCGTGCTGCTGCGCAGTGGTGAAGCCGTGCTTGCGCGCCACGTTCTCCGCGGTCTGGACCATCGAGTGCCGCCCGAGCGGGTCGTAGCCGAAGTTGTCGAGCACCCAGTCTTCGTGCGCGCCGGTCCCGCCGGGACCCTGCGGCTGCGGGTAGTAGAGATGCGGCCCGTTGGACGTGCGGTCGCAGGTGATCGCGAGCGCGGTCTGCGCCATGCCGGCCTCGATCTCCTGCGCGGCCGCGAGCAGCGTGCGCACACCGGTCGCACACGCCTGCATGAGCGTCGGTCCGCCTACACGCGGCATGCCCGCCAGCCCGGTGAACCAGGGCAGGCCGTAGAACGAGTGCTTCTGCGGGACCGAGAACCCGAGCACGCCGTGGTCGAAGGCGTCGGCCGGGATCTTCCGCCGCTCGAGCTCGCGCTTCGCGACGTACGCCCCGAACTCGAGCGCGTGCAGGTGCGCGAGGCTGCCCTGCCAGCGCGCGAACGGCGTCGACCAATAAGCGCCGTAGGGAATCTGCGCCTTGTAAGTCATTCCTCCACTCCTGTTTGTATACGGTATCCACCTGACCTAGCCGGATCAAGGGGAAGAACGCCGGGCGACCCGGCTAAACGCAGTTTTCTTGATCCACCTCAACTACCGCGACGGTCAGGACGCCGGCGGCAGCGCCTCGTAGGCGGCGACGAGCGCCGGGTCGCGGGCGCGCAGATCCTCGTGGGTGACGCGGCCGGTGCGGCGCATGTAGTCGTACGCGAAGGCGACCGGGTGGAGATGAAGCTTCGGGCGCACGGTCTCGTACCACTCGGTGCTCTTCACCGCGGCGGCCTGCAGCTCGTCGGAGCCCGGGCGGCGCGTGCGCTCGAACTCGGCGAGCGCCGCCGGCACGTCGTCGCCGCGCGCCTGGAACGCGCGGAAGAGGGCGATCGAGTCCTGCATCGCGAGCCGCGTCCCCGAGCCGATCGAAGGGTGGCCGGTGCGCAGCGCGTCTCCGAGCAGAACCACGTTGCCGTGATGCCACTGGCGATTGCGCACGATCGCGTAGTTGAACCACGCCGACTTGTTCGAGAGCAGCGGCTCGCCGCCCAGGTCGTCCGCGAACACGCCCTCGCAGTAACGAAGACTCTCGGCCTCGGTCATCGCACCGAGGCCGGCCTTGCGGAAGGTCTCCGGATCGGTCTCGAGCAGGAACGTGCTCATCGACGGGCTGTAGGTGTACGCGTGTGCGATGAGCAGCCCGTCGGCGTTCTGCCGGAAGACGAGCGAGAGCGCATCGAATGGCTGGGCGGTGCCGTACCAGGCGAAGTAGTTCGGCCGAACGTCGAGCGAAGGTTGGAAGTGCTCTTTGAGCAGTCCCCGGACGGTGCTGTTCGCGCCGTCGGCCGCCACGACCAGATCGCAGCTCGCGACCTCCCCGAGATCCACCACCCGCCGCCCGAAGTCGATCTCCACGCCGGCAGCGCGGCAGTGCTTCTGCAGCGTTCGCAGCAGATCGAGCCGCGCCATGCGGTAGAACGTGTTGTTCTCGAGGATCACTTCCTCGCCGCAATGCACGATCCGCATCCGGTCGAACACCACCTGCCCTTCGGTGAGCGCGACGTGCAGCGCGGAATCGACGTCCTTCACGAAGTTGAGCGCGACGTCGGAGAGGACCACGCCCCAGCCGTAGGTCGCGCCCTCCGGGTCGCGCTCGATGACGCGGATGTCGTGCAACGGGTTATGCCGCTTCATTAGCGACGCGAAGAAGAGACCGGCGGGCCCGCCGCCGATGACCGCGATTCTCACTTGCGCGCCGCCTTCTCCGCCGCCAGCTTCGCGGTGATCTGCTCGCGCAGGGTCCGCTTGAGGATCTTCCCGGCCGGGCTCAGGGGGAACTCGGAGAGGACCTCCAGCCGCTCCGGGAGCTTGAAGCTCGCGATCTTCTGCGCGCGCAGGAACGCGGTCAGCTCGTCGAAGGTCAGGGTTTCGCCCGGCTTCGGGATCACGAAGGCGCATGCCTTCTCGCCGAAGACCTCGTCCGGCATCGCGACCAGCGTCACCGACTTCACCTTCGGGTGCGCGAAGATGTAGTTCTCGATCTCGTCGCAGCTGATCTTCTCGCCGCCGCGGTTGATGAGGTCCTTGCGACGCCCTTCGGTATAGACGTGGCGACCCCGCTTGCGGACGATGTCGCCCATCCGGTAGAAGCCGTCGGCGGTGAATGCCTCCTTGTTCTTCTCGGGCGCGTTGTAGTAGCCGCGGATCGTGTAGGGCCCGCGCGTAAGTAGCTCGCCCGGTTCCCCGTCCGGCACCTCGTTGTCGTTGTCGTCCACTACCTTGATCTCGTCGTCCGGGCAAACCGGCGCTCCGGAACTGTGCAGCAGCGCCTCCTCGTCGTCGTCGAGCCGCACGATGTTGATGAGTCCCTCGGCGGTGCCGTAGATCTCCTGCGGCGTGCAGCGGAGCTCGTCGCGCACGCGCTGGCGCAACTCGGGGGCGAGGCGCGCCCCGCCGTTTTGGATCACCTTCAGCGACGAGATGTCGTGGCGCTTGGGCACCGGCGAGTTCAACCAGTTTGCGACCAGGGGAACCGCGGCGGCGATGACGGTGACCCGCTCGCGCTCGACGATCGGGAACACCGTCTCGGCGTCGGGCGACGGCGCGACGACGACTTTCCCGCCGCAGGCGAGCGCGCCCATCAACCCGGGCGAGGAAAGGTTGTAGTTGTGCGCCAGCGGCAGGACGGCCATATAGATAGTGTCGTCCCCGAACCCTGCGACGCGCGCGCATTGCGTGGCGTTGTAGACGTAGTCGTTGTGGGTGCGCGGGATGAGCTTGGGCAGCGCGGTGGTTCCGCCTGAGAGCAGCATCAGCGCCACTTCGCTCGGGTCGGGCCGCAGGCGCTTCAGCGTTGCACTCACCTCGCCCGCGTCCGCCGAGTCGGCGATCATCGGCCCGAGCGCGATCTGGCCCGGCCGCGGCTCGCCCGCGACGAACACGTGCGTCAGCGTCGGACAGTCGGCCTTGACTTCCTGGGCCATCGCCGGGAAATCGAAGTTGCCGAACGCGCCGGGAATGAACCAGCCGACCGCGCCGGACGAGTTCACGAAGTGGCGGATCTCGGTCTGCCGGTGCGCGCGCATTGCCATCACCGGGATGACGCCGATCTTCACCAGCGCGTAGTAGGCGTAGATGAACTCCGGAATGTTCGGGAGCTGCAGCACCACGCGGTCGAGCGGCTTGAGTCCTGATTGCGCAAGGCAGACCGCAAGCCTGTCGATGCGCGCGCCGAGCTCGCGGTAGGTGATGCGCCCGTCGCCGGAAACAAGCGCCTCCTTGTCGCCCCACCGCGCGATCGCCTGGTCGAGCTGCTCGCCGATTGCCACCTCTCGCCAATACCCGCGCTCGCGGTAGCGTCGGGCGAATTCCTCGGGCCACGGCACACAGCCTTGCAGCATGGGCTCCTCCAAGCGCTCGGAACGATAAGTATGGCCGCGTCGGCGAGTCCTTGGCAATTCCGCCGCCGCGCGCATTTGTTGATTCATCTCAAACCGGCCCTGTCCACGCGAGGCCTAGGATGCCTCGATTCCATGGGAAGGCCGGAGGACGGCGATGACTCAGCGACCGGGCGAAGCGCAGTTGCCCCACCTCTTCAGGCAAGGGCGCATCGGCAAATTCACGACGCGCAACCTGATCAAGTACGGCGCGTGCTGCGTCTCCAACTACAACGGGCGCGACGGCACGATCACGCCGCGCGAGCTTGCGCGCATGCGCGTGATCGCGAACACCGGCTGCGGGATGATCACCAACCAGGGCGCCTATCCCGACCCGCGCGGCGAAGGCAAGGCGTACTTCCGCCAGGTCGCGATCTTCGACGACCGGTTCCTGCCCGAGTTCGAGACGATCGCGCGCTACATCCACGACGGCGGCGCGATCGCGATCCAGCAGATCCTGCACGCCGGACGCTACGGCGGCATCGACCTCGGCTACTGCGTCCAGCCTTCCGTGGTCCCGCAGACGCTGCCGCACTTCCGCCCGCCGCGCGAGATGACGAAGGACGACATCCGGCAGTGCGTCCGCGAGCACGCGGAAGCGGCCAAGCGCTCGATCAAGGCAGGTTTCGACGGCACCGAGGTCACGAGCTTCATGGGCTACCTGCTCGCGAACTTCAACTCGAAGTTCACCAACCAGCGCACCGACGAGTACGGCGGCTCCATCCAGGACCGCGGTCGCTTCATGCGCGAGCTGATCGACGGCATGAAGCAGGCGACCCCCGACAACCCCTTGATCATCCGGCTCAACGGCGCCGAGCTGATGGACAACTGGGGCGGCAACGACGAGGACGAGTGTTTCGAGCTGATGCAGCAGGCGGTCGACTGCGGCGTCGACATGATCAGCGTCACGGTCGGCTGGCAGGAGGCGCCGGAATCCTCGATCGGCCGCGACATCCCGCCCGGCTACTGGAACTACCTCGCGGCACGCGCGAAGAAGTCGTTCCCGAACACCCTTATCGCATTCGGCAACCGCCTGCCCGAGGCCGCCATGGCCAACGACTGCATCGCGAAGGGCGAGTTCGACTTCTGGGAGGTCTGCCGGCCGCTGCTCGCCGACCCCGAGATGGTGCACAAGGTCGCGGAGGGCCGGCAGGACGAGATCCGCCGCTGCATCGGCTCGCTCAACTGCCTCTCGCGCCTCTTCCGCGACCTGCCCTACACCTGCACGATGAACCCGGCGCTCGGCCACGAGGTAGAGCCCGAGTATGCGATCACGCCGGCGACGGTGACGAAGAAGGTCATGGTGATCGGCGCGGGACCGGCCGGGATGGAGTGCGCGATCACCGCGGCGAAGCGCGGGCACACCGTCACCGTCTTCGAGAAGAGCGACCGACTCGGCGGGAGCCTGCTCGGCTACGCGGCGCACGACCTGGCGCGGCCCGACGACCTGATGAGCGTGATCCGGCACTACGAGGTGATGGCGCGCAAGCTCGGCGTCGAGCTGAAGTTCAACACCGAAGCGAACGCGAAGTTCATGCGCTCGATGCTGCACCAGTTCGACGCGTGCGTGGTCGCCGCCGGCGCGCGGGTGGACCTGGCGACTTACGACCGGTTGGAGGGCCGCGAGCGCCTGGTCGACGCAATCGACGTCTCGAAGGGCAAGGTCCAGCCGGGCAAGCGCGTCGTCGTGATCGGCGCGGGCAAGGTCGGTCTCGTCGTGGCGGAATCGCTCCGGAAGAACGGCGCCGAGGTCACGATCGTCGAGGAGGACAAGCGCATCGCGGGCGACGTGATGCCCTCGTTCAAGTGGCGCCACTCGGCGTGGGTCGAGGAGCTGGAGATCCGTACGCTCACGCTCACGCGCGTTACGCGCGTCACGGCCGACGGCGTGCACGTCGCGAACAGCAAGGGCGAGACCTTCGTAGCGGCGGACACCGTCATCGCTGCCGGCCCGCGCAAGTCGAACCAGGAGCTCTTCCGCGACTTCGAGTGGATGATCGACGAGCTGCACGGCTGCGGGGACGCGATCATGCCGCGCGGGCTCGATGCCGCAATCCAGGAAGGATACCGCCTGGGCGTCAGGATCTGACATGGACGTCGCGATCGCCGCGCTCGAGGATCTCGCTGCCTGGCAGCGGGTGATCGACGGGTACCAGCCGCTCTTCGAGCCGCTCGCAATGGGCGCGGCGGTCGGGCTGGTGCCGCGGTTCTTCGTCGACGCGAACGGCACGCGGCGCAGCGCCGCGATGCCGTCGACCCCGACGCTTCCGATGCTCGAATGGCGCAAGCGTGACGGCCGCATGCTCGCGCAGCCGGGCATGTACCGCGGCCTCGACGGCCCGGGGGTCGATCTGCTGTTCCTGGCCGGGGACGGCGCGCTGCAGGCCGTGCTCGCGCGTGAGGAGCATCCCCTCGGAGCGATGAAACGCCAGCTCCGCGCCGCGCGCATCCAGTTCTTCGTGTTTCGGACAAAGCGCGAGCTGCGCGACCTGGGATACGAAGACTTCATCGAGGCACTCGGTCTCCCCTTTCTCGGGGCATGCCGATGATCTTCACCAATCCCGCCGGCGCCCCCGAGCTCGCGTGCGACGAGTGCGGCTGCCGCTGGTTCGACCGCATGACCGGGGCGTGCTACGAGTGCGGCGCCGAGGTCCCGGCTGCGGCGCGCGCCGAATTCGAGGCCGCGCTCGCCGCCTTCACCGCGTCACGCACGGCCGCGAACGATCGCCGTGAGGAGGATCGCGATGAAGACGGCGAGCGCCAGCGCGCTCAGCGTCCCGCCGGCGGCGCGCACTGAGGGATTCGCAGCGAGATCGCCGACCACGCGCTCGGCGACCGAGAGATGCAGCAGCGCGAGCGGCACATAGAAGCTCCAGTGGTAGCGCACGTTCGCCCGCGCGACCGCCGGCACGATCACCGGCGCGTGTCCGAACACCATCGAGAACACGAAGCCGAGCAGGATCGCGTGCGCCGCCGCGTCCCACGCGAAGGTCGCGTACGCGGCTCCCGGGCCGATCAGCAGCAGCCCGCCGACCCCGAGCCAGACGTAGCCCGCGAGAAGGCACCTACCGATGTAGCCGGTGAGCCCGGGATCGCGTGCGGTGCGGCGCGCGATGTCCTGGACGAGGAGCCAGGCCGTGAGCGCGACGAGCGCGGCGCCCACCACGCGCCAGCCGGGCTCCGCTGCGACGAGCGCGATTGCGCACCCCGCGACCAGCACCGCCACGATCGACCCGAACGCGACCTGGCGCGCGCGCGAGGGTCGCTTCAGCCGCGTGAGCTCGAGCCGCTCGCCGGCAATCGTGAGCACGAGGAACGCGATCCACCACGGCACCAGCGCAGGGAGGCCCGCGCCCGCGAGCCAGGCGATGTTCCCGACCGCCCAGCACACGGCTGCGAGGGCGAGCGTGACTGTGAACAGCGCGACGTTTCGCGCGGCGAGCCGGATCGATGCAGCCGTCAGCAGGAGGCTCGCCGCTAGGAGTAACGCCTGCGCAAGCCGCGGCGCGTCGAGGGCGACCAGCGTCACGCCGCCGAGGCCCGCGGCAAGCGGCGCCGCATAGGCCCAGCGCGCGCCGAGCGCCACCGCGCGCTCGAGCGAGATCACCGTCCCGAAGAACGCGCCGATCATCAGCGACCCGTGCCACGCCGCGGTCGCGCCCGGCAGCAGCGCGTGCCCTCCGAGCCGCGCGAGCCCGCCCGCGACGCCCGCGAAGAGCGCGACCATGCCGAGCGCGAGGAGCGGCAGGCGGATCGCAAGGCCGAACCCGGCGGGCGTGCCGCTCACCACCCGAACTTCGCCCGCGCCGCTTCCGACATCCGGTCGGGCGTCCACGGCGGGTCCCAGACGAGCGCGATGTCGATCTTGCCCGCCGCGGGCGCGGCGGCGCGGATCGCGCCTGCAGCGTTCTCGACGATCACGTCGCCGAGCGGGCACGCGGGCGAAGTCATCGTGAGCTCGACGTGCACATCGGCGCCCTGCACGTCCACCCGGTAGACGAGCCCGAGGTCGACCACGTTCATGCCGACCTCGGGATCGTTGACGGTGCGCAGCGCGTCCCAGACGGCATCATCGGTAGGCAGGGTCATGGATCGGTCCTCGTCGGCCGCAAGGATGGCACACTCCGCGCTTCCGTCCATGCTTCCGCTCCTCGCGCTTCTCGCCCTCGTCGGCATCGCGGGCACGCTCGCCGCGCCGCTCGTCGCCGATGCGCCGGTGCCGGCGCGCGTGCATCTCACGTTCGCGATCGGGATCGCGCCGTTGATCCTCGCAGCGCTCGGCTACTTCGTTCCGGTCCTGACGCGCAGCGCGCCGGCGCCTTCGGGCGTCCTCGCCGCGCCGTTCGCTGCGCTCGCGGCGGGCATCGTCGCGGTGGCCTACTTCGCCGCGCCCGAAGCCTGGCCCCTCGCCTACTCGGCCGCCGCCGTCATCGAGCTCGCCGCCGTCGGCGTGGTGCTCGGCTGGATGGTCGGACGCGCGCGATCGTCGATCGGCACGCCTCACCCATGCATCCGGTGGTACGTCGCGGCGACGGCATGCCTCGGCGCCGCCCTCCTCGCGATCCTTGCGATGCCGTACGCGCCGGAGCACTACGTCGCGCTCAAGCGCCTCCATCTGCACCTCAATCTTCTCGGCTTCGTCGGCCTCACTGCGGTCGGAACGCTGCAAGTGCTCGTGCCGACGGCCGCGGGCGCCGCCGACCCGCGGGCCACGGCGCGCCTCGACGCCGACCTCAAGTGGGCGCTCGCCGGGACGCTGCTGATCGCGGCCGGCGCAGCGTGGGTTCCCCTCGTCGCCGCGGTGGGTCTCTTCTTCTGGCTGAGCCTCGCGATCCGCATCGCGCGCGACTGGTTGACCCTCTATCCGGAGCGCCTGCTCGCATGGCACGGCGCGCCGCCGTCGCTCGCCGGCGCGCTCGTGGGCTTCACGCTCGTGCTCGTCCTCGGCGCGATGCACGGCGGCGGCACGCTCGATGCGCGCGACGCTGTGGCCGCGTTCATCCTCGCCTTCCTGCTCCCGCTCGTCACCGGTGCCCTGACCCACCTGCTGCCGATCTGGCTGCGGCCGGGACCGCAGACGGCGTGGCACGAGCAGGTACGCGCGACGCTCGGCCGCCATGCGGGGGTACGGGGGTGCCTTTTCGTCGTCGGCGGGATGTTCGCAGGCTTCGGCATTGCGACCGGCACGCTGGTCGCGGCGCTCGGCCTCGTCCTGTTCGTCGTCCAGGGGCTGCGCGCAGCCGCTGCGCTGCGCGACTAGCCGGCGCGCGGCGCGCGCGCAATCTCCGCGCGATAGAAGCGCGCCGCCAGCGCCAGGTTCCTGAGCTGCACGAGCGCGGAGGCGCCGAGCGCGGCGGCCGCGACGTACACGAGCGGCCGCGGCCACACCGCTGCCGCCGCAAGGAAGACGACCGCGAGAAGGTGAACGCGCACGTGCAGCTGCTGCGGCGAATCGCCGAGGAACTTCTTCATGTGCGGCGCGCCCTTCGGTCCGACGGACGCCTGGAGGTGGAACCAGCCCAGGAACGGGACGATCTTGTAGAGCATCCCCGCGATCACGGAGACCGCGCCCCCGCCGATCGCCAGGATCCCGATCAGGAGGTCGAGGACCTCGGGAGCCTCGGGCCGGACCGCGCGCACGCACCACACGGCGGCCGCCAGCGCGATCGACGCCATGCCGAGCTGCCAGAACGCGAGCGTCGCATCGGGCACCCGTCGCTTGCGGCGGGTCTGCAGCACGAGGGTGGTGAGCGCGAATGCGATGTAGCCTCCGGCCAGGAAGACGGCAAGCGTCGCGGCGAGCGTCGGCACTTCGCCGTGCCAGGCCGCGACCGACCAGGCCGCGAGCAGCACGAACACGGCGGCGGGAAACCAGCGCGTCATCGCCGGCGGGTACGGCGGGGTCATCTGGAACATCGGCACCACCTGGTAGGCGACGCCGGCGACGAGCAGCCCGGTCCAGCCGGCGAGGCCCCAGGCGGGATGCAGCTCGCGGATCGCGAAGCTCGGCGGCGCGACGCCCCAGCCGTGCATCGCGGCGAGCATGAGCCCGAGCGTCACCGTGATCGCGAGCGCGACGGCGGCGAGCGTCATGCCGATCACGGTCGCGCTGCGCACCGCGGCACGTGTAAGCGCGGCCGCGACGGCGGCGAGGAACGCCGCGAACGCCGCGCCGAGCGTCCATGCGGCGAGCTTGGTGAGCGCGGGCTCCCCGAGGGCGAAGCCGCCTGCGAGCGCCGCCGACCCGACGACGAGGAGCGCATGCGACGTGCCCGCCACGAGGCGCGCACCGGGCACTGGCGCGCCGGCGAGCACCGGGAGGATTTGCAGCATCGCGCCAAGCATGACCATCGCCATGTAGCCGAGGGTGACGAGGTGCGTGATCGCGAGCGCAGCGGGCGTCGCGCGGGCGGCGAAGGCCTCGGCGCCGCCCCACGCGAGCAGGGCCGCCGCCGCCAGCAGGAACACGGGAGCCGTGAGGAAGAATCGGAACGGCACCGCGATCGGCGGCGCCTGCTCGAGCTTCAGGCCTGCGGGGTGCATGGGTGAGCGCGGGCCGGCCCGCGGCGCCTGCCGCGCCAGCCGGTGACCTGCCTCAACGGGCGAGCGCGGCGAGGAGGCCTGCTGCCTCGCCGCCGAGCTTCTCGTCCATGAGCGCGTAGAGGACCTGCTCCTCCTTCATGTTGTGCTGCTGCATGAGGAGATTGAGGGTCTCGGCGAGGCCGAGAAAATCGTCGGCGTCGTGCGCCGCGGCAGCCACCGCGAGACGCTCGAACAGCTCGCGCATCTCCGCGTGCTCCATCCGCATCATTTCGGTGGGGCCCGCGGTCATGCCGGTGTGGCGCTCGAACGACGGGAACAGGGTCTCCTCCTCGACGGTGAAGTGATGCTCCATCGCCGTGCGGAAGGTGACGAACGCGCTCGCCGCGCGCGCCCAGTCGCCGTCCGCCGCCGCGCCCTCGGCCGCGGCGAAGCGCTCGTCGCAGGCGCGGTGGTCGCGCGTCATTGCTTCGCTGATGCTGGACATCTCTCCTCCTGACGGGGCTCGGTGGAGAGCATCTTCCCGACGGCGTGGCGCGCAGGCTTTGATGCGCGTTAAGGGAGGCCGAGACAAGGCGCCGCGCTCACCAGCCCGGCTTGGCCGCAGCGCCCGGCGAGCCCTTTCCCCGCACCGGGAGTGCGGGCAGCGCGAAGCCCTGGTTGTAGGCCGCGCGGGTGACGAGCGTGATCTTGAGGTGCCAGCCGCCCGCCACCGCGAGCACGCCCGCCGCGGCGGCGAGCCACGCCGCGACCGGCCCGGACGCGAGCACCGCTGCGATCACCGCGAGCGGCGCGGCGACCCAGTTGCCGATCCGGTCGAACGCGAGTCGCCCCTGGTCGAGCGCAGCGAGCGCGCGCGTCGGCGCCTGCAGGCGCTTGCGATACCCGCGCCACGCGACGGTGCGCGCGACGAGCAGCACTGCGAGCACGAGCGCCGGCCAGGGCACGGGCGAGAGTGGGCCCAGAATTGCGAGCAGGGCAACCGTGAGCCCGACGCCCTCGGCCAGGCCGGTCACCACAATGAGCGGGATGACGCGCGGCTCGCGCCACGCCGGGATGCCTTTCCCGGCGTGCAGTATGCGCGCCTGGCAGTAGAGGTACGCCGCCGCGAGGAGCGCGGTGAGCCAGACGAAGAGCGGGGTCTGATACCACGCCGCCGCGAGCCCCGCGCCGAACAGGAACGGCGCGACGACCGCCTCGCTCGTCATCCACGAGCGCCCGAGATGGGTGAGGACGCGCGGCGCGCGCAGGTGGCGGCCGATCTCGAGGAACACGCAGAAGAGACCCGCTGCGACGAGCGCGAGGCCCACGAGCGCGAACGGCCGGTATGCCGCGCCAGCCGCGAACGCGCCTGCGATCAGGAGACCGGTGCCGCTGCCCCCGCCGATGAAGTTGCCGGCCGCGCGCAGGTCCCAATGGCTCTGGATCCAGGGCTCGACGCGCCCCGGTCGGGGTGCGGCGTGGCTCATTTGCCGTCCACGATGTAATAGATCCCCGGGTCGGTGCCGAGCTCCTCGTGCATGCGGAACCAGTGGTTTTCGGCGAGGAGCTGCGACACGTTCGAAGCCGGATCCTCGAGATCCCCGAACGCGTAGGTCTGGGTGATGCACGAGTTCACGCACGCCGGCGTCGCCTCCGGGTCGACGCCCGGCTTGAGGCCCTGCGCGAGCCCGGCGTCGATGCGGTCGACGCAGAAGGTGCACTTGTTCGCGACCGACATGCGCTTCGGGTCGAAGCGCGCGGCCTCCGTCTCGTCCGGCGCGTCCCCGTAGGCGTAGCTCCTCCGGTGGTTGATGTGCCGCGCCTGGTAGGGGCACGCGACCGCGCAGTAGCCGCAGCCGATGCACACGTCGTAGTCCATCGTGACGAGGCCGTCCGCGCGCTTGCGGGTCGCGGTCGTCGGGCACACGTGCACGCAGGGCGGATCGGCGCAGTGCATGCAGCCGACCGGGACGAACGTGCGGCGCACGTCCGGGTACTCCCCGCTCTCCATGTCGAGCACCTGGCGCCACTGGGTGCCGGGCGGCGTCGCATTCGCCTGCTTGCACGCGGCGGTGCACGTCTGGCAGCCGATGCACCGGCGCAGGTCCACCGTCATGGCCCAGCGGGTCATGCAGCGGCGCTCACTCTCTTGATGCCGACGCGCACGAGATCGGCCGCCGAGCCGGTCGCGTCGGTGAGGTCGAGCGACATCGGCACGAGCGCGTTCATGCTCGGCGCGTGCATGTCCTTGGCGTAGGGCTGCGCCCACTGGTCGAACTGCCCGATCATGAGGAGCGTGTCGGGGCGGATGCCCTGCTTCAGGATCGCCGGACCGCGCGTCGACTGGACATAGGAGCGCACTTCGACGAGATCGCCCTCCTCGATGCCGAGCTTGCGCGCGGTGCCGGTGTTGATCACCACCCCGCGATGGCCGCGCAGGTTACCGGCGACCTCGTCCATCAGCTGGCTGCCGACGTTCGCGCCCCACGCGTATTGCATGCTGCGCGAGGTGAGCAGCCAGAACGGAAAATCCCCGATCGAGCCGTGCTTCGCCGCATCCTTTTCCCAGATGCCCGGGAAGTCCTTCACCGCCGGCAGCGCCTGATACTCGGTGAGCTGCGTGTCCCACCAGCCGATGCCGACGTCGTGCAGCCGCGCCCCGAGCTCCTTGCCGATGCGGAACAGCCGTTCCTGGTACGGCATCTCGAAGCGGATGCCCTGCTTGCGCAATTCTGGAAAGAGGTACCAGGTCAGCCGCGGAATGGGCCGTGTCCGGTAGCCGTGCTCCCGATACCAGTCGAGTCCGTCGGTCGCCTTCCCGTCGGTGACTTCGGCGCTCGCCGCGCGGCACACGCGATCCCAGATGGTCGCGGCGTCGTGCTCCTGCGCGGCGTCGAGCGAGAAGTCCCAGCCCGCGCCCGCGAGCGCCGCCCCGGCGGCACCGCGGTTGATTGCGCCGTTGTACTTCTCGAGCAGCCCGGTGCGCGCGGCGAGCTCGGTGGCGATGTCGGTCATGTCGCGCGTCTCGCCACGCGGGGCGACCGCGGGCTGGCGGAGCGCGAACCCCTCGTGGTCCCAGAACGCCTCGATGAACTTGGTGCCGCCGATGCGGATGAGCTGCGTCGACTCGATGTCGGTCGCCTCGGGCAGCAGCACGTCGGCCATCCAGTTCGTCTCGTCGATCGTGTACGCGAACGCCACGGTGAACGGGAACTCCGCGACGCGCTTCTCGATCTCCCGAGTCTCCCAGAACGAGATCGACGGGTTCGTCCGGTACACGAACCACAGGCCGGGCGCAGTGACCTCCGGCCAGTGCTCAGGGGCCTGCCTCCTGAACATCCAAGCGAGGTGCGTCGGCCCGAGCGCCTGGCTCCACGGCGAGTTCGCCGACAGCGGCACGAGCGTCGCGTGGGCATTGCGCACCTTCGGCACGCGCTGCCACGTGTCTTTCCCGGTCGGGTTCATCGGGTAGTGCATGAACCCGTCGGGGCCGCGCGAGATGCTCGCCTGCCGCGAGGTCGCGGGCCGGTTGAGCCGCACCGTCGTGCCGAGCGTGCCGCCCGGGACCTCGAGCCCCCCGATCAGGCAAGCGAGCAGCGTCCGCGCGTAGCAGGCTTCGTACCCGCCCCAGCCGTTCGTGACCGTCTTGCCGAGCGCGATCGCGACCGGGCGCAGCGGGAGGGTCTCGCCCTCGATCTCGATCGTCGCACCGACCTGCGCGTGCTCGAGGTACTCGCCCGCAATGCGGCGGATCGTGCCGGGCCTGATGTCGCAGACCTTCTCCGCCCACTCGGGCGTGTACTGCTTCATGTGCTCGGCGAGCTTCGCGAACGCGGTCGTCGCCTCGATGCCGGCGTGCTGCCACTCCTGTCCGTCGGCGCCGACCTCGATCGCGTCGACCGTGAACCGCCCCTCGAGCGCCGGCTCAGTGTCCGGCGCGTCGAACGGCGCGACCGCATTTCGCTTCGCATCCCACAGCAGCGGCTTCCGCGTGGCTGGATCGCGTAGGAAGAAACCGTTCGGGCCGACGAGGTACGGCGAGCCGGTGTGGTGCTTCAGGAAGAAGATGTCGAGCGCGTCGCGCGGCTTCTCGTGCAGGAGCACGCGGATCATGCCGAACAGGAACGCGGGATCGGTCTTCGGCTTGATCGGGATCCACTCCGCGGAGGCCGCGCCGGTCACCGAGAGGTGCGGCTCGATCTGCACGCGCTTCAGGCCCCGGACACGCGCGGCCGCATGCCGCCACGCGCCCGCCACGCCGCCCGAGGCCTCGGTGTTGGCGCCGAACGAGAGCACGTACTTCGTCGTCGGCGTGTCGGGGCAGACGGTGAACGCGCGGTGCCACAGCTCGCCGTACAGGTGCTCCGAGTGATAGCACTTCACGCCTTGTCCGCTGCCGAAGCTGAAGTCGACCGCGCCCCAGGCCGCAAGGAACGCCGGGAACGTGCCCATGTAGTAGGTCGGCGTCCCGCCGCCGCCGAAACTCGCGGCGACGCGCGGATAGCCGATCTCGTCGGTGAGCCCCTTCGCGCGGATCTCGTTCAGCTTGCCTGCGACGAGGTCTAGCGCCTCGTCCCACGAGATCGGCACGAAGCCCGGGTCGTGGTCGCGCCCCTTGTTGGGATTGGTGCGCTTCATCGGCCGCAGGCACCGGTTCGGGTTGTAGGTCTTCTGCACGATGCCGAAGGCCTTCACGCAGCACTTCCCGCCCCCCGGATGCACCTCGGCGGCGGCGAAGTTCGGCTCGACCTCGGTCGCGATGCCGTCGACCACCTTCACGGTGAGGAGATCCGGGCCCGCCACGCACTGGTAGCAGTACTGCGGGACCTTGCGCACCGGACCGGTCATGAGCGCCCCTCCTATCCTCCGGCAGTCTTCGCCGCCTTCGCGGCGACGCGCGCACGCAGCTTCTCCACCTCGACGACGAAGCGGCCGTGCTCGCCGCGGCTGATCTCCTCCGCACCGTCGCGCGCGACGAGATCGAACGTGACCTTGCGCCCCTCGACCGCCTTGACCGTCAGCGCGATCTCGACGCTCATGCCGAGCAGCGTCGCGCCGCTGTGCGTGATGCTGATGCCGGTGCCAACCGAGTCCTCGCCCGCGTCGCAGTGCGCGAGCAGGAACTCCCGGCACGCGATCTCGAAGTCGCGCACCAGCTCGGGCGTCGCGTAGACGCGCAGGGCTTCGCCGAGGAAGTCGATCGTGCGCGGCTTGTCGATCGTGATGCGGCGCGTGGCCGTCAGGCCGGGCTTGAGGCTGTCCTTCATCGTTCCTCCGAGAGTGTCGATCTTACTCGCTGAAAACGCACGCCGCACTGCTGCACCGCGCGCGAAGTCCGCACAGTCTACAGGGCCGAATTCGACGGTTCTCTTGATCCAGGCCAAAAGCCGCCGGAACGCTCCTCCCTAGCATGGGCGGAATGAGGCAGGGGGATTCCGATCCGCTGGAGCACGCGAGCCGCGACGAGCTCGCGCGCGTGCAGCTCGAGCGCATGCGCCGGTCGCTCGGGCACGCGTACGAGCGCGTGCCTCATTACCGCGCGGCGTTCGATGCGGCAGGCGTCCGGCCCGGCGACCTCCGCACGCTCGAGGACCTGTCCCGGTTTCCGTTCACCACGAAGCAGGATTTGCGCGCGAACTATCCGTTCGGCATGTTCGCGGTGCCGATGGACGACGTGGTCCGCATCCACGCCTCCAGCGGCACCACCGGCAAGCCGACGGTGGTCGGCTACACGCGCGGCGATCTCGACGTGTGGGCCGAGGTCGTGGCGCGGTCGATGCGTGCGGCGGGCGTGCGCCCGACCGACCTCGTGCACAACGCGCTCGGCTACGGGCTCTTCACCGGCGGCCTCGGCATGCACTACGGCGCCGAGCGGCTCGGCGCCACGGTCGTTCCCGTCGCGGGCGGCCAGACCGAGCGGCAGGTGCAGCTCATTCTCGACTTCGAGCCGGACGTGATCGCCTCGACGCCTTCCTACATGCTGGCGCTAGCCGACGAGTTCGAGCGCCAGGGCGTCGATCCGCGCTCGAGTCGGCTCCGCATCGCGCTCCTCGGCGCCGAGCCATGGACGAACGAGATGCGCCGTGAGATCGAGGCGCGTTTCGGCCTCGACGCGATCGAGTGCTACGGGCTCTCGGAGGTGATCGGCCCGGGCGTCGCGATGGAGTGCGCCGAGACGAAGGACGGCTGCCACGTCTGGGAGGATCACTTCTATCCCGAGATCATCGACCCGGCCACGGGCCGGGTGCTGCCCGAGGGCGAGTTCGGGGAGCTGGTGTTCACCTCGCTCACCAAGCAGGCGCTGCCGGTGGTGCGCTACCGCACGCGCGACCTCACGCGGCTCCTGCCGGGGACGGCGCGTCCCGCGATGCGGCGCATCGACAAGATTGCCGGGCGCAGCGACGACATGCTGATCATCCGCGGCGTGAACGTCTTCCCGAGCCAGATCGAGGAGCTCGTCCTGAAGGCGCCGGCGCTGTCGGCGCACTACCAGCTCGAGGTGTCGCGGCCGCGCCACCTCGACGAGCTCGCGGTGCGCGTGGAGGTAAAGCCGGAGTTCGCCGACGCGGGCGAGGCCGCCTGGTCCCGCGCCGCGCGCGAGCTCGAGCACCACATCAAGTCGTACGTGGGCGTCACGACGCACGTCGTCCTCGTCCGCCCCGGAGCGATCGAGCGCTCCGCCGGAAAGGCGAAGCGGGTGATCGACACCCGGCCGAAGGCATCATGAGCCCGGCGTTCCTGATCTTCGCGGTCGTGCTGAACGTGGGGTTCGCCGCGGTGGTGTTCTGGTGGGTCTTCCGGGAGTTCCGGCGCAGCCGGCGGAGGGACTGACGCCCGGGAATTGTTTGGGCCCCAAACAATCTGGCCCGGACGTGATCCTCGTCAAACCCCGTCCCCCCGGACGGTGGGTATCGTGGCCCTGAGTCAGCCCGGACCAGGAGGGATCATGGCCATCCGCACCCTCGTCGACCGCCTGTGCGGCCGCCTGCGTGACGCGCCGCAATATCCCAGCCAGGGGGCCACGCTCTTCGTCGATCTCGAGCGCCGGGAGACGCGCCGCAAGTACCTGCCGCGCGAGGTGCTGGAGACGTTCCTCGGCGGCCGCGGCGCCAACATGTGGCTGCTGTCCAGCCGCGACGCGCTCGACCCGGAGGTCCCGCTCATCTTCGGCGCGGGCGTCCTGACGAGCCACATGCCGTCGGCGACGCGCGGCAACTTCACCAGCAAGTCGCCGGACTCGTACGCGATCCTGGACGCGAACGGCGGCGACTACTTCCCTGCGTTTGCGAAGCGGCACGGCTACGACCAGATCGTGCTCTACCGCCGCGCCCCGGAATGGTCGCTCGTCACGATCTCGCAGGGCGAGGTGAAGTTCGCCGCCGCGGCGCCGTACGTCGGGATGAACAACATCGACCTGGTGCCGGCGATCGAGCGCGACTTCCATTGCACCGAGCGCAAGGACATGGCGATGGTGCGCATCACCAGCGCCGGCGAGAACCTCGCGCTGTGCAGCGGCATCATGGGCGGCCCGAAGTCGATCTTTGCGCGCGGCGGCGGCGGCGCAAAGATGGGCGCGCTGCGGCTCAAGGCGATCCTCATCCTCGGTAAGCCCTCGCAGGACGAGTTCGGCGCCGACCTGAAGGGCGGTCGACAAGGGCAAGTACCCCGCCGAGGCGTTGCGTTACCGCATGGCGGTGAAGGGCCTCTTCCAGTCCGATCCGCACGACGCGCGCATCCTGAAGGCGTTCGCGCTCGGGCTCGCGGTCGCTACGCGCGGCATGGATCATCTGCGCAACCGCGGCACCCTCGAGATCAACGCGCGCATCAACGACAACCCGGACCTCAAGACCGCGCTCTACGGCGGCACCGTCTCGCCGCAGCCGACGAGCTACGACGGCAAGGAGTTCGCGGTGCGCAAGTGCGAGAACACCTTCGCCGTCGGCGACTCCGTCGGCATGTGCCGGTTCGACACCAAGCTCTTCAATTCGCCGACGCTGCCCGACCTCGCCGACTTCGCCGCGCAGGTCTCGAACCTCACCGCCGTGCCCTTCGACGAGCAGTCGATCGAGGAGGCCGGCCGCAACATCGCCGGCATCGAGCGGCTGCTGAACCACCGCCTCGGCCTGCGCGCGCGCGACGACACGCTCCCGGCGCGCTGGTTCGAGGAGCCGATCACGGTCGGCCCGTTCAAGGGCGAGCGCGTCGACCCGGCCGAGCTGGAGAAGCTGAAGGGCCGCTTCTACGCGCACACCGGGCTCGACGCGGACGGCGTGCCGAAATCGGACTGGCACGAGCGCCTCGCGCAGGTGACGACCGGGTTCGCCGTGCGCGTGGCACTGCCGGGTGACTGCCCCGGCGTCGCCGACCACGAGCTCGTCGTCGACGAGCCGGTCGCGAGCGTCGCGGAGCTGCGCGCCGCGGTCGCCCGCCGGCTACCCGAGGCGAGCGAATGGCTCGCGGGACATCAAGTCAACGTCGCCCTGAACGACGAGATGATCCTTTCGGGCGAGACGGCGGCGCCGGTGCGCTCGGGAGATCGGGTCGCGCTCGTGCCTGCGATCGCAGGCGGCTAGGCGCATTTGACACACATCAACACCCTGGGCTGGACGGCCCGGATGATGGACCGTCCATGAATGCGCCCGAGCCGGTCCTGACCGATCTCCCGCCGCTGCGGCTCAAGGGCCGAGCGCTGCTGCCGATCGTGCAAGGCGGAATGGGCGTCGGCATCTCCGCGCACCGCCTCGCCGGCACGGTCGCGCGGCTTGGTGCGGTCGGCACGATCGCCAGCGTCGACCTGCGCCGGCACCATGCCGACCTCATGGCGGCGACCGGCACCTCGCGCGACAAGGCTGCCATTCAGCGCGCGAATCTCGTGGGTCTCGATCGCGAGGTCCGCGCCGCGCTCGAGCTCGCCCAAGGCTGCGGCATGATCGCCGTGAACGTGATGCGGGCGGTCGGCCAGTACGCCGACTACGTGCGCCAGTCGTGCGAGAGCGGCGCGCACGCGCTCGTCGTCGGAGCGGGTCTCCCCCTCGACCTGCCGGACCTGACCGCCGCGTTTCCGGAGGTCGCACTCGTGCCGATCCTGTCGGACGCGCGCGGCATCGCGGTCGTGCTGAAGAAGTGGCAACGCAAGAACCGGCTGCCCGACGCGGTCGTGATCGAGCATCCGAGGTACGCCGGCGGCCATCTCGGCGCCGCGAAAATCGAGGATCTGTCGGATCCCCGCTTCGAATTCGCGCGCGTGCTGGAGGAGACGCTCGAGGTCTTCGCGGGCCTCGGGCTGGAGCGTGAGCGCATTCCGCTGATCGTGGGGGGAGGCGTCGCATCGCCGCAGGCGCTGCGCGCAGCGCTGGCGCTCGGCGCGGCGGCGGTTCAGATCGGCACCCCCTTTGCGGTCACCGCGGAAGGCGACGCGCATCCGGAGTTCAAGCGCGTCCTCGCGGAGGCAGGGCCCGAGGACATCGTCGAGTTCATGAGCGTCGCCGGCCTGCCTGCGCGCGCAGTCCGCACGCCGTGGCTCGCACGCTACATAGAGAAGCTGCCTGCGCTGCAGGCGCAGGCGCACCGGCGCCGCGAGTGCCTGCTCGCGTGGGACTGCCTGGAGATCTGCGGCCTGCGCGACGGGATCGCGAAGGCCGGCCAGTTCTGCATCGACAACCAGCTCGGGCGAGCGCTCGCCGGCGACGTCGAGCACGGCCTGTTCTTCCGCGGCGCCGGGCCGCTGCCGCTCGGCCGCGAGATTCGGCCGGTGCGGGACCTGATGGCGTTCCTGCTCGGCGCGTCCGCCTGAAACGAATAAGCCGCCGCGTTTGCGGGCCTCTTCGTTCTCCGCGTCAGGCCGGCGCGCCCGCGGCCCGCTTGACGAAACTGACCGGTTTCGCTGCCGGTCGGCCCGCGGATGGCGGAGCAGTGCCTGCGCCCTCAGGGCGCAGGTGCGACCCTGGAGCGGGCCCTAGCGCGCCGGATTCCGCGTGCCGTGCGCGCCTCCGCGGTCACATCCCCACTGCAAGCAGTGGGGCCCCTGCTCCACGCTCCGGCGCGCCATCGTCGTAGGCAAGGCATTTCTCGCAGACGGTCCCGCGGACATCCTCGGCCAGGTTCGCCCGGCGCAGCGCCCGAAACTTGTCCGAGTGCCAGGCCTCCGCGAACGACATCGTGTTGAGGTCGCCCATGTCGAAGCGGCCGTCGTGGTCGAAGCAGCACGCCGAGAGGTGGCCGTCATAGGTGATGTGCCCCTCGGTGAACAGCGACCAGCACGGCAGGGGCTTCCGCAGCGCGCCCACGCGGCCCTGGTTGCCGGCCGTCGGCTTCGTCCCCTTCGCACCGCTCGTGAGGCCCGCCTGCCCGTAGAGCGGCAGCCAGTAGTGCTCGTCGACGTGCGGCACGATCGCGTCGACCGCTTGTGCCATTTTGCGGTGCTGCTCGCCGTCGTACAGGATGCTCGAGGCGTACAGGCCGCAGCGATGGCCGGTCGCAGTCGCGACGTCGTCGCGCACCCGGCGCGCCTGCCGGATGTGCTCTGCGATGGAGGCATAGGCACTCGCCTTCACCCCGGTCACGTCCTGGAACTGCTGCGCGTCGGCGAAGTTGTAGCTGAACTTCAGGCTGTCCAGCCCGGCCTCGATGCAATCGCGGATGCGCTCGGCCGTCGCCATGCGCCCGTTGGTGGTCAGGAACACGTAGGGATAGCCGCATTCCACCTTCGCGTACCGGATCGCCTCCGCGAGCCACGGCACCAGGAACGACTCGCCGAGATAGAAGACGCCCAGCTCCTCGACGCCCAGGTCGCGCATCTCGCGCACGACGCGGCTGAAGAGGGTCCAGGACATGTCGCTCTTCTGCCGCAGCCGCATGTGCGAGGCGCAGAAGAAGCACTTGAAGTCGCAGCGCGCAGTGAGCTCGATCTTGACGCTCTTCGGGATCGGCGGCGCCTCCGCCCGGTACTCGTCGGTGAGCAGCGTGATGCGATCGATGCGTTCTGTGATTCCCACGGCTTCTCTCCCGGTGAAAAAAAATCGGCGGAACGCTTTCGGGTCTTGCGACCCTGGGCAATTCCGCCAAACACCAGGAGTGAACGTATCTTGCCAGCCCGCCCGCCGCGGACAGTGACCTGGATCAAAGGAAGCGCGTGGGCCGGCGGGTGCCGGGTGTCGACCGTGACCGGATTGACACGGGGCCCGTGACAGAGTGCGCGCGCCGCGCCGCGCAGCGCTTGGCCGGTCGACCGCCGGGGTTGCCGTCAGCCCTGGAACGCGCGCAGCCGTTCCGGGTCGAGAATGCGAATGATTCTCCCGTGCACCTCGATCAGGCCGGCCGCCGAGAGGTCATGGAGGATGCGGGAGAAGTGCTCGCGGGTGACGTTGAGACGCGAAGCGAGCACCCCTTTGCTGGTTGCGAGCGCGACCTCGACCGGCGCCCGGCCGTCCTCGGGAAAGTCCCGCAGCAGGTAGCCGATCACGCGCTGGGTGCCGCTGCGCAGCGTATATGCCTCGAGGTCCTGGACCAGGCGGTGTAGGCGCTGCGCAAGCCCCGCGAGCATCTTGCGGGCGAACCGCGGGTTGCGCTCGAGCTCGGTGAAGATCGTCTGCTTGCCGATCGCGAGCACGAGCGAGTCGGCGAGCGTCTCGGCGAAGACGACGTAGGGCTTGTCGAGGAACATCACCGCCTCGCCGAAGCTCGAGCCGGGGCCGAGGATCTCGACCACTTTCTCCGACCCGTCGGCAGCGCCGAAGGCGAGCTTGACCTGGCCGTACACGATGACGTGAAAGCCTGCGGAGGCCTCGCCGCGTCGGAACAGGATCGTGCCCGTCGGTGCGCGGACCTGCGCCGTGCCGGCGGCGATGCGGTCGAGCTCCTCGTCCGTCAGCTCGCGAAAGAGCGGGACGTTCCTCAGGAACTCCTGGATGCGGATCGGCGCGGCCGGCACGCGGGCATGCTCGGTCCCACCGGCGCCTCCGATCCTTGATGCGGGTCAAACGGCCCCGCCGGGGGGCCGCGCGCCGCCTAGAACTGCTCCGGGAGCCGCTCTTCCCCGTGCGCCTGCACGGCGATCTGTGCGGGCAGATACCCGGCCTCGACCACGATCGGGGCCGCCCGCGCCGGCCCGCCGAGTCCGATCTGCGCCGCCTGCAGCGCCACGTTGTGCGGGGCGCCGAACTTCGCAAAATCGACCGACGCGCCGCCGAACACGACGACGATCGCCGTGACGCCGAGCGTGACTGCCGCCAGCACGAGGGGAGTCGAAAACCTGCGGCTGCGGCCCGCGTGATGGGAATGCATCATGTGCAGCGCCTCCTGGCTATGCGCAACATTTGCGCGCGGCCAGCGTAGAGCGCGTGTGCATACTTCCCGCTTACGCCTGAGCCCGTTCCGCATCGGCTGTTGGGATTAGACCGCGCAGGCACAGCGGCCAGCACCGACGCGCGAACACGAAAAAAGCGCCCCCGGCAGGAGGAGCAGACAGGCTGCGAGGCCGAGGGCGATGCCGAGGATTCTCTAAAGCTCGTGGCTCAGGTCGAGATGCGGTCGGGAGGCGTCCTCGGGCGCATCGCGGTGGAACCTGCCGCCGCCCATCACGAGGTAGGCGCCATAGGCGAGGAAGCCGAACAGCGCCGCGTCCAGCCCGTACTCGAGGACCGGCACGATGGTTGCGAATTCCATTGCGCGCCGCCTTGGTGAAGTTTCCTCCGCGGCACTCTAGGCGCGGTGGACAAACTCCGGGCTTACCGATCGCGCGCGCCGGTAGTCCATCCGGACGAAGCGCTGGCACGGCCTTAGCCGCGCACCAGCCGGTGGAGCGCCTCGGTCTCGGGTGAAGGCGTCGCGGCCAGGACCACGGCGAGCATCTCGCGGCAGCGGCGGTATGCTTCGAGCGCCTCCGCGAACCTGCCCTGCGCATGCAGCAGGCGCAGGATGTGCTGATGGATGCGCTCCGCGGTGGGTTCGAGGTCGACGGCACGGTGATACCAGGCGAGCGCCGCGTCCGGTCTGCCCTTGCGCTCCCAGTGCTTGCCGGCGGCTTCCGCGAGCTGCAGGAACCGCCGCTGCAGGCGCGCGCGCGCTGGCCGGATCCACGGCTCGTCGTCGGACGAGAGCAGCGGCCCGCGGTACAGCCGCAGTGCGCGCTCGAGCAACTCGATCGGGGCGAGCGGACCGTCGCGCACGCCCCGCTGCATCTCGCCGAGGCGCCCCGCGAGCCGCTCGAAGGCGAGCGCATCCACCCAGACGATGCCCGGGTTGAGCGCGAGCTTGCCGCCCTGCAGCGCGATCGCGTCGTCGCGGCCGAGCATCCGCCGCAGCCGGTGCAGCGTGACGTCGAAGGACCGCTTGGCGGCGTCGCCCTCGGCGTCGGGCCACAGCGCCTGGGTCACGGCGCCGAACGCCACATCGCGCCCGCCGGCCGCGATCACGTACTTCAGGAGATCGACCGGCCTGCGCTGCGGCTTCGTGCCGTTCTCGAGCGGTTCGCCGTCGACCGCCGTCTCGAAGGCGCCGAACGCCCGCACCCGCACGCGCCACGGCCAGCGCTCCTCCTCCGCTGCGGGTGGCGCGAGCCCGTGGCGCGCGATGGTCTGGCGGACGAAGTCGCGCTCGATGCCGCGGTCGAGCGCAACGGCGGCGAGCTGCGCGAGCGTCCCCGGCAGGATGAAGGGCATGTGCGGCACGCACCCCAGCGACCGCGCTCCCGCCAGGCCCTCGCTCAGGCTTGCGTCGGCACTCGCGGCGTCGCCGAGCTGTTGAAGCGCGGCGGCGCGCAGCAGCTGCGCCGCGACCAGTATCCCGTCCAGGCGGCAGGTGCGCGCAGTCCCGATCGCGCAGTCGATCTCTTCCAGCGCGGCCGCGGTCTCGCCCTGCGCGAGCAGCGCCTGCCCGAGGTTCGCGCGCCACATCGGTCGGTGGCCCGGCATGACCCCTCCGGCCGACTCCAGCATCGCGCGCGCCTCGGCGACGGCGCGCGCCGGGTCGTTCTCGAGGAGGGCGAGATAGCAGGTCAGCGTGCCCATGTGCTTCGCGAGCGGTGCCGGCAGCCCGCCCGCCCGGCGCAGGCGCTCGAGGCAGTCGCGGGCGCGCCCGATGTCGCCTGCGAGCACCGCCGCGCGGTACCCGAGGTACCCGGTCGCGATGAACACGTCGGGCGACCCGGTGGCGGCGGCGAGATGCTCCATGCGCGCGATCGTCGCGGCGGCGTTGTCGTCGTCGTACTGGAGCTGGCAATACCCGCGAAAGAGGAGCAGCATCGCGAGGTCCGCAGGCGGCGCGTCGTCGCGGGCCGCGAGCGAGTGCGTCTCGGCGGTGAGCGCCGCCAGCCTGCGCAAGTCGGCATGCATCGTGGACACGTTCATGGCGAACGCCGCCATGCGCGTGCGCTCGGCCACACCCTCGAGCGTGCGCGCGAGGTGCTCGGCGCGCGCGGCGAACCGCTCGACGAGCGGGTGATGCGGCGGGAACTGGTGCACGAGCAGGAACTGCGCGATCAGGCGCGCCTCGGCCCTCGGGTCGTCGAGCCGCGGGTGCGCGGCCGCGATGCGCTCGGCTGCTTCGACCCAGTGTGCGGCCTCCTCGGCCGTCGCGCTGGAGCGCAGGAGCCAGGCGCAGCTCGAGAACGCGCCCTCCGCGTCGCCGGCGCGCTCGAAGGCGTCGAAGGCGGTCGCGAGCAATTCGCGCGCGCCGGGTGCGCGCAGCGCGAGCCGGCAGCGGCCGAGCCAGTGAGCGAGCCACGGCTCGCCCGCGCGCACCTCCGGCGGCACTTTCTCGATCCACTGCGCCAGGATCGCGTGCCGGCCGTGCGCCGCGAACTCGTCCGCGCACGCGCGCACGATGCGGGCGAGCGCGGGCCAGTTCTCGTTGGCGACCAGCAATGGCGCTGCGGCCCCGCCCTCCCCGGCGCCCACGAGCGCGCTCGCCGACGCCGCACGGACCGCGCGCAGCGCATCGGCGTCGAACTCGATCGCAGCATGCCGCTGCAGGAAATCGCGGAACAGCGGGTGGTAGTCGTACGTCGGCTCGGCGGCGTCGCACCGCTGGGTGAAGAGGTGCGAGCGGTGGAGCGCCTCGAGCAGTCCGTCCGCCTCGGACTCACCGGTGGCGGCGCGCGCGAGCGCCCCCGCCATGCGCGGCAGGAACGCCGAGCGCAGCAGGAACTGGCGCGTACGCTCCGGAACGCGCGCCAGGACTTCGATGGCGAAATAGTCGAATACGGCCTGCGTTGAAACGACCGTAGGTGGCGGCGCCTGCCCCGCCGGCGAGCGCGCGAGGAGCACGATGCCAGCCGCCCAGCCCTGCGCACGCTCGCACACGGCGTCGGTGGCCGGCCCCGGCTTGAGGCCATGCAGCCGTGCCAGCGCTGCGCTTTCGTCCGGCCGGAGCTGCAGCTCCGGCCATTCGATCGCACGAAAGCCCGCGTCGGCGATCCAGCGCGCGAGCCGGGCAGGCGGCCGCGCACGGCTCGCCACGACGGCGCAAGACCCCGGCGGAATCGACTCCAGGAGGGCGTCGATCGCCTCGTGGATCTCGGCGTCGGCAGGCAGCACGTGATAGCTATCGAGCACGAGGACCAGCCCGGACGGCGCTGCGCCGAAGAGTTGCTCACCGAACCGTCTGGCGAACACGCCGAGTTGTGGGCGCGCCGCCGCACCGAACGCGGGGAGCCCGGACGCTCCGAGCTGCCGTGCCCCTGCGGCGAGATAGTAGAAGAGCGAGCCCGGGTCCGCGTCGCCCGCGTCGACGCTCATCCAGATGCACGGCGCCTTGCGGACCTCGATCCACGAGGCGACGAGCGAGGTCTTGCCCGACCCGCCCGGTGCCGCGATCCAGGCGATCCGTCCACTGCGGGCCGCATCGAGGGCCGCGAACAGGCGCTCGCGCCTGATCAGGTCGCTGCCTGACGGACGCGCAAGCTTCGCGAGCGTTGCCCCCTGGCGGGTCACTTCGCTGCCATCCTCTCCGATCCCGGAAGTGCTCTGGGGCCCGAATTTCCCGATCGAGGTGCGCCGTCGGTTCATCGACGTCGCGGTCAGCGTTCTTGTTTCGGCCATCGTACGCCCCGCGGATTCGGCGGCGCCATCCTCCAACAGGATGAGTTCGCTCCGCTCGCCTCGCCGCGAGTCGGGGTACCCGCGTATAGTCCGGCCCACTTTTGGTGCGTCCTCGGGTGTCCGGCGCGCGGCTCGCACCGATGTGCGAGCGACGCCGCTTACAGTTTGCCCCACGAGGCGTCGACGGGCACGGCTCGCGCGGACCGTCATCGTCGCCTTCGCGCGTCGCATTCGTCCGATGAATGATTCTTCCCGCGCGCGGCGAACGCGGGAATCCTGAGGTCGGGCTAACCCCGGCGGGTGACGGCGGGAAGAGGGTTAATCCGTCGTGGCGAGGAGTCCGACCGGATCCCGGCTTGGCCGGTCCCGTCAGGCGCCCCGCAGCCGCCGGCCGCGCCGGCGCGGGTCACTTCATGAAGCCGGGAAGGTAGGTTGCGAGCTGCGGGAAGGCGACGATGATCGCGAGCAGCGCGACCAGCGCGACGGTGAACGGACTTACGCCGCGGAAGACGGTGCTGATGCTGAGGTGCCGGATGAGGTTCTTCACGACGAAGATATTCATCCCCACCGGCGGGCTGATCAGGCCGATCTGGACGACGATCACGACGATGATGCCGAACCACACCGGCTCGTAGCCGAGCGCGGTCACCATCGGGAAGAACAGCGGCACGGTGAGGAGGATCATCGACAGCTCCTCCATCGCGGTGCCGAGCACCACGTAGATCACGCAGATCGCGGCGATGACGAGCCACGGCGTCGCCTTGAACTGGCCCGCGAAGTCCTTCAGGTCGGCGGGCATCGTCGTGTAGTTGATGAAGTTGGCGAAGATCAGGGCGCCGATCAGGATCATGAAGAGCATCGAGGTGGTGCGCGCGCTTTCGATCAGGACCTCGATCAGGACCTTCCACGTGAGCGCGCGCCGTGCGAGCGCGAATACGAACGCGCCGCCCGCGCCGATGCCGGCGCCCTCGGTCGCGGTGAACACGCCCCCGTAGATGCCGCCGATCACCAGCACGAACAGCGCCACCACCGGCCACACGCGCTTCACTGCCTCCAGCCGCTGCCCCGGGGCGCTGCGCTCGCCGGGCGGCCCCGCGGCGGGGTCGCGCCAGGTGATCCAGACGACCGCGAGGCAGAGCAGCAGCACCGCCGCGATTCCCGGCAGGATCCCGGCGATGAACACCTTGCCGATGTTCGTCTCCGTCATGATCCCGTAGATGACCATGATCACGGAGGGCGGGATCAGGATCCCGAGGGTGCCGCCGGCGGCGATCGATCCTGCGGCCAGCGAGTCCTTGTAGCCGAACTTGCGCATCGAGGGGTACGCCACCTTGGCGAAGGTCGCCGCCGTAGCAATCGAGGAACCGCAGATCGAGCCGAAGCCGCCGCTCGCGATGACGGTCGACATCGCGAGGCCGCCGCGCAAGTGGCCGAGAAAGGTGTAGGCGGCGTTGTACAGCTCCTCCGACATCCGCGCCCGCACGACGAAATTGCCCATCAGGATGAAGAGCGGGATCACCGACAGCGTGTACGCGAGCCCCGTCTCGTAGGCGGTCTGTCCGATCATAGCTGCCGCGGCGTTCAGGTTCACCTTGTAGGCGAAGCCGACGAAGCCGACGATGCCCATGGCGAAGGCCATCGGCACACGCAGGAACGCGAGTGCCAGGAAGGCGGCGAAGCCGGCGAGCGCCTCGATCACGCGTCGGCCTCGTCGACGAAGTGCCGCTGCGCCCGGCGGAAGGCGAGGACCAGCAGCGCCGCCGCCGTGAACGCCATCAGCAGGCTCATCGAGTAGGTCAGGTACGCGAGCTTGATTTTGAGCTGGGCGGTGGTCTCGCCGGCGCGGTCCATGTGCTCGGCGCGCAGCCACAGCCGCCAGCTGAGGTAGGCGGTGCAAACGAACCCGGTCGTGCACGCGACGACGTGCTGGATCCGGAAGAGCCAGTCGGGCGTCACCGGGTCGAAGAGATCGACGGTGACGTGATCGTTGCGCAGTGTCACGAGCGGCAGGCCGGCGAAGATCAGCGCGGCGAGCATCATCTCGGTAAGCTCGAACCCGCCCCACACCGGCCGGTTCAGGAAGTAGCGGCCGATCACGTCGACGCAGGTGAGGGCCATCAGGCAGAACATCACCGCCGCCGCAACGTAGCCGAGCGTCGGGACGACCATGCGATCGAACCAGTCGAGCGGCTGGCGGGGCTCGTTCATCGGCGACCCTGGCATGAGGGCGCGCCGCCGCGCTGGCCGCGCGGCGGCGGGTGGCGCGGAGCGCCTATTTCTTCTGCAGCGTGGCGATCTCGGCCCGCAGGGCCTTCAGGACGGCATCGCCGTCCACGCCCTTGGGCTTGGCTTTCTTCTCGACCCACTCCTTCTCCAGCGGATCGGTCCGCGCCTTGATCTCGGCGACGAGCTGCGGGCTCGCCACGACGATCGGGATCTTCGCCTCGCGCACCGCTGCCTCGCCCTTGGCGTCGGCCGCGTCCCAGGCCTGGCCCGTGCGGCGCGCCAGCGCCTCGCCGAGCAGCGGCTGGAGCGCCCTGCGGTCGGCCTCCGGAATCGAGTTCCACTTGGCCGGGTTCGCGACCCACGCGAAGGCGACGTTGTAGAGGCCGCCCGGGACGTAGGTGATGTGCTTGATCAGCGGCACCAGCTTGAACGATGCCGGCGACTCCTTGGGGAAGAAGACGCCGTCGGCCACGCCGGTGGACAGGAGCTCGTAGCTTTCCGGCGCGGGCTTCAGCATCGGCACCGTGCCGAGCGCCTTGGCGATGTCGTTGACCAGCCCGCCGCCGATGCGGATCTTGAGTCCGTCGAGGTCCTTGAGCGAGTTGACCGGGCGCTTGGTGTTGTAGATCTGGCCGGGGCCGTGCGTGAACACGCCGAGCAGCACGACGTCCTTGTACTCGTTCGCCTTGGCGAGCATGCGCTCGTAGACGCGCTGGTAGGCGACCGAGGTGACCTCGGAAGTGTCGCCCATGAACGGGAACTCGGGCGCGTCGCTGAGAGAGAAGCGACCCGGTGTGTAGCCGTTCACGATGAACGACAGGTCCATCAGCCCGTCCTTGACGCCGTCGACGGTCTGGATGGCGTTCACCGGGGCCTTGGGCAGGATGTTGCACTTCACGCGCCCGGCGGTCACCTTGTCGAAGTCCGCGCACAGCGGCACGAGCATCGTCGCCGTGATGGGATGCCCGGGAGGTACCCAGGAGCTGGCATTGAGCGTGACCTGGGCGGTGGCGGGCGCCGCAGCCGCGGCGAGCGCCGCACAGGCCAGCGTCAGGCCGATTCTTCTGTTGATCATGGTCCTCCTCCTCGTGGTGGCAGATCGGGTTCGCAGCGGGACTGTATCGGGCCCGCGCGGGGCGCGCAAACCGGAACCCCCTCAGCCTGCCCGGGCCGCCGCGGCAACGCAGTCGAGCAGCACCTGCTGGTCGCCGACCTGGTTCGCTAGCAGGAACACCAGGCGGGCGTTGAGCGCGGCGCTTTCGGCGTCGGTCAGTCCCTCGTGCGCTGCAACGAGGGCAGCGTATAGGCCGTCGGGATCGGGAATGTTGGGATCGGTGCGCATACGCGTCGTCAGTCGAAAGTTTGCGCTCGGCAAAGCGCCCGCCGCAGCATCGCGTCGGCCTGGGCAGGCCGCGCATCGGGGACGCATCCGGCGAGATACAGGTCCGGACGGATGAGCGCGAAGCTGCCGGGCGCGGCACCGAGCGCCTGCTTAAGCTTGCCGTCCGGATCCCCGATGCCGCCCGAGCCGCAGAAGAAGAAGCGGAACGGCCGTCCGCTCGCCTCGAGCCAGGCGTACGCGGCAACATCGTCCGCGCGCGTCGGCGCGTACAGGATGCCGATGAAGACGGTGCCGGAGCGTTGAGCCAGCTCGACGAGGTTCGAGCGCGTGCCGTCCGGGAGCGTGATCGCGACGTTCTGGATCGAACAGCCGCCGTTCGTCACCGCAGGCGAGTCGGGATACGGGTTCGCGACCGACAGGCGTCCGCTGTTCACCAGCGAGCGTGCGAACGGGCACTCGCGCGCGAGTCCGATCACCGCGTCGCGCAGCGTTCGCTCGGCGCTCGAGCGCGGCGTGAGGAAGCGATTCGTGCGGCGAGTGACCTCGAGGTTCTGCCGCGCCGCCGGCTGGCGCTCGGCGTCGTAGGTGTCGAGGAGCGCCTCCGGCGCGCGTCCGGCCAGCACCAGCGCGAGCTTCCAGCCGAGGTTGTACGCGTCCTGGACGCCCGAGTTGCCGCCGCGCGCACCGAACGGGCTGACGACGTGCGCCGCGTCGCCAATGACGAACACGCAGCCGTGGCGAAAGTTGTCGAGCAGATGATCGCGGTAGGCGTACGGGCCCACCCACACGAGTTCGAACCCGACGTCGCCGAGATGCGCGCGCAGGCGCTCCTCGGCGACCTCGCGCCGGCTCACGTGGTCCGGGTCGCAGTCCGGGTCCATCTGGTAGTCGAGCCGCCAGACGTCATCACCCATCAAGTGCTGCCACACGGCACGGTTCTCGTTGAACGGCGCCTCGACCCAGGTCCAGCGCTCGGCAGGGAACTTCTCCTTGAACCGCACGTCGGTGATGCACCAGCGATCGGCGCTCTGCGCGGTGTGGGTCTCGAGGCCGAAGCCGCGGCGGATCACGCTGTTCACGCCGGTCGCATCCACCAGCCAATCCGCTTCGAGCGTGTATGCACCGGCCGGCGTTTCGACCGAAACGGCAACGAAGCCTTCACGGTTCTCGACCTTCGTGACGCGGTTCTTCCAGCGCAGGTCGCAACGGCCCAGCTCGCGGATGCGGTCGACCAGAAACCACTCGACGTAGAACTGCTGCAGGTTGATGAACGGCGGCTGCTCGGAGGCGCTCGCGGACTGCAGGTCGAACGAATAGACGACGTCGTTGCCGGCGAGCGTCTTGCCCTTGGACCAGGTGACGCCCTTGTCCCGCACGCGCGGGTAGGTGCCCAGATGAGCGAAGATCTCGAGTGTCTTCTGCGCGTAGGCGATACCGCGCGAGGACGCGCCGCGCACCCCGATCGTGTCGTCCTCGTCGAGCAGCACGCAGTCGACACCGCGGTTCGCGAGGTCGCACCCGAGCGTCAGCCCCGACAGCCCGCCGCCGACGATCACGATCGGATAGCGCCGCTTCGCCCCGCCCGCAAGCTCGGGTGGCGGCACGAACGGGTAGACCGGCAGCTCGTAGCCACCGGTCCAGACCGGTTGCTCAGCCATGCTTAGCCCGATGGATGCGACTCACGTGCGATAGTCGATCCAGTTCGGCCCGCGCATGACGCGCTCCATGCGCCGCACCGTCGCTTCGAACATGCGGCGGCACGTGCCGCCGTCCTTGTCAAAATGCAGCGCGTCGTTCCTGCACGATTCGCGCACCGCGTCGCTGAGTGGAAGGTCGTACCCGCCCATCGCCGCCGACTGGCACTGGACGTCGCACGCGCGCTGCAGCGTCCACAGCAGCGCGAACGCGTGCGCGATGTCGCGCTCGGCGACGAGCAGCCCGTGGTTGCGCAGGATCATCACGTGCTTGTCGCCCAGGCTCTTCACCAGCCGCGGCTGCTCGTCCGCGTGCACCGTGATGCCTTCGAAGTCGTGGTACGCGACGCGACCGATCAGCATCGCCCCGTAGAAGTCGTCGTGCCGCAGCCCGGCGCGGCGGCACGCGATCGCCATGCCGGTGGTCGTATGCGTGTGCATGATGCAGTGCGCATCGTCGCGCGCGGCGTGCAACGCGCTGTGGATAATGAAGCCGGCGCGGTTGACGCCGTACTGCGTCGCGCCCACGGGGTTGCCGTCGAGATCGATCTTGACCAGGTTCGACGCGGTCACTTCGTCGTACCAGAGCCCGAACGGATTGATGAGGAAGTGTCGCTCCGGCCCTGGCACGCGGACGGTGATGTGGTTGAAGATCGTCTCGTTCCAGCCGTACCAGTCGAATACCCGGTACGCCGCTGCGAGCTCGAGGCGCAGCCCCCATTCGACCTCGCTCATGTGCGCCGGCTTGCCGAGCGCGCGCGTCTCGTTCGTTCCCATTGCCTTCTCCTCAGTTCGGCGGCAGCCAGCGATGCCGCACCCGCTCCCGCATGAGCGCCTCCACCCCGTCGATTGTCGGCGTCGCAATGCCGACCTTGCGGCCGAGCTCGCTCACCGCCGTGACGATCGCATCGATCTCGAGGGGCCGGCCCCGCTCGAGATCCTGGAGCATCGACACCTTCACGCCGCCGAGCTTGCGCGCGAGGGCGAACCGCTCGTCCAGCGACACGGTCATGCGGCAGCCGAGCGCCGCGGCGACCGCGATGCCCTCGAGCATCATCGTCCGGATCAGCCCGATCAGCGCCGGATTGGCGTTGATGTCGCTCATCAGGGCGCCGGTGAGCGCCGCAACCGGGTTGTAGGACGTGTTGCCGATCAGCTTCGTCCATACGTCGTCGCGGATGCGCGGCGTGACCGGCGCCTTGAACCCCCCGGCTTCGAGCGCGCGCGCGATTGCCCCGACCCGCGGGGTCACGCGGCCGTCGATCTCGCCGAGGATGAATGTGTCCCCGCTCGTGTGATGCACGACACCCGGCGCAACGAGCTCCGCCGATCCGTGCACGACGCAGCCGACGAGATGCTTCGGATCGAGCGCCCGCACCATCGTGCCGTCCGGGTCGAGGCACTCCACCGGTGCGCCGTCGAGCTTCCCGCCCGCGCGGCAGAAGTACCACCAAGGGATGCCGTTGATCGCCGTCACCACCGCGGTGTCGGGCGTGAGGAGGCTCGCGAGGCGCGGCAGCATCGGGCCGATCGAGTAGGCCTTGAGCGCGACGACCACGACGTCCTGGGGTCCGAACTGCGCGGGCTCCTCCGACGCCGGGAGTGCGTACCGCTGCACGCCGGCGCCGTCCGTGATCGCGAGGCCTGCGGCGCGGATCGCCGCGAGATGCGCGCCGCGTGCGACGAGGCTCACTTCGTGCCCGGAGGCGGCGAGCCGCGCGCCGAGCAGGCCGCCGATCGCTCCCGCGCCGACGATGCAGAACTTCATGCCGATGGGACTCCTGTATCCGGTAAGCGCACGTCGAGACCCGTGGGCCGCGACTCGCCACGCCAGGGTCGTGCAAGTTTGCCGGAATTCGCCTGCCGGGGACGCCGCCGCCCCCGGCCGACGCCCCAGTCGGCGTGTATTGCGGCGCAGCATGCGCACGGGCCCGGGGCGCGGCGCCAGACGGGTCGGCTACAATTGTCAATTCATGTCACGCCGCCCCGCACACGGCTTCGATAGCGGCCCCGTCCTCCGGGTGCTGAAAGGACTCGCCGCGTGCGGCGTCGGCGTCAGTCTCGCGGTGCTCTGCGCGCAGACGACGCTCTTCGACCGGCTGAACGGCTGGATCCACGACGCCGCGCAGCGGCGCTTCAGCCAGGTCATCGATCTCGAGCAGGTCGTCCTGTTTCCGCTCGACGAGGTTTCGATGGGGCGCGTGCTCGACAGCGCCGCGCCCTGGAGAACCGAGCGGGAGGCCTACGCGTACGTTATGCGCTACCTCGAGGCGCACGGCGTCAGGGCGGTGGTGTTCCAGACCGTGCTCGACGACGAGCGGCCGGGCGACGAGGCGCTCGCCGCGACGCTCGGCCGCAACAGCGTGCTCGCCGCCGCCGGTCTGACGGTGCCCCTGAACCCGACGCCCGCATACCAGCGGCAGCTTGCCTCCAAGGCCGTCGCCCGCAGCTCGGTCGGGTCCGACGGCGCGCCGCGGGTGCCCTACCTCGGATGGGCGCACGTGAAGCTTCCCGGCGAACGATTGACCCGCGACAGCTTGGCCGGGATCGGCGTCGTCAACGTCATTCCCGACGAGGACGGCGTGCTCCGCCGCATCCGGCTCTTTCACGGCGCGCAGGGCCATCTGATCCCGAGCCTGGCGGTTGCGGTGCTCGCGGCGGCCGACCCGGTGCTCTCGCCGCCGCGCGTCGTCGGCGAAGCGCTCCAGGGGCGCCGCGGCTGGATCCCGATCGGCGAGAAGGGCGACGTCGCGCTGCGCTTCCCGCGCAACGCCGACGAGGTGCGGTCAATCCCCTTTCCCGAGCTCGCCCTCGCCGCGCGCGGCGCGCCGGGCTCCGAGTGGCTCGCTCGCGACGTCGCCGGCAAGACGGTGTTCATCGGGCACACCGACGGCTCGCTCGGCGACCTGGTGTTCACGCCGGTCGGACGGATGTCCGGCCTCGAGTTCGCGGCGGTCGCCTACGCGACGCTCGCGGCAGGCCAGGTCCTCGCGCCGACGTCGATGGCGCTCGACGGGGCGCTTCTCGCGTTCGCGCTCTTCTTGCCCCTGCTCCTCCTCTGGCACGGGGTGGACGCGAGCGGACGCAGTTACGTGGTCGGGTTCATCGTAATGCCGATCGTGCTGGCCGCGACCGGCATCGCGCTCTTCGTCTTTGGATTCCAGTCGCGGTGGCTGTTCGCAACCCTGGCGGGGTTCGCCACACTCGGGGTCGTCGCCTCGATCTGGCTCTACCTGCTCACCGACGAGCGCCGCCGGCTGCGCTACGAGACGCTCGCCGCGCGCGAGGCGAACCGCCTCAAGACCGAGTTCCTGAACCACCTCACGCACGAGCTGCGCACGCCGCTCACCGCAATCACCGGTTTCAACAAGCTGAACCAGTTCACGGACGACCTCGGACGGGAGGCCCGGGTCCGCAACAGCGCGACGATCGGCCGCAACTGCGAGCACCTGCTCCAGCTCATCAACAATCACCTCGACCTCGCCAAGATCGAGGCCGGCGCACTCACCATCACGCCCGCGCCGGAGGATCCCGAGCAGCTGTGCCGCGACGCGCTCGCGACAATGATGCCCGCCGCCGAGGAGAAGCGGCTGCGGCTGCGGTTCACCCGCGCGACCGAGCTGCCGCCTGCGCTAATGCTCGACGGCGCGCGCGTGCGGCAGGTCCTCATCAACCTGCTCGGAAACGCGCTGAAGTTCACGCAGTCCGGCTCGGTCGAGCTCACCGCCTCGTGGCACGTGGCCGCGCTGGTGCTCGAGGTGCGCGACACCGGGCCGGGCATTCCGGACGACGCGATCGCGCGCATCTTCGAGCCGTTCGAGCAGGCCGACGCGAGCATCGCGCTGCGCTACGGCGGCACCGGCCTCGGCCTGGCGATCACGCGCAACCTTGTGGACCTCATGGGCGGCGCGATCGATGTCGCCTCGCGGCCCGGGCTCGGATCGACCTTCACCGTGCGGCTGCCCGCCGAGCTCGCGGCACGGCCGCAGACCGTGCGCCCGATCACCGAGGCGATCGCCGCGCGCGAGCCGCTCGACGGGCGCGTGCTCGTGGCCGAGGACAACGAGGACATCCGCGGGCTGGTCGAGGTCCTGCTCACGAAGCTCGGCGTGGAGACGAGCTCGGTCGCGAACGGCCTGTCCGCAGTCGAGGCCGCGCTCGCGGGCCGCTTCGACGCGGTGCTGATCGATCTGGAAATGCCGGTGATGAACGGCTACGAGGCCGCGCACGTCCTGCGCACGCGCAACTACTCCGGGTCGATCCTCGCGCTCACCGCGCACACCGAGGGGCCCGAGGTGGAGCGGGCGCGGGCGGCCGGCTGCGACGGCGTGGTGACCAAGCCGGTCTCCCTGGAGTCGCTGCGTGCCGCGCTGCGGCCGATCCTGCGCGATTCGCGCCGGTCGCCGGGGCCGGCGCGCACCGGCGACGCGACCGCGCGGTAGCCCCGCGTGTGGCCGGGAGCGGGCATAGTTCCGCGCCCGCGCTGGCCGCGCTCCGTACAATCGGCGGAATGGAAACCGTACGCCACCGCGTACTGGTATCGGGCGAGCTCCGGGACCTGATCCCGCGCTTCCTCGACAACCGCCGCCTCGAGCTCGGGCAGCTCGGGGACGCGATCGCGCGCAGCGACCTCGAGGCCGCACGCTGTATCGGCCACGGCCTGAAAGGCGTGGGTGGCGGCTACGGCTTCGACGAGATCACCCGGCTTGGCGCGGCGATCGAGCACTGCGCGCGCGCCGGCGGCGCGGGCCTCGAAGAGCTCGTGCGCGAGCTCGCCGAGTATCTCGAGAGCGTCGACATCATCTACACCACCGACTGATGAGAATCGCAATCGTCGAGGACGACGCTTCCCAGGCCGATCTCGTGCGGATCTGGCTGGTCGGCGCCGGGCACGCATGCCACACGTTCGGCCGCGGGCGCGAATTCATGCGCGTCATGACGCGCGACAGCTTCGATCTCCTGGTGCTCGACTGGGAGCTGCCCGACGTCAACGGCGACGCGATCCTCGCGTGGGTGCGCGCCAACGTGCGTGAGCCGGTGCCGGTGCTGTTCACCACCGCGCGGGACGCAGAGGCCGACATCGTCGCCGCGCTCAAGGCCGGTGCAGACGACTACCTCGTCAAGCCGTTGCGCAAACAGGAGCTCCTCGCGCGCGTGGAGGCGCTCGGCCGCCGGGCGCGACCGAAGCCGCGCGCCGCCGAGACGCTGCACGTGGGGGAGTTTGAGGTCGACGTCGATCGCCGCACGGTCACCCGCGGCGGCGTGGAGATGGAGCTCACGCAGAAGGACTTCGACCTCGCGGTGTTCCTGTTCCGCAATGTGGGTAACCTGGTCTCGCGCGGCCACATCCTGGAGTCCGTCTGGGGCCGCACCTCGGACCTCAACACGCGCACCGTCGACACGCACGTCAGTCGGTTGCGCTCCAAGCTCGGGCTCGTTCCCGATAACGGCTGGAAGCTCACCGCCGTCTATCAGCACGGCTACCGCCTGGAGCAGATCGCGCCCGAGCCGCGCTCGAACGGCGCCGCTTCGCAGTCGGCTTGATTCCCCGGCCGCGAACGCGGCTGCATCCAATGGAATTAGATGGGCGGCGAATCCGGCGCGCTCGTTAGATTTGCCGGCGAGCTGGTGCCGGGAGAGGCAGTCGAACCCTGACGGAGTCGGCAGCGGCGGATTTTGGCTCCGGCCGGCAGACGCTTGACACCGCCCCGCGGATGTTAGCTCCGCCGAGTTGCGTTACTCCCTGCCCCTGACCAAGCGCGCGGGATCCTGCACCGCAGGGATCGGGACGATCTCGCCGAGTCCGCTATCGATCTTTTCCGGGGGCATCGCGAACACCCAGGGGTCGGTCCATTGCGGATAGGGTGGGAGACTCCCGAGCCCCGGAATCGACCTTCTCTGCTGGCGTGGTGAACATCCAGGGCTCGCTCCATTCGGCGAACGGCGGCAGCTCGCCGAGTCCGCTGTCCTCCTTCGCCGCAGGGAGGGGCACGTCCCAGGAATCGCCTGGCCCGGCGATCGCGCCGCCAGCCATAGATACCGCCGCCGCAACTGCCAACAAGAACCGTCCGATGCGCCTCGTCCTCTCCCCACAAATTGGACAAGGCAATGTGAGGCGTGGAGCAACCCGCGTTCCAGCCGGAGGCGGTTCGTGTGACTTCCTTCACTCCCTTCGGCAGGTATCCACTGATCGAGGCCCGGCGAAATGCAGGGTGATTCTTGGAAACGCATGGGGGCGAGAATGGACCGGGCGCGGGCTGGTGGACGCTGGCGTAGCTTAAGTTGAGGCTGCCGAAGGCGGCCGAGCGATGGGCTCAAGGGCGGCCTTGAGTGTCATCTTACAGACGCGCATCGACACCTTTGTCCGTGACAATTTCCCAGACCGCGGCTGTGCGGTGCCGCGCGCCGTGAAAAAAGCCTCGCCCGGGCAAGGATGTTGCCCGGAGTGCCGTGACGCCGATCACGCATGTAATCGCCTGTGACGTTCTGGCCCGAAATCTGCTCGGCTAGCGGTGTCGCTCCAGGGGGCTCGGAGCTGTCACCGAGGGGAAAACAAGATGAACGCTCTGAAGGGATTGCTGCGGATGCGGGTCGAACCCGGTTCCAGGATGTCCGCGGTTGAAGTGCTCAAAGCCACCCCCGCTCGACCAGCTCGAGGAAGCAGTGAAGGAGCTTAACAAGCACCGCCCGCATGCAGAGGTGCGCCAGGCGATGGTCGACATCATCGCCTGCGCTTCGTTCGCGGACTTCGACATGCTGAAGCACATCTACCTGAAGCACTGCGGGGGCGCAGGGAAGTAGCGCCCGGATCGGGGTCAATGCATGGGCGATCACCTCACACTTCTGCCCATCGGCCTCACGATCGCCGTTGCGCTATTCGCGTGCTATCCCCTGGCGAAGTGGATCGGCAGACAGCGAACGCTTCGCGCGGCCGAGCGAATCGCACGCTCGTTCGCGACCGAGCAGGTAGTCGCGCAGGCGAGCCCGGCGCTGCGGGAAAAGCTCGAGCGCTATCGGCTCGCGAAAGTCCGCTCGAATCTCGGCGCAGCAAGGTCGCTCCATGCAGCCGCGACGGAGCTCGTTCGAGAGCTCCGACTCTATGCGCTCGAACACCGCTAAGAGGTAGTGCACTTGGACCGGAGCACGGAGCTTGAAGTGGCCGTTGACGTCGAGCGCCAGCTCGAGGCGCTACTCGTCAGCCTGCCCAGCCTCTCCGAGCTGCCGATCTGGCCGCTGCGTGGCGTTGACGATCTCGTCCGGCTCGAGCTCGCACTCCGGCGCTTCGCCGAGATCCACCGCTCCAAGCGCAGCAAGGCGCGCATCCGCGCAGTTCGGACGATTCTCGAAGCCGCACGCGCTCGTCTACGAGAAGCGGCCGCGGCGGACCGCGCCGAGCAGCGCGCGCATCAGGTCCCGTTCCGCGACACGCTGCCCGCTGGATAACGGGCGCGACTCAATCGCGTCTGTGATCCCTTGCACCTTGCTCCCACGACCCGCACAGGGGCTATTCGAAATATCCGCAAGGCTTTTGCCCTGCGTCAATACGCTGTCCTGGGAAAAGGACAACATAAATGGTTCGTGAACGAGGCAGGAATGGAGGCCTCCATGGAAACCTACACCCCCGACTTTTCGCTGGACGTGGAAGGCGTCAAAGGCTTTTGCCCTGCTGGCGAGGTCTACGCGAAGCAGCAGATGGAAAAGAAAACCATCCCGGTTCTGTCCTGTGAGGGAGCATGCATCCGGGGAGAGATAGCCAGGCTGGTAGCCAATTTCATAGCGCAGGAAGTGCCCCCCCTTGCGCGCGCGTGTCACGCTGAAACTTTTTTTGTACCTCATTCATCGATGACACGATGGGTTAAGGAGGCAGAGAAGAGCATCATGATCGACGGCTGCTTCCTCAAGTGCCATGGCCGCGTTCTGAAGGAACTGGTTGGAGAAGAAAAGCTCGTCCACATTGATGTACTGCCGCTCTACAAGAAATACACCGACATCTTCCTAATGGAAGATGTCCCGGAAGATGAACGCAAAGCCGTGGCGCGAGAAGTGGCGGACAAGGTCATCGCGAAGTTGAAGCAAGAAGGCACTTTGAGCGCCAGATTTGCGAGCGTGTGAAGCGGCGTGGCAGCCGAGGGCTGCCAGCAATGCAAAGGAGCAAATCATGAAAACGAACGTCGGAACGGCGGATCGTGCGATCCGCATCGTGGCAGGACTGGTCCTTCTGAGCCTCATCTTCATCCTGGAAGGCAATGCCAGGTGGTGGGGGCTCGTGGGGCTGTGGCCATTGGCGACCGGACTGATCGGCTGGTGCGCGCTGTACGTCCCCTTGGGAATCGACACGCGCCACACCGGGCACGACACGCCTGGAGCACCGCACCCGTCGACCTGACCGGGCAGGCCTTCGAAGCTCGAAGGCACGCCGCCAGCCTGTACGCCTAGCCCCTGGTCGCCTGCAATCGCAGGCGGCGCGGTGTGCGTTGGGCATGCGCGAAGGGGCTTATGCGACGTTCCTGAAGTTAGGTCAGGAGACAAACCATGATCGAAAACACCACCGAACGCGCCGCGGGGCAGAAGTCGCCCGGCGTGACGCCGCGTGCAAGCCCGATGGCAATGTGCCCGATGGCCAGGATGTGCGCGCGCATGATGGAAAAGCCGCATTCCGGCTCCTTGCTCATGCTGCCCGGCGCTCTGCTGATCGCCCTGGGTGTGCTCATCTTTCTCGAGCCGAGAATAGTCGTGTGGCTAGTGGGCATTGTCGCTGTGCTGATGGGCATCATGTTTTTCATGATGGCGCGCTTCATCGGCAGATTACGCAAGCCGTCGTTCTGACGGTCAGCGAAGGCCCTTGCTTTCGCGGCGATCGAGCGTTTCCACCTGATCTCCGTAGGAGGAATCGCAAATGCCGTTCTATCTACGAGACCGAAATATTTCTTCGGATATCGCTACGGTTGATTCTGTTCTGATTGTGCCTTGCCGATTCTGCCCAGCTGCCACTCTCGCTGTGAGGGAGAGAAAACCTTACATCAAACTTTTTGGCAAGTTACTGAGAACTCCTTCGTATGAGTCGTACATTCAGGCGTTGAAGTCCCGCCTGGAAAGCGAAGGAGTGAGAACAGGCGTATTCGACAGCAAGTTACCCCATCAGTTCGTCGTTTGCATGTGGACGTCCGGGCGCCGAAAAGCCTTGGCGAGACAAGCAGCCCGATATGATGCCGCGATCGTACTGGGTTGTGATGCCGCAGTAGAGACGGTCCGATCTTGCTTGCCGGCGAATTACCGAGTGATCCCAGGTATGGAAGCTGAGGGCGTCATGAGCGTCATTCCCAGTCTTCAGTTCCCATTCAACGTATCGCTTGAAGTCGGCAGCGTGACTCGCGTACTGCAGTCTCAACCACAGGCAGGGGCTTCCCCGTAATCGGGCTGGCGAGTTCAAGCCTTCAAACCGGGCAGACGGACAACTTGCGCGCGACCACCGATCCGGCGGAGCGGCAGAAGTTCATGCAGGAGCACATGGCCACGATGAAGGAAGCAATGCGGGACATGCGCGGAATGGGACATCCGCGACTAGCGTCCCCTCCCTTCTTGTGGAGATCTTGTGATTCTCGACGCGAAGAACGGTCCTTGGAGGTGATCCAATGTACTTCTTCTTCAGTTTGATTCCCGCCACGCTCTCGGTAGTCCTCGGTTATTTCATTCTTTTTTCGTCCACCAAGACCCAAGGAGCGGTGAAAACGCTCGGTCAGATCTTGGCTATCTGGGTATTCATCCTTGCGGCGGTTTTCCCAATGGCGGGTGGTTACGCAACGTATGCGGGTCTCTCTCCAGTGAACGCAATGATGCGCTCGATGCACAGCCGTTGAGAAAGCGCAACGACGCATGTCGGGTCGCGTCTCCTCAAGATGCTGCCGCCGGGTGGAATCGTGGTCAGCGAGGACGTGTTAGCGCCGAAGTAATACTGACCCACCTCGCCGAAGTAAAAGTGGACCACCTGGTCGACGATGGCGGCTTTTTGCGAGCCGCCGATGCTGACTCGGGAGCAGAGCGTGGAGATTCGATTGCTGGCGCGGCAGGGCAAGGGGATTCGGGCGATTGCCCGGGAGCTGGGGGTGTCCAGGGCGACGGTACGGCGCTATCTCACCGACCCGGAGGCGGGGCGGTACGGGCCGCGAGCGCCACGGCCGACCAAGCTCGGCCCATTCACCGACTACCTTCGCGAGCGCATCGCGGCGGCGCGGCCAAACTGGATCCCGGCGAGCGTGCTGCTGCGCGAATTGCGTGAGCGCGGCTACGCGGGCGGGATCAGCCAGTTGAAGGCGTACCTGCGGCCGCTCAAGCAGGTCCGGCCCGAACCGGTGGTGAATGGGTGGTCTACGCCAAGCGGCCGTTTGCCGGCCCCGAGACAGTGCTGGCCTACCTATCGCGCTACATCCACCGCGTGGCCATCTCCAACAGCCGGCTGCTCGCCCTCGACGAGCAAGGTGTCTCCTTCCGCTGGAAGGACTATCGGGCCAAGGGAAAAACGCGCCACAAGACCATGACGCTCGGCGCCGACGAGTTCATGCGCCGCTTCCTGCTGCATGTCCTGCCCGCCGGCTTCCATCGCATCCGCCACTACGGGCTGCTCGCCAATGGCGCTCGCACCGCTAACCTGGCACTGGCACGCGCGCTGCTGCACGACGCACCCGCGCAGCGCGCACAAGCTGTGGATGTTGACACCGGCCGTGGCACCGCGGCGCAGCCGTGCTTCGTCTGCCGACACTGCGCGGGCCCGATGCTCATCGTCGAGACCTTCGTGCGCGCCCACACGATCCGCGCGCCACCGCAGTCGGCGCACGCATCATGAGTGCCATCGTCTCCCAACACCAAACCGTCCCGCCGCCTCTGGTCGGCCACAGTCGATTCCGGATGACTTTGCCCTTGCGGCGCGATCGCGACCTCGCGTACTCGCCGCCTCATCGACCAACCCGGCGTTTGCGCGCCCACGCCACGCGCCTCATCGACGTCATCGCCCGGTTCCTCGGCGGCGTCGCCATCGCCAGCTCGCGTGCCGGCGCGCAAATCCCCATAGCCATCTAGCCTTCGCTGCCCACCGCGGCACACGCCGCAGTTTCCTCCCTTGAGGTGTCCAACACCTGCCCTCAGACCGGCGCAGTTCGCAGCGTCGTCGCGTCACACGGGCAGGTGTCGGACAACCCTTAACAGGAGCTTCCGGTCCCCATGGTGGCTACCTGGCCCGAAAGCGGACATCATTGGCGTCGCACGCGTTACTGGATGCATGACAACCCTTCGCCACGACGCGGGAGCCGCGGCATATGACCGTTTGACTGGACGGTGGTCGGCTATGTTTGCGGCCGCTGCTCTCGATGCGGTCGACGTTTCGCCCACGGACAAAGTTCTCGACCTGGCGGCCGGAACGGGAGACGGCGCACTGCTCGCCGTCCAACGGCTGGGGCAATCGGGGAACGTGATCGCCGTTGATCTATCGGTGCCGATGCTCGCAGTCGCGCAATCGAAGCCATCAAGTAGACCTGTCGACTTCGTCGCTGCGGACGCACAGCGGTTACCCTTTCTCGATCGCACGTTCGATGCGGTGATTTGCCTATTCGGGCTGATGTTTTTCCCTAACGCTCTGCGAGCACTCGCGGAAGTGCGGCGCGTACTACGGCCTGGAGCCCGTTTTGCGGCGACAGTGTGGGGAACGCCTGAGGCTGCTCCTTTTGGTGGGTTCATCGCCCAGGCACTGGGAGAGGCGCTGCCCGCCGATCGGGAAGAGTTACTGCGCCCCTTCTCGTTGTCAGATGCCGCGCATGTGGAGCGTCTGCTGAATGAGGGAGGCTACGGAAAGATCGAGGTGCGGCGTGAACTCCGCACCGCTCGTTTCTCGTCATTCGAAGACTACTGGGACCCGATCGAAGCGGGTGGAGGACATCTTGGTCAGGCGTATCTGGGGTTGCCGCCCCAGACGAAGGTCGCGGTCCGCCACCGCGTACAGGAAAAGTTATCAACGCTCACTGTTAATCGGCAAATCGTAATGCCATTGGCGGCCCATCTCGCGGTGGGACAAGTCTGAATTACTCGTAACGGCCAGGAGCCGTAGTTGGATCAAGCGGCCTGAAAGCAGTCACAGAACGGCGCTTTCGAGCCGGAGCACCAACGGCGACCGCGCATGCCCGCAGCGACAACCTCGCTTGCGATAACCATCCAAGGGTCGCCTAGGCGTTGCGCGCTCGAGATCGGATGAAGGCTGGGGCCTCACGCCGCCGCGCGTACCGACGCCCCGGCTTTCATTGCCTCGGCCACCAGATGATAGGCCTTGGTCCAGGCATCGCGTACCTCGGCCGTGAACCGCTCGCCTAGGCCCTGCTCTAGTGTCCAGAGCAGCGCGACGGCGACGGTTTCGTAGTGGACGTCCCTGACGCCGTACTCATGGTGTCTGCGACCGAGTTCGCGCAACCTGGGAGCGAGTTCCCGCACCCGATCGAGCCCGGCTACTGCCGCCCCAAGCATCTGCATGAGCTTACGGCCCTGCTCGGTCAGGTCGCCTCGGAACAGCGGCCGCAGGGTCGGTTCGATCTCGAACAGCCGGGCGTAGAACAGCGCGGCCACGTTCTGCGCCGATGGAGCGATGCTTGCAAAGGTGGTGCGAACCAGATGGATCTGAAGAGGTGTCATGAGGTGCTCTCCTGAGTGGACAATGGACCCGCCAATGCCAAGGGTCTCCGTGCTCGGCGTATTGGAGCTTCACTCGGTTGGGAAGCTCGACAGAATTGATGATTGGCCGCACGTCCTTCCCCTGCGCCGCGTACGCAGAGAGGGAGCGGCTGGCTGCGACGCTTGCATGTCTCCTCCGATCGGATTTCTCGAGGCGCGAATCTGAATGTAGGGGGCTTGCAGATGGCTGACAAATCGTGAAATTGCCGCCCGGTTGAGACCTCCTAGGAGTGCGATGCCGTCGGAGACCGGCTGGCGACGATGCCAGGTGGGGATGCCTTTGGCGCGGTCCCGCTGCTCGTACTTACTCGCGTTGAACGGCAGGTCCGCGAAGGTCTGCTTCTCTAGCAGGCTGTTGAAAAACGTCGCTTCGTCATCGAACACATGCTCGTGAGCGTTGTAGCGGTGTTGCTGAACTGAGCGAGCACACGACGATGCGTGGTCCCGACAG
>DATIDG010000064.1:0-113664 GCA_035456405.1 Burkholderiales bacterium | reverse complement strand
TCCGCGAGACCGCGTTCGCCCTGCGCGTGTCCAACGCCCTTTCGCTCGCCATGCTGTTCGCAGCCGGCTGGGCGCTCGGACGGTACGCCGGCGGCAGCGCGTGGCGGAGCGGGCTGGCGATGGCGGTGACCGGGGCTGCGCTGATCGGCGCGATCATCGCACTCGGCGGATGAGACGCGCGGCTGCGGCGGTGACAGCGTCGGTGGTCGCGCTCGGCGCGCCTGCCGCCGAGGACGACGGGGACTTCGAAGCTGCAAAGGGCTCTCAGGCAGAAGCGCAGCTCCACGCGCGGCTCAAGGCGGCCGTCCGCACCATTCCCGGCACCGACACGCAGTACCTCATCGGCGGCTATCTCCAGCTCGACGGCATCGCGACGCGCAGAAAGCAGGACGGCGACGAGCAGGACACGTTCTTCGTCTCGAGCACGCCCTTCGGCCCCGCGGATGCGGATTACCGGCTGAGCGTGCGGCAGTCGCAGATCAACTGGCTCTCGCGCACGCCGCTCCCGGCCGGGCACCTGTGGACGCGCCTCGAAGCGAACCTCTTCCCGCTCGACGGCAAGACCGCGCCGACGCTCAACCAGCTCTTCGTACGGCTGGACGACTGGGTGATCGTCGGCAAGACCTACTCCACGTTCATGGACGACGGCGTGCTGCCGACGACGCTCGACTACAATGGACCGAGCGGCGTGACGTTCGTGCGGCAATGGCTCGCCCGCGTCTCGATCCCCTTCGGCTCGGGCTGGGCGCTGCAGGCGTCGGTGGAGGAGCCGCAGGCGGACCTTTCGGGCGGGGGTGCGCTCCTCGCGCTGCATTCGGATGCGCGCCGGCCGGATCTCGCGGCGCGTGTGCGCTACGAGGGCGACTTCGGGCACGTGCAGCTCGCCGGGCTGTCGCGCAGCATCGACGTCGTGGCCGACAGCCCGCTCGGGACGCGCGAGCGGCACGTGAACGGGACCGGCGTGTCCCTCTCCGGCTCGCTCAACGTGTTCGGCGAGGACGCCCTGCTCCTCCAGGCGGTGACGGGCAAGGGCGTCGGGCGCTATTTCAACGATCCGCTGAGCGCGACCGGCGTCGCGCTCGGGACGGACCGGCGGTTCGAACTGCTGCGCAGCTCGGGCGTCACGCTTTACTACCAGCACAAGTGGGCGCCCGACTGGATGACCGTGGCGGGGGCAAGCACGCTGTGGACGAGCGACGACGGTGTGCTGCGCGGCCCGGACGAGCTTCGGCGCGTGGTGTACGCCTCCGCGAACCTGCTGCATCGCCTCACGCCGACGTTGATCGTCGGCGGCGAAGTGCTGTGGGGCGAGGCGACCCAGGTGGGCGGCGCATCCGCGACGAACACCCGGGTGCAGCTTTCCTTGCGTTATCTCATTTTCTAGCGATCGAGCCGAAGGGAGGTCGCATGTCACGAGCGCTTCGCACCATCCTTGCATTCATCCTCGGAAGCGTGCTGCTGGCAGGCTGCGTGGTCTATCAGCCGGTGCCGGTCGCCGGGCCGTCGAACTTCGACCGCGCGTGGAACGCGGCGCTGGGCGGCGCGCAGGACGCCGGCGTCCAGGTCACGTCGTCGGATCCCTCGACGGGGCTCATCCGCGGCACCAAGGACGGCATCGACGTGACCGTGGTCGTCGCACGCCAGGCCGACGGCAGCGTGCGCGTGCAGTTCGACGCGAAGGGGGCGACGCAGCGCGACCCGGGGCTCAGCAACCGCTTCTCGCAGGCCTACGACCGGCGCATGGGCCGCTGATCCGGCGCGTGACGATGGCTGCCGCGCCTCCTCGCCTGAAAGTTCGCGAGTGGCCTGGAGCGGTCCTTCGCGAAACCGCTCTTCAATCACTCGGTCAGCGCGCCGCAGCAGCGCCTGCGCGATCAGACCAGTGCGACGGCGCACACTTCTGGCGCTTATGTCGCGTCGAGGACCGCTATTACTGACAAGAATCAGGGCTGCAGCAGCCCGCGGGCAGCCTGCCTGACTTCGGGCGAGGAGAAGCGGAAGGCGGCGCGATCCAGCAGGTAGTGGATGAAGCCGGTCGCGAAGCCCAGGGCCAGCAGCGCCGGCACGAAGGGCGAGGAGCGCAGCCACCGCGCCGCATCGCCGAAGATCCGGTCGGCGTAGGCGTATTCGTCGGTCACCGCCTCCACCTCCATCACCGGCAGCAGCAGAGTGGAGACGACGGCGAGCACGAGCAGCACTGCCCAGCCGCGCCGATTGATGGGCGCGAGCAGCCGCTGCCGATGCGCCCCAGTCGCCTGGGCCCCACCGGAAGCCGCGAGCGAGGCGAGTCCCATCGCGGCGCTCCAATGCTGCACGCTCCACAGCACGATAAACAGGAAGGGGTCGCGCGCGAGGAAGGCGAGGAGCACCATGGCCGAGACGCCGAGGACGTAGGCCACGCGCGGCAGCGATGGGCGCTGCGAGCGCAGTTCGACGTGCAGCATCAAGGCGGTCAGGATCACGACGATGACGATGCCGCCATCGCGCAACGTGCGCGCGATCACGTCCGACCCGCCCGCGCCGAGCAGCGGGTCGATCCAGCGCTCCTGGAAGGCGATCGATCCGGCCAGGGCCTCTGCCAGCACGACGAAACCGCCGCCCACGACGAGGGCGAACCACCGGTCGAGCCGTCGCGCGATCGCGTCCGACGCTCGTCCCGCGCGCGCGCGGTAGAGGCTGAGCAGCCCGAAGTGCTGCGCGGCAAAATGGTGATTTACCAGCAGGTAGTTCAGGACGGCGAGCCAGACCACACGCTCGGTCAGCGGCATCGGCAGCACGCTCTCGGGGGCGAGCAGCGCGGCGAAGCAGGCGACCGCGATGGCCAATGGGGCCACGGCGAAGCGCAGCCGCTGCGTGGCGAGCAGCGGGCGGTAGGCCGGGGTCGCGTAGGCCAGCCAGGCCGACGAGACGCGGTGGCCGAACCACAGCGGCACCACAAGGGCAAAGAACAGCCCGTCCACGGGGCTGGCGCGCACATCGTCATAACCCCACGCCAGCAGAAAGACCAGGGGGGCCAACCACAGCGCATTCAGGACCCAAACGAAATCCCAGGCCGGGCTCTTGATCCAGCGCATGGGGGTAGAAGGTAGCGCATCGGCAAGGCACGCTCGGCGGCGTGCCCCCTACGGCGCTCTCCCTGCTCCTCTGGAGGCGCGCATCCCCTGCAATTGGGACAGCAGCCACGTGCCGCTCTGGACCGGGGCGCCATTCCCGCACTTGACCAGATAGGGTTGACCCGTCGTGCTGCTGCTCGAGGCGGCCCGCTCGATGAACTGCTCGGCGCTTTGCACCGCGCCTCTATCCTCGAGGTACTTCAGCTTGCGCAGCAGGTGCGACTTCGCCTCGGCAGGCGGGTACCAGGTGCCGTTGCGATTGAACGTGCACGACGAAGCTTCGAGCCTGGACAGCAAGCCGTCGATCTCTGCTCTGGCCGCGGGCGAAAGCGATGCCGCAGTGCCCGCGAGAGCGAAGCAGACGGCCAGCAGAAAAAGCATGAGCCGCTTCATGAGTCCCAGCCGATCCAGGCGCCGGGCTAGAGCATCCAATCGACCGGGAAGATCGACAGCACGTCGACGCTCCAGCGCTGGAACCAGTTCGTTCCCGGCTCGGTGTCGTAACGCGTTTCGCCCGCAGCGGTCCGCTCGATCCATTCCAGACTGCGACCGTCGGGCCCGAGCCGGACCTCGTACGCAACCATGGGCGCGGCCGTGTCGAACCGCTCGGCGAGCTGCCGTGCGAGCGCCGGACTGTCGATCACGAGGCCCATCTCGGTGTTCAGCCGCGCCGAGCGCTGGTCGAAGTTGAACGAGCCGACGAAGACGCGGCTGCGGTCCACGGCGAACGTCTTCGCGTGCAATGCCGAAGACGAGCTCGACCCGAGCTTGAACTTCTCTTCACGCGCTTCTTGCGCCGCCGTCGTCTTGATCTCGTAGAGCTGGATTCCCGCCCGGAGCAGATCGCGCCGTCGCTTCGCATAGCCCGAGTGCACGACATTCGCCTCGGACGACGCCAGGGAGTTGGTGAGGATGCGCACCTTCACGCCCTTGCCGGCCAGCGCGACCAGCGCTGCGGTGCCCTCGTCGCCGGGCACGAAGTACGGGGAGACGAGATCGAAGCTCTTCTCCGGCCGACCGATCGTCCGCACCAGTTCCGGGAAGAGCAGGACGTCGGTCCGTGCGCTCGTGTCGAGCGTTTTGGCCGGGTCGTCGTATACGGCTCGGGCTAGCGACCATTCCAGCGCAAGCCGGCCGCCGAGCAGATCGCGCACGAGCGGCGTCGTGCGCGCCGCTTCGAGAAAGGCGACGGATTCCGGGTCGGCGCGCGTCGCGGCGAATCGGGCCTTCAGATCGGCGGCGCCGTCCGGACCGGGCGTGCCCACGAAGCTCGCCGCGGGATAGGCGGACGGACTGTTCCAGTAGAGATCGAACTCGTTCGATACCTCGCGCACGGCCGCGCCCACGGCGATCACGTCGAGGTCGGCGAACACGATTCCGCTGCCCGCACCGAAGTATTCGTTGCCGATGTTGCGCCCGCCGACGACGCTCACCTGGTTGTCGGCGGTGAGCGACTTGTTGTGCATGCGCCGGTTCACCCGCGTGAAGTCGGTCAGAAAATTCAGCGCGCGGGCGCCGCGCTGCACGAGCGGGTTGTAGAGGCGCACCTCGATGTTCGGGTGCGCGTCGAGTGCGGCGATCGTGGGATCGAGCCCGCCGGTATTGAGGTCGTCGAGCAGCAGGCGCACGCGCACCCCGCGCTCGGCCGCCTGCCACAGCGCCTCGAAGAGCAGGTAGCCGACCTGGTCCCCGTGCCAGATGTAGTACTGCACATCGAGCGACTTCTCCGCGGCGGCGGCGAGCGCGACACGCGCCGCGAAGGCGGCGTGGCCCTCGGGAAGCGAGTGGACCCCGGTCTTGCCCGGATTCGCAGCGACGTCTGCCGCCGCCGCGCGGCCAAGCCGCGTCCCCGCCGTGTCGGCGAGCGCGGTCGTCGCGGTCCGGCCTTCCAGCGGGGGCAGGCTCGCGCAGCCCGCGATCAGTGCCGCGAGTGCGGTGACGGCGAGGACCAGAATCCGGTTCACAGCTTTACCACTCTCGCAGTCCTTTTGTATCGGCAGCGTTGACCGGGATCAAAAGCGATTTTCCAGGTCTTCAGGTCGGCTCGCACCGTCGGACGTCCGGTTGATCTCACGCAAGCAGAATACGTCCTGCTGCCCGAAAATGTGCAGCGGATGCCCGGAAACGATCAGCGCAATCGCGGCGAGCGCAATTGTCCACGGGCTTCTTCTCCGCCGTCAGCGGCTCAACCTTCGTAGCCAACATCAGGGCCGAACCCGAGTGAACCCATGAACCTCCTGCTCAAGGAAATCCGCCACAACCCGATGCTCTGGCTGCTGGCCTTCGTGCCGGTGGTGTTGGTCGCCGCGAAGCTCAAACCCGAAGCGCACACGGCGCTGTTTGTGCTGTCCGTGCTCGCCATCGTGCCCTTGGCCGCACTGCTCAGTCACGCGACCGAATCCGTCGCGGCCAAGACGGGCGACGCGGCGGGTGGGCTGCTGAACGCCACGCTCGGCAACCTGACGGAACTCGTCATCGCGCTGACTGCCTTGCGCGCCGGGGAGTACATGCTGGTGAAGGCTTCCATCGCGGGCGCGATCGTCACCAACACGCTGTTCATGCTGGGGGCGTCGTTTCTGCTCGGCGGGCTCAAGTACCACGTCCAGGAATACAACCGGGTCAACGCCCGCATGCAGGCGGGCCTGCTTTTCCTGGCCACGGTCGCGCTGCTGATCCCTTCGGCGGTCGCCACGGCCGAATCGGCAGCGAAGGCAGCGTTCACCCACCAACTGAGCGTGAGTCTGGCGGTGCTGCTCATTGTCGCCTACGGGCTGGGCTTGCTGTTCTCGCTCAAAACGCACCGCGAGCTGTTTGCCAGCGCGGACCACGCCGAGGAGGGCGAAGCGCCTTGGCCGTTGGGGCTGGCTCTCGCGACGCTCGCCGGGATTACGATATTGGTTGCGCTCGTGAGCGAGATCTTCGTCGAGTCGGTGCAGATGGCCGCAGAGACGTTCGGGATGACCCCTGCGTTCGTCGGCTTCATCGTCGTGGCGCTGGTGGGCGGTGCGGCGGAGATGGCCGCGGCGTTCTCCGGCGCGCGCAAGAACCGGCTCGACCTCAGCGTGGGCATCGCGCTGGGCAGCGCCTCTCAGATCGCGCTGTTCGTGGCGCCGGTGCTGGTGCTGCTCAGTTACGTGATGGGCCCGGCGCCGATGGACCTGCAATTCTGGCCTGGCGCGGTGGTGATGATGCTAATCGCCACCCTCACCGCGGCCTTCCTGACGAGCAGCGGGCGGTCGGCCTGGTTCGTAGGCGCGTTGTTGCTGATGGTCTACTCGATCTTCGCCATGACGCTGTACCTGTTGCCGCCGCAGGCGTAGAAATGGGATCCGCCCCGAGTTGAGAGCGGACGGATTCTCTGACCCCCTTCGCGAAACGCACTCCAGATTTGACCGCAAATCAACCATTGCAATGGAGCTCAAGCAGATGAAACGACGTAACGTTTGGATTCTCGCGACGACCGTGGCTCTTGTGAGCCAGGTCAGTGCGCAGCAGTTCGTGTATCCCGCCAAGGGACAGTCGCCGCAACAGCAGAAGAGCGATGAGGCGGCCTGCTATCAGTGGGCGGTACAGCAGACTGGCTTCGATCCCGCGAAGCCGCCGCCGCAGCAGACGGCCGCCAAACCGCCGACGACCGCCACGGGCACGACGCCCGGCGCCGGCGTCCGCGGCGCGGCGCGTGGCGCGGTCGTGGGAGAGATCATCAGCGACGACGCCAGTACCGGCGCGGCGGTGGGTGCGGTCGCGGCGCGCGGTCAAAGCCGCCGTCAGAATGCGGCCACTGCGCAGCAGGGTCAGCAACAGCAGCAGGCGGCCACGCAGCAGCAGGCGAGCTTTGCCAAGGCGCGTGCCGCGTGCCTCGAGGGGCGCGGTTACAGCGTCAAATGAAGCGTGGACGGCCCGGGATGGCGGGTAATCCCGGGGCCGCTCCAGTAGCCCCATAGACCCCAACCCGGTCATCGGGGAGGCACGGCCAGCCCGCGAAACCTCGCCAGGACATCGACGCTGTTCGGAACTGCCGGCGCGGCCGCGAATCGTGCGCGCTTTGATGGACGCAATTCTCGCGCCGACCTTCGGCATGGACTGGCTTACAGGAGGCGTTGACCATGCGAACCAATGGGATTTTCATCGGCCTGTTTGCGATCATGACGCTCGCGGGCTGCGCCAGCCGGCCGATCAACGAGCCGATCACCCAGTTCGATCCCAAGTCGGGCTACCGCCCGTACCTCCTGATCCCGAAGCGCCAGAACAACGACCCGCATACGCTGTTCATCGTGGCGTTTTCCGGCGGCGGCACGCGCGCCGCGGCGTTCTCGTACGGCGTGCTGGAGGAGCTCCGGCGCACCGAGGTCGTTATCGACGGCCGGCGCCGTCGGCTGGTCGACGAAGTCGACGTCATCACCGGGGTGTCGGGAGGGAGCTTCACGGCGCTCGCGTACGCCCTCTACGGCGAACGGCTGTTCGCCGAGTACGAGACCCGGTTCCTAAAGCGCGACGTGCAGGGCGCGCTGCTCGGGCGCACTCTGAACCCGTTCAACTGGTGGAAGTTCATCGGCGGCACTGCGGGGCGCTCGGAGCTCGCCGCGGAGTACTACGACGAGATCCTGTTCGAAGGCGCGACCTTCGGCGACCTGCTCGACAAGCAGACGCCGGTCGCCGTCGCGACGGGGACCGATATCTCGACCGGATCGCGGCTCGCGTTCTACCAGCAGGACTTCGATCTCCTCTGCTCGGACCTGAACAAGGTGCGTCTGTCGCGCGCGGCGGCCACGTCCTCTGCGGTGCCGGTCGTGCTGTCGGCAGTGACCTTCAACAACTATGGCGGCACGTGCGGCTATCAGTATCCGGCCTGGGTCCAGGACGTCGCCAAGCCCGAGGGCCGTCCGCGGCCGGCGGGGCGCGCGGTGCAGCGCTACCGCGAGATGCAGGACTTCCAGAACAGCAAGGACCGCCCGTACATCCACCTCGTCGACGGGGGCGTCGCGGACAACCTCGGGGTGCGCCCCGTGCTGGAGACCCTCGAGGAGCTGTCGGTGAGCACGGCGTTCCGCGGCGAGGTGGGTTTCGCCGGCATCCGCAGGATCGTGATCATCGTCGTGAACGCCCGCTCGGCGCCACGGACCGACTGGGACCGCAGCGAGACGCCCCCCGGTATCGCCGCTCAGCTGCTGCAGGCCTCCAGTGTGCCGATCGACCGGTACTCGTTCGAAACCATCGAGACCATGAAGGACCGCCAGGAGATCTACTCATGGAGGCTTGAGCTGCTGATTGCGCGGGCGCGCCTGGCGGGCGCGACCGAGGCGCAGGCCGAAGCCAGCCTCACGCTCCCGAAGGTCACCTTGCACACGCTGGACGTCAGCTTCGATGCGCTTCCCGACCCGAAGGAGCGGGCCTACCTCATGAACCTGCCCACGAGCTTCGTGCTGCCGACCGAAGACGTCGACCGGTTGCGCGAGGCTGCCGGGCGACTGTTGCGCGAATCGCGGGACTTCCAGGCGGTGCTGCGCGATCTCGCCGGCGTGCCGGCGAGGTGATGCGGCGTCCCCGGCTCAAGACATGCGTGGAGGAACAGCGAGGATGAGGTTGGCCGTCGGATTTGTCATGGCCGCGGTCGTGTTCGCAGGCGGCGCGGCGGCTGCCGATTTCGGAACCAAGGGCGGACCGGAACCCGCCAACGTCGACGAGATCGCCGACGTCCTGCGGAAGGACCCCTACGACCTGGAGTTGCTGATCAGCTACGGCACCTCCAAGGGTGGCTCGGCGGGCCACCTTGCCCTCGCCGTCCGCGACCAGGCGCCGGGCGACGACATGGTCTATTCGGCCAATTTCTATGCCGACCGCAAGCCCGCGCACGAGAAGGACTTCTACACGGGCGATCTCATGGTCCGGATCCCGAAGAAGGAGTACCTCTTCAGGACGACGTCGTCGCTGGGTGACAAGGCTTCTTTCGGTCTCGACTTCGGCGAGATCTACAAGCGGTCGGTGATCGGCATACGGGTCTACGCCGTGCCAACCAGGGAGAAGGCGGCGCTCGCCGCCTTCTTCGGCCGCATCAATGACGACTATCGCAAGCGGGTCGGGAAGACGGAGTACCACGACGAGGAGATCAAGTACGACTACCTGCGCCTGAACTGCGCCAAGACCATCGGTGCGGCATTCAAGCTCGGCGCCGGGTACAAGGACCTGGAGGTCACGAGCGCGAGGATTCTCTCCGGGCGCAGGGTGGTTGCGGCGGCCAACGCGAACATCCCCACCGAGATGGCGATGAAGCTCGTCAGGGAGTGGGACGCGCGCGGATACGGACTGGACGTCGTGCTGTACAAGAAGTACGGCGGCTCGACCTACGTGGACCCGCACGAGGAAGAGAAGGTGGCGTTCAAGGACCTGCCCAATCGGTTCCCGTCCGTGCTGTCGCGCGACTTCCGGAGGGAGCAGGGGCAATACGAGGACTTCGACAACCTCTTCGCGATGTACGTCCTCTACAACCTGGGCAAGTACAGCGTGCGCGTGAACGACGAGACGAAGCGGCTCGAGATCGAACGGAGCAAGCGCCCCATGGCCTATCCGGTGGCGGCCGAGCTCGCCACCCGAAGCGCGAAGTCCGACAGCGAGAACTTCCGCCGGCGCATCTTGTTCCGGACGAGGGGGACCAGCATCGAAGCCGAGGAGAACAGACAGCTCTACAAGTACACGGACGAGGGCACCCAACCGAACTCGCGTTAGGTGCGAGTGCAAAGGAAGTGACATTCACGATTCTTGGAAAGGAGATCTCATGTACGCCTCGCTGCGCTCACTCACTGTCATGGGAGCGCTAGCCGTTGCAGCGACGCTCGCCCTCCCGCAGCCCGCTTCCGCAGCTTCCGCGGCCGAACTGACGCGCGAAGCGCAAGCGGCGCTCAACTCGCTCTATGCGAAGAACCCCGGGGCCAAGGCGATCGGAAAGGGCGCGGTCGCCGTCCTCGTCTTTCCGAGCGTCATCAAGGCCGGGCTCGGCGTCGGCGGTCAGTACGGCGAGGGCGTCCTGTTCCGTGGCGGCAAGGCGGTCGCCTACTACAACACCGCGGGGGCGTCGGTGGGGTTGCAGGCCGGCGGGCAGAAGTACGGCTACGCGATGTTTTTCCTGAGCGAGGACAATCTCAAGTACTTGGACAAGAGCGAGGGCTTCGAGGTCGGCGTCGGGCCCTCGGTCGTGGTCGCCGATCAGGGGCTTGCGAAGTCGACCACGACGACGACCGCGAAGGACAAGATCTACGCGTTCATCTTCGACCAGAAGGGCGCGATGTACGCGCTCGGCATCCAGGGCAACAAGATCACGAAGATCAAGAAGTGAGCGCGATCGATTCCCTCTTCGCGCGGCTCCCAGCCTGCGTCAGAACCGTTCCTTGATGAACTTGAAGGGATAGTCGGACTCCCGATAGCCGCCCGCCTTCTGCCGCTTCGGCAGCTTCACCTTCTCGCGAGGCGCACTCTTGTAGGGAATGCTGTCGAGCAGGTGGGTGATGATGTTGAGGCGCGCGCGCTTCTTGTCGTCCGACCTCGCCACGTACCACGGCGCGAAGTCGGTGTCGGTCGCCGCGAACATCTCGTCGCGCGCCCGGGAGTAGTCGTACCAGCGGCTGTAGGATTTGAGATCCATCGGCGAGAGCTTCCAGATCTTGCGCCCGTCGTCGATACGCGAGGCGAGCCGGCGGGTCTGCTCCTCCGAGCTCACTTCCAGCCAGTACTTGATGAGGAGGATCCCGGAATTGACCATCGCCTTCTCGACGAGCGGCACCGCTTTCAGGAATTTCTGCGCCATCTCCTCGGTGCAGAAGCCCATCACCCGCTCGACGCCCGCGCGGTTGTACCAGCTGCGGTCGAAGATCACCACTTCGCCGGCCGCCGGCAAATGAGGGAGATAACGCTGCACGTACATCTGGCTCTTCTCGCGCTCCGTCGGGGCGGGGAGCGCGATGACGCGGAACACGCGCGGGCTCACGCGTTCCGTGATTGCCTTGATCGTCCCGCCCTTGCCCGCGCCGTCGCGTCCCTCGAAGACGATGCAGACCTTCAGCCCCTTGTACTTGACCCACTCTTGGAGCTTGACGAGCTCGACGTGCAGGCGCGCGAGTTCCTTGTCGTACTCCTTGCGCTTCAGCTTCTCCTTCGGCGCCGCGGTGCTCGCGCCCGTCTTGCCATTGCCCTTCTTCTTCGCTTTCACGGCTCCACTTCCTTCCTGTCTCGGTTGTACGGCATCGTCCTGCCCTTCTTTCCCTCGGAGCCCGGTCCTCGGTGCGTGCGAGCGGCGCTCGGTGTTCCTCAGGCCATGATGTTCACGCCTCCGTCGACGTAGGTGGTGCTGCCCGTGAGACGCCGGGCGTAGGGCGTCGCGAGGTAGGCGCAGGCGAACCCGACGTCCATGATGTCCACCGGCTCGCCCACCGGCGCGCGCTGCATAGCCTCGTTGAGCAGCAGATCGAAATCCTTCAGGCCCGACCCGGCACGCGTCTTGAGCGGTCCGGGGGAAATCGCGTGCACGCGGATTCGCTTGGGCCCCAGCTCGAAGGCGAGATAGCGGCACACCGCTTCCAGCGCGGCCTTGACCGGGCCCATCACATTGTAGTTCGGCACCACCCGGTTCGCGCCGAGGTAGCTCATCGCGAACATCGCGCCGCCATGCTTCATCAACGGCGCGGCGAGCCTCGCCATGCGAATGAACGAATGGCACGAGACGTCCATCGCCCGGGTGAAGCCCTCGGCCGAGCAGTTGAGCAACCCCCCGCGCAGGTCGGACTTCGGCACCCCGGAGATCGAGTGGACGAGGATGTCGAGCCGGCCCCACTCCCTGCGGATCCGCTCGAAGACGGTTTCGAGTTGGCCGGGCGTGGACACGTCGAGCGGCATGAAAATCGGCGCCCGGAGCTCACGCGCGAGCGGCTCGACGTACTTCTTCGTCTTCTCGCTGACATAGGTGATGGCGAGCTCGGCCCCGAGTTCGCGGAACGCCGCGGCGCAGCCATAGGCGATCGAGTGCTCGTTGGCGATCCCGACCAGGAGCGCCCTCTTGCCCTCGAAAACGGGCGTACGTGCATCGGTCATGTCGGAGCCCTCGTTGAATTTGCGCGCTCGAAGCGGTCGACTGCAGCTTGCACATTGAAGAACATCCGTTCGCGGCCCAGAGTTTCGCCCAGCGTCGAGCGCTGCACGACCGCCAGCGCTTCGGGGTTGAGCCCCGCCAGCCAGACCGCGATTCCTTCCTGGCGCAGTCTCTCTTCCCCCTCGATGAGCATCTTGACCGCCGTATACTCGATGTCGAACACGGCGCTGCAATCGAGCAGTACGACCGACGGCTTCGCCTGCTCGACGAGAGGCCGGATCTTGTCGGCGACGCGCTGCGCGTTGGCAAAGAAGAGTCGCCCTTCGGTGCGCAGGATCAGCAGGCCCGGCCACGTCTCGTCGTCCGGATGTTCCTTAGAGAGCGCACGGAAGACTTGGGTGCCGCGCTTGCGGCCGATGACGTAGACGGGCGGGTTGTAGGCCTGCTGCGCGAGGGCGAGCAGCGAGGCGATAACCGCCACGAGGATGCCCTTGAGCGTCCCGAGCAGCACGACGCCGGCGAAGGCGATCAACGCCCAGCGGAATTCGATGCGACGCACGCGGCGGATCTCGCCGAACTCCGCGGGCTTGATCAGATCGAGCGAATACGCCACCACCACGGCCGCCAACGCGGCCTGTGGCATCAGGGCGATGACCGGTGCGAGCAAGAGCAGCGTCGCCACTGCGGCCGCGGCGGTGACGAGCTCGGCCACCTGCGTCCGCGCGCCGGCCTTGCGGTTGACGGCCGTCTGCGTCGTCCCGCCGCCCGATGGCATCGCGCCGAGCAGACCGCCCGCGACGTTCCCGAGGCCCACCGCGAGCAGCTCCTGGTTCGGCTCGGGTCGCGGCTCCCCGGGCGCGCCGAACGCGCGCGCGGCCGCGATCGTCTCCGTGAAGCTCATCAGCGCGATGCCTGCCGCCGCCGGCCACATCTCCTCGACGAGGTCGAGGCGGGGCCAGACCAGTGTCGGCAGGCCGCTGGGGATGGCGCCGACCGTCGCTACGCCTGCGTCACTCAGCCCCAGCAGTCCGGACCCGACGATGGCGACCGCTATTGCGATCAGCGGGGCCGGCGCACGCGGCGCGAAGCGCTCGAGTCCGAAGATGAGCACGAGCAGCAGCACCGCGAGCAGCAGCGTGGCGAGGGACGTGTGGGGCAGCGCGTGCGTGATCGCGAGGAGGTCCCTGAAGAACCCGGCCTTCTCGATGTGCACCCCGAGCAGCTTCGGGATCTGGTCCACCACGATCACCAGGCCGATGCCCGACTTGAATCCCGTCAGCACCGGCTCGGAGATGAAATTGGCGATGAAGCCGAGTCGCAGTACGGCCGCCAGCACGAGCAGTGCGCCGACGAGCATCGCCAGGGTCGCGCCGGCCACGATCAGCGTTCCGGCATCCCCGCCCGGTGCGGCACGCCCCAGCTCGGCCGCCGCGAGGATCGCGATCGTCGTGGTCGTGCTGACGCTCAGCGGCCGCGACGTGCCCAGCAGGGCGTAGACGACCATCGGCACGATCGCGGTGTACAGGCCGACCTGCAGGGGCAGGCCCGCGATCGTGGCGTAGGCCATTGCCTTGGGGATGACGACGGCGGCCGCCGTCAGGCCCGCGGTGAGGTCCGGGCGCAGCCACTCCCGCGGATACTGCCGCAGCCAGGCGATGCTGGGAATGAAGCCAGATTGCGCCACGTTTGCTGGCTTCGCTGCGGCGCGCGGGCCGGGTGGCTACAGGGGCGTGCAGGAGTCGGGTAGGACGAACGCGCCCTCGTGGTCGACGGACGCCAGCGCTATCGCGCGCCGTCGAGTCAAGTCCCCGGCTCGACTTTCTGCCAGCTCGCGTCCGGATCGAAGCGCGTCATCGCGGCGGCGCGCGCGGCGGTGTCGGGGCCGAGATCCTTCTCGTACACCACGCCGTCGTGGCTCACGATGAACGTCATCACGCCGGTGTCGCCGTACTTCGCGGGCCACGCCACGACAGCGAAGCCGCCGATCATCCGGCCGCGTGCGACGTAGTCGTACGCACCGCCCGGCGCGCTCTTGCCCTGCGAGGTGAGGAGCTTGTACCGATAGCCGTAATAGCCCGCATCGGCACTGCCGCCTGCCGCGCGCGCGGCCGCAACGGCCGGTCCGAGCGGGCTCGGGCTCTCGCCCGCCTTGGTCGGCCAGTACAACCCGTCCTGTTTTCCCGGCGAACTGTTGAACTTGGCGGCGTACTGGAGCACGCCGTCGCGGTTGCGATCCTGCCGCGCGTACTCCTTCTGCGCGTCGAAGATGGCGAGCATCACCTGCATCACCGCGAGCTCGTTGCGGCCGATGCGGCGCAGACGCATCTCCTCGGCACCGGCCCTCGTGTCGAAGCGCCAGCCCTGGGCGGTCTTCACGACCGGGATCGGCAACGTCCAGCCGTCGTTGCCGACCGCGACATGCGCCTTGGCGTCACCGTCCGGCTTGATCGCGTGCGACTTGGCCCACGCGGCGAGGAAGCGGTAGCGACCTTCCGCGCCAACCGGCGGGATCAGATCGCGGTAATCGGCGCCCAGGATCGCGTTCATGGCATCGTCATCGCTCGTGGCGACCGCGTCGCCGAACGCGTTCATCGCGGCTTCGGGCGAAGGGAAGGTCTTCTGCTGCGCGAAGGCCGTCGGCGCCGCGGCAACGAAGAGCGTGGCTGCAACGGCGAGCGACGCGGCGTATGCCGTCACCGCGGCGCGAAACTGCTGACGTGTGGATCGCATTTTCGGATCTCCCTTAGCGCCTGCCGCCGCCACCGCGACCGCCGCCGCCACCACCGCGCGCACCGCCGCCACCACCGCGTGGCGCTGCGCCGGCGCTCGGGCGGGCACCGCCGCCACCGCTCGGGCGAGCGCCCGCGCCTGCACCTGCGCCGCCGCGGCTCGCCATCGAGTTGTCGCTGGCGCGACCGCGGTCGAGATCGCGCTGCGAGGCCGCACCGCCGCCGCCGACACCTTGGAACGCGTTGTCTCGGCCGCCGGCACCGGGCCCGCCACGATCGGCGACGCTCGGCCCCCCGCGGTCGCCCGCGCCCGGCCCGCCGCGATCGCCCGGTCCGCCGCGGTCGCCGACCCCGCCACGCTCGCCGGGTCCACCACGATCGCCCGTTCCACCACGATCGCCGGCGCGATCGCCGGCCCGATCACCGGGGCGATCACCCACGCGATCTCCGGCACGGTCGCCAGGGCCGCCATCGCGCCCCCGGAAGTCGTTGCGCCCATCCCGTCCGGGCACATCCTTGCCGAACTTGTCACGGCTTCCCTGGTCGCGGTACGACACGCCCTTGCGATGGCTGGAATCGTGCTGCCACTTGTTCCCGCTGCCCACGTTGTTGCGATTGAAGCTCTTGTCGATGTTGACCGCCCGGTTGACGTCGATGTCGACATCGCCGCGTCCCCAGTTGCACCCGCCGAAGATCGCCCCCGCGGCCGCAAAGCCCACGCCCCACGCGAAGCCGCGGGCGAGGTAGCCGCCCGGATACCAGACGGGAGACGGCGGCCAGTAGTACGGCGGATAAGCGGGATAGCCCCACGCGCCGTAAACGACCGTCGGGTTGTACGCCGGCACGTAGATCGTCTGCGGGTTCGCCGGCTCGATCTTGATGACCGTCTGCTGCGGCGCTGCTTCCTCGACGATCACCTTTTGCTGCTCGGTCGTCTGGAGGTTCCCCGATTTTTGCGCTTTCTGCCGCAGCCGCTGCACGGCGTCGAGGACCGCCTTCTGGTCGGCGAGGAACGCGTCGCCCAGCTTCTGGGTCCAATCCAGCTTCTCGTTCATGGGCTCGAGGATCTGGGGGAACGCCACCAGCGACTTGACGCTCACGTCCCAGGTCTGGTTCTCCACCGCTTTCACGGCGGCGTCGCCTTTCAGATTCGGGTTCGCCTTGGACCAGCGCGCCGCCTGCACGATCTCGAGCGGATAGGTCGAGGCCATGAGCACCTGCGACAGGAGCGAGTCGGGGTAGAGCGCGATCGGCGCAACCAGCGCCTCGATCTCCTCGGGCTTGAAGGGCGGCGGGTCGCCTTGCGCATGCGCGACGCCCCCCACTGCCGCGCTGGCCGCCAACAGCCACGCTTGCAAGTGCCGGGCGAATCGCCCGATCCAGGGTTTCATTCGTGGACTCTCCTTCCCGCGATCCGGCCTGCACGGGCATGTCGATGCCGGCGGCAGGCCTGGCAGATCGTACTTCGGTTGCATTCCGGACTCAATTAATCGCCCGGCGTACGGATGTTGTTAAAGGCTCAGTGTCACGTGCACCACGCCCGCTTCGCGACGTGTCGCGACAGCGAGGCCGCAGCGCTCGAACACCTTCAGCATGGGCGCGTTTTCCGGCAACACCTCCGCGCAGAGCACCTTCAGCCCCACCGCCCGCGCGATCGTAACGAGGTGGCGCATCAGCGTCGATCCGATCCCCTGGCCCTGGTGCGCGTCGTCCACGCTGAACGCGACCTCGGCGCGCCCGGGCTCCGACACGATGTAGCGTCCACCGCCCGCGATCACCGGACCAGCGGCGTCATCGACGACCGCGACCAACGCGACGTGGTTCACGAAGTCGACGTCCAGGTAGTACTCGATCTCCTTCTCGGTGAAGCTGCGCTTCGGCGCGAAGAACCGGCGGTAGCGCGCCTCCTCGCTCATGTGGGCGACCGCTTCAAGCAGCCCGGCCCGGTCTGCGGGCTTGAGCGCGCGAATCTCGACCCGGCGCCCGTTGCGCAGCGTCTCGACGGCCGAGTACTCGGAAGCGTTCATTGCCGGAAGATGAATTCGCCGCGGCATCGAGTATAGCCAAGCGCCCAGCAGACTCCCCTGCCCATGGCGGCCGGCGGGCAATCTGGGGCAAACTACGCGCGCCGGCGCACGCCCGGAACGACCGGGGTCCCGCGTCGGCCGTGCCCGCTTCGCAACGACCACGGACGTCCCGCCCATGCCCGCTGCCGCGCTCTCCCGTCTGGCTCTTATTTTCGTCGCCGTCGCGGCGTTCGCCGCCGGCTGCTCGAAGGAAGCCCCGCCGGCGCAGCGCCCGGTGCCCGAGGTGACGGTAATCACCGTCCAGCCGCAGAACATCCCGTACACGCCGAACTTCGTCGCGCAGACCGAGAGCTCGCGCCAGGTCAACATCGTCGCCCGGGTGTCGGGCTACCTCGACAAGATCGCCTACCAGGAAGGGGAGGTGGTGAAGGAAGGCCAGCTGCTCTTCCAGCTCGACCCCAAGCCGTTCCAGGCCCAGCTCGACGCGGCGCGAGGGGAGCTGCAGGCGCAGCAGGCGCGGTTCACGACCGCCGAGGCGAACCTCGGCCGGGTGAAGCCGCTCGCACAGCAGAATGCCCTCTCGCAGTCGGATCTCGACCGCGCGCAGGGCGAGTTCGACTCGGCGAGAGCGGCGGTGTTCTCCGCGCGCGCGAAGGTCACCGAGGCGGAGCTCAACCTCGGCTACACCACGATCCGCTCGCCGGTGACCGGGCTCGCGAGCCGGTCGCAGCAGCGGCAGGGCGCGTACATCAACTCGCTCTCGACCGAAGCGACCCTCACCTACGTCGCGGCGATCGATCCGATCTGGGTCAACTTCAGCGTGTCGCAGAACCAGGCCGCGAAGTGGCGCGACGAGATGTCGAAGAAGCTCTTGATCGAGCCGAAGAACCGCGACTTCGAGATCGAGATCGTGCTGTCGGACGGCGCCGTCTTCCCGTACAAGGGCAAGATCAACTTCGCGGACCCGTCCTTCAGCCAGGACACCGGCTCCTTCCTGGTGCGCGCGGTGCTGCCGAACCCGAAGCGTGAGCTCCGGCCGGGGATGTTCGTGACTGCCTACCTCAAGGGCGCCCTGCGTCCGGACGCGGTCGTCGTGCCGCAGCTCGCGGTCCAGCAAGGCTCGAACGGCCACCTGGTCTACGCCGTGAAGGAGGACGGGACAGCGGAGGTCCGGCCGGTCGTCGTCGGCGACTACTACGGCGAAAAGGAGATCGTCATCCTCACCGGCCTGCACGCCGGTGACCGGGTGGTGGTGGATGGCGTCCTGCGGGTCGTGCCGGGCCAGCCGGTGAAGATCGTCGAGCTGGGCGCGGCCGGCGCCGCGGCCAAGGGCGACGCGAAGGCCGGCGCAGCCAAGAAGTAGGCGGACCGTCCGATGTTCACCCACTTCTTCATCGACCGGCCGATCCTCTCGTCGGTCATCTCGATCCTGATCCTGCTCGGCGGCCTGGTGGCGATGCTGGTCGCGCCGATCTCGCAGTATCCCGAGCTCGCGCCGCCGCAGGTGACGGTCGAGGCGCGCTACCCGGGGGCGACCGCCGAGGTCATCGCCAACACCGTCGCGTCGCCGATCGAGGCGCAGATCAACGGCATCGACAACCTGCTCTACTTCAACTCGGTCAGCTCGTCGAGCGGCAACGTCACGATTACCGTGGTGTTCGCGCCCGGGAGCAATCCGGACATCAACCAGGTCAACGTCCAGAACAGAGTCAGCCAGGCGCTGCCGCTGATCCCCCAGGTCGTTTCCCAGCAGGGCGTCACGGTCGAGAAGAAGTCGTCGAGCCTCATGATGGTGCTCTCGATCTTCTCGCCCGACGAGCGGTACAGCTCCACCTACATCGACAACTACGCCAACCTGTACGTGCTGGAGGAGCTGAAGCGCGTGCCGGGTGCGAATCGCGCGCAGGTGTTCGGCCTGCCCGACATCGCGATGCGGGTGTGGCTGCGGCCCGACCGCATGGCGCAGCTCGGGATCTCGGTGCAGGAGGTCTCGAACGCGATCCAGGGCCAGAACCAGACCTTCGGCATCGGGCAGATCGGCGCGGAGCCGAGCCCGCCGGGCGTGCAGCAGACGTTCGTGGTCACCGCGCAGGGGCTGCTCACCAAGCCGGAGGAGTTCGAGGACATCATCGTCCGCACGGCGAAGGAGGGCACGGCGATCGTGCGCGTGCGCGACATCGGCCGGGTCGAGCTCGCCAAGCGCGACTACTCGATCGCGAGCCGCATGAACGGCAAGACTGCGACCACCATCGGCATCTTCCAACAGCCGGGCGCGAACGCGGTGGAGACGGCGCGCGCGGTGCGCGCGCGGCTAGAGGAGCTGAAGAAGCAGTTCCCGACCGGCCTCGACTACAAGGTCACGCTCGACACCAGCCTCTTCACCCTGAACTCGATCGACAAGGTCGTGCACACGTTCTTCGAGGCGGTCGTGCTGGTGATCCTGGTCGTGTATCTCTTCCTGCAGTCCTTGCGCGCGACCATCATCCCGATCCTCGCCGTGCCGGTGTCGATCGTCGGCACGTTCATCGGCATGCACCTCCTCGGCTTCTCGATCAACATGCTGACGATGTTCGGCATGATCCTCGCGATCGGCCTGGTCGTCGACGACGCGATCGTGGTGGTCGAGAACGTCGAGGTGAACATGACCAAGCACGGCCTCGGTGCGCTCGAGGCCGCGAAGCGGGCGATGGCCGAGATCGCCGGCGCGCTGATCTCGATCGTGCTGGTGCTGGTCGCCGTGTTTCTGCCGGTCGCTTTCCTCGGCGGCGTCACCGGCACGCTCTACCAGCAGTTCGCGATCACCATCGCCATCTCGGTGGTGATCTCCGGCGTCATGGCGCTGACGCTGTCGCCGGCGCTGGCCGCGATCATCATCAAGGCCCACCACGGCGAGAAGAAGGGCTTCTTCCGCTGGTTCGAGAACGGCTTCCACCGCCTCACCGGCGGCTACGTCGGCGGCGTCGCGCGCCTCATCCAGGGCTGGCCGGTCGCGCTGCTCCTCTACGGCGCGGTGATCGCCGGGATCCTGGTGATGTTCAGCATCCTTCCGGGCAGCTTCGTGCCGGACGAGGACCAGGGTTACTTCTTCATCGTGGTCGAGACGCCGGACACGGCGAGCCAGAGCTACGTCGGCGCGCTGACCGAGAAGGTCGAGAAGATCCTCGCCGCCGAGCCGGCGGTGCAGGACGTGGCGGTGGTGAACGGCTACAGCCTCATCGACGGCACGTTCCGGAACAACGCCGCCGTGTTCTTTCCGTCGATGAAGCCGTTCGAGGAGCGCACCGATCCGTCGCAGCTCACCTTCAGCGTGCTGCCCCGGCTGAACAAGCAGTTCGCGGAGCTCAAGGAGGGGTTCGTCTTTGCGATCAACCCGCCCTCGATCCCGGGCCTTGGCACGACCGGCGGCTTCGAGTTCTACATCCAGAACCGCGGCGCGGGCGACACGCGGGTCACGAGCCAGGCGGTGCAGGCCTATCTCGCCGCCGCGCGGCAGCGGCCCGAGCTCGCCGGTGTCACCACCACGTTCCGCGGCGCGACGCAGCAGCTCTTCGTCGATCTCGACCGCAACAAGGCCGAGGTGCTCGGCGTGCCGGTGCAGGATGCGTTCCAGACGATGCAGAGCTTCTTCGGCTCGTCGATCGCCGGGCAGTTCAGCCAGTTCAGTCGCGTATGGTGGGTCGTGATCCAGGCTGATGCGAGCTACCGGGTCAACCCGCAAGATTTCAACAAGGTGTACGTCCGCTCGAAAAGCGGCAACATGGTGCCCCTGTCGGCGCTGATCACCGTGCGCTACGTGGCCGCTCCGAAGCTGCTGGAACGCTTCAACGGCTTCCCGGCGGTCAAGATCACCGGCAGCCCGGCGCCCGGCTTCAGCTCCGGCCAGGCGCTGGCGGCGATGGAGGCGGTCGCGCGCGAGACGTTGCCGGGCGACTTTTCCTACGCGTGGGCCGGCCAGGCATTGCAGGAGAAGCAGTCCGGTGGGACCTCCGCCATCGCTTTCGTCGCAGGCCTGATCGTCGTGTTCCTCCTGCTCGCCGCGCAGTTCGAGAAGTGGACGCTGCCGATCGCCGTGGTGCTGACGGTGCCGATCGCGATCCTGGGGGCGTTGCTGCTCACGTGGGTGCGTGGCCTCGAGAACGACGTCTACTTCCAGGTGGGGCTCGTTACGCTCGTCGGCCTGTCGGCGAAGAACGCGATCCTGATCTGCGAGTTCGCGATCGAGCGGGTGCGGCACGGCATGGCGGTGAAGGACGCGGCGATCGAGGCGGCCGGCCTGCGGCTGCGCGCGATCGTGATGACGTCGCTCGCGTTCGGCCTCGGGTGCGTGCCACTCGCGCTCGCGAGCGGCCCCGGCGCGAACAGCCTGCGCGCGATCGGCACCGGCGTGATCGGCGGGATTCTCGCCTCGACGGTGGTTGCGGTGTTCTTCGCGCCGCTCTTCTTCTGGATGCTGGAGAGCCTGAGCGCGCGGTTCGGCGGGAAGAAGGCCGCGCCAGCGGGGGCACACGGCGGTGCCGCGCGCGCTGCCGCGCCGCACGCGAAGCACGAGGGGGAATGAGATGAGAAAGCTTGCGTCCCTGCTCGCCGCCGCGCTCTGCGCTTGCGCCGTCGGCCCAGACTACGAGCGTCCCAAGTTCGAAGTGCCCGCGCACTGGCGCATCGACTTCCCGAAGGCAGCGGACGTAGCGAACACGAGGTGGTGGGAGCAGTTCGGCGACCCGGCGCTGAACCAGCTGATCGAGGAGGCGCTGCGCGAGAACCGCAACGTGCGCGCCGCCGCCGCGCGCGTCGACCAGTTCATCGGCGCGCTCGCGACGACGCGCTCGCAGTTCTATCCGCAAATCGGCTACAGCCTCGACGTGAGCCGCAACCGTTCGAGCCGCGTCGGCCAGCCGCCGCTCGCATCCGGCGCCGACCCGTACTACACGCTGTACCAGGGCGCGCTCAGCGCGCAGTGGCAGCTCGATCTCTTCGGGCGCATCCGGCGCCAGAGCGAGGCCGTGCAGGCGCAGGTGTACGCAAGCGAGCAGGGCCGCCGCGGCGTCATCCTGACGCTCGTCACCAGCGTGGCGGCGAGCTACATCGGGTTGCGGGCGCTCGACCGGCAACTCGAGATCTCGCGCGCCACTGCCCAGAACTATGCCGACACGGCACGGATCTTCGATCTGCGCTTTAAGGGCGGCGTCGTCTCGGAGGTCGAGCTCAAGCAAGTGGAGTCGCAGTACCAGCAGGCGCTCGCCGCGATTCCCGCGCTCGAGCAGCAGATCGCGGCGCAGGAGAACCTCATCTCGCTCCTGCTGGGCCGCAACCCGGGCCCGATCGCGCGCGACAAGTCGCTCGACCAGCTCGTCGCGCCGGCCATCCCTGCCGACCTGCCCTCGACGCTGCTCGAGCGGCGCCCGGACATCCTGCAGGCGGAGCAGAACCTGGTTGCCGCGAACGCGAACATCGGCGCCGCGAAAGCGCTCTACTTCCCGGCCCTCTCGCTCACCGGCCTGCTCGGCTCGGTCAGCACCGCGTTCGGCGACTTCCTCACTGGTCCCGCAACGGCGTGGACGCTCGCCGCGGGTCTCACCGGGCCGATCTTCACGTTCGGCGCGATCGAGGGCCAGGTGCAGACGGCCGAAGGCGGGCAGCGCGAGGCGCTCGCGTTCTACCAGCAGACGATCCTCAACGCGTTCCGAGAGACGAACGACGCGCTCGTGGGAACGGTGAAGAAGCGCGAGGAATCGGAGGCCCAGGCGAAGCGCGTGGCGGCCCTGCGGGAGTACGCGCGGCTGTCGCGACTGAGGTTCGACAATGGTTACGCGGGTTACCTCGAAGTGCTGTATGCGGAGAACGAGCTGTTCAGCGCCGAGCTCACCGCGGTGCGCTCGCAGGCCGATCGGTACACCCAGATCGTGAACGTCTACCAGGCGGTCGGCGGTGGCTGGGTGGACGAGGCCGACAAGCTCGCGCCGCAGCCACAGCTCGCCAGGCCGGCGGGCGAGGCCTCGCCGACCGCTGCGCGCTGAATCCGCATGGCCCCTCGCGCGCGCTTGACCGCGATCCGCGGCCCGGCGCTCACCTACACCGGCGACCCGTTCCAGCACGGGCTCGAGGCGACGATGGTCTACGAGCCCGACGCCATCGTCGCGATGGCGGACGGGAAGATCGTGCAGTTCGGCCCCGCGCGAGCGGTCCGCGCCAAGCTGCCGCGCGGGACGAAGATCGAGGACTACGGCCGGGACGCCCTGATCATGGCCGGGTTCATCGACAGCCACGTGCATTACCCGCAGACCGAGATCATCGGTGCGGACGGCGCGCAGCTCCTCGACTGGCTGAACAAGTACACGTTCGTGGCGGAGCAGCGCTTCGCCGACAAGCGCTATGCCCGCGCAGCGGCGCGGGTTTTCCTCGGGGAATGCCTGCGCAACGGCATCACCACCGCAGCGGTGTACTGCACGGTGCATCCGCAGTCGGTCGACGCGTTCTTCGAGGAGTCGGCGCAGCTCGGGCTGCGCATGATCGCCGGCAAGGTGCTGATGGATCGCAACGCGCACGCGGCGCTCTGCGACACCGCGCAGAGCGGCTACGATGACTCGAAGGCGCTCATCGGCAAATGGCACGGCCGCGGGCGATCGATGTACGCGATCACGCCGCGGTTCGCACCGACGAGCACGCCCGAGCAGCTCACTGCGGCCGGCGCGCTCAAGCGCGAGCACCCCGACTGCTTCGTGCAGTCGCACGTGTCGGAGACCAGGGGCGAGGTCGCCTGGGTGAAGGAACTCTTCCCCGGGCGCAGGGACTACGTCGACGTGTATGACCACTATGGCCTGCTCGGCCCCCGCGCGGTCTACGGCCACGGTATCCATCTCTCGGAAGCCGAGCTCGCCCGCATGCACGAGGCAGCCGCGGCGATCGCGCATTGCCCGACCTCGAACTTCTTCCTCGGCAGCGGCTGCTTCGACATCGGCAGGGCGACGCGAAAGGAGCGACCGGTGCGGGTGGGGATCGCAACCGACGTCGGCGGCGGCACGTCGCTCTCGATCCTGCAGACCCTGAACGAGGCATACAAGGCGGCGCAGATGAACGGGAACTCTCTGTCTTCGGGGCACGCGTTCTACCTCGCGACGCGCGGCACGGCGCACGCGCTCCACATCGAGGACACGATCGGCAGCCTCGCGCCAGGAATGGAAGCGGACCTCGTCGTGCTCGACCTGAAGTCGACGCCGCTGATCGCGTTCCGGATGAAGCACGCCGCAGACCTCGCCGAAGCGCTGTCCATCCAGATGACGCTCGGCGACGACCGCGCGGTGCGCGCGACGTACGTCGCGGGCAAGCGGGTCTACGCCCGGCCGGTGCAGCGGTTCGGGTGACCTAGAGACCCACGGATTCGGCGACGAGCCGCGCGAGCTCCTTGCGCAGCTTCGTGCGCACGCCCGCGTAAGCACGCGACGCGATCACGTTCCTCAGCTCGTACGGGTCGCGCTCGAGGTCGTACAGCTCGTCGAGCAGGCCGCCGCCGCGGTTCACCCAGTGGATGAGCTTGTGGCGGTCCGTCCGCACCGCCTTGTAGCTCATGCCGACGAGCCACGGGAGCGCGTTCTCGCTGAAGTACTCGCACAGGATCGATTTCCGCCAGCCAGCGCGCTTGCCGGCGAAGAGCGGCAGGAGCGAGCGGCCCTGTATCGACGCGGGCGGCCTGGCGCCGGCCAGGGCCACCATCGTCGGCGCGATGTCGATCGTGAGCACGAGGTCCTTCACTTCGGTCCCCGCCTTCACCCGGCGCGGATAGCGCAGGATGAACGGCGCGCGAATGCCTTCCTCGTAAGCGAAGCGCCGCTCCGGTCCGAGGGCGTGCTCGCCGAAGAAGTACCCGTTGTCCCCGAGGAAGAGGATGAACGTGTCGTCGAGCTGCCGCGTGCGCGCGAGGGCATCGAAGATCATGCCGACCCCCTCGTCGACCGAGGCCATCATGGCCGCGCGCAGCCGGATCTCTTCCTGTGTCCCCGCTTGAATCGCCCGCAGCGCCGCCTGCGAGCGCTCCGTCGCCTTGAGCCTGAACGCCTCCGCCCACACCGGCTTCTGCTTCACCACCTCGTCTGGCGGCAGCATGTTCGGCCGCTTCGGAAAGACCGCGCCGCGATAGAGCTCGGCGTGCCGCGACGGGACCTTGTAGCCGCCGCCCTTCTCGAGGTCGAGCGTGCCGTCGGGGGCCTGATAGGCATCCGGATGCACCGCCTTGTGCGCGAGGAAGAGCGCGAACGGCCGGTCGCGCTTCGTCTCGATGAAGCGCACCGCACGCTCGTTCAGAAGATCGGTGATGTAGCCGCGGTGCTGGACGGCGGTCCCGTTCTCGTTGAACTCCGGGTCCACGAGCCGGCCGTGGCCCTTGAAGCTCACCCACAGGTCGTAACCGGGGCGCCGGCTCGCCTCGTTGCCCATGTGCCACTTGCCGATGTGAGCTGTCTCGTAGCCGAGCCTCTGCAGCTCGAGGTGGTAGTTGGGCAGCCGCATGCTTGCCGCGTCGCGCGCCACGTTGTCGATGATCCCGTGCCGACTCGCGTACTGGCCGGTGAGGATCGATGCGCGGTTCGGCGAGCAGATCGGCGTCGGATGGAACGCCCGTGTGCACATCGCGCCCTCGCGCGCGATGCGGTCGACGTGCGGCGTCTTCATGTACGGATGGCCGCCAGCGCCGAACTCGTCGAAGCGCAGGTCGTCGACGAGAATCACCATCAGGTTCGGCTTCTTCATCGCAATTCAGTGCGCCTTGTGCTGGCCGTGCACGACGTGCGGGCCGTGAACGTCGTGCGGATGCGGCGCGGGCGACGCGTAGGAGCCGACGACCATGCCGAGGATCGAGAAAGCGAGTCCGACGAGCTGCGGCGGCCAGACCGAGTCGGCGCCGAAGATCTCCATGCCGATCCATGTCACCAGGCCGAGCACTATCGAGAGCAGCGCTCCCGACGCCGTGGCGCGCTTCCAGAAGACGCCGGCGGCGAGCGGCACGATGCACGACACGAGCGTGATCTTGTAGGTGTTCTGCACCATCTGGTAGATCGAGGCTTCGCTCGCGAGCGCGAAGCTCACCACCGCGAGCGTGAAGATCACCAGCACCAGCCGCAGCGTGAACAGGAACTGGCGGTCGCTCATGTGCGGGTAGAGGCGTTTGAGCACGTTCTCGGTGAACAGCCCGGTCGGCGCGAGCATTGCGCCGCTCGCGGTGGACAGGATCGCCGAGAGCAGCGCGCCGAAGAACATCACCTGCGCGAAGAGCGGCGTCTGGCCGAGGATGAGCGTCGGCAGGATCTCCTGGAAGCGGTTGCCCTCGGCGTCGAGCAGCGACGACACCATCCTCTCGTCGATCAGGAAGGCGGAGTAGGCGAGGAAGATCGGGACGAAGGCGAACATGAAGTAGAGCGCCCCGCCGATGATCGAGCCGCGGACCGCGGTCTTCTCGTTCTTCGCGGACGTGACGCGCTGGAAGACGTCCTGCTGCGGAATGCCGCCGATCGCGGCGGTCAGCCACGCGGCGAAGAACGCGAGCACCTCCTTCGCCTCGGGGGCCGGCCAGAACCCGAACTTGCCTGCGGAGAGCGCGTGCGCGATCACGACGTCCGCCCCGCCGGCCATCCCACCGAGCAGCCAGGCGAGGTAGAGCAGGCCGAAAACGATGATCACGGTCTGGAAGAGATCGGTGAACGCCACCGAGAACATGCCGCCGAACAGCGTGTAGACGAGCACGATCCCGGCGCCGAGCATGATGCCCTCGGACATCGGGATTGTGCCGCCGGAGAGCGCGTTGAACACGAGCCCGAGGGCGATCATCTGCGCCGAGGTCCAGCCGAGGTACGACACGGTGATGCACAGGCTGGTGATCAGCTCGGCGGCGTGTCCGTAACGCTTGCGGTAGAAGTCGCCGATCGTGAGGAGATCCATGCGGTAGAACGCGCGCGCGAAGAGGAGCCCAACGAGGATGAGGCACAGCGAGAACCCGAACGGGTCGGCGACGATGCCGTGCATGCCCTCCTTGAGGAAGGTCGACGACACCGCGAGCACCGTTTCGGCGCCGAACCAGGTGGCGAACACCGTCGCGACGTTCATGTAGAGCGGCAGGCTCCGCCCCGCGACGAGGTAGTCCTTCGCGTTGTGCACGCGCTTCGCGGCCCACAGCCCGACTGCGATCGTCACGGCGAGGTAGAGAACGACGAAACCGATCAGCATGGCGCGCGATTCTATCGAGCCGACCTTAACCGGAGAAGAGCGCCACCAGCACCGCGCCCAGCAGCGCGGCAGCCACGATGGTCAGCACCGCGAGCAGCCGGTTGCGGCGCCGGTCCTCGGCAAGCAGTGCGTCGAGCTTGCGCTCCACCCCGGCGGTCGCGCCCGACGCGAGCAGCCGGTGCGCGAGCCGCGGGAGCTGCGGGATGAGCGCCGCCCACTGCGGCGCCTCGCGCTCGAGGTTGCGCGCGAACCCGCGCAGGCCGACCTGCCCCGCCATCCAGCGCTCGAGGAACGGCTTCGCGGTCGTCCACAGGTCGAGCTGCGGGTAGAGCTGGCGCCCGAGGCCCTCGATGTTGAGCAGCGTCTTCTGCAGCATCACGAGCTGCGGCTGCACCTCGTAGTCGAAGCGCCGCGCGATCGCGAACAGGCGCAGCAGCACCTGGCCGAACGAGATCTCGGCGAGCGGCCGGTCGAACATGGGCTCGGCGACGGTGCGGATGGCCGCCTCGAACTCGTCCACGCGCGTGCCCGGCGGCACCCAGCCGGCCTCGACGTGCGCCTGGGCGATGCGCCGGTAGTCGCGCTCGAAGAAGCCGAGGAAGATGCGCGCGAGATAGTCGCGATCGGCGTCGTCGAGCGAGCCCATGATGCCGAAGTCGAGCGCGACGTAGCGGTTGTCGGGTGCGACCAGGATGTTCCCCGGGTGCATGTCGGCGTGGAAGAAGGCGTCGCGAAACACCTGGGTGAAGAAGATCTCGACGCCGTAGCGGGCGAGCTGGGGGATGTCGTGACCCTCCGCCCGCAGCCGCTCGACCTGGCTGATCGGGATGCCGTGCATGCGCTCCATCGTCATCACGGTCGAGGTGCACCAGTCCCAGTGCACCTCCGGAACGACCAGCAGCGGCGAGTTGAGGAAGTTGCGGCGCAGCTGGCTCGCGTTGGCCGCCTCGCGCATGAGGTCGAGCTCGTCATCCAGGTGCTTCGCAAACTCCCCGACCACCTCGCGCGGGCGGAGGCGCCGACCGTCGGGCCACACACGCTCGACGAGTGACGCGCCGGCGTCGAGCAGCTCGAGATCGCGCGCGATGACCGGGCGCATGCCGGGCCGCAGGATCTTCACGGCGACCTCGGTGCCGTTCGGCAAGCGCGCGATGTGGACCTGCGCGACCGAGGCGCTCGCGATCGGCATGGGCTCGAACGCCGCGAACACCTCGCCGACCGGCTTCTTGAACGCGCGCTCGATCTCTTCGACAGCGAGCTCGGAGGCGAAGGGCGGCACCTGGTCCTGCAGCTTCGCGAGCTCGTCGGCGATGTCGGGCGGAAGGAGATCGCGACGCGTCGACAGCACCTGCCCGAACTTCACGAAGATCGGACCGAGCGCCTCGAGCGCGCGGCGCAACCGGACCGCGCGCGGCTCGTCGAACGTCCGGAAGAAGAGCCACCGTTGTACGAGACGCGGCAGGCGGCCGGTCGGGTCCGCGGCGAGCGCGAATTCGTCCAGGCCGAACCGGAACCCGACCCAGACGATCTTGGCGAGGCGCAGGAGGCGGAGCACGGCTTGTCGTTCTTCTGGGGAACGGGGAATCTACCGGGAATCATCCCGCACCGCAAAAGCGTGGCGCGGCATGGCCGGAGGCACGTGCTATCCTCGGCCGCGCCATCGCCTCATCGGAGACATCGCATGCGCAGCGCTCGAATGGTTCTCGTTGGCGTGTCGCTCGCCCTGGGCGGCGGAATTGCCGCGGGACAGACCATTACCTTCATGAAGGACGCACCCATCTCGTTCATGAACAAGGAGGACGCGACGATGCTGGTGCGCAACTACCAGCAGGCGCTCGACTCGCTCCCGGACGGCCACACCAACGCCTGGACCAATCCGAAGACCGGCCACTCCGGCACGGCGACGCCGCTGAGAACGACACAGGAGAAGGGCACGACCTGCCGGCTGCTCGAGATCACCAACCACGCCGGCGGCAAGTCCGGCCGCAGCGAGTGGACCTTCTGCAAGACCAAGGAAGGCTGGAAGACCTCGGGGCGCTAACCGCCGCGCAGCGCCGCCAATTGGCGGTCGTGAGTCCGTCCCAGCATTAGCTGCGCGGTGATCGCGCCTAAGAGCGCGAGGAACATGTCCCACTGCGTGTCCCACTCGTCGCCCTGCGTGCCGAGGAACTCCTTGGCTCCCTCGCCGAGGATCACCGCGCTCCACCACTCCAGGAACTCGTAGACCGCGCTGATCGCGAGGCAGACGCAGCAGACGAGGAAGAACGTCCACTTTCCGGGGACCAGCGGCGAGCGCCGCAGGAGGATCTCGCGCGCGATGATCGCCGGCACGAAGCCCTGGGCGAAGTGGCCGATGCGATCGTACGGGTTGCGCGCGAATCCGAAGAGATCCTGCAGCCAGAAGCCGAGCGGCACGTGCGCGTAGGTGTAGGCGCCTCCGAGAATGAGGATCAGCGCGTGCAGGCAGATGAGGCGGTACGCGAGCGGCGTGAGGCGGAACCGGTCCCACGTCAGCCAGAGAAGCGGCGCGGCGATGAACACCGGCGCCGTTTCGAGCACCCACGTGCCGCGATCGCGCGGCGCGATGCCTGAGGCGAGCAAGGCGATCGCGACGATCGCGAGGAGCACCAGCGCTTCGCGTGTGTAGCTCGCGTCGCGCGCGATCGGCAGCGCGGTCACCCGCCGGCGCTCCGCCCCTTGGACTGCTCGAGGCGCTCGATGCGCTTCTCGAGCCGGTCCACCGCATCGCGCAGATCGTCGACTGCGCGGACGAAGCCGGACACCTCTGCCGGCGGCGCGAGGACGCCCGCCTCCTCGGTCAGGTACTCGGCGAAGTTCTGTCCCAGACGCAGCGCCGCCTCCTTCTGCCAGGCGACGAAGTCGCGCGCGCCGCCGGCGATGCGGTGCGCCGCCACGTCGCCGACGACTCGCGAGAGGTCCTCCTCGACGTCCCATTCGAGATGGCGAAAGAGGTACTGCAGCGCGGCCGCGAGCTCTGCATCGCCGGCGAACGTCATCTCGCGCAGCACGGTCTCGTCGCGGCGCGCGAGCGCGGGGATCGCCGCCGGCGTCAGCGTGACGACGAGATCCACTTGCGCCGCTTCGGACGCGTCGAGCGTTCCGGACTCTCGAACGACGAACACGAGGTCGGGCAGCGGCGCGAGCTCGACGCGCCAAGTCCGGCTCGCGAACGGCGCGAGCCGCTCGCGCGCCCATGGGGCGCTCTCGAGCAGGTGGTTGAGGAACGCGGCAACAGGCAGGCTGGTCACGGCGCGGCCAAGCATAGCACCGGGAATTGCCGTGTCCGGCCGCGGCCGCTCCCGTCCCATTTGGCGGGACCGTCGCATTTGACGGCGGTTGACCGGGTTGAGCTGGCGCCGGTCCTCACTCTGAGCATTCCTTCAAACGATTGATCCGCAAGGGCTTTCTCGCATCGGCAAGGATCTCTACCAGCGCTGGCACGGCACATGCGAAACCGGGGACGTGGTCACCGACACCGGTGGCACCCAACCGAAGGAGAGACGCCATGGAACGCACCGCCAAGACGATGGAAACGATGATTCCGAAAGGCCGCACGCTGCGCATCCAGGACGGGAAGGGCCTAGAGCTCAAGGTCGTCAGTGGCTCGGTTTGGGTCACCTACGAGGACGACACCGATGACATCGTGGTCGATGCCTGCGACACGTTCCGCGTGAGCCGCAACGGCTTGACGCTCGCGCACGCCTTCAAGGACGTCCGGCTCGCCATCGCGTGCCCGGCCGAAGCCGGCGCGCCCAGCCTGACGCTCGGCGGCGGCTACCGCGAGGTCGGCGCGAGCGTCGTGTCGACGATCTTCGGGGAATGGATGCGCGAGATTCGCGACTGGTTCGAAGCAACAACGCGCGAGCGCGTGCGGCGATCTGGCCGGATGTGGGCGTGAGCTGCGCAGCGAGCGCCGAAACGAGTTCAAGCTGCTACAGGAGCCGCATCATGAACAGCGATCGCATCGAGTACCGGCTGCCCGATATGCACTATCCGACACCGGAGGAAATCGAGCGCGCGATAGGCCGAGCGCGACGCCTGCGCGCACAGGCCTTCTGGGACGTCATGCAGGTCGCGGCGACTGGGCTCGCGCGCGCCCTCCGCGGCCGCGCAGCCGCGCCCGCGCCGGCCGCCGCCGCCACGGAGCACGCCCAGTCGGCGTGAGCTTCCGCCTTCGGGGCGGTGTCGACTGCACCCGGGCCCGGGCGTATTCTGGGCCCGGGACTCGGCGAGGGAGACGACCGCGGTGAACGATCGGACAACGGCCCGACGCCGCACGCGTACGCCAGACGCGACAGCGGCGGCAGGTTTCGCGCTGTTCGATAGGGAGCTCCGGCTCGCTGCATGGAACGCGAGCTTCGCTGCGTTGCGCGGCTATCCCCGCAAGCTCGTGAAGGTAGGCACGCCGCTCGAGTTTTTCGTTCGCTTCGACGCCGAGCGCGGTGAGTACGGCAGGGGCGCGGTCGACACGCTGACACGCTCGCGGCTCGCGGCGCTGAAGCGCGGCCGCCCCGCCCGCCGCGAGCAGGCGCTGTCCGATGGCCGGATACTGCGCATCGCCTGCGAGCGCCTCCCCGCGGGCGGGCTGCTCGTCACCTGCGAAGACGTCACCGAGTCGCGCAGCACCGCCCAGCGCCTGCGCGAGGGCGAGGTGCGTTTTGACTTCGCAATGCAGGCGATCAACGAGGGCATGTACGACTGGGACATCGCCCACGGCACGATCTACTACTCCAACCGGGTCCGGAACGCCCTCGGCATTTCGCCCGAAGAGGTGAGATCGCCCGCGGCATTCCTGGACCGCGTCCATCCCGATGACCGGCCGCGATTCCGCGCGGCGACCGTGGCGCACTTCAAGGGCGAGACGAAGCGGTTCGAGTGCGACTACCGCTTTCGCGCCCGCGATGGGAGCTGGCGCTGGGCGCGCCAGCACGGCGTTGCCCTGCGCGATGCACGCGGGCGCGCCTGCCGCATGATCGGCTCGACCGGCGACATCACCGAGCTCAAGCACACCGAGGAGGCGCTGAAAGCGAGCGAAGAGCGGCATGCGCTTGCGATGCGCGCCGCCACCGAGGGCATCTACGACTGGAACGTGGAGACGGGCGCGCTTTTCGTGTCCGACCGCGCACGCGAGGTCTTCGGGCTGCCCGGGGGTCCGGTGACGGGCGCGGGATGGGTCGAACGCATCCACCCCGACGACCTCGCAGGCTATCGCCAGGCACTCACCGACCACTTCAAGGTTCGCACGGCGCAGCTTGAGCACGAGTACCGCGTCCGCGACGCTGCGGGCGCCTACCGCTGGGTGGTCGACCGGGCGACCGGTATTCGCGACGCTTCGGGACGGGTGGTGAGGCTGATCGGCGCGGAGAGCGACGTCACGCAGCGAAAGCTCACGGAGATCGAGCTGCGCCGCGCGCGCGACCAGGCGACCGAGGCGCTCGCGCAGCAGATCGCCGTGCGCGAGCTGCTGGAGGCGATCAGCCGCTCGGCGTTCGATCTCGACGCGGTGCTGCGGACGCTGATCGAGAACGCCGCCCGCCTCTGTGGGGCCGACAAGGGTTTCATCTTCCGGTTGGACGGCGATGTCTACCGGCTCGCGGTCGATTACGGCGGCGTGACGCCGGAGTTCCGCGAGTTCGAAGCGCGGCACCCGATGCGGCCCGGCCGCGGTACCCTCATTGGGCGCACGGCGCTCGAGAAGCGCGCCGTCCACATCGAGGACGTCCTCGCCGACCGCGAATACCGGTTTCCGGAGTCGCAGCGGATCGGCGGCTTCCGCACGATGCTCGGCGTGCCGATCATGCGCGACGAAGTCGTGATCGGCGTGATCGCGCTGTGGAAGGAGCGCGTCGAGCCGTTTACGCCCGCGCAGATCCAGCTCGTCACCACCTTCTCGAGCCAGGCGTCGATCGCGATCGAGAACGTGCGGCTGTTCAGCGAAACGAAGGAGGCGCTCGAACAGCAGACGGCGACCAGCGAGATCCTGCGAGTCATCGCACGGTCGCCGACCGACCTCCAGCCGGTGCTGGATGCGGTCGTTCAGCGCGCGGCGCAGCTGTGCGAGGCGACCAACGCATCGCTCTTCCGGGTCGAGGGTGACCGGATGCGGCGGGTCGCCGGGTTCGGCTCGGTCCTAACGAGCCTCAGAGTCGGCGAGACGAGGTCGATCGGGCGCGGCTCGATGAGCGGCCGGGCCATCCTGGACCGGGAAACGCTGCACGTCCCCGACTTGCATGCGATCGACCTGGCCACCGAGTTCCCTGAGACCAACGAGGCAATCCAGCGCGACGGGATCCGGACGTGTCTCGCCGTGCCGCTCGTTCGCGAGGGGATGCCGATCGGGGCGCTGACGATCTACAGGACGGAGGCTCGTTCCTTCGCCGCGAAGCAGATCGAACTGGTCAAGATGTTCGCCGATCAGGCGGTGATAGCGATCGAGAACGTCCGTCTGTTCAACGAGCTCGAGGCCCGCAACCGCGAGCTGACCGAGGCTCTGGAGCAGCAGACCGCGACCGCCCAGATCCTGAAGGTTATCAGCAGCTCGCCGACCGACATCCAGCCGGTGCTCGACAGCATCACCGAGAGCGCGGCGCGACTCTGCGACGCGCGCGATTCCCACATCCTCCGCATCCGGGAGGACGCGCTTGAGCTCGCCGCCTCGCACGCCGAATTCCCCACCATCTCCGTGGACGAGCGGCTCCCGATCGATCGGGGGCTCGCCGTCGGACGCGCGGTGATCGACCGCGCGATGGTGCACGTCGCCGATCTCGGGTCCGAAGAAGCGAAGGCGGAGTTTCCGGTGAGCGCGCGCTACCAGGAGCGATACGGCACGCGAACAATGGTGGCGATGCCGCTCGTGCGCGAAGGGCTTCCAATCGGCGTCATTAGGGTTCGCCGACTCGAGGTCCGTCCGTTCACCGACAAGCAGATCGAGTTGCTCAAGACCTTCGCCGACCAGGCGGTGATCGCGATCGAGAACGTGCGCCTCTTCAACGAGACGAAGGACGCGCTCGAGCGGCAGACGGCGACCGCCGAGATCCTCAAGGCCATCAGCAGCTCGCCCACCGACACCCAGCCGGTGTTCGACGCGATCCTCGAGCGTGCGGCGAAGCTCTGCGACGCCGAGACTGGAATCCTGTTCCGCTTCAGCGACGGCGCCTTCAATGCGATCGCGACCCGCGTCCATGATCCGGCTCTCGCCGAGCTGTTCATGCATCCGCTGCGCCCGTCGCCTGGGAGCATGACCGGCCTCGGCCGGCTGATCCGCGAGAAGCAGGTGGTCCACATCCCAGACTTGCGCGAGGACGCGGCGTTCAAGGCGCGCGACCCGCTGCGCCTGCAGACCGTGGCCGGAGGCATGCGCGCGTGGCTGGGCGCCCCGCTGCTCAAGGACGGCGAGCTGATCGGCGCCTTCGTGATCTACCGCACCGAGGCGCGGCCGTTCGGCGAGCACCAGATCGCGCTGCTGCAGACCTTCGCGGACCAGGCGCTGATCGCGATCGACAACGTCGGGCTGTTTAACGACCTCCAGCAGCGCAACCGCGAGCTGACCGAGATGCTCGAGCAGCAGACCGCGACCGCGGAGATCCTGAAGGTCATTAGCGGTTCGCCGACCGACATTCAGCCGGTCCTGGACGCGGTGGCTGACACCGCCGCGAGGCTTTGCGACGCTTCGGACGCGTTGATCTTCCGCGTCGACGGCGACCTGCTGCGGATGGTGGCAAAACATGGTGGGTCGATTCCGGCAGTGGCTTTTGGCGAAGGTCTTCCGCTCGACCGGAGAACGGTCAACGGCAGGGCTGCGGTGGAGCGGCGGACGATCCATGTCCACGATCTCGCGACGGCCGACGAAGCGGAGTACCCGCTTGGGCGCGAGTTCGCGAGAAAGGACGGCTTCCGGACGGCCTTGTCCACGCCGCTCTTGCGCGAGGGACAGGCGCTGGGGACGATCCACATCCGCCGCCCGGTCGTTCGCCCGTTCTCCGACAAGCAGATCAAGCTGCTCGAGATCTTCGCCAGTCAGGCCGCGATCGCGATCGAGAACGTGCGGCTCTTCAACGAGACGAAGGAGGCGCTCGAGCAGCAGACGGCGACCGCGGAGATCCTGAGAGTCATCAGCAGCTCGCCCACCGACATCCAGCCGGTGCTGGACGCGGTCGCCAGCACCGCCGCCAGACTCTGTGGCGCGTCGGACGCGGTGATCTTTCGCTTGGACGGTGACGTCATGCGGCAGGCGGCGCACCATGGGTCCATCCCGGCGATGACAGCTGGTGAGGAGGTCCCTCTCAACCGGGGCTCTGTCACCGGAAGATCCGTGGTCGACCTGCAAACGGTCCACGTTCACGACCTCGCCGCCGCGGATGAAACAGAGTTTCCAGTCGCGCGGGTGTTCCAAAGACGCTGGGGCCATCGGACCGCCCTGTCCACGCCGCTGCTGCGCGAGGGCCGAGCCATCGGTGCGATCGCGCTCCGCCGGCTGGAGCTTCGCCCGTTTTCGGTGCAGCAGATCAAGCTGCTCGAAATCTTCGCGGATCAAGCGGCGATTGCGATCGAAAACGTGCGGCTGTTCAACGAGCTGCAGGCGCGCAACCGCGAGCTCAGCGAGGCGCTCGAGCAGCAGACCGCGACCGCCGAGATCCTGAAGGTCATCAGCAGCTCGCCGACCGACATCCAGCCCGTGCTGGACGCGGTGGCAAGCACCGCCGCCAGACTGTGTGGCGCGTCGGACGCGCTTATCCGCCGCGTTGACGGTGATGTATTGCGACTTGCGGCCAAGTACGGGCCGACACTGGCAGCCAACGAGGAAGTCTCCATAGACCGGGGCTCGGTGGCTGGAAGGTCGGTGGTCGATCGGCGGACGATCCACGTTCACGACCTCGCTGCCGCAGACGAGGCCGAGTTCCCGTCTGGCCGGGCATTGGCAAGAGGCTTGGGGTTCCGCACCGCGCTGTCGACGCCGCTGCTGCGCGAGGGACAACCCGTCGGGACGATCGGGATCCGGCGAATGGAGGTGCGGCCGTTCTCAGACAAGCAGATCAGGCTGCTCGAGACCTTCGCCGACCAGTCGGCGATCGCGATCGAGAACGTGCGGCTGTTTCAGGAACTGCAGACGCGGAACCGCGACCTCACCGAGGCCCTCGAGCAGCAGACCGCGACGGCCGAGATCCTGCGCGTAATCAGTACTTCGCCCACCGACATCCAGCCGGTGCTGGACAGCATCGCCGAGAGAGCCGCCCGGCTGTGCGACGCGCGCGATTCCCAGATCTTCCGTATCCGCGAGGGCGCGCTCGAACTCGCCGCCTCGCACGCCGAGTTCCCCACCATCTCCATGGACGAGCGGTTCCCCATCGATCGGGGACTCGCCGTCGGACGCGCGGTGATCGACCGCGCGATGGTGCACGTCCCCGATCTCGGATCTGAAGAAGCGAAGGCGGAATTTCCAGTCAGCGCACGCTACCAGAAGCGATACGGAACGCGGACGATGGTCGCGATGCCGCTCCTGCGCGAGGGGGTTCCAATCGGCGTCATTAGGGTTCGCCGGCTCGAGGTCCGCCCGTTCACCGACAAGCAGATCGCGTTACTCCGAACCTTCGCAGACCAAGCGGTGATCGCGATCGAGAACGTGCGCCTCTTCAACGAGACGAGGGAGGCCCTCGAGCAACAGACGGCGACGGCGGAAATCCTGAAGGTCATCAGCAGCTCGCCGACAGACGTGCAGCCGGTGTTCGACGCGATCGTGGAAAGCGGCGTTCACCTCTTCCAAGGCGTCGCAGTCTCGCTCCGGCTCGTGAAGGGAGAGCGAATCGAGCGGGCGGCGTTCGCGACCGGCCCCGGTTGCGAGATGACCGACGACGACTTTACGAAACTCCCGTTCGCATTCGACGACCGGAGTTTCTCCGGGCGGGCGGTGATGCGGCGCGAAGTGATCCACGCCCCCGACGTCTTCGCGGAGGGTTGGGTTGGCGCGGAGGTCAGGAAACACGCCGAGCACGGGCGCTGGCGCGCGGCTGCCGCCGCGCCGATGTTACGGGAGGACAAAGCGCTTGGCGCAATCGTCGTCACTCGGGCCAAACCGGCGCCGTTCAGCGACAAGGAACTGGCATTGCTGAGAACGTTCGCCGACCAGGCGGTGATCGCGATCGAGAACGTGCGGCTCTTCAACGAGCTGCAGGCGCGCAATCGCGAGCTGACCGAAGCCCTAGAGCACCAGACTGCGACGGCCGCGATTCTCCGCGTGATCAGCACTTCGCCTGCCGACATCCAGCCGGTACTCGACAGCATCGCAGAGAGCGCCGCCCGTCTCTGCGACGCGCGCGATTCCCACATCCTCCGCATCCGGGAGGACGCGCTCGAGCTCGCGGCCTCGCACGCTGAGTTCCCAATGATCGCAATCGACGAGCGGCTCCCGATCGATCGGGGACTCGTCGTCGCACGCGCGGTGATCGATCGCACGATGGTCCAGGTTCCCGACCTAGCGTCCGCGGATGCGAGGGCGGAATTTCCGGTGAGCGCGCGCTACCAGGACCGATATGGGACGCGGACGATCCTTGCGATGCCGCTGCTGCGCGAAGGGATCCCGATCGGCCTCATCATGGTTCGCCGCCTCGAGGTCCGCCCGTTCACCGACAAGCAGATCGCGCTGCTCAAGACCTTTGCCGACCAAGCGGTGATCGCGATCGAGAACGTGCGCCTCTTCAACGAGCTGCAGGCGCGAAATCGCGAGCTCTCCGAATCGCTGGAGCAGCAGACGGCGACGGCAGAGATCCTGCGCGTCATCAGCAGCTCGCCGACCGACATCCGGCCGGTGCTGGAGGCGGTTGCCAGCACGGCCGCGCGGTTGTGCGACGCGTCGGATGCGAACATCTTTCGCGTCGAAGGTGACATGTTGCGGCGGGCGGTCAGCTATGGGCCGTTGCCGATCACCCTGCGCGTGGGCGAGAGTCTCCCGGTCGACCGGGGCTGGGTAACCGGACGATGCGTGATGGACCGCCGCACGATCCACATCGAGGACTTTGCGGCGGTCGACGGGAGCGACTTTCCGATCAGCCGTGCGATGCAACGGGAAACCGGCTTCCGAACCCTGCTCGCGACGCCTCTCCTCCGCGAAGGCCAGGCCATCGGGGCGATCGCGATCCGGCGGACGGAGGTCCGTCCTTTCTCGGACAAGCAGATCGGGCTGCTCGAGACCTTCGCCAACCAGGCCGTGATCGCGATCGAGAACGTGCGGCTGTTCAACGAATTGCAGGCGCGCAATCAGGAGCTCAGCGAGTCGCTCGAGCAGCAGACGGCGACCGCGGAGATCCTGCGCGTGATCTCCAGCTCGCCGACCGACCTGGCGCCGGTGTTCGACGCGGTGGCAAAGAGCGTTTCTCGGCTCTGCGACGCGCCCGATGTCGTCATCGTCCGGGCCGACGGCGAATCCATGCGCTTCGCCGCGAGCGTCGGACCGTTCGGCCAGACCTTCGGGCCGGAGCTGGCCGTTCCGATAGCGCGCGGCTCGGTGGCTGGCCGGGCGGTGCTGGAGCGAAGGACGGTCCAGGTCGAGGACCTCGCAGCGGAGTCGGAGGACGAATACCCGGCGGGCAAGGGCCTGCAGCGGCGTTACGGCCATCGGACGATGGTGGCGGCGCCCCTGCTGGCCGGCAATACCGTCCTTGGCGCGATCGCCATGCTCCGGAAGGAAGTCCGGCCATTCAGCGACAAGCAGCTGGCACTGCTCCGCACCTTCGCCGACCAGGCGGTGATCGCGATCCAGAACGTGCGGCTGTTCAACGAGACGAAGGAAGCCCTCGACCAGCAGACCGCAACGGCGGAGATCCTGCGGGTCCTCAGCGGCTCGCCGACCGACACGCAACCGGTGTTCGACGCGATCCTGCAGAAGGCAACCGCATTGTGCGAGGCCGACACGGGCGCGCTTCTGCGCTACGACGGTGCGGCCTACCACCCGCTGGCCCTGCGGATTCCCGACCCTGCGTTCGCCGCAATCATGGCTAAGCCAAGGCCGATCCTGCCCGGCTCGATGACTGGGCTCGCCAGGCTCGCCCGTGAGCGGCGGCCGGTGCACATCTCGGACTTGCGCGACGACGACGCCTACCGGAACCAGGAGCCGTCGCGGATGGACGCCGTCCAGGTCGGTGGCATGCGCACCTTCGTCGGCGTGCCGATGCTGAAGGACGGCGAGGTGGTAGGCGCGATCATGGCCTACCGCAAGGAGGTGCGACCGTTCGAGGAGCGGCAGATCGCGCTGCTGCAGACCTTCGCCGACCAGGCGGTGATCGCGATCGAGAATGTGCGCCTCTTCAACGAGACCAAGGAGGCGCTCGACCACCAGAAGGCCTCCGCCGAGGTGCTGCAGGTAATCAGCAGCTCCGTGGCCGACACGAAGCCGGTGTTCGAGAAGATCCTGGAGAGCTCGGAGCGGCTCTTCCAGGGCCGGAACCTGGGGATCTGCCAGGTCGGCGACGATGGCGCAATTAACCTGAGCGCCTACCACGGTCCCAACCGTGAGGAGCTGATGCGGCACTTTCCTGTGCCGCTGAGCGAGGAGTCGGCCAACGGCGCGGCGATCGTGCAGCGTCGCATCATGCATTACCCCGACCTCGAGGCTGGGGGCGTGCCCGACTACGCCCGGCGTGGCGGCAGGATCGGCGGCAACCGTTCGGCCCTCTTCGCCCCGATGCTTTGGGAGGGACGCGGCATCGGATCGATCTTCGTCGGCCGCGCTACCGTGGGAGAGTTCTCCGACAAGGAGATCGCGCTGCTCAAGACCTTCGCCGACCAGGCGGTGATCGCGATCCAAAACGCTCGGTTGTTCAACGAGACGAAGGAAGCCCTGGAACAACAGACGGCGACGAGCGAGGTCCTCAAGGTGATCAGCCGCTCGGCGTTCGATCTCGAGCCCGTCCTGCAGAGCCTCCTCGAGAGCGCCGTGCGGCTGTGCGACGCCGACAAGGGGTTCATCTATCGCCAGGACGGGGACCTCTATCGCATGGCTGTGGCGTACGGTGAGTCGCCGGAGTTCATCGAGGTCGTCCAGCGACACCCTCACTACCCGGGGCGACAGTCCGCGACTGGCCGGGCACTTCTCGAGCGCCGCGTCATCCACATCCACGACGCAATGGCCGATCCGGAGTACATGTGGGCCCAGGGCGAGAGAGGCGAAGAGGTGAGGACCGTCCTCGCCGTCCCGATGGTGCGGGAGTCAGCGGTCCTCGGCGTCTTCATGATCCGACGGACCACCGTGCGCCCATTCACGGAGAAGCAGATCGAGCTGGTGACGACCTTCGCCGACCAGGCGGTGATCGCGATCGAGAACGTGCGCCTCTTCAACGAGACGAAGGAGGCGCTCGAGCAGCAGAAGGCGTCCGCCGAGGTGCTGCAGGTGATTTCGAGCTCGGTCGCGGATACGACGCCGGTGTTCGACAAGATCCTCCAGAGCTGCGAGCGGCTGTTCGAGGGTCGGAACGTCGGAATCGCGCTGGTGGGCGAAGACGGCCAGATCCACGTGAGCGCGTATCACGGCGCGAGCGGGGCGGCGCTGGAAGATCACTTCCCGGTTCCGCTGAGCGAGGAGTCCGGTTCGGGTGCCGCGATCCTGCAGCGCCGCGTCATGCATTACCCCGACGTCGAGGCCGCGGACGTGCCCGAATACGCGCGCCGCGGGTCCAGGATCAGAGGCGACAAGGCCCTCGTCATTGCGCCCATGCTGTGGGAGGGCCGGGGCATCGGCGTGATCTTCGTCGGCCGCGCGACCGTCGGCGAATTCTCCGAGAAGGAGATCGCGCTGCTGAAGACGTTTGCCGACCAGGCAGTCATCGCGATCCAGAATGCGCGGCTGTTCCATGAGATCGAAGAGAAGAGCCGCCAGCTCGAGATCGCGAATCAGCACAAGTCGGCGTTCCTCGCCAACATGAGTCACGAGCTGCGCACGCCGCTCAACGCGGTGATCGGTTTCTCCGAGATGCTGTCGGCCCGCTATTTCGGGGACCTCACGGCGAAGCAGGCCGAGTACGTAAGCGACATCCACGCTTCGGGCAAGCACCTGCTCTCGCTCATCAACGACATCCTCGATCTGTCGAAGATCGAAGCGGGGCGCATGGAGCTCGAGGCCGCCGAGTTCGACCTGCGCGCGGCGCTCGACAATGCGATCGCGCTGGTGCGCGAGCGCGCGCAGCGCGGCGGCGTCGCGCTGACGCTGGAGGCCGATCCCGACCTCGGCCCGTTTGAGGGCGACGAACGGAAGGTCAAGCAGGTCGTCCTCAACCTGCTCTCGAATGCGGTGAAGTTCACCCCGCGCGGCGGCGCGATCAGCATCGTCGCGAAGCGGGTCAACGGCAGTGCCGAGATCGCGGTCCGCGACACCGGCGTGGGGATCGCGCCGCAGGACCAGGAAGCGATCTTCGAGGCGTTCCGGCAGGTCGGCACCGACGTCACCCGCAAGCGCGAGGGCACGGGGCTCGGGCTCGCCCTGACGCGGTGCTTCGTCGAGCTGCACGGCGGTACGATCCGCGTCGAGAGCGCCGTCGGCAAGGGTTCCACTTTCACCGTCACCCTGCCCATCCGCCATGGCGAATGAGCTGATCCTGATCGTCGAGGACAACGAGCAGAATCGCAAGCTCGCGCGCGACCTGCTGCAGGTCCATGGCTACCGCACGGTCGAGGCCGAGACCGGCGAGGCCGGTGTGGCGCTCGCGGCCGAGCGCGTGCCCGACCTCGTCGTAATGGACATCCACTTGCCCGGGATCAGCGGCATCGACGCGCTTGCCAGGCTGCGCGCCGCGCCGGCGACGCGCGCGGTCCCGGTCATCGCGTTCACCGCCTCGGTGATGCCGCAGGACCGCAGCGAGATCATCGCCGCGGGCTTCGACGCGTTCGTGAGCAAGCCGATCAACATCGAGGCGTTCCTCGGAGCGGTCGCCGGGGCGCTGGCGAAGCCCCGCCCGGGGGGCGCATCGTGACCGCCGCGCGCATCCTTGTCGTCGACGACACGCCGGCGAACGTCAAGCTGCTCGTCGACCTGCTGTCGGTAAACGGCTTCGACGTGATCGCCGCAGGCTCGGGAACCGAGGGTCTGGAGCGTGCCGGCGCCGACGCCCCCGACCTCGTGCTGCTCGACGTGATGATGCCGGACCTCGACGGCTTCGCCGTCTGCGAGCGGCTGAAAGCAAGCGGCGCGACTCGCGACGTGCCGGTGATCTTCCTGACCGCACTCCACGAAACGCTCGACAAGGTGCGGGCCTTCTCGGCCGGCGGGGTCGACTACCTGACAAAGCCCTTCGAGCCGCGCGAGCTGTTGGCACGAGTGAACACTCACCTCGCGCTGCGCCAGGCGCACCGCGAGCTCGAGCAGCAGAACGCGCGCCTGCGCGAGGAGATCGAGGCGCACCAACGCTCGCGGGCCGTCATCCACTGTCTCGAGGACGAGATCCGGACCGGGCATGACTTCCGCGAGATCGTCGGAAGATCGGCCAGCCTCACGCGCCTGCTCGATCAGCTCGCTCTGGTCGCATCGACCGAGAGCACCGTCCTCATCCTTGGCGAGACCGGGACGGGCAAGGAGCTGGTCGCGCGCGCGCTCCACGATCGCAGTCCGCGGCACGAGCGGCCGCTCGTAAAGGTCAACTGCGCGGCGCTGCCGCGCGAGCTGGTCGAAAGCGAGCTCTTCGGCCACGAGAAAGGCGCGTTCACCGGCGCGACCCAGCAGCGCCGCGGCCGCTTCGAGCTCGCCGATGGGGGGACGCTCTTTCTCGACGAGGTCGGGGAGCTGCCGCTCGAGGCGCAGGCGAAGCTGCTGCGCGTGCTGCAGGAGCAGGAGTTCGAGCGCGTGGGCGGCACGCGCACGCTGCGCGCGGACGTGCGCCTGATTGCGGCGACGAACCGCGATCTCGCGGCCCGGGCGGCGGCTGGAGATTTCCGGTCGGACCTGTACTACCGGCTTAACGTGTTTCCCGTGACGGTGCCCGCGCTGCGCGAGCGGCGCGAGGACATCCCGCCGCTCCTCGCGCACTTCCTCGCGCGATCCGCCCGCAAGCTCGGGCGATACTTCGACGGCGTATCGCCGGCCTTCCTCGAGCGTGCGATGGCGTACGACTGGCCGGGCAACGTGCGCGAGCTGGAGAACGTCGTCGAGCGTGCGGCGATCCTCGCGCGCGGACCGCTGCTCGAAAGCCTCGAACCCTTCGGCGCGGGCGGGCCCGTTGCCGCGCGCGCTGCGCCGCGGCCGCCCGATGCTTCGGTCGCGGGCACGCTGGAGGACGTCGAGCGCGCACACATCCAGCGCATGCTCGCGCAGACGCGCTGGGTGATCGAGGGCAAGCAGGGCGCGGCCGCGCTGCTCGGGCTCAACCCCAGCACGCTCCGCGGACGCATGCGCAAGCTCGGGATCCGCAAGAGCCGCTAGGCCTGCCCCTCGCCGCTGTATTCAGCAGGCGGCACCCGTTGCATCCGACGGGTCCACCGTATTAGACGCCGCCCGCCTCCCCTGGCGCGCTCCGATAGCTGCGAGGGTTCCTCGTAACGCATTGAGTAAATGCACTTTTCTTCGCGGAAAGGCGCTTCTCCTGACCCTGGCACGCCCGATGCAAAAGAACGAAGCGAGGGCGCAAGCCCGGGCGAAGTAGCCCGCCGGCCTCGACCGGTGAAATCGGACAGGAGACGAACATGAACCAGACCAGCATCTCTGTTTCGGCGCTGCTCGAACGCTTCGAGTCGGAACTCCAAACGGCAGACGGGCGCACCGTCAGGGTCTGCCGCGACGCGTACGGCAACTTCTGGGTGGTCGATGGCGCTGAGCGCGTTGTGTCGGTGAGCGAGTTCGCATCCGACTGCAGCGGCGAGGCGCGGAAACTTTGCGAACGCGAGCGGGCGAAGGCTTTCCGGGAGTTCGCGGTGTGGGTGCGGCAGGGCGTCGCGCGCGCCGCCCGGGCGCTCCGGCCAGGCGGGAAACCGGCGCACGCGTGAGTCGCCAGCCAAACTAAAAGGCCGCCTGCGCAGGCGGCCTTTCGTTCGACGGCGACCCGCTTACGAGAGCTGCTGGATCCCCGCGAGCAGCCAGCCGCTGTCGCCTTTCGCGGCCTTCTGGAGGTTCCAGACCTCCGCGAAGGATTGCGGCGCGCCGCCCGATTCCTCGCGCAGCAAGCCGGAAAACCGCACTGACGCCCAGTGCATGTCGCCCTCGGTTACGACCTCGAGCAGCTCGGCATTCAGCGTGACCACGTCGGTCTGCTGACCGGTCGCGCCGCGTGCCTCGAGGTCGGCCTTCAGGTGCTGGAACATCTCGTCGGTGACGAAGTCGCGGATCGCGCCCGCGTCGCCGCGGTCGTTCGCGGCCTGCAGCGCGATGAAGCTCTTCTTCGCCTCGCGCACGAATGCGTCGGTGTTGAAGCCATCGGGGATGCGCCGCGCGAACTGGGCCCGGAAGCTCGGCTCGGCGGCGACGCCGGTCGCCTGCGACGGCGGCGGCGCGGCGACCGTCTCGTTGCCGATGCCCGCGTACCGCATGCCCTGCGGCGCGGCCTGCTGGCGCGGCTTGACGAAGAGGCGCATCAGCAGCATTACAGCCGCAACCAGCACGATCCCGATCAGCAGCGCGGCCACAAACGTGCCGAGCTGGTCGCCGAGCAGATACGCGAGGCCGAGGCCGGCCGCGAGCCCGGCGAGCGGCGCCAGCCAGCGGCCCATTCCTGGCTTCGGCGCAGCCGCGGCGCCTGCGGCGGCCGGCGCGGCCTGCTGGGTCGGGGCCGCGGCGGGCGGCGTGACGGGCTTGTCGGGCACGGCCTGACGCTGAGTACCGATCGACCTTCCGCCACCAAAGCGTCGTGCCTCGGCATCGAACGGCACGAGGCCGGCGACGAAAACGAACGCGAACAAGGCGAATAACCACTTTCTCATTGGGTTTGTCTCCACGCTGACATTGGCGTCACAGTTTCCAGCCACGGTGCAACGCTACCACGCCCGCGGCGAGGTTGAAGTATTCGACGTTGTCGAACCCCGCTTGTTCCATCATGCCCCGCAGCGCCTCCTGATCGGGATGCATGCGGATCGACTCGGCGAGGTAGCGATAGGCGCTCTCGTCGTCCGCAACCCGCTTGCCGAGCCAGGGAAGCACCTTGAAAGAGTACCAGTCGTAAGGCTTCTCGAGCGGCTTCCAGACTTTCGAGAACTCGAGGACGAGCAGCCGGCCGCCCGACTTCAGGACCCGCCGCATCTCGGCGAGCGCACGGTCCTTGTGGGTCATGTTGCGGAGTCCGAACGCGACCGTCGCGCAGTCGAAGCGGTCCGCCGGGAAGGGGAGGTGCTCGGCGTCGCATTGCGCGACCGGCGCGACGACGCCATCGTCGAGCAGGCGGTCACGGCCGACCGCGAGCATCGGGCCGTTGATGTCGGTGAGCCACACCTCGCCCGTGGGTCCCACGCGCCGCGCGAGCGCGCGCGCGAGGTCGCCCGAGCCGCCGGCGATGTCGAGCACGCGGTCGCCTGCGCGCACGCCGCTCAGCTGCACCGCGAACGCCTTCCACAGCCGGTGCAGGCCGAGCGACATCAGGTCGTTCATCAGGTCGTACTTCGGCGCAACCGACTCGAAGACGCCCGCAACCTTGCGCGCCTTCTCGCGCTCCGGAACGCGCTCGAATCCGAAGTGCGTCTCGCCCGGCATTCGTGCGCTCAGCGCGTCGCGCAGCTGCCGCCGCGCGCGACCGGGCTGGCGGTGGTGTCGACCTCCCGGCTCGCGCCTCCGGCTTCGAGACGCTGCAGGTATTCGGCCCACATCCGGTCGCGGTTCACGCCCAGCTCGTAGAGGTAGTCCCAGGAGTAGATCCCGGTGTCGTGCCCGTCGGAGAACCGCGGCTGGATGGCGTAGCTCCCGACCGGCTCCACGGCGACGATGTCGACGGACTTCTTGCCGCTCTGAAGCACCTCCTGGCCGGGGCCGTGCCCGCGCACTTCCGCGCTCGGCGAGTACACGCGCAGGAACTCGTAGGTCAGCTCGAAGCGCCTGCCGTCGGCGTAGGTGAGCTCCATGACGCGCGATTTCTGATGCAGCTTGATCTCGGTGGGCGCGGGAGTGCTGGGGTCGAGTCCTGCCATGGCGTGCCTCGCTGGAGCCGCTGGAACTCTTACATGCGGGCCGGGAACGCTACCACAACCCCCGTTCCGGGGCGCGGCGGACACGTCCAGGTAACAAAACTGTCATCGCTCCGCCATACAATCGGACCGGAAGGTTCAACGAGAGCGCAACGCATGCCCGCCAACATCCTCGTCGTCGAAGACGAGCCCGCGATCCAGGAGCTAATCGCGCTCAACCTCGAGCACGCCGGCCATCACGTGCTCCGGGCGCGCGACGCCGAGCAGGCCGGCGACCTCGTCCGGCACGCGCTTCCCGACCTCATCGTGCTCGACTGGATGCTGCCGGGCCAGTCCGGCGTCATGTTTGCCCGCACCCTGCGCCAGGACGAGCGCACGAAGCACGTCCCGGTCATCATGCTCACCGCGCGCGGGCAGGAGCAGGACAAGGTCACCGGTCTCGAGGCCGGCGCCGACGACTTCGTCACCAAGCCGTTCAGCCCGCGCGAGCTGCTGGCGCGCATCAAGGCGGTGCTCCGGCGCCGCGCCCCGCAGCTCACCGACGAGCCGATCGAGATCGGCGGGCTGCGGCTCGACCCGGGGACCCACCGGGTGGCCGGCGGAGGCGTGCCGGTCGAGCTCGGGCCCACCGAGTTCCGGCTGCTGCACTTCATGATGGCTCACCCCGAGCGCGTGCATACGCGCTCGAACCTCCTCGACCAGGTGTGGGGCGACCACGTGTTCGTCGAGGAGCGGACGGTCGACGTCCACATCCGTCGCCTGCGCAAAGCGCTCGAGCCCACCGGGCACGACCGCCTGATCGAGACGGTGCGCGGCAGCGGCTACCGGCTCGCCGGGATCACGGCCTGAGCCGCCGTCGCGCGGCGCGGGTTTCTGCTAAGTTCCGCCGGCTTACGCGGGCTCGCGACCCGCTCCTCCCGCGCCCATCCGGATCGTGAAGACCGTCTGGCTCCGCACCGCGCTCCTCGCCGCTGCGCTCGGCGTCGCGGCCCTCATCGTCGGGCTCTCGCTCGGGCGGGTCTGGGCGCTGGGGACGCTGGCGACGGGCCTTGCCGTGCTTCTCGTTCATCACGTCGCGAACCTCGGCGCGCTCGCCGCGTGGCTGCGCGATCCGCTGCACGCCGACGTGCCGATGGGCACCGGGCAGTGGGAGGGCGTCTTCACCGCGCTGTATCGCTTCGTGCGCGGGACGCGCCAGCACCAGCACCGGCTCACCGCCCAGCTCGTCCGCTTTCGCAGCGCGGCGCAGGCGATGCCGGATGCAGTAATCGTGCTCGACGGCGAGGACCACATCAGCTGGTGCAACACCACTGCGGAGCGCTACTTCGGCCTCGACGCGCAGAAGGACATCGGTCAGCCGATCCTCAACCTCGTCCGGCAGCCGGACTTCGGCGAGTACATGAAGCGCGGCGAGTACGCCGAGCCGTTCGTGCTGCGGCTCGCGCGCGGCGAGGCGCTCGTGCTCTCGGTGCGCATCGTGGCGTACGGCCAGGACGAGAAGCTGCTGCTCTCGCGCGACGTCACGCAGGCCGAGAAGCTCGAGACGATGCGGCGCGACTTCGTCGCGAACGTGTCGCACGAGCTGAAGACTCCGCTCACCGTGGTGAGCGGCTTCCTGGAGACGATCGCGGACGGGAACGTGAAGCTCGAGGAGCCGCGCGGCCAGCAGGTGCTCGGGCTGATGCGCAACCAGAGCGACCGGATGCTGCGACTGATCGACGACCTCCTCACGCTGTCCGCGCTCGAGTCGACCACCATGCCGGCGCGCGAGACGGCGATCGACGTGCAGGCGCTGCTGCGCACGGTCCACGAGGAGGCGCGTGCGCTCTCCGGCGGGCGCCACGCGATCGTGCTCGAGCCCGGGCCGGCGGCGACGCTGTGGGGCGACGAGCGCGAGGTGCGCAGCGCGATCGTGAACCTCGTCTCGAACGCGGTGCGCTACACGCCGAAGGACGGGCGCATCGTGCTGGCGTGGAGCGAGCGCGACGGCGAAGGCTGGATGAGCGTCGAGGACTCGGGCATCGGCATCGAGACGCGCCACATCCCGCGCATCACCGAGCGGTTCTATCGCGTCGATACGAGCCGCTCGCGCGAAACCGGGGGCACCGGCCTCGGGCTGGCAATCGTGAAGCACGTGCTGACGCACCACCAGGCCCGCCTGGAGGTGGCAAGTGAGCCCGGGAAAGGGAGCCGGTTCGCGGCGGTGTTCCCGGCGCGGCGCGTGAAGTGGCTTGCCGCCCAGACGGTCGCCTGAGCGCGCGCGAATCGCGTCGTCAGACCGCCACGGGGCCTACGACGGAGAAGTTGGCGCGGTCGTAGTCGTACCCGCGATGCACGACGCCGAGCAGCTTCACCCGCTTCAGCTCGCTCTCCTCGCGCATCTCGAGCTCGCGCCCGTGCTGGTACCAGCCCGAGGGCAGCACGAGCGACGTGGGCTGCGCCGCGGCGTTCGGCAGGATGAACGCCTGCGTGAAAGCCTCCGGCGAGTTGTTCCCCACACTCGCGGGCCGCACCGCCACCGCGGCGCCGAGGCCGGGCAGCGCCGACGCGCCGATGGTGAGCGATCCGTCGAGCCCGGTCATCAGCCAGCGCACGTCGCACAGGATGAAGCTGCGCGCGCCCTCCGGCTTGAGCGCGACGAGCTGGCCGAGCGCGAGGCGCTCGCCGCCGCCCTTGCGGCGCAGGCGAAAGCCATTCGCGCTCTCGTCGAGGGTCTCCCATTTCTCGGAGCTGAACCCGCTCGCGGCCTGCTCGCTCGCCGCCGCCGGCGAGACGCCCTGATAGATGTAGATCTGCTCGGCGTCGCGGCGCGTGTAGTCCCAGTGGCGCGCCGCGCTCCGGAACGCCTTGCCGCTCAGCGCGAGGTGGATCGCCTCGAGCCCGCTCGTGAGCTCGGTGCGCCCGGTGACCAGGCGGCGCGTGAACTGGCGCTGCGAAGGCGACTCGATCCACACCCGGGCGAGCGAGCTGAGCAGCCGCCCCGCCTCGGGCTGCACGCAGTCCTTGCCGAGGCCGAGCGTCTGGGGGTCGACGCCCGACTCGAGCTTCTTGATGCGGCTGCGCACGCTGCGCCGGAGGTTCGCCGTCTCGAGGAAGCGCACGGTCGGCTTCGCGGTATCGCCCTTGATCCAGACCGGCGGCTGGTTGGAGGCGAGGTCGACAGCGTAGCCCTGGGCATCGGCCGCCGCCGCGACGAGGTCGACCTTGTAGGCCCACATCGTCGACCAGCGCCGCGTCCACGCGAGCTCGCGCGACCCGAGGCCGTACGGGTTCGCCAGGGCGAGCAGCAGCGCGCGCACGTACACCTCGGTGCATGTCGACACCGATTTCGAGCGATGGCCCGCCGACACGGTGGTCATCACCACGCCCGCCTGCTCGGCGGTCAGGTACACCTGGTGCAGGTCCTGCCAGAGCTCGAAGTCGACCTCGCGCCGAGCACGGTAGTGCACGAGCATCAGCTCGCCCACGCAGTCGAGCGCGCGTTGCGCGAGCAGCGCCTCCTTGCCGGCGAGATCGGGACTCCTGTCCTCGATCGCGGCGCGCAGCAGGCGGCGATAGGCGCGGCCGAGCGTCGTCCACAGGTCGTAGACCTGCTCGAACGCGGTGACTTCGTATTCCTTGAGCGGCAGCGGCCGCGCGGCGAACTTCTTGGCGTGTTCGGCCTGCGCGATCACGATCGGCTCGCGCAACCGCTCGAGGATCTCGAGGTAGGCGCCCTCGGACGGCGACACGTCCTCGAGCGATTCGAGCAGGCCGGTCAGCTCGTGGCAGGCCTGCTTCGGATCGGCGAGCGTGGCCCGGGCGAGCCACGCCTCGCAACCCGTCGCGTCCGCCACCACCGGCTGCTGCGTGGGCAGAAAGCTCGGCATCTCAGCTCGCCACGACACGAGAGGGTAGAGCCGCTTCGCGGCGCCCCCTCGTGCTCCCTGAAATCAGGGCAAGCGATGCCTTCGGCATCGGTTTCATCTCAGTGCCCTTCTTTTCTGCGCCGACCGGGCCTGCCGGCCGGCGTCTCCCCTGGAGGGTATTCCGTTGGCATTGAGTATATCGCCCATTCCGTTGATTCGAATGGGCGTTTGCCACCGCGGGGACTCCCGGGGCGGCAGATGTCACAAGCGCGACACTAAGGCGGCGGTCGGCCGGGCAGGGTCGACCGGGTCACCGGGGCGCCTCCCGCTGGGAGGGCGGTCCACACCGACGAGAAATGCCGGTCGCCGCCGAAGCGGGGGATGCCAATGCAGGTGCGGAACGAGGTTCCCGAAGCTGGCGAGGTTGATCCCGTCGAGGTTGAGGCACTCGCGCAGGGCGGCCTCAACCGCGAACACGTCGCGCATCAGGCGCGAGCGGCCCGCCTCGTCGAGGTCCGTCATCTCGCGCAGGTGGCGTTAAAAAAATCACGCGGCAGAAGCCCGGGTCGTCGGAATCTCCCACGAGCACCACGCGGCAGAACCCGTCGTGCCAGAGGACCTCGCTGCCGCTCTCGCGGCAGAGCTCCCAGGTGCGGTCGCCATTACCCATGTCTCTAGAGAAGCACTCTCTCTATGCCGCCCCGGTTCGCCCGTTCGACGTACTCCGGGAGCCAGTTCGGGCCGAGAACGTGCCGGGCGATCTCGACGACGATGTAGTCGGCGTCCGCCGCGACGTCGTCGCGATAACGCGCCAGGCCCTGGAGGCAGGACGGGCAGGAAGTGAGGATCTTCACGTCGCCCGAGAATCCGTCCGCGCGCAGGGCCCCGGCGCCCTTGCGCATCTCCTCCTCCTTGCGGAAGCGGACCTGCGTCGACACGTCGGGGCGCGTCACGGCAAGCGTCCCGGACTCGCCGCAACAGCGCTCGTTCAGCTTTACGTCGGTTCCCATGAGGCGATTGACGACCGTCATCGGCGCGTAGGTCTTCATCGGCGTGTGGCAGGGGTCGTGGTACATGTAGCGCACCCCTTGCACGCCCGCGAGCTTCACGCCTTTCTCGAGCAGGTATTCGTGGATGTCGAGCAGGCGGCAGCCCGGGAAGATCCTGTCGAATTCGTACTTTTCGAGCTGGTCCATGCACGTCCCGCAGGACACGATGACCGTCTTGATGTCGAGATAGTTGAGCGTGTTGGCGACGCGGTGGAACAGGACGCGGTTGTCGGTGGTGATCCCACGCCCCTTGTCCTCGTTCCCCGCCGCGGTCTGGGGATAGCCGCAGCAGAGGTATCCCGGCGGCAGCACGCACTGCGCGCCTACGTGATACAGCATCGCCTGCGTCGCGAGGCCGACCTGGCTGAATAGCCGCTCGGAGCCGCAGCCCGGGAAGTAGAACACTGCGTCCGAATCCTCGGTGACCTTCGCCGGATCGCGGATGATCGGAACGATCTTAGCGTCCTCGAGGTCGAGCAGCGCGCGGGCGGTCTTCTTCGGCAGCCCGCCCGGCATCGGCTTGTTGATGAAGTGGATGACCTGCGCCTTCACCGGGGGCTTGCCGACCGTCGACGGCGGCTGGCGCGTGGATTGGCGCGTGATCAGGAACGATTTGGCCAGGCGGTGAGCGAGACGCTGGCCGCGGTACCCCCAGTCGATCATCACCTTCTTGGCGAGCTTGATCGTCGTCGGGTCGGTCGCGTTCAGGAAGAACATGGACGCCGCCGTACCGGGGTTGAAGCGCCGCCTGCCCTGCTTGCGCAGGAAGTTGCGCATCGCGATCGAGACGTCGCCGAAGTCGATGTCGACCGGGCAGGGATTGGCGCACTTGTGGCAGACGGTGCAGTGGTCGGCGACGTCGCCGAACTCGTCGAAGTGCCGCAGGCTCACACCGCGACGAGTCTGCTCTTCGTACAGGAACGCCTCGATGAGGAGCGAGGCACCGAGGATCTTGTTGCGCGGGCTGTAGAGCAGGTTCGCGCGCGGCACGTGGGTCGCGCACACCGGCTTGCACTTTCCGCAGCGCAGGCAGTCCTTGATCGAGTCGGCGATGCGCCCGATCTCGGAGGCCTCGAGGATCAGCGACTCGGCGCCGATCAGGTTGAAGGACGGCGTGTACGCGTCGCGCAGGTCCCCGCCGGGTAGGAGCTTTCCCTTGTTGAAGCGGCCCTCGGGGTCGACGTCCTGCTTGTACCGCCGGAACGCGTCGATCTCCTCCGCGTCGAGGAACTCGAGCTTGGTGATCCCGATCCCGTGCTCGCCGGAGATCACGCCGCCGAGCGACTTTGCGAGCGCCATGATGCGGGCGACCGCCGCATTGGCCGCCTGCAGCATCGCGTAGTCGTCGGAGTTGACCGGGATGTTGGTGTGCACGTTGCCGTCGCCGGCGTGCATGTGCAGCGCGACGAACACTCGGCCCTTCAGCACCCGCCGGTGGACCGCATCGAAGCCCTCGACGATCCTGCGGAACGGCAGGCCGTCGAAGAGCTCCAGCAGCTCCGCGCGGACCTCCTCCTTCCACGACACGCGCAGCATGTGGTTCTGCAGCAGCACGATCAGCGGAAGATCGCCGGCGCCCAGCATCGCGAGCCCCGGCACGAACTCGCGCTGCGCGTCGGCGACCGGTGCGTCGAGGTTGTCGAGGAGGTACCGCCAGCGGCCGCGCGCGCGCGAGAGCAGCGCGCGGGCCTGCGCCGGGCGGTCGCCGAGCAGCTCGGTCGCAGGCAGCTTCTCGTCGTGCTGGTAGAGCGGCAGGTCGCCGGCGAAATACTCGTCGAGCGCGTCGAGGAGTGCGAGCTTGTTCGCGATCGACAGCTCGATGTTGATGCGCTCGATGCCGTCGGAGTAGTCGCCCAGCCGGTCGAGCGGGATCACCACGTCCTCGTTGATCTTGAAGGCGTTGGTGTGCTTCGCGATCGCGGCGGTCCGCGCGCGGTCCAGCCAGAACTTGCGGCGCGTCTCCGCCGATACCGCGACGAACCCCTCGCCGCCGCGCGCGTTGGCGAGCCGCACCACTTCGGAGGTGGCGCGCGCGACCTCGTCGTCGTCGTCGCCGACGACGTCGCCGATCAGCACCATCTTGGGCCGCCCCGTGCGCTTCGCCTTCGTCGCGTAGCCGACCGCCTTCAGGTAGCGCTCGTCGAGGTGCTCCAGCCCCGCGAGCGTCGCATGCCGGTGCGCATCGAGGTAATCCTTGATCTCGACGATCGCCGGCACCGAATCGCGGACCTGCCCGAAGAACTCGAGGCAAACGGTGCGGATCGCCTTCGGCATCGTGTGCAGGATGAAGCGCGCCGACGTGATGATCCCGTCGCAGCCTTCCTTCTGCACCCCCGGCAGGCCGGCGAGGAACTTGTCGGTGACGTCCTTGCCGAGTCCGGTCTTCCGGAACCGGCGACCCGGAATCTCGAGCACCGTCGGCTCGCCGTGGGGCGTCCTGCCGTCGCGCCGAAACTTCTGGACCGAGAAGCGCGCGACCGCCGCGGCGTGGATCTTGCCGAGGTTGTGGTCGAGCCGCGTGACCTGGAGGAAGTAGCCGTTCGGGTCGACCATCCGCCACGAAACGAGATTGTCGAGCGCGGTGCCCCACAGCACCGCCTTCTTGCCGCCGGCGTTCATCGCCACGTTGCCGCCGATGCACGAGGCGTCCGCCGAGGTGGGATCGACCGCGAACACGCAGCCCGCGGCCTCGGCCGCATCCATCACGCGCCGCGTGACCACACCGGCGCCGCAGCGGATCGTCGGCACCTCGCGATCGACGCCCGCGAGCCGCTGCATCTCGACCGCGCCGAGGGCGTCAAGCTTCTCCATGTTGAGGACCGCCGCGCGCCGCGTGAGCGGAATCGCGCCGCCGGTGTAGCCGGTGCCGCCGCCGCGCGGGACGATCGTGAGCCCGAGCCCGATGCAGTCGCGGACGACGTCCGCGACCTCCTCCTCGCTGTCCGGGGCGATGACGACGAACGGGTACTCGACGCGCCAGTCGGTCGCGTCGGTCACGTGCGAAACGCGCGCGAGGCCGTCGAACTGGACGTTGTCGCGCCGCGTGCTGCGCGCGAGCCGGCGCAAGGCGCGGCGGCGCAGCTCGATCGTCTCGTCGAACTCCCGCTCGAACGCCTCGACCGCCGCGCACGCACGCTCGAGCAGGAAGGCGACCTTCGCGTCGCGCGCCTCGTACTTCGCGCGGGCCGCGACGTCGGGTTCGCCGGCACCTTCGGCGGCGTAGCCCGTCCGCCGCTTCTCGATCTCTCGCAACCGGTGGTGCAGGGCCTCGACGAGCGCCGCGCGGCGCCGCGGAGTGTCGATCAGGTCGTCCTGGAGATACGGGTTGCGCTGGACGACCCAGATGTCGCCCAGGACTTCGTAGAGCATTCTGGCGGACCGCCCGGTGCGCCGCTCCGCGCGCAGGCCGAGCAGCGCCTCCCACGCTTCTTCCCCGAGCAGGCGGATGACGATTTCGCGATCGGAGAACGACGTGTAGTTGTACGGGATCTCCCGCAGGCGCGCGGGTCCGGCGTTGGCTGCTACCTCCGGGGACGGCGGCTGCATCAGCATGCGGCGGATTTTACTCTCGCACTGCAGCATGCCGGCGCGGCCGGACCCGGCGCAGCTACTCGACCCGCTCGTCGGCGAACACGTCGCGGTAGCTCGCGTAGAAGCTCGCGTAGAGCGTCGGCAGCAGGATCACGACGACCACGAGGGCGACCGTCGACATCACCCCGGCCGCACCCTGCGCGCCGCGCACCGCGACCGTGAGCATCGAGAATGCGACGCCGGGCAGGAGACCGGCGACGACCGCGACCGCCAGGCCGTAGACGAGGAAGGCCCGCCAGTTGCGCAGGCTGGCGAAGAAGCTGAAGAACAGCGCTTTGGCGGCGGACATGCCGTGCCACGCCGTGAGCACGGGCGCGAACCAGAACGCCATGATCACCGGCAGGAAAAGCGCGAATGCGGCGATCGCGGAAGTCGCGAGCGCATCCCTGCTCGCCTCGTCGCGCGGCACCGCCTTCCCGAGCAGCATCCAGCGCAGCAGCAGCCCGTCGTCGAACAACTGGCTCGCGACCAGGATGAGGAGGATGAGGGCGAAGTAGATCCCGCCGAGCGCCACCAGCGCCGGCAGGTTCCTGCGGAAACCGGCGAACAGCAGCGTCAGCTCGAGCGGGCGGCCGCGCTCGAGCTCGCGGCACATCGCCATGAAGCTGACTGCGAAGGCCGGGGTCGCCAGCATCACCGCAACGAGGCCGAGGTACGGCACGATGCCGACCACGCTCACGAGCACCCAGTAGGACACCGCGACCATGATCCAGGCGAACGGCGCGCGGCCGAAGAAGGCGAAGCCGCGCTTCAGCCAGAGCCAGCCGTTGCCGGCGGGGACTACCAGCACGGTACCGGACTCCTCACCCGACGAACGGCAGGTCGTGCTCGTCGCGGATGCGCAGCGCGAGGATGCGTCGGAAGTGCTCCGGGTCGTGCGCGTGGACGAGCTCCCCCGGCCGCGGGAGCAGGAAATCGTGGAGCCGCGAGAGCCAGAAGCGCAGGCTCGCCGCGCGCAGCATGACCGGCCATGCGCCGCGCTCGATCGCGGTGAACGGCCGCGCCCCGTGGTACGCGTCGAGCAGCGCCATGGCGCGCTCGCGGTCGATCTCGCCGTCGGCGTGCACGCACCAGTCGTTCAGCGTCACCGCCACGTCGAACAGCCACGCGTCCACGCCGGCGAAGTAGAAATCGATCACTCCTCCGATTCGGACGCCGTCCCAGAGCACGTTGTCGCGGAAGAGGTCGGCGTGGATCGGGCCGCGCGGCAGGTCCCGAAAGCGATAGCGCGACTGGAACTCGAGCTCCGACTCGAGCAGCCGCTTGCGCGCGTCGTCGAGGAACGGCGCGACCTGCGACGCGGTCCCGCGCCACCACTTCGGCCCGCGCGGGTTCTCGAGCGCGCCCTCGAACGACTGTCCCGCGAGATGCATGCCGGCGAGGACGGCGCCGACCCGCGCGCAATGCGCGGGCGCCGGAGCGGTCACCGGCGCGCCCGTCAGCCGCGTGACCAGCGCGGCCGGCTTCCCGTTGAGCGTCGAGTACAGACCGTTCGAGTGATCGACGATCGGCGCGGGACAGGGGATTCCGTGGCAGGCGAGGTGCGCCATCAGGCCGAGATAGAAGGGCAGGCTCTCGGCAGGCAGCCGTTCGAACAGCGTGAGGACGTAACGGCCGTGGGTGGTCGTGACGAAGTAGTTGGTGTTTTCAATGCCGGCGGCAATGCCCTTCAGCTCGGTGAGGGCGCCGACGGGGTAGCGCTTCAGCCAGTCGTCGAGCTGGCTCTGCGTGACCTTGGTATAGACCGACATGCGCCGCGGCCGTGCGGGTCGAGCGCGGTGCCGCTCACCACTCGAGGACCCTCCACATCGGGACTCGCACGCCGGAGTCCCCCGGCTGCCAGCCCGCGAACGGCGCGAAACCGGGAAGCGCCTCGATCAGGTGATACTCCGTCCCCCACTGCGTGGTCACCACCAGATACTGCTGCCCGTCGAGCGTGTACCGCTCGACCTTGTCGCCGGGCCGGATGGTGATGCCCAGCTCGGCCGCCTGCTCCGCCGGGTCGATGCCGACTCCCGCCGGTGCTTCGGGAATCGGTTCGAGCTGGGGTGGCGGGGCCACCTGCTGCGCGACGGCCGGAAGCATGGCGGCGAAGGCGGCGGCGGCGAGCAGGCGGCGCATGACATGAAATCCTTGAATTCAATTCAAGTCTAGCAGAATCGATCGCGCGGCCAGCTCATCCGAAAGGCCTAAAGGTTGAGGAACGTCTCGCGTTCGGCCGGCGAAGGGATGAACGCGCGGCTCTCGTAGTGCCGGAAGATCGTTTCCACGACCTGCTCGGGCTCGTTGTGGACCTGCACGAGACCCATGTCCTCGGGGTCGATCATGCCTTCGCCCACCAGCCGGTCGCGGAACCAGTCGAGCAGTCCGCGCCAGAACGGCTCGTGCAGGAGGATGATCGGCATCTTGCGCGTCTTGCCGGTCTGCACCAGCGTGAGCGCCTCGGTGAGCTCGTCGAGCGTTCCGAAGCCGCCCGGCAGCACGACGTACGCGGTCGCGAAGCGCACGAAGGTCACCTTGCGGGCGAAGAAGTGACGGAACGAGAGGCTGATGTCCTGGTAGGTGTTGCCGAACTGCTCGCGCGGCAGCTCGATGTTGAGGCCGACCGCGGGCGAGCTGCCGAAGAACGCGCCGCGGTTGGCCGCCTCCATGATGCCGGGTCCCCCGCCGGAGATGACGGTGAAGCCCGCGTCCGAAAGCAGGCGCGACGTGCGCTCGGCGAGCGCGAAGTAGGGATGATCCTCCGGCGTGCGCGCGCTGCCGAAGATCGACACCGCGGGACGGACCTGGTTGAGCCGCTCGGTGGCCTCGACGAACTCTGACATAATCGCGAGCAGCTGCCACGCCTCCCGCGCGCTGTAGGCGCGCGTGTCGTGACCTGCGGCCACGAGCTTCGGCAGCTTGTCGGGCCGTTCCTTCTTCACACTGTCATCCATGGCTGCGGATTCTCTCTTGAACGAGGAGGCTACGTCCCCGCGCTTGTCCCCGGAGTCGGACGGTAGCAGGTCGAAGCTGTTGGTGCTGGTGGACGGCTCGTCCTATCTCTACCGCGCGTTCCACGCGCTGCCGGACCTCAGGAGTCCCGCCGGCGAGCCGACCGGCGCGATCTACGGCGTGCTGAACATGCTAAGGCGGCTCGTCACCGACTACAAGGCAGATTTCCTCGGCTGCGTGTTCGACGCGAAGGGCAAGACCTTCCGCGACGACGTGTATCCGGAGTACAAGGCGCACCGCCCGCCGATGCCCGACGATCTCGCCGCGCAGATCGAGCCTCTCATGGAGGCGATCCGCGCAATGGGCTGGCCGGTGCTGGTGGTCGACGGTGTCGAGGCTGACGACGTCATCGGGACGCTCGCGCGCGCGGCCTCGGACGCGGGCATCCGCACAGTGGTGTCGACTGGCGACAAGGACCTCGCGCAGCTCGTCGACGATCGCGTCACGCTGATCAACACGATGTCGAACGAGCGCCTCGACGCTGCCGGCGTCGAGGCGAAGTTCGGCGTGCCGCCGGAGAAGATCGTCGACTATCTCGCGCTCGTCGGCGATGCAGTCGACAACATCCCCGGCGTGGAGAAGGTCGGACCGAAGACCGCGGCGAAGTGGATCGGCGAGTACGGTTCGCTCGACGGCGTGCTTGCGCACGCGGACGAGATCCGGGGCGTCGCTGGGGAGAACCTGCGCAAGGCGCGCGACTGGCTGCCGAAGGGGCGCAGCCTGGCGACGGTGAAGTGCGACGTGCCGCTCACGTTCGCGGTCGACGACCTCGCGCCGCGCAGCCGCGACCGCGAGTGGCTGAAGGATCTCCTCGGCCGGTTCGGTTTCAGGACCTGGCTGAAGGAGGTGGAAGGCGCTGACGGCGATGAGCCGCCGGTTGTCGCGCCCGCGCCGCCGCTCCCTCCCGCGGAAGCACCGCGGCGGTACGAGACCCTCCTCAACGAGACCGACCTCGCGCGCTGGCTCGAGCGCATCGCCGCGGCGCCGGAGGCGTGCGTCGACACCGAGACCACGTCACTCGATCCCCTCGCCGCGGAGCTCGTGGGCGTGTCCTTCTCGGTGGAACCGGGGCACGCCGCGTACCTCGCCGTCGCGCACCGCTATCCGGGGGCGCCGGATCAGATCGGTGTGGCGCGGGCGCTCGAGCTGCTGCGACCATGGCTCGAAGACCCCGCGAAGCCGAAGGTCGGTCAGAACCTGAAGTACGACCAGCACGTGCTGGCGAATCACGGCGTGCGGCTGGTCGGCGTCGCGCACGACACGCTGCTCCAGTCCTACGTGCTCGAGAGCCACGCTCGCCACGACATGGACACGCTCGCCGAGCGACATCTGGGCGTCAAGACGATCACCTACGACGAGGTGACGGGCAAAGGCGCGCAGCGCATCGGCTTCGAGGAGGTCAGCGTCGAACGCGCGACCGAGTACTCGGCGGAGGACGCGGATATCACGCTGCGTCTGCACCGGGCGCTCTATCCGCGCGTTGCGGCCGACGCGAAGCTCAAGTTCGTGTACGAGTCGATCGAGATGCCGGTGCGCGAAGTGCTGTTCCGCATGGAGCGCAACGGCGTCCTGGTCGACGCGGCGCTGCTCGAGCGTCAGGGGCACGAGCTCGGCCAGCGGATGCTGGAGCTGGAGCAGAAGGCCCATGCCGAGGCTGGGCAGCCGTTCAACCTGAACTCGCCGAAACAGATCGGCGAGATCTTCTTCGAGCGGCTGAAGCTTCCGGTCCTGAAGAAGACCGCCACCGGCGCGCCGTCCACCGACGAGGACGTGCTCGAGAAGCTCGCGCTCGACTACCCGCTTCCGAAGACGCTGCTCGAGTACCGCGCGGTCTCCAAGCTGAAGTCGACCTACACCGACAAGCTGCCGCGCATGGTCAACCCGCGGACCGGGCGCGTGCACACCAACTACGGCCAGGCGACGGCAGTCACCGGCCGCCTCGCGTCAAACGACCCGAACCTGCAGAACATTCCGGTCCGCACCGCGGAAGGCCGGCGCATCCGCGAGGCGTTCGTCGCGCCGGCCGGGCACGCGATAGTGTCGGCGGACTACTCGCAGGTCGAGCTGCGGATCATGGCGCACATCTCCGGCGACGAGGGCCTGCTCGGCGCCTTCGCGCGCGGCGACGACATCCACCGCGCGACCGCGGCGGAGATCTTCGGGCGCGAACCGCGGGAGGTGACCGCGGAGGAGCGCCGCTACGCGAAGACGATCAACTTTGGGCTGATCTACGGGATGAGCGCGTTCGGGCTCGCCCAGCAGCTCGGGCTCGAGCGCGCGACCGCGCAGGCGTACATCGACAGCTATTTCACGCGCTATCCCGGCGTCGCGCGCTACATGGAGACGACGCGCCAGACCGCGCGCGAGCAGGGCTACGTCGAGACGGTCTTCGGCCGGCGGCTGTGGCTGCCCGAGATCCGCGCCGGCAACCAGGGCCGCCGCGCGGGCGCCGAGCGCGCCGCGATCAACGCCCCGATGCAGGGCACCGCGGCGGACCTTATCAAGCTCGCGATGGTCGCGGTGCAGAGATGGATCGACGGCGAAGGCCTGGGCACGAAACTCGTCATGCAGGTCCACGACGAGCTGGTGCTCGAGACGCCGGAAGCCGAGCTCAAGCGGGTGAAGGGCCAACTGCCGGCGCTGATGTCAGGCGTGGCGAGCCTGCAGGTGCCGCTCGTCGTCGACGTCGGCGTGGGACGGAACTGGGACGAGGCCCACTGAGCGTTGCAGAACACCTCGGCGAGGTGTTCTGCACCAAGCCGCTACTTGCCCAGCATCCCGAACACCTTCTTCGCCATCCCGGTCGCCGCGCCGACCGGGTCCTTGCGGATCGCGCGTTCCTGCTCCGCGATCACGAAAAAGAGCCCGTCGAGCGCCTTGCGCGTCACGTAATTGTCGATGTTCGCGTCTTCCTGCTTCACCAGCCCGAAGGTCGCGGCCTGCCCGGCGAGATTGTTGTACTGCTCGGCGAGCTGCACCTTGGCGGTCATCTTCTTCACGATGGGCAGGAAGCGCTGCGTGAGCTGCTCGGAGGTCGTGCGGCGGAAGTACTGCGTTGCCGAGTCGTCGCCGCCGGTCAGGATGCCCTTCGCGTCCTGGACGCTCATCTTCCTGACCGAGTCGGTCAGGATCGGCGTCGCCTCCTTCACCGCCATCTCGGCCGCGCGGTTCATGCTGACGACGAGCTCGTCGGCCTGCTTGCCCATTCCGACCATCCGCAGGGCGCTCTCGACGCGCTTGATCGAATCGGGGAGCGGGATCTTCACCTTCGCGTCGCCGAGGAATCCGTCGGCCGCGCCGAGTTGGCTCACCGCCTTTCCGGAGCTCTGGATCAGGGCGTCCTTCAGGCCGGCGACCGCGTCCTGATTGCTCAGGCTCGCCAGCGACTGGGCTCCCGCGGGGGCGCCGATGGCGAGACCCGCGACAAGCCCGAGCACGGCAATCGCAGACTGCATGGACGGACTCCTTCCGGGACGAGGTAGGGAAAGGGCTGGCGGATAGTCAGCGCTGCGCCGCGAAGCGCTCCGAGGGCGCCGGCTCGGCGACGAGGGGCGTGACCAGGGCCTCGAGCTTTTCCGGCGCAAGCGTGCCGGCGATCCGGTGCCGCAGCATGCCATGGCGGTCCACGATGTAGTACATCGGCGTCGTGGTGACGCGGCCGTAGTGCTCGAAGAACGCGTCGCTGCGCATCGCCACGGGCATCGTGTAGCCGCGTGCACGCCAGAACTCGCGCACCTCGCCGATGCTCTCGTCGATCGACAGGGCGAGGACCTCGAGCCCCTTGCCCCGGCTGCCCGCATACAGGCGCTGGAGATCGCCGAGCTGCATCCGCGCGGCTGGGCTCCACGTGGCCCAGATCATCGTGACGACGACCTTCCCGTGCAGGTCCCGCGCTTTGACGAGCTTGCCGTTGGCGAGCCGGAAGTCGAGCTCGGGAGCGGATGCGTCGACCTGGACTGGCCCTGCCGCAGCGGCACCGAAGGCGAAACCGACGAACGCCGCGGCAACCGCGACCGCGCGCAGCATCTCGTGAGCCACTGCCATATACCTGCCTCCTCCGGAGCCCGCCGCCCGCCAGCGGCGCTTCACACCACGCCAGCCCGATGCGCCTGCCGATCGGCGTGGTAGCTCGAACGCACCATCGGGCCGACCGCGGCATGAGTGAACCCCATCGCCTGCGCCTCGCCCTCGAACATCGCGAACACGTCCGGATGCGCGTAGCGCGCGACCGGCAGGTGGTGCGCCGACGGGGCGAGGTACTGGCCGATCGTGAGCATGTCCACGCCGTGCGCGCGCAGGTCGCGCATCACCGCGAGGATTTCCTCGTCGGTCTCGCCCAGCCCGACCATCAGCCCCGATTTCGTCGGCACCGCGGGATGGCGAGCCTTGAAGTCCTTGAGCAGCCGCAGCGAGTGGGCGTAATCCGAGCCGGGACGGGCCTGACGGTACAGGCGTGGCACCGTTTCGAGGTTGTGGTTCATCACGTCCGGGGGCGCGGCGTCGAGCACGTCGAGGGCCCGTTCCAGCCGTCCGCGGAAATCGGGCACTAGGATTTCGATCGCCGTCGCGGGTGAATGTTCCCGGACTGCGCGGATGCAGTCGACGAAGTGCTGCGCACCGCCGTCGCGGAGGTCGTCGCGGTCCACGCTGGTGACCACCACATAGGAAAGCCGCAGCGCAGCGATGGTCCGGGCGAGATTGACCGGCTCGTCGGCGTCGAGGGGATCGGGCCGGCCATGCCCGACGTCGCAGAACGGGCAGCGGCGGGTGCACTTGTCCCCCATGATCATGAACGTCGCGGTGCCCTTGCCAAAGCACTCGCCGATGTTCGGGCACGAGGCTTCTTCGCAGACCGTGTGCAGCCGGTGGTCGCGCAGGATCCGCTTGATGTCGTGGAAGCGCGAGCCGGCGCCCGGCGCCTTCACGCGGATCCACTCCGGCTTCCTGAGCGGCGGCGCCGGGACGATCTTGATCGGGATGCGTGCCGTCTTGGCGGCGCCCTTCTGCTTGTCCGTGACCGACGGCATGGGGTGAGAGTCTATGCTTTCCCGGGCTGGTAGTCCGCCCAGAAGTTGCCGGTCGCAAGGCAGTCAATGCGATCGTCGACGAGCCAAGTTCTTCTCCCCCCCGAAGTGCTCTAGCGCGCCGTCTGGCGGAGCGCGTCGGCGAGGCGCTCCGCGAGCGCGTCCGCCGCGGCAGCTGTCGACAGCCCGATGCCCAGATCCGCGAGTTGCGTGACCGCGAGACCTTCGTAGCCGCACGGATTGATATCCCGGAACGGTGCGAGGTCCATGTCGACGTTCAGCGCCAGGCCGTGATACGTGGCGCCGCCGCGCACGCGCAGGCCGAGCGCCGCGACTTTCGCGCCGTGGACGTACACACCGGGGGCGCCGGGACTTCGTGCGCTCTCGACCCCGTGGCCCGCGAGCAGGTCGATCACCGCCTGCTCGAGCAGGCAAACGAGCCGTTTCACGGTGAGGCCGCGCCGCCGCAGGTCGAGCAGTACGTAGGCGACCACCTGGCCGGGGCCGTGATAGGTGACCTGCCCGCCGCGGTCGACGCGCACCACCGGGATCCCGTTCTCGCGCAGCAGGTGCTCCGGCTTCCCGGCCTGGCCGAGCGTGTACACCGGCGGGTGCTCGAGGAGCCAGAGCTCGTCGGGCGTCGTCGCTGTGCGCGCCGCGCTGAACTCCCGCATCCGGTCGTACGCGTGCTGGTACTCGACGAGGCCGAGTCGCCGGACGGCGAGGGAAGGGCGAAGCGGGATGGGGGAAGGGCGCGCGCTGCGCGCGCCCGCGGCCTCGCGAATCGACCCTTCGCCCTTCACCCCTCCCCCTTCTCAGTCAAAGCACCATCGTGACCATCGGATGATCGCAGAGCTCGCGATAGAGGTCGTCGAGCTGGGCGCGCGAGGTCGCGCGGATGGTGAGGGTGAGGGAGAGATAGGTCGCTTCCCGGCTCGTGCGCATCTCCAGGGTCGCCGGGTCGAAGTCGGGCGCGTGACGCTTCACGATGTCCACGATCGTCTGCGCGAACGCCGCCTGGCGCTTCCCCATGACCTTGATCGGGAAGTCGCACGGAAAGGCGAGGCGCGTCGGGGTGTCCTGCTCAGGCATGAGCCGCGGCCCGCGTGCGCGCCTTGTAGTCCTGGAAGAGCTGGTGCATCCGCGCATAGATCGGTCCCGGCTTCCCGGTCCCGACCCGCTTGCCGTCGACGGTGACGACCGGCAGAATCTCGCGCGCGGAGGAGGACAGCCAGACCTCGTCCGCGCTGTACAGCTCCGCCCGCTTCACCTCGCGCGTCTGGAGCCGCAGCCCGGCCTCGCGCGCGAGCTCGAGCGCGAGGTCGAAAGTGATTCCGTGGAGGATGAGGTGGTCCTTGGGCGGAACGAGGATCACGCCGCCCTTCACCAAGAGGACGTTGCACGTCGATGCCTCCTTGACGTTGCCGTCGCGGATGAGGACGGTCTCGACCGCGCCGGCGTCCTCGGCCTCCTGGCGCAGCAGGCAGTTCGCGAGCAGCGAGACGGACTTGATGTCGCAGCGCCGCCAGCGGTAGTCCTCCCTCGTCACCACCGCGACGCCGTTCGCGCGCTGCTCCGGCGACGGCATCTTGAGCGGGCTCGACATCACGAACACGGTGGGGCGCACATCGCCCTTCGGGAACTCCTGGGTGCGTGGCGCAACGCCGCGCGTGACCTGCAGGTAGACGCTCTGGTCGTCCCAGGGGTTGCGCGCCACGACGGTCTCCAGCAGCTTTCGCCACGTCGCCGCGTCGTGCGGGTTGGCGATGCGGGTCGCGGTCAGGCTGTGCTCGAGCCGCGCCAAGTGCTCGTCGAGCCGGAACAGCACGCGGCCGTATGCCGGAATCACCTCGTAGACGCCGTCGCCGAAGATGAATCCGCGGTCGAGGACCGGGACCTTTGCCTCGGCGAGCGGCACGAATTCGCCGTTCAGATACACGATCTGTTCCACCACGTTCCCCCTGCTCGCTATTTGAGCCACAGACGCAGGCTGTCCCATGCGCGCCCGAACATGCCGGCCACCGCCACCGACTCGAGCGCGACGACCGGATACTCCCCGACCGGCTTGCCGTCGAGCGACATCCGGATCGTGCCGACCCGCTGGCCGGCGCTCACCGGCGCGACGAGCGGCTGCTCGCTCACGAAGTCGGCCTTGAGCTTCTGCGCGTCGCCGCGCGGCAGGATCAGGTTGAGGTCGCTCGGCGCACCCGCCTTCAGCTCGTTCGACGCGCCTTTCCACACGCGCAGGCGGCCCACTTCCTGGCCCTTCCCGTACAAACGCACCGCCTCGTAGAACTGGAAGCCGTAGTTGAGCAGCTTCTGGCTCTCCTGTGCGCGCAGGCTGTCCGATTTCGTCCCGAGCACCACCGAGAGGAGCCGCCGCGGGCCGCGCTTCGCGGAGGCAATCAGGCAGTACCCCGCGCTCTCGGTGTACCCGGTCTTCACGCCGTCGACGTTGGGGTCGAGCCAGAGCAGCCGGTTGCGGTTCGGCTGGGTGATGTTGTTGTAGCGGTATTCCTTTGTCGAATAGAGTGTGTAGTAGTCCGGGAAATCGCGGATGAGCGCCGCCGCTAGCACCGCAAGGTCGCGCGCCGTCGAGTAGTGCTTCGCGTCGGGCCAGCCGCTCGCGTTGGTGAAGCTCGTCGCCTTCATGCCGAGCCGCTGCGCCTCGCGGTTCATCATCTGCGCGAACACGTCCTCCGATCCGCCCACCAGCTCGGCGAGCGCGATCGTCGCGTCGTTGCCCGACAGCACGATCATTCCGCGCAGCAGCTCGTCCACGGTGACCGGTTTCCGCGGCTCGATGAACATGCGCGAGCCGCCCGCCTTCCAGGCGCGCTCGGACACCGGCACCGGCTGCTCCGGGGTGATCGCCTTCTTCCTGAGGGCGTCGAAGACGAGATATGCACTCATCAGCTTGGTGAGCGAGGCGGGCTCGATGCGCTCGTCGGCGTTGTGCGCCACGATCGGCTGTCCGGTGGCGAGCTCGACCAGCAGCCACGCGCGTGCAGCGATCGGCGGGGGCGGCGGCGCGTCGGCGCGAGCGAGCGGCACGAGAGCGAAGAGCAGCGCGAGGAATCGGGGCAGCATCAAGGGTCCGGGCAGGGAGAGACTGGCAGGGAACCAGCGGCTTCGGCGGGCCGCGAATTATAACAGCGGGGGTCCGACTCCTCGCCGGCTCAGCGCACGACGACGTGCGGTTTCAAGTCCAGGGCGTCTTTCAGCCGGTCGGCCGCCGCGTTCGCCTCCGCCCGCGTACGGTACGGTCCGACGTGCAGGCGGTAGAAGCCGTCCCGGCGATAGACCTCGGCCGGCCGGTCCAGCGCGGCGAACTCCAGCGCGAGGCGCGCACGGAAGTTTTCGGCGTTGTCCCGGTCGGAGAACGCGCCGAGCTGCAGGTAGATGCCGCCCGGCTCCGCCTCGACCGGGACGCGCACGGCCTCGGACGACGGCGCCTCCGGCGCGCGCGACATCGGTGCGAGGCGGTCGGGCCACTGCGATGGAGTTACCGCCACGAGCGCCCGGTCGGGCACGATCGCCTCGACCTCCACGAGCGCGCTGCCCTGCTCGACATACCCGAGCTTCCAGGCCGCGGCGTACGAGAGGTCGATGATGCGGTCGCGCAGGAACGGTCCGCGGTCGTTGACCCGCACCACGACCGATCGTCCGGTCGCGACGCTGGTAACGCGCGCGTAGCTCGGGATCGGGAGGGTCGGATGCGCGGCGGTCATCGCGTACATGTCGTAGATCTCCCCGCTCGCCGTTTTTTGTCCGTGAAACTTGCGGCCGTACCAACTTCCGACGCCGCGCTGTTTGAGGGGCCGGACCTCGCGGCCGGGCATGTACTGGCGGCCGAAGACGACGTAGGGGCTGTTGGCGAAGCGATGCAGGGCTTCAGCCCGCGGCTCTGCATCCACGATGCGATCCAGGTCGGGCGGCGGGCCGTCGCCGGGTCCGTCGTCCATGTAGTAGCCGCCCCCGCGCCGCGGCGGGGCCGGGACGGGCGCGGTCGTCGACGCCTTCGCCTCGCGCTCGATGCGCGGCTCGGTCGGGGCGGTCGCGCACCCCGCGATCACTGCAGCGACCGCGCACAGCGCGACTGCACGGTTCACGGCTCGCGGTTCCCGGTTCGCGACAATCACGTCTGCACGAGCTTTCGGTGCTTCTGGATGCTCATCAGGATCCCGAGCCCCAGGAACAGGGTCACCAGCGCAGTGCCGCCGTAGGACACGAGCGGCAGCGGCACGCCGACCACCGGCAGGATGCCGCTCACCATTCCCATGTTCACGAAGGCGTAGGTGAAGAAGATGAGCGTGATCGCCCCGGCGAGCAGCCGCGCGAAGAACGTCGGCGCGCCCGCGGCGATGTAGAGGCCGCGGCCGATGAGCATCAGGTACAGCAGGAGCAGCACGGCGTTACCGAGCAGGCCGAACTCCTCGGAAAAGACCGCGAATATGAAATCGGTCGAGCGCTCGGGAATGAATTCGAGATGGGTCTGCGTGCCTTCCAGCCATCCCTTGCCGGTCAGGCCGCCCGAGCCCACGGCGATCGTCGACTGGATGATGTGGAAGCCGCGCCCCAGCGGGTCCGTGGTCGGGTCGAGCAGCGTGCAGACGCGCGCCTTCTGGTAGGCCTTGAAGCCTGGCCAGGCGGCATCGGCCTGGCAGATCTGCGACTCGAACACGATCAGCGCGACCAGCCCGACCGCGCCGACCAGGGCGACCGGAACGATCAGGCGCCAGGATAGCCCGGCCAGGAAGATCACGTAGAAGCCGGCCGCCAGCACGAGGAGCGCCGTGCCCAGGTCGGGCTGCCGCGCGATCAGAAGGCCGGGCACGGCCAGGAGCAGCGCGGCGACCACGTAGTCGCGTACCTTCAGGCTGGCCTCGCGGCGCTGGAAGTACCACGCGAGCATCAGCGGCATGGCGATCTTCATGATCTCGGAGGGCTGAAAGCGCACCACGCCGACGTGCAGCCAGCGGCGTGCGCCGTTGACCACCTCGCCGAAGAGCGCCACGCCGACGAGCAGGACCAGACCGACGAGGTAGACCGGCACGGCCAGGCGCATCAGCGTCTGCGGCGGCACCCGGGCCGCGATCCACATGGCCGTGCACGCCACGCCGATGTTCACGAGCTGACCCTGGAGGCGGGCGGGGTTCTCGTAGGACGCGCTGTAGAGGGTGAACAGGCCGAGCGAGATGATCAGGACCGCGATCAGCATCAGCGTGCCGTCGATGTTCTCGGTCAGACGGTCCCAGAGGCGCGCGGCGAGCTGCATCACGGGCTCAACCCTCCGGCGCGTCGGCATCCAGCTCGGGCTTCTTCTCCGGCACCTTGCCGAGCAGGTAGTAGTCGAGGACGACGCGCGCGATCGGCGCCGCGGTGCCGCTGCCGTGCCCGCCGTTTTCGACCAGGATCCCGAGCGCGATGCGCGGGTTCTCGGCCGGCGCGAAAGAGACGAAGAGCGCGTGATCGCGGAGTCGCTCGGCAACCTTCTTCTCGTCGTACTTCTCGCCCTGCTTCATCGCGACGACCTGCGCCGTGCCGGTCTTGCCGGCGAACGTGTAGCCCGCGCCCGCGCCGGCGCGCGCGGCCGTGCCGCCGGGGCGCGTGACGTCGACCATCGCCGCCTTCACGAGGTTGACCCACTTCGGGTTGAGCTTGAGCGTGCGCAGCGGCTGGGGCTCGATCTGGCGCTCCGCCCCCGATCGCGCATCGACGACCCGGCTGACGACGTGCGGGCGAAACGCGACGCCGTTGTTGGCAACGATCGCCGAGGCGAATGCGAGCTGCAGCGGGGTGGCAAGCAGGTAGCCCTGCCCGATCCCGACCGAAACGCTGTCGCCGACGTACCATTTCTGCTCGTCCGGGCGCTTGAAGCGCTTTCTCTTCCATTCGCGCGAGGGCAGCAGCCCGCTCTTCTCGCCGTCGATGTCGATGCCGCTCGGGGCCCCGAACCCGAGCTGCGACAGGAACGCGTGCTGCTGGTCGATGTCCATGTCGGCTGCGAGGCCGTAGTAGTACGTATCGCACGACACCACGATCGAACGGTACAGATTGACGGCACCGTGCCCGCCGACCTTCCAGTCGCGGAACGGGCGCGCCACGCCGGCGAGATGGAAGAAGCCGGGGTCGCTGATCGTGTACTCGGGCGTGCGCTTGCCGAGCTCGAGCGCCATCAGGGCCATGAATGGCTTGATCGTCGAGCCGGGCGGGTAGGCGCCGGTGAGCGCGCGGTTGTTGAGCGGCTTGTCCGGATCGTCGTTGAGCGCCTGCCAGCTCTGCGGGTCGATCCCATCGACGAAGAGATTCGGGTCGTAGCCGGGCTTCGAGACGAACGCGAGGATGCCGCCGGTCGCCGGCTCGATCGCCACGAGCGCGCCGCGGAAGTTGCCGAACGCCGCCTCCGCCACCTCCTGCAGCTTGATGTCGAGGGTCAGAACGAGATTGTTACCGGCCACCGGCGGGGTCGAGGAGAGCGTGCGGATCCCGCGGCCGCCGGCGTCGATCTCGACCTGCGCGGACCCGGTCGTGCCGTGCAGCTCGCGCTCGTAGCTTGCCTCGATCCCGTTCTTCCCGATGAAGTCGGAGCCCTTGTAGTTCGCGGTGAGGCCGTCGGTCTCGAGCCGCTCCACGTCGCGGTCGCTGATCCGCCCGATGTAGCCGAGCGCGTGCGACGCCGTCGCACCGAAGGGGTAGGAGCGGAACAGGCGCGCCTTGATGGCGACGGCGGGGAAGCGGTATGCGTTCGCCGCGAAGCGCGCGACTTCCTCGTCGGTGAGACGCGTCTTGATCGGCAGGCTGTCCGCGCCCTTGATCTCCTGGCGGAGCTTCCTGAAGCGGTTGCGGTCGCGCGGGAGGATCTCGACCACCTTCGCAAGCTCGCTGATTGTCTCCTCGACGTTCCCAACCTGCTGCGGGTTGATCTCCAGGGTGTACTGGGACTCGTTGCGCGCCAGCACGACCCCGTTGCGGTCCAGGATCAGCCCGCGGTTCGGCACCACCGGCACGACCGAGATGCGGTTGTCCTCCGCCTTGGTCTGGTAGTAGTCGTGGTGCAGGAGCTGCAGGTACGCGAACCGGCCGAGCAGCACGGCGAACGCGGCGAGCACGAACGCGCCGGCAACGCCCAGCCTGAGCTGGAACCGCTGCACCTCGCTTTCGTGGTCGCGGAACTCGGTGTAGCTCATGGTCGGTTCCTCATCCTAGTCTAGATGGGCCTCGTCTCGTCCACTTCCTCGGCCCGGCGCTGCGGCGCGAGGAGGATGAAGCTTGCGAGCGGCCAGAGCGCCGCGCAGACGACGCTGCCGAGGAAGAACGACGCGCCCGGGTACGTGCCCCCGGCAATCATGCGCACCGCGAGCATGATGAGCTGGCTCCCGAGCAGGAGCACCAGGACGTGCAGCGCCTGCTGCCACGGCGAGAAACCCAGTATCCGGCGGTGCAGGCCCTGCGCGGCATACGCGAGCGCGGCGTAGGCTAGCGCATGCTGGCCGAACAGCGCGCCGTTCGCGGTGTCCATCAGGAGCCCGAGCGCCCACGCGATGCCGATGCCCATCTTGCGCGGCTGGTGCACGCACCAGAACGTGAGCACGAGCGCGAGCAGATCCGGCACGCCGCGGAGGTCCTGCCAGGGCAGGAGGTTGAAGGCGAGCGCCGCGATCACGCTCGCCGCCATGAAGCTCACCCGGACCGGCAGCAGGATGTGTTGCGGGTTCGCGGCCATCACTCGCCCTTGCGCGCGCTGCGCTTCGCACGCGCGCCCTTCTTCGGCCGATCGGACTCCGACGACCAGGCGGGGGTGCCCGCAGCGGGCGCCAGCACCAGGACCTGGTGGTGGCGGGTCGTGCCGGCGACGGGCAGGCACACGATCTTGGCGAACGCGTACGCCGCGTCGCGCTCGACCTTGGCGATCTTGGCGACCGGAAGGCCGCGCGGATAGAGTCCGTCAAGGCCGGAGGTGACGAGCACGTCGCCCGTCTCGACCTCCGCATTCGATGCCATGTGGCGCAGCTCCAGCGTCGTGCCGTCGCCCGAGCCGTAGGCGACGCCGCGCAACCCGTTGCGCACTACCTGGACCGGTATAGCGTGGTCCTTGTCGACGATCAGGGTCACCTCGGAGAGCAGCGACTGCACGCGGGTTACCTGCCCGAGCACCCCACTCGAGTCGATGACCGCTTGTCCAGTCTGCACCCCGTGCTGCACGCCGCGGTCGATGATCACCTTGCGGCTGAACGGATCGCGCCCAGCGTAGAGGATCTCGGCGAAGATCGCCTCCCCGGGCACCTGCTCCTTGGCGGCGAGGAGGCGTCGCATGCTTTCGTTCTCGGCGCGCAGCGCCTGCAGCGTCAGCAGGTCCTCGGCGTCGCGCAGCTTCTGCGCGCGCAGGAGCGCATTCTGCTCGCGCAGGTCGGCCTGGCTGGAGAAGAACTCGCGCGCGCGGGCGAGCGCGACGAAGGGGGCGGTCGCGATCTGCTGGAGCGGGTAGGCCGCGATGGCGAGCACCTGGCGGAGCGGCTCCGCGTAGCGGAACCGCGCATCGAGCACCATTAGGAACACGGAGAGGAGCGCGAAAAACGTGAGTCGCGCGATCGGAGCGGGGCCGCGATGGAAGAACTGGGGCGGCGTGTGCTCCATGTGCGGGAAGGGGGAAGCGCGTAACGGCGAACGTCAGGGAAGCGTCGTGGACATCACGCTTCCCTGTCCCCGCTTCCCGGATGCCTACTCGTTGGTGAAGATGCTCCCGAGCTTGTCCATCTTCTCGAGCGCCTTGCCCGAGCCGCGGACCACGCACGAGAGCGGCTCCTCGGCGACGATCACCGGGAGCCCGGTCTCCTCCATGAGCAGCCGGTCGAGGTCGCGCAGCAGCGCCCCGCCGCCGGTGATCACCATGCCCTTGGAGGCGATGTCGGCGCCGAGCTCGGGCGGCGTCTGTTCGAGCGCGGACTTGACCGCGGAGACGATCTGGTTGAGCGGTTCGGTCAGCGCCTCGAGCACCTCGTTCGAGGAGATCGTGAAACTGCGCGGGATGCCCTCGGCGAGGTTGCGGCCCTTGACCTCGATCTCGCGCACCTCGGAGCCGGGGAATGCCGAGCCGATCTCCTTCTTGATCATCTCGGCCGTCGACTCGCCGATCAGCATCCCGTAGTTGCGGCGGATGTAGTTGATGATCGCCTCGTCGAACTTGTCGCCGCCGACGCGCACGCTGCCCGCGTAGACCATGCCGCCGAGCGAGATCACGCCGACCTCGGTCGTGCCACCACCGACGTCGACGACCATCGAGCCGGTCGCCTCCGCCACCGGAAGGTCCGCGCCGATCGCCGCGGCCATCGGCTCCTCGATGAGGTACACCTGCGATGCGCCGGCGCCGATTGCGCTTTCGCGGATCGCGCGCCGCTCGACCTGCGTCGAGCCGCACGGCACGCAGATGATGATGCGCGGCGAAGGCGAGAGCAGCCGCGACACGTGCACCTTCTTGATGAACTGCTTGAGCATCTGCTCCGTCACGGTGAAGTCGGCGATGACGCCGTCCTTCATCGGGCGGATCACGGTGATGTTGCCCGGTGCCTTGCCGAGCATCTGTTTCGCTTCCTTGCCGACCGCCTGGATGGTGCGTTTCGCATTCGGGCCGCCTTCCTGGCGGATTGCGACGACCGACGGCTCGTCGAGGACGATGCCCTTGCCGCGCACGTAGATCAGCGTGTTCGCAGTGCCGAGGTCGATGGCTAGATCGTCAGAAAAATAGGCGCGCAAAAATCCGAGCATGTATTGATAGTTCTCCAGAATGGTGCCCCGGCGCGAGGGGCGATGCGTAGGTCAGTTATAATACCCGAATCTAAGCGCTTGTTCTAAGTCAGAAATCACGATGTCGCTAAGGATCGCAGACATCCGCCGAATCGCCCACCTCGCGCGGATCGCGGTCACCGAGGCCGAGGTCGCCGCGATGCAGCATCAGCTGAACGGCATCTTCGGCCTCGTGGAGCAGCTCAAAGCAGCCGACACCGCGGGGATCGAGCCGATGGCCCATGCGCAGGACGTCATGCTGCGGCTCCGCGAGGACGTCGTCACGGAGGCCGATGAGCACCAGCGCTTCCAGTCGATCGCGCCGCAGGTCGAGGCGGATCTGTATCTCGTCCCCAGAGTCATCGAGTGAAGGGAGAAGGGGGAGGGCAAGGCCGTCGAGCTGCCCGCCCTTCTGCCACCCCCCTTTCCTGAATGATCGCCGCCTCCCTGAAGGAGCTCTCCGCCGCCCTGGGCGTGAAAAAAGTCTCGAGCGTCGAGCTCACGAAGCTCTTCCTCGACCGAATCGACCGGCATCAACCGCGGCTCAACGCTTTCATCACGGTCGATCCCGAGAAGAGCCTCGCGCAGGCGCGGGCGGCCGACGAGCGGATCGCCCGCGGTGAGACCGCCCCGCTGACCGGGATTCCCGTTGCACACAAGGACATCTTCTGCGCGCAGGGTTGGCTCACCACCTGTGCGTCGAGGATGCTCTCGAACTTCGTCGCTCCGTATGACGCGCACGTCATCGAGCAGTTCAACGCCGCCGGCGCGGTCCTGCTCGGCAAGACGAACATGGACGAGTTCGCCATGGGCTCGTCCAGCGAGAACTCCCACTACGGGCCGGTGCGGAACCCGTGGGACGCGGCGTGCGTCCCGGGCGGCTCCTCCGGGGGCTCCGCGGCGGCCGTCGCGGCGCGGCTGGCGCCGTGCGCAACGGGGACCGACACCGGCGGATCGATCAGGCAGCCGGCGGCGCTGTGCGGAGTCTCCGGGATCAAGCCGACGTACGGCCTGGTGTCGCGCTACGGGATGATCGCCTTCGCGTCGAGCCTGGACCAAGGCGGCACGTTCGGGCGCAGCGCCGAGGACCTCGCGATCCTGCTCGGCGCCATGACCGGCTTCGACGCGCGCGATTCGACGAGCCTCGAGCGCCCGAGGGAGGACTACACGCGCGAGCTCGGCCGGCCGCTCGATGGCGTACGGATCGGGCTGCCGAGGGAATACTTCGGCGCAGGCATGGATGCGGACGTGCGTGCCGCGGTGGAGGGAGCGGTCGCGGAGCTGCGGAAGCTCGGGGCGGCGACGCTCGAGGTGACGCTGCCAAACACCGCGCTTGCTGTGCCGGCGTACTACGTGATCGCGCCCGCCGAGGCCTCGTCCAACCTGTCGCGTTTCGACGGGGTCCGGTACGGCTATCGCGCGCCCGAGTACGACGATCTCGTCGACATGTACTGCAAGACGCGGGCACAGGGCTTCGGCGCCGAGGTGAAGCGCCGGATCCTGGTCGGCACCTACGTGCTCTCGCATGGTTACTACGACGCCTACTACGTGCAAGCGCAGCGCGTGCGCCGCCTGATCGCGCGCGACTTCGTCGAGGCGTTCAAGCGCTGCGACGTGGTCGTGGGACCGACCGCACCGTCCGTGGCGTTCCGCATCGGCGAGAGGGTCTCCGATCCGGTAAAGATGTACCTCAGCGACATCTACACGATCCCGGCGAACCTCGCGGGCCTGCCGGCCATGTCGGTCCCCTGCGGCTTCGGCGCCGGAGGCCTGCCCGTGGGGCTGCAGATCGTGGGGGGCTACTTCGCCGAGGCGCGCATGCTCAACCTGGCGCACCGGTTCCAGCTCGCGACCGACTGGCACACGCGAACGCCGCCGGCGTACGCGGAGAAGGCGTGACGGGAAAGGGGGAAGGGTTGGACTGGGAATCGGTCATCGGCCTGGAGACCCACGCGCAACTCTCGACGCGCGCGAAGATCTTCTCCGGGGCGGCAACGGCGTTCGGCGCGGCGCCGAACACGCAGGCCTGCGGGCTCGACATCGCGCTGCCCGGCGCGCTGCCCGTGCTGAACCGCGGCGCGGTCGAGCGCGCAATTCGCTTTGGGCTCGCCGTCGGCGCGACCGTCAACCGGGTCTCGGTGTTCGCGCGCAAGAACTACTTCTACCCCGACCTGCCGAAGGGCTACCAGATCAGCCAGTTCGAGACTCCGATCGTGCTCGGCGGCTCGATCACGATTCTCACGAGCGCCGGCGAGAAGGCGGTCCGCCTCACGCGCGCGCACCTCGAGGAAGACGCGGGCAAGTCGCTCCACGAGGACTTCCACGGCATGAGCGGCATCGACCTGAACCGCGCGGGCACGCCGCTGCTCGAGATCGTCTCGGAGCCCGACATGCGCTCCGCCGAGGAGGCCGTCGCCTATGCCAGGACGCTGCACGCGCTCGTGCGGTGGATCGAGATCTGCGACGGCAACATGCAGGAGGGCTCGTTCCGCTGCGACGCGAACGTCTCGGTGCGGCCCAGGGGCGCCGAAAAGCTGGGCACGCGCTGCGAGATCAAGAACCTGAACTCCTTCCGCTTCCTCGAGCGCGCGATCGAGTTCGAGGCGCGCCGCCAGATCGACATCCTCGAGTCCGGCGGGCGGATCGAGCAGGAGACGCGCCTCTATGACCCGGACCGCGACGAGACCCGCTCGATGCGCTCCAAGGAGGAGGCGCACGACTACCGCTACTTTCCCGATCCCGACCTCCTGCCGCTGGCGGTGAGCGAGGAATGGATCGAGGACGTGCGCGCACGCCTGCCCGAGCTGCCGCAGGTCAAGCGGAGCCGCTACGAGCGCGACCTCGGCCTCACGCCGTACGACGCAGTGACGCTCACTCAGTCGCGCGAGCTCGCGGAGTACTTCGAGGCGACGCTCGGGACGGGCGCCGGCGTTGCGGCGAAGACGGCCGCGAACTGGGTCATGGGCGAGCTTGCCGCAAGGCTGAACGAGGAGGGCAAGGACGCCGCCCAGAGCGCCGTCAGCCCCGACCGGCTCAGCCGACTCCTCGCCCGCATCCAGGACGGAACGATCTCCGGGAAGATCGCCAAGGAGGTCTTCGACGCGATGTGGGCGGGCGAAGGCGATCCCGACGCGATCATCGAGAAACGCGGTCTCAGGCAGATCTCCGACGCCGGCGCCCTGGAGACGATCGTCGCCGAGGTGGTCGCGGCCAACCCTCGGTCGGTCGAGGAGTTCCGGGCCGGCAAGGAACGGGCGCTCCACGCGCTCGTCGGCCAGGTCATGAAAGCCACGAAGGGCAAGGCCAACCCGCAGCAGGTCAACGACCTCCTGAAAAAGAAACTGGCCGGCAGCTAGCCGGCCAGTCCGCGCGGCGGCGCGCCGCGCGCTACTTCTTCTGCGACGTCGATTGCGCAGCCGTCACGGGCACCGCCTTGCCCGTGGCGCCCGCCTTGCTCAGCTCCAGGTAGCGTCTCCTGTCCTCTTCGTACTTGGCGTTGATCGCGGCGGTCTCCTTGCGCTTCGCGTCCAGAAGGTCGCCGTGCGCCTTGAGCTCGAGCTGGTTATTCTGGATGTCCAGCTTGAGCTGCCCCGGCATGGGGCGCTTCTGGTAGAACTCGGCTTCCGTGGCGAGCTGTTTCTGGCGCTTCTGCGCGTCGGCGACCTTGCGCTCCGCTTCCTTGATCGCTTCTTCGTTCGCCTGCAGCGCGCGCGCGCGGGCCTCGTTGATGTCCTTCTCGCTTGCGTAGGTGTTCAGCAGCGCCTGGTTCTTGCGCTTCTCCTCCTTCGCGGCCATCTCCTCGTCGAGCTTGCGCTTGCGATCGGCCTCCCGCGCGGCGAGTTCCTCCGCAGTCGGCGCGGCCGGCTCGCGCTTCACCACCGTCCCCTGGCGATTGAGCTGCTCGTTCGCCTTCCCGCTCGCTTCCGCCGGGAGCTTGTCCGTATAGGCCGTGTTGCCGGTTACGGGATCGGTGTACTTGTACAGTCGCTGCGCTTGGGCGGGCGCCCCCACCAGAAGCGCACTTGCGAGGAGCGCGATGATCAGTCTGCTATCCATGAGCCGATACTCCGTATTGTTGGCGATATGCGGCGATCGCGCGCAGATTCTCCTCGTACTGCGGCTCGCTTCGTAGGTATCCGAGCAGGTCATCGAGATTCGCGATCGCGACGACCGGCATTTCGTACTTGCGCTCGACCTCCTGCACCGCGGAGAGATCTCCTGTGCCGCGCTCCATGCGATCGAGGCACACCGCGACGCCGGCGGGCTGGGCGCCCGCCGCGCGGATCAGCGCCACCGATTCGCGCACCGCGGTGCCCGCGGTCATTACGTCGTCGACGATCAGCACCCGGCCGGCGAGCGGTGCGCCGACCACCGTGCCGCCTTCGCCGTGATCTTTCGCCTCCTTGCGGTTGTAAGCGTACGGCACGTCGAGGCCGGCTCGCGCGAGCGCCATTGCGGTAGCCGCCACGAGCGCGATTCCCTTGTAGGCGGGCCCGAACAGCATGTCGAACGCGACGCCCGAGTGCCGGATGGCGAGTGCGTAAAATTCCGCAAGCCGGTCGAGGCGCCCTCCGGTGTTGAACAGGCCTGCGTCGAAGAAATAGGGGGTGGTCCTGCCCGATTTCGTCACGAAGGTGCCGAAACGCAGCACGCCGTTCGCGATGCAGAACCTGATGAACTCGGCGCGGTAGCCGTTCACCGCCGTAGACCGAGGCCTGTTAGATTTCCCGACACAATTCAAGATGTTACGCGTCATCACGCTAAACCTCAACGGCATCCGCTCCGCGGCTGCGAAGGGATTCCTCCCGTGGCTCACGCGACAAAAGCCCGATTGCGTGTGCATGCAGGAAATCAAGGTTCACGAAACCGATCTGCCAGACGCAATCGCCATGCCAGGGAATCTGAAGGGCTACTTCGATTTCGCTCACAAGAAGGGTTATAGCGGCGTCGGGATGTACTGCCGGCGTGCGCCCGACGCCGTCTCCACCGGCATCGGGAGCCGCGAGTTCGATCCGGAAGGCCGGTTCCTGCGGGCCGATTTCGGCAAGCTCGCGGTGGTGTCGCTCTACCTGCCGTCCGGCTCGAGCTCGGCGGAGCGCCAGCAGGCGAAGTTCCGCTTCATGGACGATTTCATGCCGGTGCTCCGGAAGCTGGCGCACAGCGGTCGCGAGTTCATCCTGTGCGGCGACTGGAACATCGCCCACAGGGAGATCGACCTGAAAAACTGGCGCGCGAACCGGAAGAACTCCGGGTTCCTTCCGGAGGAACGCGCCTGGCTTACCGAGGTGTTCGAGAAGGCCGGCTGGGTGGACGTGTTCCGTCGTCTCGACCCGCGCGCCGAGCAGTACACGTGGTGGTCGAACCGCGGTCAGGCCTGGGCGAAGAACGTGGGTTGGCGCATCGACTACCAGATCGCCACCCCGGGAATTGCGGCGAAGGCGTTACGCGCGTCGATCTACAAGGCGAAGCGCTTCTCGGACCACGCCCCGCTCACGATTGACTATGACTGGATGCTTTGACCGGAGCAGGCGACGCGAAGCACGAACCGAATTTCTTGGCTGGCGCCGCGGCCGTGCCGCGCTGGAGATTCAGGGCAGCGCGCGGTGGAGGGCGTTGACCGCCCAGCGATAGCCGCGCCACGCCGCGAACGCGCGCCGCGCCCAGCGAAACGCGCGCTTCGGCGAGAGCACCACGAATGCCGCGACCGCGACCAGAACGATCTCGGGGTGACCACGCACGTAAGCCACGACGGCCACGCCCTTGTCCGCAATCGCGAGCGGCGCCTGCCAGGGCGCGAGCAGCAGCGCGACTTCCTCGCGCTGTGCGGCCGCCTTGGCGATCAGTCGCTCCCGACGGGCTTGGATCTGGGCGAGGCGGCGAGGGTTCACTGCGCGCCGCTCCCGCGGCCGAGCCGCTCGTCGTCTTTCGCGAGCTCGCCCAGCGTGCTCGCGAACATGCGCGGGCGGGTGCGCAGGCGGTGGCGCAACCAAAGGAACAACCCTACCCCCACCACGAGGAACGCCGCCGAGAGGACGCCGAGCGTGAGCAGACGGTGCGACTCCCAGAGCAGCACCACCATCAGGAACACCCCCAGCAGCACCGCCATCTGCAGGCAGAACGCGATCGCGGCGACGAGCAGCGCGAGCCCGGCGAACCGGATGCGCTCCTCCTCGATCTCGGTGGCGAGGATCTCCAGACGGGTGCGCAGCAGCGCGAGCGCCGTGCGCCCCAGCCGGGTGATCGACCCGACGAGTCCCGGTGGACGCGGCGCGCCCGCCTCGGTGGCCATTGCCCGTGGGCGTCGCTCTAGCGGCGCGAGATGAGCATCCCGAGGACGAGGCCCACGCCCGCAGCGATGCCGACCGCCCTCCAGGGGTGCGCGTGGACGTAGTCGTCGGTCGCGCGCGCCGCGGCTTTCGCCTTGTCGCTGACGATCTCCTGCGCCTCGGCGACCTTCGTCTTGGCGGTGCGCAGGCTGTCCTCCATGCGCATGCGTGCGACCGAGACCTTCTCGCCGGCCGCGCTCGCCGTGGCCTTGAGGAGCTCCTCGGCGTCGGCGATGACGACCTTCATGTCGGCGACGAGCTTGTCCTTGGAAACTTCGGAGTATTCCGGCATGGGTGTCCTCGGGGATGGGATCAGAGGGGTTCCGGCAGTCGCCGGGGAGCGATCGAGGCTACCGAGTTTCGCGGCCCAAATCAACCTGCGTCGACGCGGCGGGATGGTCCTCGAATATCGCCACCGCACGCGTCCAGCCGGCGGATGCACCCCGGATCTTGACCGGGAAGCACGCGACCATGAATCCATCGGGCGGCAGCGCCTCGAGGTTGTGCAGCTTCTCGAGATGGCAGTAGCCGATGTCGCGGCCCGCCTTGTGGCCTTCCCAGATCAGCCTCGCGTCGCCGGTCTCCCGATACTTCTCGGCGGTGTACACGAACGGCGCGTCCCAGCTCCAGGCGTCGGTGCCGGTCAACCTTATGCCGCGCTCGAGCAGGTACATGGTCGCCTCGTAACCCATCCCGCAGCCAGCGTTCACGTAGTCGTCATGCCCATAGCGCGAGCCCGCGCGCGTGTTGACCATCACGATCTCGAGCGGCCGCAACGCATGGCCGACGCGCTCCAGCTCGTCCTCGACGTCCTGCGCCGAGACGACGTAGCCGTCGGGCCGTTGCCGGAAGTCGAGCTTCACGCCGGGCTGGAAACACCACTCGAGGGGCACCTCGTCGATCGCGATCGCCCGCTCCCCCTTGTTCATCGTCGAGTGGAAGTGGTAGGGCGCATCGAGATGCGTGCCGTTATGCGTGATGAGCTCCACCTTCTCGATCGCCCACGCCTCGCCGTCGGGCATGTCCGCCCTGCTGAGGCCGGGGAAGAAACCGGCGAGCTGCGGGAAGCTCGCCTGGTGGTCGATATAGGTGATCTTCGGCGTGAACGGCTTCGGATCCGAGACGACGTCGTTTTCCAGGAAGATCGACAGGTCGACAAACTTGCGCGGCATGAGCTGAGCCTCCAGACGGGCATGTTCGAAGCGCATCATGGCCTTACCGTATCGTCGTTCGACGCCGCGGGCTGGCGTGCATCCGACCACGCGAGCATCCGGCTCACCCATGGCAGCAACAGGTAGGCCGGGAACGACAAGAAGAATGTGAGCAGGAAGTACGGCGCGTAGCCCATCGCCTCCGCGCCGTGCCCGCTCGCCCAGCCCGCCACCGAGCGCGACAGCGCGAAGACCGACGAGAGCAGCGCGTACTCGGTGGCCGAGTGGCGCTTGTCGACGATCGCCATCAGGAACGCGAGGAACGCCGCCGTCCCGAGCCCGCCGGTGAACGACTCGGCCGCGCTCGCGGCGTAGAGCACCGCGCGATGCCAGAGCTCGGGCGACGCGCCCGGCCCGTACGGCAGCAGCGACGCCGCAACCGCGTAGCCGAGGTTCGACAGCGCCTGGAAGAGCCCCAGCACCCACAGCGCCTTGAAGATACCCACGCGATCGGTGTACCAGCCCCCGGTGATGCCGCCCGCGATCGAGAGCCCGAGACCGATGTTCACCGACACGAGGCCGATCTCGGTCGCGCTGAAGCCCGCGTCGACCCAGAATGGCTTCACCATGAAGCCCATCGACGCGTCGCCGAGCTTGAAGATCAGGATGAAGGCGAGCACGGGCCAGATGTAGGGCCGTGAGACGAGCTCCATCAGCGCGCCGAACATCGGGCCGCGAGTGGCGTCCGCCGCCGGTTCTGCGCGCACGCCGCGTCCGCCGATCCACCCCACTGCGAGCGCGGCTACGGTCGCCCCGATCGCGATGTGCCAGAACGGTTGATAGACCTGCGACCACTTCGTCGCGCCGTCGACGAGCCACAGCACGCCGAGCGCGAACGCGAGCACGACGGCCAGCCGCCGCGGATCGGCGAGGATCCGCCGCAGCTCGGTTGCGAGCGTGGTGTCGGGCGGCCGGTCGATCGTGCGCTCGCGCGGTGCGAAAAGCACCGCGATCGCACAGGCCGCGAGGATCGCCGCAGCGCAGGCGAACGCTCCCGGCCAGCGGATCCAGTCGGAGAGCACCAGCACGAACCCGGATGCGAGCATCCCGACGCGATAGAGCGCGATGCGCACGCCGTTCGCGAGCCCGAGTTCGTCGCGCTCGAGGAGCTCGATGGTGTAGCCGTCGATCGCGATGTCGTTCGTCGCGGACAGCACCGTGAAGAGGCCGATCGCGGCCCAGACCCACGGCCCGAAGCCCGCGAGCGCGGCGAACACGAGCAGCACGCCGCCCATGGCGAGGCTCACCGTCGCCATCCACAGGCGGTGGTGGCGGTAGTGGTCGACCGCCGGTGCCCAGAGGAACTTCAGCGTCCAAGCGAGCCCGAGCAGGCTGAGCAGCCCGATCGAGCGCAGATCCACGCCCTGCTGGCGGAAGTAGACGGGGAACAGTTCGTAGAAGACGCCGAGCGGGAAGCCCTCCGAGAAGTACAGGAGAGCGACCCAGAAGAGCTTCGACTTGAGCAGACGGGTCCGCGGCGCGGCGGGTGGGCCGGGCGAGCTCACTTGGCGAGCACGTTCCGCCGCACCCGGACACCTGCCGCGGGCCCGCGCTCGAGCTCGCGGAATGCCTGCATGTTCCACGGCCGGATTGCGACGAGCAGGCTGTGGCCGAAACGCTTGTCGAGCGGCAGCGCGACGTCCTCGTTGTGCAGCGCCGAGCACTCGTTCGCGACCTGCTTCAGGCGCTCGATCATCGCGGCGGCGGAGCCCCTCGAAAGCATCGAGTTCACGAACAGCATCAGTTCGCCCTCGCGGTCGAAGCGGGAGCGGAAGAACTCGTGCTGCGCCTGGCTCTTGAAGAACTGCTGGATCGGGCCGTCCGGCAGCCACGAGAACGTGCGCGAGACGAGAAGCCGGATGCGGTTGCCCGGTGCGAGCTCGATGAACTTCAGCTTGTCGAGGCGCGCGAGCAGCCGCACGAGCTCGGCCTCGGTCAGATCGTAGGTCTCGAAGATCTGCTCGAAGGTGAAGTGGTTCAGCGCGCAGACCGCGACGAGGAAGAGCTTGCGGTTGCCGACGATCTCGCGCTCCTGTTCGAGCGTGAGCTGCGAGATCTCGCGCTCCTTGGACTGGGCCGCGCGCGCCAGGTCGCCGATCTCCACCTTCGCGAACTGGCAGACCTCGTCGAACCGTTTCAACGTGAAGCTCTCCTGCGAGAACATGCGCTTGACGCTTGCCTCGCTCATGCCGATCGCGCGCGCGACCTGGGCGTACGTGATGGAGCGCGCCTTCAGCTCGCGCTTGAGCGCGTCCACGAGTGAGCTCGTCCGGGCCATTGTGTCCTCCCCGGCGCTATTTCAGCCGAGGACGCTCGCCCGCGCAACCGCAGGCCGCGACGCTAGGCCGCGCGCTTCTCGAAGCGGAAGACGGCAAGACTGCCGCGCAGGTTGGGCAGGAACGACACGGGCCGTCCCTCGTGCAGCACCAGTCGCTCGAGGATGCGGATCCCGTGGTCCGCGCAGAAGCGCTCGAAGTCGCGGATGGTGCACAGATGGACGTTCGGCGTGTCGTACCACTGGTAGGGCAGGGTGTCGGACACCGGCATGCGCCCGCCGAGCGCGATCTGAACGCGCGCTTGCCAGTGCCCGAAGTTCGGGAACGTGACGATCGCCTCCCGGCCGACGCGCAGCATCTCGAGGACGATGGCCTCGGTGTGGCGGACCGCCTGCAGCGTGAGCGAGAGCACCACGTAGTCGAACGAGCCGTCGTCGAAGCCCCAGAGGCCGCGCTCGAGGTCCGCCTGTATCACGTTCACGCCGTTCGCGACCGAGGCGATGACCTTCTCGTCCTCGACCTCCACGCCGTAGCCGCGCGCGCCGCGCGCCTCGGCGAGGTGCTTGAGGAGCAGCCCGTCCCCGCAGCCGAGGTCCAGGACCGAGGCGTCCGGCCGCACCCAGGCGGCGATTGCCTCGAGGTCGGGCCGGCCCCGCAAGCGGGTCGAAACGCTGGAGTGCGGGACGTGAAAGGAAGTGTTGCCCTCCCGTCCCATCACTGCCCGACCGTTCATGCCGCGAATCCGCTCGCCAGCGCGTCCGCGTCGGCGTGGCGAACGATCGGCTCGCCGGGCAGGTCCACCGTCACCCCGTCACCCGGCGCCGCGCCGACCTCGCGCGCGACGTTCCCGAAGCAGGCGCCGACGACCGCGTGGTAACGCGCGTCGTCGAGCAGGAATGCGTCGTGCCCGTGCGGCGCGTCGATCTCGGCATAGGAGACGTCGCGGCGATTGTCGACGAGAGCCTTGACGATCTCGCGCGACTGCGCGGGCGAGAAGCGCCAGTCCGAGGTGAAGGACACGACGAGGAACCGCGCCCGCGCCGGCGCGAACGCCGCGGACAGGTTGCCGCCGTGATCGTGCGCGGGGTCGAAGTAATCTAGGGCGCGCGTGATCAGCAGATAAGTGTTTGCGTCGAAGTACTCCGCGAACTTGTCGCTCTGGTGGCGCAGGTACGACTCGACCTCGAAGTCGACGTCGAAGTGGTAGCCGATCGCGCCCGACCGCAGGCTCCGGCCGAACTTCTCCATCATCGCGTCGCCGGAGAGGTAGGTGATGTGGCCGATCATCCGCGCGAGCCGCAACCCGCGCTTCGGCTTGACGCCGCGCTCGTAGTAATCGCCGCCGTGGAAGTCGGGATCGGTGGTGATGGCGCGGCGCGCGACCTCGTTGAAGGCGATGTTCTGCGCCGTGAGCTTCGGCGTGGCGGCGACGACGATCGCGTTGGCGATCCGGTCGGGGTACGAGATCGTCCACTGCAGCGCCTGCATCGCGCCGAGGCTGCCGCCCATGACCGCGGCGAAGCGCCGGATGCCGAGGCGGTCGGCCAGGCGCGCCTGCACCTCCACCCAGTCCTCGCAGGTCACGACGGGGAAGCTCGATCCGTACGGCTTCCCGGTGGCCGGATTGGGCGACATCGGTCCCGTCGAGCCGAAGCAGCTGCCCGGATTGTTGACGCCGATCACGAAGAAGCGGTCGGTGTCGAGCGGCTTGCCGGGCCCGATCATGTTGTCCCACCAGCCGACGTTCCGCGGGTCGTCCGCGTAGTAGCCCGCGACGTGATGCGAGGCGTTAAGCGCATGGCACACGAGGACGGCATTGGACCGGTCGGCGTTGAGCCGACCGTAGGTCTCGTAAATGACGTCGTAGGCAGCGAGCGTGCCACCGCTCTTGCACGCGAGCGGCGCGTCGAAGCGCAGCCGGCGCGCGACGACCGGGCCGACCGAGCGGGGCTGGGGAGGGTTGTCGCCGCTCATTGAACTCATGCAGCGCGCCGATCGGGTGCTCGCGCGGCGCGCGGTCGATTAAACAAAAAACCCGTTCAGCTTGACTCTGCCTGAACGGGTTGCCGTCGCTTTAGCAGGATTTCGCCCGGAACCGGGTTCCGGACCGCGCCCGCAAGCTGAACTCAAATCGGCGCGAGGCGGGCAAGTTACCGCAAGCGCCGTCGCGCTGTCAAACGCGCAGTGTCGCCGCGCTCTCTCGGTGTAGTACCCTCCTCGCGTAGCGTTGGGCAGGGGCGTGATGTGTTGGCCAGATTGGGTGGTCGTTCGTGCACTTGGACGTGGACCTGTACGCGCCCACGCGAGCGTGCCTCGAATACTTCCTGCCCCGGCTCGTTTCCGGCGGCGTGGTCGTCTGCGACGACTATGGCTCGTCGGCCTTTCCGGGTGCGGCGCGCGCCTGGGACGAGGTCTGCGGGGACGGAGCGCTCCCCTTCGTCGAGCTGCCGACCGGGCAGGCGGTGATCCTCAAGGAGTGAGGGCAGCGCACGGGCGCGCGGGCGCTCACCCCTCGTCGTGCTCCTGCCACCCCTCGCGCCGGTAGCGGCGCCGCGGCTGGCGCGCGGTGGATCCCGTCTGCGCGAAGTCGCGGATCGTGCGCAGCACCGAGGTGCTGATCCGGTGCGGCACCTCGCCGCACTCGGCGGCGAAACGTGCTGCGAGGTCGTTGGCGTTGAAGCGGTCGGCCTCCGGGCCGTCATGGAAGTGCCCGATCCCCCGCTTCCAGACGAGCGCGTGCTCGCTGTGGCCCACGCCATAGCAAAGCTCCAGCCCGACGATGTCGCCTTGCTCGTCCTGGCGCACGAAAAGGTCGAAGTAATCGTCGTGGAACCAGCGGCGGGCGTCCCCGCTCGGGTCGTGGCTCACGCCGGTGATCTCGCGCAGCACGGGTTCTCTCCTGCTCATGCGTTCAGTTTAGCCAGAAGCGCGCGTGTGCGCTCGGGATCCTCGGTTCGCAGGATCCGCTGCGCCATCACCTCGACCTCCGGGATCGACGAGCGCAGCACCTGCTGCTTGACGGCGAGGAGCTGCGCCGGATGCATGGAGAACTGCCGCAGGCCCATGCCGAGCAGTAGCCGGGTGAGCGCAACCTCGCCCGCCATCTCCCCGCAAACCGCGACCGGGACGCCCGCCTTGTGCGCCGACCGGATGGTGTGCGCGACGAGATACAACACCGCGGGATGCAGCGGGTCGTACAGATGCGCGACGGTGTCGTCGGTGCGGTCGATCGCGAGCGTGTACTGGATCAGGTCGTTGGTGCCGATCGACAGGAAGTCGAGCCGCCTTACGAACGCGCCGAGCGCGAGCGCCGCCGCCGGGATCTCGATCATGCCCCCGACCGGCAGCGCAGCATCGAACTGGACGTTCTCGCGCGCGAGCTCCGCCTTGGCGATCTGGACGTAGTGCAGCACCTGGTCGACCTCGTGCGCGTGCGCGATCATCGGGAGGAGCAGCCGGACCCGCCCGTAGTGCGACGCGCGCAGGATCGCGCGCAGCTGCGTGAGGAACATCTGCGGCTCGGCGAGGGAGAAGCGGATCGCGCGCAGTCCGAGCGCCGGGTTGGGTCCGGCCCGGTCGGCGCCGTTGATCGTCTTGTCCGCCCCGAGGTCGAGCGTCCGGACGGTGACCGGCCGTCCGTCCATCGCCTGCACCACCTGGCGATAGGCCTCGAACTGCTCGTCCTCCTCGGGCAGCTCCATCCGCCCCATGAAGAGGAACTCGCTGCGGAAGAGCCCGACCCCCATTGCGCCCGCGTCCAGAGCCTGCTCGACGTCCTCCGGCAGCTCGATGTTCGCCGCGAGCTCGATCGGCACACCCTCGATCGTCGCGGCCGGCGTGGTGCGGAGGCGCTTGAGCTTCTGCCGCTCCAGGTCGAACTGACTGCGGCGCAGCTCGTACTCGGCGAGAACCTGGCGGTCGGGGTTCGCGATCAGCACCCCGGCGGCGCCGTCGACGATCAGCAGCTCGCCCTCGCGGATCATGTTCCGCGCGCGGTGCAGGCCGACGATCGCCGGCAGGCCGAGGCTGCGCGCCACGATCGCGGTGTGCGACGTCACGCCGCCGAGGTCGGTGGCGAAGCCCGCAAAACGGTGCTGCTTGAAGAGCAGCATGTCGGCGGGCGAGAAGTCGTGCGCGATGACGATGATGTCCTCTTCGTGCTCGGGTGCCGCCGGCTCGTGGCCGGTGCCGAGCATCGCCTTCACCACCCGCTCCACGACCTGCTGCACGTCGGCCTTGCGTTCGCGCAGGTAGGGGTCCTCGATCTCCTCGAACCGGTGCACCAGGATCTCCATCTGGTGCACCAGCGCCCACTCGGCGTTCGCGCGCCGCGTGCGGATGAGCTCGCGCGGCGCCTTCGACAGCATCGAGTCGTCGAGGATCATCGTGTGGACGTCGAGGAACGCGCCCATCTCGGCGGGCGCGTCGGCCGGCACCGCGGCGCGCAGGCCGATCAGCTCGCCGCGCACCTCGGCGACGGCGCTGTCGAAGCGCTCGATCTCCGCATCGATCTCGTCGGCCGGGATCTCGTAGTGCGCCACCTCGAGCCGCGCGGACGAGATCAGGTGGGCGTAGCCGATGGCGATGCCGCCCGACACGCCGGCGCCGTGCAGCGTGAAGCTCGCGCCTTTCTGCACGGCGAGCGCCGCTTCGACGGTAGAGGTCTCGGGCCTGCCCATCACTCCCCTTCGCCGAACTTGTTCTCGATCAGTGACACCAGCGCGTTCAGCGCCTGCTCGGCGTCCGCGCCGTCGGTCTCGATCGCGATGCGGCTGCCCTTGCCGGCCGCGAGCATCATCACCCCCATGATGCTCTTCGCGTTCACCCGCCGGCCGTTGCGCGAGAGCCACACGTCCGCGGCGAACCGGCTCGCGGTCTGCGTGAGCTTGGCCGAGGCACGGGCGTGCAGGCCGAGCTTGTTCACGATCTCGATCTCACGCTGCGGCATGCGGCTCCCAGTCGCCGCTCAGATGAACGACGCCCTCGCACCCGCCGCTGACCGCCTTGGCGACCACCGCCGTGAGCGGCTCGCTGCGGTACGTGAGCGCCCGGACGAGCATCGGCAGGCTCGCGCCCGAGACGATCTCGACCCGGCCCGGCGACGCCAGGCGCGCGGAGATGTTCGAAGGTGTCGCGCCGAGCATGTCGGTGAGCACCAGCACCCCGTCGCCGTCGTCGAGGTCGCGCACCAGCCCCTGCGCCTGGGGCAGGATCGAGTCGGGATCGTCGTGCACGGTGATCCCGACCTGCCGCACGCGCAGCGGCCGCTTGCCGAGCACGTGGCTCGCGCTGTGGATGAGCGCTTCGCCGAATGCGCCGTGCGCGACGATGAGAATGCCGATCATGCCGGAAGTGCTTGAAACGCCTTTGATTCCCGGAGTTTAGCGCGGTCCCGGGAGGCCGTGAACCGCGCACTCGGAAGCCCCCGCGGGTGATGGCATACGGTTTACGGTTCGCGGTCTACGGCTTTCTCGAGTGCTTCGATAAACATCCCAGCCACATTGAAGCCGGTCTGCTGGGTGATTTCCTGAAAGCAGGTGGGACTGGTGACGTTGACCTCGGTGAGGTAGTCGCCGATCACGTCGAGTCCGACCAGCAGCAGGCCGTCGCTCCACAGCTCCGGCGCGACGGCCGTGGCGATCTCGCGGTCGCGCGCAGACAGCGGTCGCGCGACGCCGGTCCCGCCGGCGGCAAGGTTGCCGCGCGACTCGCCCGGCTTCGGAATGCGCGCGAGGCAGAAGGGCACCGGCTCGCCGGCGACCAGGAGCACCCGCTTGTCGCCGTCGCGGATCTCCGGAATGTAGCGCTGCGCCATGATCGTGCGCTCCCCGTGCCCGGTGAGCGTCTCGATGATCACGTTGCGGTTCGGATCGGTGTCGGTCACGCGGAACACCGATTCCCCGCCCATGCCGGCCAGCGGCTTGAGCACGACGTCGCCGTGCGCGTCGATGAACGAATGCAGTTGCGGCATGAGGCGCGTCACGAGCGTCGGCGCGGCGAACTGCGGAAACTTCGCGATGGCGAGCTTCTCGCTGTAGTCGCGGAGCGAGCGCGGGTCGTTGTAGACGCGGGCGCCCTCGCGCGCCGCCGCTTCGAGGAGCCACGTGCTCGTCACGTACTCCATGTCGAACGGCGGATCCTTGCGCATCAGCACCGCGTCGAAATCGGCGACCGGCGTCTCGTGCGGCGGGAGCTCCAGGCGGTACCAGTGCGCGTCGTGGTACGCCGGGTTGCCGAGCCGCTTATCGCCGTCTGGAAGGTGCAGCCGGACGTGCTCGGCGACGACGCGCCCACCCTTCCACATCAGGCCTTCCTGCGGGGCGAAGTGGACCTCGTGGCCGCGGCCGGCGGCCTCGACCATCATCGCGTACGACGTGTCCTTGTACGTCTTGATCGACGCGAGCGGGTCGAGGATGAAGAGGAGTCTCATCGCGAACAGTGAACCGTGGAACTATCCCCGTACCTCCCCGTCCGCGGCTTGCAGCACGCGGTTCACGAGACCGCGGGGGCGGTCTCTTCCGGCGCGACCGCCGCGGCGTGCGGACCGCCGGAGCCGGTCGAGTGTTGCAGGATCATTCGACGTCCGGGGCCGGTGCATTCTAGCCGATGGACGCGGGCCGCCCCGCACCGGGTACATGCGCGTTGCCTCGGCCTCGGGCGGGTGCTAAATTGCGGTGCGACAAGCGGTTAAGAACGGTTGTGCGCCGAATGGCCGGCCTAGGGGGTGTGCACGGAGCCGGCGCGCCGTCATTTTTCAACTGGAGGGAGCAATGGGATTCACGCATTCGATCCGCGCCGTCGCAGCCGCGGCATTCTCGGTTGCCGCAATTTCCGTGTGGTCGACCGCTGCGCACGCCCAGGCGAACCCCAACTGGCCGAAGAACCTCACCCTCGGCACCGCGTCGGTGGGCGGTACGTACTTCGTCTACGGCCAGGTCTGGGCGAGCCTCGTCAACGAGAAGATCGGCACCAACATCAGCACCCAGCAGACGCAGGGACCGAATCAGAACATCATCCTCACCGACTCCCGGCAGGTCGACTTCGGCATGTCGACGATGGGCGTCGCGCTGCAGGCGTGGGAAGGCAAAGGGGACTGGACCAAGGGCAAGCAGTACCGCAACATCCGCGCGATGTTCCCGATGTACGACACGCCGTTCCACTTCGTCGCGCTTGAGAAATCGGGCATCAAGAGCGTGAAAGACCTAGCCGGCAAGCGCGCCGGCGTCGGCCCCCGCGCGGGCACCTGCGGGACCTACTTCCCGCTCATGTTCAAGGCGCTCGGCGTCGACGTCACCATCCGCAACGGCCAGGCATCCGACATGGCGGGCAATCTCCAGGACGGGCTGATCGACGCGTTTCCGTTCTGCGCGGGCATCCCGATCGCGGCGTACTCGGAGCTGGAGACGACCAACAAGGTCACCTTCTTCACCTATACCGACGACGAGATCGCGCGGCTCAAGAAGGCCCTGCCGGAGCTCTCCGACTCGCTCATCCCGAAGGGCACCTACAAGCAGCAGACCGTGGATCACAAGACGGTCGGCGTCTTCAACTTCGCGATCGCGAACAAGGACGTGCCCGAGGACCTCGTGTACGCGGTCACGAAAGCGGTGCTCGAGAACAACCCCCAACTGGTGAAGGGGCACGCCGCCGGCAAGGAGACGATCACCGAGAACTGGAACCGCAACACGTTCCTGCCGTTCCATCCGGGCACGGTGCGGTTCTACAAGGAGAAAGGCATCAACATCCCGAAGAACCTGCTGCCGCAGTAGCGCTTCGGAGGCGCTGACCCGAGAGCGCGCCGCGCCGGGGCCGATCGCCCCGGCGCGGCATTCTCGTCTCTGGGAGGAGGGGACACATGTCCGCAGCACACCACCGTCCGGACGCCGCGCCCGCTGTCGCGAAGCTGGCGGTCGAGGAGGAGTACGGCGGCAACAAGCGGAGCCTGCGCAAGTGGGAAGGCTGGCTGCTCGCGTGGCTCGCGATGGGCTTCACGGTCTTTCACCTGATCGTCCTCAACTTCTATCCCCTGGAGCCGCTGCTGTTCCGCGCCATCCATGTCGGCTGGGGCGCTGCCATCGGGTTCATCCTCTACACCGCCGCGCACCGTATTCGCAGCGAGGGTGTCCCGTGGTACGACTGGATCCTCGTGCTCGCGTCGATCGCCTGCGCGGTCTACGTCGTGGTAGAGCTCGATGGGCTGCTGTTCCGCGCCGGCGCACAGTTCACCACCGGTGACGTCATCAGCGGCGTCGTCGGGACGCTGCTCGTCCTCGAGTTCGCGCGGCGTGCGGCCGGGCTTACGCTGCCGCTCATCGCCTCCATATTCATCCTCTACGCCTTCGTCGGGCCGTGGATGCCCGGCGTGCTCGAGCACAAGGGCTTTGGCGTCGATCGGTTCTTCACCTACATCTACAGCGAGTACGGGATCTTCGGGGTCACGACGCAGGTCTCCTCCACCTACATCATCCTGTTCGTCACTTTTGCCGCGTTCCTGACGGTGTCGAAGGTGGGCGACTACATCAACGACCTGTGCAACGCCCTGTTCGGCTGGGCGCGCGGCGGCCCGGCGAAGGCGGCGGTGGCGTCGGGGATCATGGTGGGATCGATCTCGGGATCGGCGGTCGCGAACGTAGTCGCCTCCGGGATGGTCACGATCCCGATGATGCGCAAGGTCGGCTACGACAAGGAGACTGCCGCGGCGATCGAGGCGACCTCGTCCACCGGCGGCCAGATCACCCCGCCGGTGATGGGCGCGGGCGCCTTCCTGATGGCCGAGATCACCGGCATCCCCTACGGGGACATCGCGTTCGCGGCGATCATGCCGGCGGTGCTCTTCTACATCGCGTGCTGGATCCACGTCGACCTGCACGCGATCCGCCTCGGTTTGCGCGGCGTATCGCGGCACGAGCTTCCGCCGCTCGGCCAGATGGTCTCGCTGCTTTACATGTTCACGCCCATCGTCGTGCTCGTCTGGGCGCTTTTCGGGGGACTCTCGCCGTTCCGCGCCGGCGCGCTGGGGATCGGCACGGCGATGATCGCCGGCGTCATCGCGTTCAGGTTGCGCGACGTCGGCGGCAATGAGGTGGCGCAGAAGCGCCTTGCGGTGCTCGAAGTCGTGCAGCGCCTCGTCTTGCGCCTGGCTGCGGTCGGGATCCTGGGCGGGCTCTTCTATTTTGTCCCGGCGACCCTGGCCGGGTTCGCTCAAGCCGGGATGGGCGAGTGGGGCCCGTTCCTCGTGGTGGCCGTGGCAGTGCTGATCCTCGCTGCGGCGTTCGGCTGGAAGCGCACCGGCGACGGCCTGATCGGCGCGGCGAAGGACTGCACCCAGCTCGTCGCCGTGTGCGCCTGCGCGGGCGTCATCGTCGGCGTCATCGCCCTCACCGGCATCGGTGGGCGGTTCTCGCAGATGCTGCTTACGCTCGCCGGGCAAAGCCAGCTGATGGCGATGATTTTCGCCGCGTTGGTCGCGCTCATCCTGGGAATGGGGATGCCGACCACCGCGGCCTACGCGATCGCGGCGGCCGTGATCGCGCCGGGCGTGACCAAGATGGGCGTGCCGCCGCTCGTCGCGCACATGTTTATCTTCTACTTCGCGGTGATCTCGGCGATCACGCCGCCGGTCGCGCTCGCTTCGTTCGCGGCGGCCGGCATGGCGCAGTCGGATCCATGGAAGACCTCGTGGATCGCGATGAAGATGGGCCTCGCCACGTTCATCGTGCCGTTGATGTTCTTCTTCAGCCCGGTGCTGCTGATGCAGGGGACGTGGCTGGAGATCCTCCACGCCGGCGTCACGGCGTCGATCGGGGTGTGGTTCCTCGCCGCGGGGACCGAAGGCTGGGCGCGCGGGCTGCTCTCCGCCCCGCTTCGCGCGGTGATGATCGTCGCGGCGCTGCTGTGCATGCATCCGGGGGCGATCACCGACGTAATCGGCATCGCCCTCGGCGGCTCGGTCTACGCCTACCAGATCCTGCGCGGCCGCGGCGGACGTCCCGCGCCGTCGCACTGAGCCCGCACGCCGTGCTCGTCAAGCGCGCGCCGTGCGCCGGCGCGCGAGGAACCACCGCGCGAGCGGCAGCAGCCAGACGAGGATCGTGACGATCCCGAGGCCGGCGGCGATCGGCCGCTCGAAGAACCCGAGAAACCGTCCATCTGACTTGATCATCGAAGTGACGAAGTGCTCCTCGAGCATCGCGCCGAGGATCACGCCGAGGATCGCCGGCGCGACCGGATAGCCGTTCTCCTCCATGAAGTAGGCGGCGACGCCAAACACGAGGATGATGATCACCGCGAAAACGGTGTTGTTGATTGCGAACGCCCCCACGATGCAGAACAGCAGGATGATCGGCATCAGCACGTTGCGCGGCACGTCGAGGATCCGCCGCGCCGCCTTGATCGCGGCCCAGCCGAGCGGAATCAGCAGCAGGTTCGCGAGGAAGAACACGAGGAACACCGCGTAGATGTTCGCGGGGTTGTCGATGAACAGCGTCGGCCCCGGGTTCATGCCCTTGATGTAGAGCACGCCGATGACGATCGCGGTGATCGAGTCGCCGGGGATGCCGAAGACGAGCGCCGGAATCCAGGCGCCAGCGAGCGCGCTGTTGTTGGCCGCGCCCGCTTCGACGATTCCCTCGACGTGCCCGGTCCCGAACTTCTCGGGCGTCTTCGAGAAGCGCTTGGACACCGCGTAGGACATCCACGCCGCGATGTCGGCCCCGGCGCCCGGCAGCGCGCCGATCGCGGTGCCGAGGGCGCTGCCCCGCAGGATCGACCACGGGTACTTCAAGCACAGCTGCCACATGCCGCGGAAGACGTTCCCGATCTGCTTGCGGAACGCTTGTGAGCCGTCGCCGGCCGACACGGCGAAGCGCAGGATCTCGGACACCGCGAACATCCCGATCATCATCGGGATCAGGCCCACCGAGCCGAGCAGCTCGATCGAACCGAACGTGAAGCGCGGGAAACCCGCCGGGTTGTCGAGTCCGATCGCCGAGATCAGCAGGCCGGCCAGCAGGGACACTATCCCTTTCAGCGTGTCGCCCAGCGTGATGATCACCGCGCTGGTGAGGCCGAGCAGCACCAGCCAGAAGTACTCGAACGAGCTGAACTTGAGCGCGATTTCGGCGAGCGTCGGCGCCGCTGCGACGAGCACGACGGTGCCGAAGATCCCGCCGATCACCGAGAACACGAGGTCGGCGCCGAGCACCGTCTCAGCCTCCCCGTTCTTCGTCATCATGTAAGACTCGTCGGTGTAGGCGGCGGACGCCGGCGTGCCCGGAATGCGCATCAGCGCGCCGGGGATGTCGCCGGAGAAGATCGCCATCGCGGTCGCGGTGACGAGCGCGGCGATTGCCGGTACCGGCGGCATGAAGAAGGTCACCGGCACGAGCAGCGCGGTCGCCATCGTCGCGGTCAGGCCGGGCACCGCGCCGACGAAGAGGCCGAAGAGCGCCGCAAGGAGGATGACGAAGATCGTGTAGGGCTCGAACACCAGGCCGAACGCTACGACGATGCTGGCCATCGGGCGGCTACCAGACGAGGCGCTCGAGCAGCCCCCAGGGCAGCGGCACCTTGAGCAGTTTGTAGAACGCGGTATGGATCACCAGGGTCGCCACGACCGCGGTGACGATTGCGCGCACTGGCCGCACGCCGAACTTCAGGAACAGCGCGGCGAGGAGGATCACGCCGGTCGGGATGAATCCGAGCGGACCGGCGGCGACGATGTAGAGGACGAGCGCTGCGCAGACCGCGAGGAAGTTCGTGACCATGCCCGGCGACCGGAGCCAGGGGGACACCTGCACCAGCGGGAGGCCCTGCCTCACGCCGCGCGTGACCAGCAGCGCACCGGTCGCGATGAATCCGACGGCGATGAGGCCGGGAAAGAGCGCCGGGCCGTACTTCTGCCCGGGTATGAGCGGGTAGACCTGGATGTGGACGAGAATCGCGATCGCGAGGGCGATCAGCGCGACACCGACGACGGCGTCGTTGATCTTCACTCGCGAACGTCGTTCCGGCGCAATCCGGAACCCGGTTCGATCACCCGACCGGATCTCGGCTCGCGTCGTTATGACCGCGCTCGCACGCGGTCACTTGACGATGCCGACCGCCTTCATCGTCGCGCCCAGGTCGTTCGACGACTTCTCCATGAATTTCGCGAACTCCGCCGGCGGCATGTAGATGACGCCGAAGCCGCGATCGGTCATGAATTTCTTGTAGTCGGCGCTGTCGTAGGCCTTCTTCACGGCGTCGACGAGCTTCGCTTCGACGTCCTTCCCGATCCCCTTCGGCGCCGCCATGCCCCGCCACGCGGCCATCGACCAGTCGGTGCCGAGCGCCGTCTTCAGCGGCGGGACGTTCGGATAGAGCGACGGCGGGTTCGCGTCCATGATCGCCAGGCTCCTGACCTTGCCCGCGTCGATGAGGGAGCGGGCCTCCGGAATCGAGCACGGCACGATCTCGACGCCGCCGGCGACGAGATCCTGCAGGCCAGGCGCCGCGCCGTTCGACGGAACCCAGGGGACGGTCGCGGGATCGACGTTGAGGCTCTTGAGCATGCCCGCGATCGAGAGGTGCCAGATCCCGCCCTGGCCGGTGCCCGACGCCTTGAACTTGCCCGGGTTCGCCTTGATCGCGTCGACGAGCTCCTTCGCCGTCTTGTACGGCGAGTCGGCCCGCACCTGCAGGCCCGCCGGATCGGCATTGACGAGGCCGAGCGGCGTGTACGACGCGCCGGTGAGCTTGGTGAGCCCCTGCCAGTGCATCATCCCGATCTCGACGGTGATGAGGCCGATCGTGTAGCCGTCGGCCGGCGCTTCCGCGATGGCGGAGTGCCCGACCACGCCGTTGCCGCCGGTGCGGTTGACGACGTTGACCGGCTGCTTCAGCTCCTTCTCCATGATGCTCGCGAGGATGCGCGCGGTCGCGTCGGTGCCGCCGCCCGCGCCCCACGGGACGATGAGCGTGATCGGACGGTTCGGGTACTGCGCAGCCGCAACCGGAGCAAGTGCAAGAGCGACGACGGCGGCGGCGAGCCGCAGGGCGGTACGGCGAAGCATGCGCATCCTCCTTCGATGGGACGTCCGTGCGAGGCGGCCGTTGCGGCGCTCATTCTTCCCGCGGGCGGAACGCGCGGCAGGATTGCATCGTTCCCCGGCAGTGTCAACCGGCGGGCCGCGGCGCGTGCGAACAAAAAAGTGCGGCGGCAGCCGCCCCTTTGGTCACCGGCCGCGACCGTTACTTCGCCGCGGCCACCATGTAGTCGACCGCCGCCTTCACATCGGCGTCGGCGAGCGTCGTGTTCCCGCCCTTGGGCGGCATCGCGCCCTTGCCCTTGAGCGAGGTCGTGTAGAGCGCCTCCATCCCGGTCTTGATCCGCGGCGCCCACGCGGCCGTGTCGCCGAACTTCGGTGCGCCGGCAACGCCCTGGCCGTGGCACGCCACGCACGCCTGGTTGTACACCGCCTTGCCCTTGTCGTCGGCAGGAGGCGCTGCCGCGGCAGCGGGCGCAGGCGCGGTCGCGGCGGGCACGAGCTTTCCGCCGCCGGAGTCGAACATGTACAGAATCGCCTTGCGCACCTCAGGATCGGTGAGATCGGCGAAGCCGCCGCGCGCGGGCATGCCGCCGTGACCGCGGATCGCGCTCGCGGTCACCTTGTCGATCCCGGCCGAGATGCGCTTCGACCACGCCGCGCGATCGCCGACCTTCGGCGCACCGCCCTCGCCGGTCAGGTGGCAGTTGCCGCAGCCCGCGGTCACGATCTGCTCGCCGGTGCGCTCGGCGGCCGCCGCGGCAGGCTTCGCCGCCGCCGCGGGCGCTGCCGGTTCCTTGAAGTTCGCCCCGGCAGCGTTCGCAATGTAAGCGACGGCGCGCGTCACCTCGAGATCGGACAGGTCGGGGTTGCCCCCGCGCGGCGGCATCGCGCGGATGCCGTTGATCGCGTTCTTCGCGAGCGCATCAAGGCCTTCCGTGATGCGCGGGGCCCAGGCGGCCTTGTCGCCGAACTTCCACGCGCCGGCCACGCCCGTGCCGTGGCACGCGGCGCAGATCGCCTTGTAGACCTCTTCGCCGCTCTTCGCCGCGCGCGGTCCCGCGGGCGCGTCCGCGAACTCGACGCGCGCGACCGGCTGGATGCGCCGCGCGATGGCGTCGGGGGCTTCGATGCTCGACGCGGCGCGGTAGCTGGAGATCACGAAGCCCGCGAGGAGAATCAATCCGACGACCGGGATGACGAACGCCAGCACCACCACGATGGCCAGCTGCTGCGGAGTCTTGATCGGGGAGGAGTGGGCGTGCTCGAAGCCTTGGTCTTTCATCGTTCGACGCCTCGGAGGAGGGTGGCGCGGATGGGAGGGCGCGATTATAGCCGCCCGCCCCCTTGCGGTAAAATGCGCTCGCTCCTCCGCGCGCCCGTAGCTCAGTTGGATAGAGTGTTGGTTTCCGAAGCCAAAGGTCGCAGGTTCGACTCCTGCCGGGCGCGCCAGTTAACGAAGCACTTAGGGCCGCGTAATGCGGCTCTTGTTTTTCGCGGCTCCTGTGGCGCGGCGATAAGCGATTGCGCGATGGCTGCCACAAGTCATGGTCATTGTGCAGCCCTCCCATGTGCGGTACGCATCGAGCACAAGGGGCGCTCGCCGAGCCAACCAGCACGAATCTGGGCGGTCAGGTCTCCTTCACCACGAACGGCCGCATCATCTCGTGGTCCTCGTGCGAGAGGATGTGGCAGTGCCAGACGAACCGGCCGGGCCGGTCGAAGCGCGCGACGATGCGCGTGCGCGTGCCGGGTGGGACGCGGACGGTGTCCTTCAGGCCGCGCTCGTCGGCCTCCGGCGGCCGATCCTCCTCGATCCAGCGGATCTCCCCGAGTACACCGCTTTCGTTCGGCTCGCCCTTGAAGCGTCGATGGCCGACGACGCGGAACTGCACGAGGTGCACGTGGATGGGGTGCGTGTCGGGGGTCGCGTTGAAGATGTCCCACGCCTCCACGGCGCCGAGCAGTGGGTCCTCGGTGACCGGGTCGTGCCAGGTCTTCGCGCCTTCCCGTAGGGTGCCGAGCAGCGCCTTGAGACGCCCGTGCGGGTCCTTGCCTTCGAACAGCACGAGCTCGCGGATCGGCGCGGTGGGGCGAGGGTCAGGGAGTGGCTCTCGGCGCAGCCGATCGGGGACACGGCTCTCGTCCTTCGCTGCACTCGCGGCGACGCGAAACGCCATCACGCGACCCGTCGTGCGCGGGGCAGGGGGAGCCCCCTTGGGAAACGGCGTCGGCGCGGTGTTGAGCAGCATTACCGTCCTGCCGCGCAGGTTCGCGTGCGAGAAGTCGACGATCACGTCCGCGCGCTCGGCCGGCGCGAGGACGAAGCGATCGAGGACGACGGGCGACTCGAGCAATCCCGCATCCGTGCCGATCATCACGAACGGCAGGCGCGGCTCGAACGCGAGGGAGAAGAAGCGCGAGTCCGAGCCGTTCAGGATGCGCAGCCGATAGCGCCGCGGCTCGACCGCCTCGTACGGCCAGAGCATGCCGTTGACGAGGATGCCGGCACCGAACTCCTCGGGCTGAATGCTCGGGTCGGGCGCACCCGCGTGCGCGGGGTGCGAGGCGATGAAAAGCTCACCGCGCGCCGTGAATGTCCGATCTTGGATCAGGAGCGGAATCTCGCTTTCGCCGGCCGGAAGCCCGAGCCGGTCCTCGTTCTCGTCCCGGATCAGATAGAAGCCCGCGAGCCCGGCACCAACATTGAGCCGAGTCAGCCCGAGCGCGTGATCGTGATACCAGAGCATTGCGGCTTCCTGGTCGTTGTCGTACCGATAGACCTCCTTCACGAAGGTCGGCCCGCGCTCCGCGAACCCGGGCGTGAACCAGGCTTCCGGCTCGCCGTCGCTCTCCGACTCCACGTGACCGCCGTGCAGATGCGTGACGATCGGCGTGCCTGCCGGCGGTCCCGAATGCGTGTGCGCCATGTGGATCGTGCGGTCCACCGGGAGGAGGTGCGGCAGCATCCGCCCGTCCGCGACGAGCGCATTCGTCCAACGCACGGTCACCGGCTCGCCGCGACGCACGACGAAGGTCGGCCCAGGATAGACGCCGTCGTAGCCCCAGAGCGTCGTCTCGAGCGGTCGACGCGTGTGCGGATCGACGAGCCCGACCCAGCCGCGGAACTGCCGGGCGGCGATCTCGTAATGCCACGTCCCGGCAACGGGCGTCGCACGCGCCGGGCGCGGCAGCCGGTTCACGAACTGCGGTTGGTGACGCAGGTCGAGCAGCCCTACTTGCACTTGCGCAGCGACAGGCCGTGGGCCGAGCGGCGTCAGAACGAGTGGCGCGGCGAGTAGCGACTTGAGGAGAGTTCGGCGGGTGGGCATAGATTGGACGGCCCGTCGGCCCGAATGCTACCCGTACTTGCTACTCAGCCGTTGCTCGCCCGGGCAACGGTTGCTGCGCGCCTACCTGGCAATTTTCCAGCTTGTTCCAACGCGAGCAGCACCCGCCGGCGACGACGCTCGCGACCTGGCCGGCGGCGTTCGCCCCCATCGCGTGGATGGGAGCCCGCTAGAATCGCTCGTTGCACCGGAGCCCCCGCATGGCGACCCGACCCTTCCGCATCCTCGGCCTGCAGCAGATCGCCATCGGCGGCCTCGACAAGAGGCGGCTCGCAAGACTCTGGGTCGACAAGCTCGGCGTGTCGGTGACCGGCAACTACCGCAGCGAGCGCGAGAACGTCGACGAGGACATCCTCGCGCTCGGGTCGGGCGCAGCCAAGGTCGAGGTGGACCTCATGCAGCCGCTCAACGCGGCGAAGAAGCCCGCCGTGCACGAGACGCCGCTCAATCACATCGGACTCTGGGTGGACGACCTGCCGAAAGCGATGGCGTGGCTGGCGGCGCAGGGCGTGCGCTTCGCGCCGGGCGGGATCCGCAGGGGCGGCGCGGGCTACGACATCTGCTTCATCCACCCGAAAGCGAGCGACGAGTTCCCGATTGCGGGGGAGGGCGTCCTGATCGAGCTCGTGCAGGCGCCGCCAGAGATCATCGCCGCGTTCGCGGCGATGGGGTAGCGGACGCTCGGCACGGCCGGACGTAGTTCACTCGAACTCGATGATCGGCTGATCCACTGCGAGGCTGTCGCCCGGCTTCGCGAGCAGCGCCTTCACCTTCACATCGTCGTCGGCGCGCAGCACGTTCTCCATCTTCATCGCCTCGATCACCGCGAGCTTCTCGCCCGCCTTGACCTCCTGGCCCGCGCCGACCGCGAGCTCGGTCAGGAGGCCCGGCATCGGCGACATGAGGAACCTCGAGAGGTCCGGCGCCGGCTTGTGCGGCATGAGCGCGTGCAGCTCGGCCGCGCGCGCGGTCAGCACCGTCACGTCCACCTGGGTGCCCCAGTGGAAGAGGCGGTAGTTCAGGTGGCGCCGCTCGACCTGCATGCACACCTCGCGGCCGTTGACCGTGCCGCGGAAGATCGGGTGTCCGAACGCCCAGTCGGAGAGCACGGTGAACGCCTCGCCCTTGTACGCGACGTACTGGCCGCCGGGGATGTTGGTCACCGTCACCGGATGCCGCTCGCCGCGCAGGATGACGACCCAGTCTGCGCCGACCTTGCGCTCGTGCCCGCGCAGCTGGCCGCTGATGCCGGCGGCCCGGTCCATGTAGCGCCGGTGGATCACCGCCGCAATGCACACGAGCAGCACGGGGTCGTCGTGAGGGACGTCCTCGCTACGGAAGCCCTGCGGATACTCCTCGGCGATGAAGCCGGTGTGGAAGCGACCCGACTCGAAGCGCGGGTGCTGCATCAGCGCGGCCTGGAACGGGATGTTCGTCGACACGCCGCGGATCACGAAAGCGTTCAGCGCGTCGCGCATGCGCGCGATGGCCTGGTCACGCGATGCGCCGTGCGTGACGAGCTTCGCGATCATCGAGTCGTAGTACATCGAGATCTCGCCGCCCTCGTACACGCCGGTGTCGACGCGAACCATGCCGGGCAGCTCGGCGGGCGGCATGTACTTCACCAGCCGCCCGACCGAGGGCAGGAAGCCGCGGAAGGGGTCCTCGGCGTTTATCCGGCACTCCATCGCCCAGCCGTTGAGCTTCACGTCGCGCTGCGTGAACGGGAGCCGCTCGCCGGCGGCGGCCCGGATCATCTGCTCGACGAGGTCGAGGCCGGTGATCATCTCGGTCACCGGGTGCTCGACCTGGAGCCGCGTGTTCATCTCGAGGAAGTAGAAGCTGTGATCGGCGCCGACGACGAACTCGACGGTGCCGGCCGACTGGTAGTCGACCGCCCTGGCGAGCGCGACCGCCTGCGCGCCCATCGCGTTGCGCATCCTTTCGTCGAGGAACGGCGAGGGCGCCTCCTCGATCACCTTTTGGTGCCGGCGCTGGATCGAGCACTCGCGCTCCCAGAGGTGGACGCAATTGCCGTGCCCATCGCCGAGCACCTGGATCTCGATGTGGCGCGGCTCGACGATGAACTTCTCGATGAACACCCGGTCGTCGCCGAACGCGGCCTTCGCTTCGTTGCGGCAGCTCTGGAACCCCTCGCGGCACTCGGCATCGGACGACGCAACCCGCAGGCCCTTGCCCCCGCCGCCGGCGGAGGCCTTGATCATCACCGGGTAGCCGATCCCCCGCGCGATCTCGACGGCCTGATCGGCGTTCTTGATGACGTCCGCGTAGCCTGGAATCGTGTTGACCTTGGCAGCGGCGGCGAGCTTCTTCGACGCGATCTTGTCGCCCATCGCCCGGATCGAATTCCCCTTCGGGCCGATGAACGCGATCCCGTTCGTCTCCAGCAGATCGCAGAATGCCGCGTTCTCGGCCAGGAAACCGTAGCCGGGGTGAACGGCTTCCGCGCCGGTGCCCTGCGCCGCCTCCAGGATGCGGTCCATCGCGAGGTAGCTCTGCGCCGAGGGCGGCGGGCCGATCGGCACCGCCTCGTCGGCGAGGTCCACGTGCCGCGCGTCGCGGTCGGCCTCGGAATACACCGCCACCGTCTTGATGCCCATCCGGTGAGCGGTGCGTATGACGCGACAGGCGATCTCGCCGCGGTTGGCGATGAGGATTTTCTTGAACATTAATGAACTGTCTTCACCGCAAAGACGCAGAGGACGCAGAGGTGCGCAAAGAAGAGCTGATCATTCATGGGGCCTTCGCGAGCTTTGCGCTCTTTGCGCCTTCGCGGTGAAGGCTTTTTCAGAGGGGAATGTTGCCGTGCTTCCGCCACGGGTTCTCGAGCTTTTTCTCGCGCAGCATCGCCAGCGACCGGCAGAGTCGCTTGCGCGTCTCGTGCGGCATGATCACGTCGTCGATGAAGCCGCGGCTGCCGGCGACGAACGGGTTGGCGAACTTCGTCCGGTACTCCTCGGTGCGCGCGGCGATCTTTTGCGCTTCGCCGATGTCCTTGCGGAAGATGATCTCGACCGCGCCCTTCGGCCCCATCACCGCGATCTCCGCCGACGGCCACGCGAAGTTCACGTCACCGCGCAGATGCTTGGAGCTCATGACGTCGTAGGCCCCGCCGTACGCCTTGCGCGTAATGACGGTGACCTTCGGAACCGTGGCCTCCGCGTAGGCGTAGAGGAGCTTCGCGCCGTGCTTGATGATCCCGCCGTACTCTTGCGCGGTCCCCGGCATGAATCCCGGCACGTCTACGAAGGTGACGATCGGGATGTTGAACGCGTCGCAGAACCGCACGAAGCGCGCGGCCTTGATCGAGCTCCTGATGTCGAGGCAGCCCGCGAGCACCAGCGGCTGGTTTGCCACGATGCCGACGGTCGAGCCTTCCATCCGGCCGAAGCCGATCACGATGTTCTTCGCGTAGTCGGGCTGCACCTCGAGGAAGTCGGTGTCGTCGACGACCTTCAGGATGAGCTCCTTGATGTCGTACGCCTTGTTGGGGCTGTCCGGCACGAGCGTGTCGAGGGAGTAGTCGAGCCGGTCCGCGCCGTCGGTGGTGGGGCGCACCGGCGGTTTTTCGCGGTTGTTCGGCGGCAGGTAGTTCACCAGCCGCCGCACCATCGTGAGCGCCTCGACGTCGTTCTCGAATGCGCGGTCCGCGACGCCCGACCTCGTCGAGTGCGTCACCGCGCCCCCCAGCTCCTCGGCGGTGACCTCCTCGTGAGTCACCGTCTTCACGACCTCCGGGCCGGTCACGAACATGTACGAGGTGTCCTTCACCATCACGATGAAGTCGGTCATCGCCGGCGAGTACACGGCGCCACCGGCGCACGGCCCCATGATGACCGAGATCTGCGGAATCACCCCGGAGGCGATGACGTTGCGCTGGAACACGTCGGCGTACCCGCCGAGCGACGCAACGCCCTCCTGGATGCGGGCGCCGCCGGAGTCGTTCAGGCCGATCACCGGCGCGCCCGTCTTGAGCGCGTGGTCCATGATCTTGCAGATCTTCTCCGCATGCGCCTCGGACAGCGCGCCGCCGAACACGGTGAAGTCCTGGCTGAACACGAACACTAGGCGGCCGTTGATCGTCCCGTAGCCGGTCACGACCCCGTCGCCGGGGATCTTCTGCTCGCCCATGCCGAAATCGGTGCAGCGGTGCTCGACGAACATGTCCCACTCTTCGAACGTGTCGGGGTCGAGCAGGAGCTCGAGGCGTTCGCGCGCGGTGAGCTTGCCCTTGGCGTGCTGTGCCTCGATGCGCTTCTCGCCGCCTCCGAGCCGCGCCGCGGCGCGTTTCTCGTCGAGCTGTCTGATGATGTCGTGCATGTGTCCTCCCCGAACCCGGTCTAGCTCCTGCTCGCCGCGAGCAGCCGCGCCGCGGCGGCGGCGGGCGTCATTCTCCCCTCGGCGACGGCCGCCTGCACCCCCGCCAGCTCCGCCTTGATCGCCGGATGCTGGTAGAAGCGTGCGCGCAGCTCGTGTTCGACCAGCGCGGTCATCCAGTCGAGCGCCTGTCTCCTGCGCTTCGCGGCCGCAGCGCCGCTCGTTGTCGCGGCCGCGCGGAAGCGCTCTGCCTCGCGCCAGAACGCCTCGAGCCCCGCGCCGGTGAGCGCGCTGAGCGCCAGCACCGGCGGCGACCAGTGTGCCTCGCGCTGCCGCAGCATCGAAAACGCGTTCGCGATCTGGGTGCGCGCGAGCTCGGCCGCCTCCGCGTCGATGTCGGCCTTGTTGACGAGCACGAAGTCGACCAGCTCGACGATGCCGCGCTTGATCGCCTGCAGGTCGTCACCGGCGTTCGGGAGCGCGAGCAGCACGAAGCAGTCGGTCATGCCCGCGACCGCGGTCTCGGACTGGCCGACGCCGACCGTCTCGACGATCACGACGTCGTAGCCCGCCGCCTCGCACAGCGCGAGCGCCTCGCGCGTCTTGTGCGCGACGCCCCCGAGCGTGCCGCCGGACGGGCTCGGCCGGATGAACGCGTCGGGTTCGCGCGTGAGCCGCTCCATGCGCGTCTTGTCGCCGAGGATCGAGCCGCCGGAGACCGCGCTCGTCGGATCGACCGCCAGCACCGCGACCCGGCGGCCGCGCGCGGTGAGGAGGAGCCCAAGCGCCTCGATGAAGGTGGACTTGCCCGCGCCGGGCGCGCCGCTGATGCCGATGCGGAAGCTTGCGCCCGTGTACGGCAGCAGCGCTTCGAGGAGAGCCTGGCCGCGCGCCTGGTGGTCGCGCCGCGACGACTCGATCAGCGTGATCGCCTTCGCCAGCGCACGGGGCTCGCGTGCGATCACGCCTTCGGCGAGCTTGCGGTCGGCGGGGTCGAGGCGATCGGGAGCGGGGTGCGCCCGCTTGAGCACTGACATTGGCAGGGGTCGGTCGGGGGCTCGTCGCAGGATATGCTACGGACCCGGGCGGCTCCCGCGCTTACCGCGGATCAAACCGCGCCGGCGGCGACCCGGGCGCTCCGGATGGCCTTGAGGGTGGTCCTCGCGGCCTCGGAGATCACCGTGCCGGGGCCGAACACGGCGGCGACGCCGGCCGACTTGAGGAAGTCGTAGTCCTGCTGCGGGACGACGCCGCCGACGACCACGACGATCTCCGGCGCGCCCTGGTCGCGCAGCGCCTTCACGAGCTGAGGCACGAGGGTCTTGTGCCCGGCCGCGAGCGTCGACACGCCGACCGCGTGGACGTCGTTCTCGATCGCCTGCCTCGCGGCCTCCTCGGGCGTCTGGAAGAGCGGACCGATGTCGACGTCGAAGCCGAGGTCGGCGAACGCGGTCGCGATGACCTTGGCGCCGCGGTCGTGCCCGTCCTGCCCGACTTTCGCGATCAGGATGCGCGGCCGGCGGCCTTCCTCGGCTTCGAACTGCTCGATGTCGCCCTTCAGGGCCTGCCATCCGGAATCCTGCACGAACGCGGCGCCGTATACGCCGGACACCGTTTGCGCGTTTGCCTGGTAGCGGCCCCAGACACGCTCGAGCGCATCGCTGATCTCGCCGACGGTCGCCCGCGCCCGCGCAGCCTTGATCGCGAGGTCGAGGAGGTTCCCCTCGCCGCTCTGCGCGGCGGCGGTCAGTGCGGCGAGGGCGCTCGAAACGGCGGCGGAGTCGCGCCTCGCCTTCACCTCCTTGAGCCGCCGGAGCTGCGCTTCGCGGACCGCGGTGTTGTCGATCTCGCGGATCGGGATCGGTTGCTCCTCTTGGAGCCGGTACTTGTTGACGCCGACGATCACGTCCTCGCCGCGGTCGATGCGCGCCTGCTTCTCGGCGGCGCACGCCTCGATGCGCAGCTTCGCCCAGCCCGACTGCACCGCCTTGGTCATTCCACCGACCCGCTCGACCTCCTCGATGATCTCCCAGGCCTTGTCGGCCATGTCATGGGTGAGCTTCTCCATCATGTAGGAGCCGGCCCAGGGGTCGATCACGCTCGTGATGTGCGTCTCCTCCTGGAGAATCAGCTGGGTGTTGCGCGCGATGCGCGCGGAGAAGTCCGTCGGCAGCGCGATCGCCTCGTCGAACGAGTTGGTGTGCAGCGACTGCGTGCCGCCGAACACCGCCGCCAGCGCCTCGATGGTCGTGCGCACGATGTTGTTGTACGGGTCCTGCTCGGTGAGCGACCAGCCGGAGGTCTGCACGTGGGTGCGCAGCATGAATGAGCGGGTGTTCTTCGGATTGAACTCCTTCATGATCCGCCACCAGAGCAGCCGCGCGGCGCGGAGCTTCGCGACCTCGAGGTAGAAGTTCATCCCGACGTTGAAGAAGAAAGACAGCCGCCCGGCAAAATTGTCCACGTCCAGCTTGCGCGCGAGCGCCGCGCGGACGTACTCGCGCCCGTCGGCGAGCGTGAAGGCAAGCTCGAGCGCCTGGGTCGCGCCCGCCTCTTGGATGTGGTAGCCCGAGATCGAAATCGAGTTGAACTTCGGCATGTGCTTCGCCGTGTACTCGATGATGTCGGCGACGATCCGCATCGACCCTTCGGGGGGGTAGATGTAGGTGTTGCGGACCATGAACTCCTTGAGGATGTCGTTCTGGATGGTCCCGGACAGCTGATCCTGCTTGACTCCCTGCTCTTCTGCGGCGACGACGTACCCGGCGAGCACGGGCAGGACCGCCCCGTTCATCGTCATCGACACCGAGACCTTGTCGAGCGGGATGCCGTCGAAGAGCACCTTCATGTCCTCGACCGAGTCGATCGCCACGCCCGCCTTGCCGACGTCCCCGCCCACGCGCGGGTGGTCGGAGTCGTAGCCGCGGTGCGTCGCGAGGTCGAACGCGATCGACACGCCCTGCTGGCCGGCGGCGAGGTTGCGGCGATAGAAGGCGTTCGATTCCTCGGCGGTCGAGAAGCCCGAGTACTGGCGGATCGTCCACGGCCGCACCGCGTACATCGTCGCCTGCGGCCCGCGCACGAACGGCTCGAACCCGGGCAGCGTGTTCGCGTAGCGCAGACCCTTGACGTCGGCGGCAGTGTAGAGCGCCTTGACCTCGATCCCTTCGGGCGTGCGCCAGACGAGCGGGTCGGCGGCGCCGGCGGACTTCGCGGCTGCTTCCTTCCAGTCGTCGAGGGTGCTGGTCTTGGGCGTCCGGTCGTGCATGGCGTGCGCCTCGGAGCGTTTGGGCAGGGCGCCGGAACCGCCGGCGCGCGCGACGCAATGCGTTGTATTTTAGGCGCAAACGCGCCGCTTGCCATCCCCCGGTCGGACGTGGGGTGCCTCCGGCATAATCCGCGCGCCGTGGCAACGATCGTCACCATCGAGGATCTGAGGCAGCGCGCGCGCCGCCGCCTGCCGAAGGTCGTGTTCGACTTCATCGACGGCGGTGCGATGGACGAATGCACGCTCGCGGCGAACCGCGCCGACTTCGAGTCTTGGGCACTGCTACCCAGGATGCTCGTCGACGTTTCGCGGCGCAGCCTGAAGACGACGGTGCTCGGGCGCGAGATCGCGATGCCGCTGATGGTCGCGCCGACCGGAGTCAGCGCGCTCGCGACACCCCGGGGCGAACTGCACGCCGCGCGCGCGGCGGAAGCCGCGGGCACGATCTACTGCCTGAGCACGACCGCGACCTGCAGCATCGAGGAGATTGCGGCGGCGACCGACGAGCCGTTCTGGTTCCAGCTCTACGTGATGCGCGACCGCGGCGCCACGCGCTCGATGGTGGAGCGCGCGGCGGCGGCCGGGTGCGGCGCGCTGGTGCTCACGATCGACCTGGCGGTGCAGGGCCGGCGCGAGCGCGACGTGCGCAACGGCTTCACGGTGCCGCCGCGCATCACGGCGCGAAACGTCCTGGAGGTGCTCGCGCGGCCGCGCTGGATGCTCGACATGGCGCTCGGCCCGCGGATGACGTTCGCGAACTTCGTCGACGAGACCACGGCCGGGGGCGGCTTCATCGACCTCGGCAAGCACATCAATTCGCAGTTCGACCAGTCGGTGACGTGGCGAGACGTCGACTGGCTGCGCTCGATCTTCCCCGGTCCGATCGTGATCAAAGGCGTGCTCAGCGCGCGCGACGCGAAGCTCGCGGCCGAGCACGGCGCCGCGGCGGTGATCGTCTCGAACCACGGCGCGCGGCAGCTCGACCACGTGCCCTCGTCGATCCGCGCCCTGCCGGAGGTGGTCGAAGCGGTCGGCGACCGGCTCGAGGTGTATCTCGACAGCGGGGTGCGGCGCGGCAGCGACATCGTGAAGGCGCTCGCGCTCGGCGCGCGGGCGGTGCTCGTCGGCCGCGCCTTCCTCTACGGCCTCGCCGCGCTGGGGCCGGGTGGTGCGGCGCGGGCGCTGGAGATTCTCCGCGACGAGCTCGACAACTGCATGGCGCTCGCCGGCGCGCCGTCGGTGGCGGCGCTAGACTCCTCGTTCGTCCGGCGTCGCTAGAGCGCGACGCGCCCGCCCCAGGAGGACCCTCATGCGCCTTGCCGCACTCGCGCTTGCCCTAGTTCCGCTCGCCGTCCACGCCGGCGGCTCGAACTACGGTGTGACCCCTGGCGCGAGAGACCTCACCGGGAAGATCTCGGAGTGGCCGGTGCCAACGCCCAAGTTCGCGCGCGACCCGGCGATCGGGCCGGACGGCAACATCTACATCGCCGTGATGCAGGGCAACCGGATCGCGCGATTCGACACCAAAACACAGCAGTTCACGGAGTGGGAGCTGCCGGCGAACGCCAAGCCCCACGGCCTGCTCGTCGACGCGAAAGGGATCGTCTGGTACACCGGCAACGGCAACGGCACGATCGGCGCGCTCGACCCGAAGTCGGGCCGGGTCCTCGAGCACAAGGCGCCCTCGGGCGGCGACCCGCACACGCTCGTGATCGCCGACGACGGCGTCATCTGGTTCACCGTGCAGGGCGGCGGGCGCATCGGGCGGCTCGACCCTAAGACGTCGCGCATCACCGAGTACAAGACCTCGGGAAATCCGTACGGCATCGCGCTCGACAAGCGGGGCAACGTCTGGTTCTGCCGGTTCGGCGCCGATTCGCTCGGGCGGCTCGACCCGAAGTCCGGGGAGATCACGACCCTCTCGACGGGACCCGGATCCCGGCCGCGGCGCATCGCGGCCGCGCCGGACGGGACCCTCTGGGTCACCTACTACGGCAACGGGAAGCTCGGGCAGGTCGACCCGGTCGCGCGCAAGGTTGTGCGCGCGCTCGAGCTGCCCGCCGGCGAGTCCGGCGGCCCGTACGCCGTGGCCGTCGATGCGCGGGGCCGCGTTTGGGCGAACGAGATCCAGACCGACACGGTGGCGATGCTCGACCCGGTCACGCTGCAGTTCCGCGTGTTCAAGCTGCCGTCGAAGGGGGTCGGCATCCGCAAGGCGATCGTCGACGGCGACGGGCGCTACTGGTACATGGGCAGCCACAACGGCCGCCTCGGGGTCATCGAGTGAGCGTCACCGTGCGCGCTGCCGGGAAGGCGTGAGACGATTCCGCGTGAGTTGCGCGTCACGGCTGAGGTTCCTCGTGCTTGCCGCGCTCGCGCTCGCCGGCAGTGCGGTGGACGCCGATGAGGCGCTTTGGTCGCAGCTCCGCGCAGGTGGACTCGTCGTCTTCATCCGTCACGCGCAGACCGATCCGGGCGTCGGCGATCCTCCCGGATTCCGGCTCGACGACTGCAAGACGCAGCGCAATCTCAGCGCCGCGGGGCGCGAGCAGGCGAAGCGGCTCGGCGAGGCGTTTCGCCGCGAGCGCGTGCCGGTCGGACAGGTCCTGTCGAGCGAGTGGTGCCGCTGCCGCGACACTGCGACGCTCGCGTTCGACCGCTACGAGCAGTGGCCCGCCCTCAACAACCTCTTCGGCCGGCACGAGAACGAGCCTGCGCAGAAGCGCGCGATGCTCGAGCGCGCGGGCGCGTATCGGGGAAAGGGCAACCTCGTCCTCGTCACCCACGGTGCAACCATCTTCCCGGTGGCCGGGGTGAACCCCGCGCCCGCCGAGCTCGTGGTGATGAAGCCTGCCGGTGGGGGACGGCTGGAGCCGGTGGGGCGGCTGCGCGCGGACTAGCGCCGCAGAAAGTCGATCAGCGGCCCCTCCACGGTTCCCGGCGCCTCTTCGGGGATGAAGTGGCCGCAGTCCACCGGGAAGCCGCGCACGTCGTTCGCGAAGCGGCGCCAGGTCTGCATCGGATCGGCCGACTTGCCCTGGCCGACGAACGTGCCGGACCACACCGCGAGCACCGGGCAGTCGATCTTGCGTCCGGCATCGAGGTCGGCGCGGTCGTGCGTGTCGTCGAGCGTCGCGCCCGCGCGGTAGTCGGCGCAGCTCGCCGCGATCACCTCCGGGCGGCGGAAACAGCGCTTGTACTCGGGCAGGGCGTCCTCCAGCGCCTTGAAGTTGCGCGCCCACTTCCGGCAGATCGCCTCGACCCAGAAGTCCGGGTCGGCGCCGATCAGCCGCTCCGGCATGCCGCCGGCCTGGGCGAGGAATCCCCAATGGAACGTGTTCACCGCGAACACGCGGTTCGCCGCCTCCCACATCGCGGCTGTCGGCACGATGTCGAAGGTCGCGAGCTTGCGCACGCGGTCGGCGTGGTCGAACGCCATCCGGTAGCCGATGCGCGCGCCGCGGTCGTGGCCGGCGACCAGGAAGCGCTCGTGATTGAGCGCGCGCATGAGTGCGACGAGGTCCGCCGCCATCGCCCGCTTGGAATAGCGCGACGACGAGGGATCGGGGGCGGGCGCGTCGGTGTCGCCGTACCCCTTCAGGTCGGGCACGATCACCGCGAACTCGCGCGCGAGCGCGGGCGCGAGGTGCCGCCAGATCAGGTGCGTCTGGGGGTAGCCGTGCAGGAGGAGGACAGGCGGACCCTCGCCACCCTCGCACACGTTGAAGGAGACGCCCGAGGCGACGACGCGACGCTGTGTGAGACCGGGGATCATCGTCGCGCCGCGGACAGCGCTTCGGGCCTCGTTGCGGCGGTCACTACACGCCGCGCTTCTTGAACCATGCGAGCATGCGCTTCCAGCCGTCGTCGGCTTCGGCCTTGCGATAGCTTGGGCGGTAGTCGGCGTTGAACGCGTGGCCGGCCTCGGGGTACACGTGGATGACCGATTCCTTGTCTTTCCCGAAGGCGAGCAGCCCGGCGCGGAGGCGCTCTACCTGCTCGAGGGGAATCCCCTGATCCTTGCCGCCGTAAAGGCCGAGCACCGGAGCGTTCAGCTTGTCGGTCACGTCGATCGGCGTTGCCGTTTGCACGCCGCGCGCTGTCAGGTTGCCGTACCAGGCGACGCCGGCGTCGATGTTCTTGTTGTGGGAGGCGTACATCCAGACCATGCGGCCGCCGATGCAGAAGCCGGTGATGCCGAGCCGCTTGACGTTGGCCTTCGGCTGCTCGGCCCAGCGCACCGTCGAATCGAGGTCGCTGAAGGCCTGGTCGTCCGTGAGCTTGAAGGCCGTCGCGAGTACCTCCTTGATGTCGGTCATCTTCGCCACATCACCGAGCTTCCAGTACGGCTCGTTGGCGACCGCGAAATAGCCCGCCTTGGCGAGGCGTCGGACGACGTCCCTGATGTGCTCGTGCGCACCCCAGACCTCGCCGACCACGAGGATCACGGGGTACCTGCCGGGCTTTGCCGGCGCGGCGTAATAGCCGGGCATGTCGCCGCCGGTGGCCGGGATCTTGATGTCGCCGCCCTCGATGCCGTCCATCGACGTCTTGATCATCGTCTGGGCCATGAGCGGCCCGGCCGACAACGCGAATCCGCTCGCCGCGGACGAGACGAGGAAGCTCCGACGGTCGAACGGGACCTTCGGGAGCAGGCTTTCGAGGTGAGAGTCTTCGAGCTTCGGGCGCTCACCCATTTTGATCTGTCTCCTGGTTTGTTGGTGATCGGTTTGGGTAGACTAGGTTGTCGGGGCATTGTGCCATTTTGCCGCGCTGCCGCCGACCCCCTATGAACACCGCCAGTCAGACCCGCATTCCGGCGCTCAGCCGTTTCCCGGTTCCGAACGTCGCAGACCTGCCCGAGGACGTCCGTGCCCGCATCCTCAAGGTGCAGGAGAAGTCCGGCTTCGTCCCCAACGTCTTCCTCGCGCTGGCGCACCGCCCCGACGAGTTCCGGGCGTTCTTCGCCTACCACGACGCCCTGATGGAAAAGGAGAGCGGGCTCACGAAAGCCGAGCGCGAGATGATCGTTGTGGCGGTCGCCGGCGCGAACGGCTGCCAGTACTGCGTGGTCGCACACGGCGCGATCCTGCGGATCAGGGCGAAGAACCCGCTGATCGCCGACCAGGTCGCGATCAACTACCGCGAGGCGGACATCACGCCCCGCCAGCGGGCGATGCTCGACTTCGCGCTGAAGGTGGCGGAGGACTCGCGTGCCATCGACGAGCGCGACTTCGATGCGCTGCGCGCGCACGATTTCACCACCGAGGACATCTGGGACGTCGCCGGCGTCACTGCCTTCTTCTCGCTGTCGAATCGCTTCGCGAACTTCGTCGCGCTGCGTCCGAACGATGAGTTCTACCTCATGGGCAGAGTGCCGAAGTAACACGCGTTGGAGCACACTCGCTTCGGCGAGGTGCTCAACGCGCGCAACGCCTGGCGCCGGCGTGCGGGAGCGCGCTAGCGCTTCCCTCGACCTGTCCCTTCATGCGGGGGTGCACGTAGTCCTGCTTCTCGTGCGGCTTTCCGACGGCCGACCCGGCATTAGTGGGCAATCGCCCCGGATCCCGCTGAGCCATACGGCACTATGCCCTCGTCATGATTGGCCGCGTGGCCGCAGAGTGGCCCCTCGTCACGAGGGAGGGTTCGCCATGATTCTCGCGAAGCGCGTCGCCGTTGCAGTTGCTGCCGCCGTCACCCTGATCGTCGCACCCGCCGGCTTCGCCGCCGACGAGATTCCCGAACCCGCCGCCAAGGTCGACAACGGGCTCGGCGAACTGCCGCACTACAGCGAATGGAACGAGCCTTGGCTCTACGCCACGCCGGCGGACAGCGAGGACAACGGGCTGGGCGAGATGCCGGACGTGTCGCGAATCACGGAGGTATGGCTGTACGCGATGCCGGCGGAAAAGCTGGACTCCGGCCTGGGCGACATCTTTGCCCGCACCCAGCCTCGCTAGCGAAGCTCGTCCGGGCGCTCAGCGGGAGAGCAGAACCCGCGCGGCCACGAGCGCCACCAGCAGGAGCAGCACGCCAAGGAAGATGGCGGTGCCGCGTCTGGCGCGCCGCCGCTTCTCCATCGCTGCGGCGCGCTCGGCTTCCATGAGCGCGGCGATTCGCGACCACTTGCCGTCCGCGTCCTTCCTGTCCCCGGCGCCGAGCGCCGCCGGGTGGTCCCACCCGGCGACCGTCGGCTGATCGAGCGGGGTCGCACCCGCGGGAGCGGCAATCCAGCCCACGACCGTGCGGGCGTCGAGGGGCGACGCGGTCGGGGCACGCGCGGAAGGCGGTCCGGGAGGCGCCGGCTTTGCGGACGGGACGGCATTGCCGCGTGCGGCGGCCGCCTCGCGCCGCGCCGCCGCGAGGAGCTTGAGCTCCTTGTCGCTCATGCCCTCCCTTTTCATCGATCGGATTCTGCGCGTCGGTCGGCTCCGGGGTCTACGGCGGGGCCGGCCATCGCAGTGCGGAAAGTCACGCCGCCGCCGGCGCGAACCGGGCACGTTCGACGCTACCCGCCCTTCGGGCGCAGGTGCTCGCTCGCCCCGTCGTCGATACGCTGCCAGACCTCGAGCGCCATCGGGCGCTCGGTCTCCTCGAGGAGGTGGCCGAGGTCGCTGCGAATGGGTCTGGGTTGGCGAGGCATGAATGTTCCTTCGGAGCGTCTAATGTGGAACGGGATGCCTCGGCTCACATCAGGATGATGTCGAACTGCTCCTGCGTGTAGCTCGTTTCGACCTGCATCGACACCGGCTTGCCGATGAAGTCGCCGAGCATCGCGAGCGACTGCGACTCCTCCTCGAGGAAGAGGTCGATGACGCTCTGCGCGGCGAGGATGCGGAACTCGCGCGCGTTGAACTGGCGCGCCTCGCGCAGGATCTCGCGCAGGATCTCGTAGCACACCGTGCGCGCGGTCTTCACCGTGCCGCGCCCCTGGCAGGTCGCGCACGGCTCGCACAGCACGTGCTCCAGCGACTCGCGCGTGCGCTTGCGCGTCATCTCCACCAGCCCGAGCTGCGTGAAACCGTTCAGCGTCATCTTGGTCCGGTCGCGCGCGAGGAATTTCTGGAACTCGGCGAGCACCGCGGCGCGATGGTCCCCGTTCGTCATGTCGATGAAGTCGAGGATGATGATGCCGCCGAGGTTGCGCAGACGCAGCTGCCTGGCGATCACCTGCGCGGCCTCGAGGTTGGTCTTGAAGATCGTGTCCTCGAAATTGCGCACGCCGACGAACCCGCCGGTGTTGACGTCGATCGTCGTCATCGCCTCGGTCTGGTCGACGATCAGGTAGCCGCCGCTCTTGAGATCGACGCGGCGGGCGAGCGCGCGCTC
>DATIDG010000063.1:0-21493 GCA_035456405.1 Burkholderiales bacterium | reverse complement strand
GCCGCTCGGAACCCGCCCTCGCCGGCGATTGTGATGGGGCAAGCGCCGAATTTGAACGGAGCATCGTGGGGAGGGTATCCGGGGTGGGAAGAATTCAACGGGATCATCCGAGGAATCCAGATCTACTCGGGTCTGCTCTCGGTGGCAGACATCCAATCGGAGATCGCAAATCCGATGTCCACAACGGCCGGCCGGAACCTGATTTGGTATCTCAACCTCAATCCTCGCCCTAGTGACGTGACAGACAAGAAAGGCATCGGCACCGCGCACAACCCGTCTTGGGACGGAACACCGCCACCTGAGTGGGTTGGTACGCAGTAAGAGTAAGAAATCGTCTAAGACATTCCTAAGCGAAGTCGGTCATCGCGCACTACGCATTCGCGAACGGGTCACGATGCTCGGTGGTCCGCGATAGAAGGACCGAGCATCGCGCATCGGCGAAAGCCGGCACGCGAATCTTGAAGGTTGCCGGCCGCGGGCGTGCGTTTCCGCCCCGCCGTCGCTCCGATGCGGCAGCCCGCGGGCCATCCCGGGCCCCGCCGCCCCGAGCAGCCGCGCGACGCCGAGGAAGAGGAGTCGGCGCGGGCAGGCATCACTGAAGGGTTTCGCCGACGCGCATGCCGCGAGCCGCGAGTTCGCTGATCTCGCGCACCTCGCGCTCGTGCTCGTGATTCAGGAACGCCCGGACGTCGGCGAGGATCTCGCGCTGCGTCTTGTCGTCGAAGCCAGGGTCTCAGCCCGCACCACTCGCCTGCAGATCGAACCGGACGACCCGCACCGCCGGGTCGTTCGGATCGAACTCGGCCTTGAAACCGAGCCTGCGCACGAAGTCGAGCATGCGCGAGTTCGCGCCGAGCACGTAGCCCTCCATACGTTTCAGCCCGCGCATCCTTGCGTCGCGGATCAGCGCGCGCATCAGTCGGCCGGCGACGCCCTTGCCCTGCCACGCATCGGCGATGGTGATGGCGAACTCGCAGGACTCGCCGTCGGGATTGATCGTGAAGCGCGCCACCGCGATCTCCTCCTCGCCACCCGGCGTGGACCGGATGACGACGTAGGCCGCTTCGCGCGCGTGATCCGGGTGGGTGAACGCATGCAGCTGGTCCGGGCTGAGCTCCTTCAGCTCGCCCATGAAGCGCTTGAACTTGGATTGCGGCGACAGGTTGCGCACGAACGCGCGCTCGAGCTCCATGTCGCTCGGCCGGATCGGGCGCAGCGTCGCCGCGCTGCCGTCGGGCAGCGCCCAGTTCTCTACGATCTGCGGCGGCGCGTCCGCCACGAATCAGGCCGCGTTGAAGCCCGCGTCCTCTACCGCCTTGCGAAACATAGGGGCGCCCGCTTGCGCCGGATCGTAGCGGAGCGCCGCTTCGCCCTTCTCGAGCGAGACCTCCACCGTCTCAACGCCCGGCACCGCCTGCAGCACGCGGGTCACACTCCGTACGCACCCCTGACAGGTCATGCCCGATACCTTGATCGTCGTCGTTTCCATTCTCATCTCCGGGTTGCGGGACGCCAGCGCCCGAGCAGCAGCGAGTTGCTGACCACGGACACCGACGAGAGCGCCATCGCCGCGCCCGCGATCACCGGGCTGAGCATCCCGAGCGCCGCCAGCGGAATCCCGAGCACGTTGTAGACGAACGCGAAGAACAGATTCTGCCGCACCTTGGACACGGTGCGCCGCGAGAGATCGACAGCGTCGGCTAGGGCGCGAAGATCGTCCCGCATCAATGTGACGTCCGCCGTGTCGATCGCGACGCCAGTGCCGCCCGCGAGCGTGAAGCTCACGTCGGCGGCGGCGAGGGCCGGAGCATCGTTGATGCCATCGCCCGCCATCCCGACCACCTCGCCCGCGCGCCGGCGCGCCTTCACCTCGGCCGCCTTTTCGGCGGGCAGCACGCCGGCCTTGAACGACTCAATGCCGACCTCCCTCGACACGGCGCGCGCCGTCGCTTCGTGGTCGCCCGAGATCATTGCGAGGCGGATACCGAGGGCACGCAGCCGCGCGGCCGCCTCCGCCGCGCTCGGGCGCAGCCGGTCGGCCACGAGGACGAAACCCAGCAGCTTGCCGCCCGCCGCCACGACCACGGCCGTCTCGCCCGCATCCCTGAAGCGCGCCACTGCGGCTGCGTCGACCGGGATGCCGATCTCCGCGACGAACTCGGGCGTGCCGAGCCGAGCAGGAACGCCGTCGATCACGCCGACGACGCCCTTGCCCGAGACGGCGCGAAACTCACCCGGCAGCGCGGTCTTGATCCCAGCCTCCTCGGCCCGCGCGAGGACGGCCCGCGCGATCGGATGCTCCGATCCGCGCTCGAGCCCGGCGGCGACGCGCAGCACTTCGGCCTCCGCGACGCCCGCCGCAGGCACGATGCGGGTCACGGCCGGCTTGCCCTCGGTGAGCGTCCCGGTCTTGTCGAGCAGCAGCGTCGTCATCGCGCCCGCGCGTTCGAGCGCCTCCGCATTGCGGATGAGGATACCCGCACTCGCCCCGCGTCCGATGCCGACCATGAGCGCGGTCGGCGTCGCCAGGCCGAGCGCGCAGGGACACGCGATAACGAGCACCGCGACCGCGCGGACGAGCGCCGACTCGAACGAACCGACTGCGATCCAGACGACGAAGGTGACGACCGCCACACCCACGACAGCCGGGACGAACACCGCCGACACCCGGTCGGCGAGCGCCTGGACCGGCGCCTTGGAACCTTGCGCGAGGGCGACCAGGCGGATGATCCCCGCGAGCACCGTCTCGCGTCCCACGCCCGTCGCGCGGCACTTGAGCAGGCCTTCTCCGTTCACCGTGGCTGCAAACACCTTCGCCCCCGCGGATTTCCCCACCGGCATGCTCTCGCCAGTGAGCATCGACTCGTCGACGCTCGAGCCGCCCTCCAACACCTCGCCGTCCACGGGCACGCTGTCTCCCGGCCGCACGACGAAGACGTCTCCCAGGCGAATGGTGTCGACCGGAACCTCTTTCAGGCCCTTCGACGTCTCGAGCCAGGCCATGCGCGGCTGGAGCCGAGCGAGCGAGCGCAGCGCCTCGGACGTGCGCGCTTTCGCGCGCGCCTCGAGCCACTTGCCGAGAATGACCAGCGCGATCACGACCGCGCCGGCCTCGAAGTAGACGTGCTGGTCGAGCTCCCAGAGCGTCACCGCCGCGCTGAACGCGTATGCCATCGTGGTGCCGAGCGCGACGAGTACGTCCATGTTGGCCGCGCCGCCCCGCAGCGCGTGCCAGGCACCGCGATAGAAGCGCGCACCGCTGACGAACTGCACCGGCGTGGCAAGCACGAGTTGCAGCCAAGGCGGCAGCAGGTGGTGGGTGCCCCCGACGAACATCCACGTCATGTCGGCGACGAAGGGGGCGGTGAACACGGCGGCGAGCAGGAACTGCCGGAACGCGCCGCGGCGATCGGCCTCGTGGTCGACGATCGTCCCCGCTTCGTGCAGCCGTGCGTCGTACCCGGCGCGCTGCACCGCCTCGATGAGCGACTGGGCAGTGGCCGCGCCCGGCTGGACCGCGACCTGGGCGGTCTCGGTCGCGAAGTTCACGCTCGCCTCGACGCCGTCCAGGCGGTTCAGCGTGCGCTCGATGCGGGTCGCGCATGCGGCGCAAGTCATCCCCTCGAGCTCGAGCTCGATGAGCTTGGCCGCGGCTGGTGCGTTCATTGCGCCGACTCGCGGGTGGCTCGGACGGCACCCCGCGGGCCATCCACGGCGCGCAGAATCCTCACAGCCTCTCTCTCCTTCGCTTCACTTGCACATGTTAACGTGGGGCCGGCGGGACAGCCGATCAAGCGAGGCAGGCGATGCCCTGCCTCACGTGCTCGATCAGCCCGGGCGTGCGCAGCGCGCCGAAGATGCCGAGCGCCACGACCGCCAGCCCGGCCGCGAGACGCACCCCGCGGCGTCGCAGCGACGACCGCAGCGCGCCGACTGCGAGCCCGGCTGCAAGGACATTCGGCACCGTTCCCAGACCGAACGCCAACATGACGAGCGCACCGCGGGTGGCGCTGCCGCTCAGGAGGGCAAGCGCGAGAACGCTGTAGACCAGCCCGCACGGGAGCCAACCCCAGACGGCGCCCATGCCGAGCGCACGAGGTACGGTGTCGGCCGGCAGAAACCGGCCGCCGAGCTGGGAGACCCTGCGCCAGAGGGCCGTCCCCCAGCGCTCGAGCCCGGCGACCGCTCGCCCAAGCCCCGCGAGGTACAGGCCGAGCAGCACCACCAGTCCGTTCGCGACGACCGCGAGCGCCACCTGCGCAGGAAGCACCGTCTCGAGCATTGCTGCGGTGCCGCCCACCCCGCCTGCGATCGCCCCCGCCACGGCGTAGCTCGCGACGCGTCCCGCGCTGTACGCGAGGTGGATCGGCGCCTGCATGGCGAGTCCGACGGCCCCCGCAACTGCGGCACCGCCCGATCCCAGTCGCACCGAATCGCCGTGCCGGCCGTGCAGGTTCAGCGCGCCCACGATGCCGCCGCACATGGCGACGCAATGAACGCCGCCGAGCAGTCCGACGATGAACGCGCTCGTCGCGAGCTCAGTCAATTCCGGTCGCTCCTGGTGGGCCGCGGGCGCGCGCCCGAGCCGGTCAGATTACCTTGGAATAGCGGGCGCGGGTCTGCGCCTCGCGCAGGTACCGGTCGAACACCATCGCGATCGCGCGCACGAGCAGGCGCCCGCGCGACGTGACGGTGATCCACTCCTTGTCGATCTCGACCAGACCCATCGCCTGCAGCTCGCGCAACTCCGCGAGCTCCTCGTCGAAGTAGCGCTTGAAGTCGATCAGGTAGGCGATCCCGATCGAGTCCATCGACACCTCGAACTGGCACATCAGCGCCATGATCACCGCGCGCCGCACGAGGTCGTCGGCGGAGAGTTCGATGCCGCGCAGCACCGGAAACTCGCGCTGGTCGAGCCGGTCGTAGTACTCGTCGAGCGTCTTGACGTTCTGGCTGTAGGCCGTGCCGATCGCGCCGATTGCCGAGATGCCGATCGCAACGAGGTCGCACTCGGCCCGCGTCGAGTATCCCTGGAAGTTGCGGTGCAGATGTCCGATACGCTGCGCCTGGGCGAGCTCGTCGTCCGGCTTGGCGAAGTGGTCCATCCCGATGTACTGATAGCCGGAACGCGTGAACGTGCGGATCGCGAGCGTCATCAGGTCGAGCCGGCCGGCGGCGGAGGGAAGTTCGGCCTCGTTGATGCGCCGCTGCGGCTTGAACACCGTCGGCAGGTGGGCGTAGTTGTACAGCGCGATGCGGTCCGGGTTCAGGTGAAGCACCTTGAACAGGGTCTCGCCGAACTTCTCTACCGTCTGGCGCGGCAGGCCGTAGATCAGGTCGACGTTGACCGATTTGAACCCGCTCGCCCGCGCCGCCTCGATCACGTCGGCCGTGAGCTCGTAGCCCTGGATGCGGTTGATCGCGCGCTGCACGTCGGGGTCGAAGTCCTGCACGCCGATCGACAGGCGGTTGAAGCCGAGCTCGCCCAGCAGCGCGATCGTGAGCGGGTCGGCGCTGCGCGGATCGACCTCGATCGAGTACTCGCCGTCCTCGGCGAGCGCGAAATGGCCGCGGATGATGCCCATCAGGTCGCGCAGCTCGAGCGGGCTGAGGAACGTAGGCGTGCCGCCGCCCCAGTGGAGCTGCTCGATGCGCTGGCCGGCACCGATCACCCCGGTGACGAGCTCGAGCTCGCGCTCGAGATAGCGCAGGTACTTCGCCGACCGGCCGTGATCCTTGGTGATAACCTTGTTGCAGCCGCAGTAGTAGCAGATCGAGGCGCAGAACGGTAGATGAACGTACAGGGAGAGCGGCCGCGCGGTCGCCGCGTCGCGGCGCCGCTCGAGGGCGCGGCGGTACGCCGCCGCATCGAAAGCCTCGACGAACCGGTCCGCCGTCGGGTACGAGGTGTAGCGTGGGCCAGGGCGGTCGAACCGACGCAGCAGGTCGGGGTCGATTACGAGATCAGCCTGATTCACTGGTAAACTCCAGACTACGTAAAGTCTGGATGCACGCCCCCCGAGGGGTCTTGACGTGGATCAAGCGGACCAAGAACCTGCGATGAACCCCCAGCCGGCAACCGCCAAAGTCATCAACATCCACCAGCTGAAGACGGTCTGCTCCAGCTGCAGCCTGCGCGAGTTGTGCCTGCCGATGGGGCTGTCGCGCGAGGAGATCGAGCAGCTGGATCAGCTGGTCTATACGCGGCGCCGGGTCAAGCGCGGCGAGAACATCTATCGCGCCGGCGACGGGTTCACTTCCCTGTACGCGATCCGCAGTGGCTTCTTCAAGACCAACGTGATCCTCGAGGACGGCAGGGACCAGGTGACCGGCTTCCACATGCCCGGCGAGATCCTGGGGCTCGACGGCATCGGCACCGAGTCGCACACCTGCAACGCGCACGCGCTCGAGGACGGCGAGGTGTGCGTCATTCCCTTCTCGCGCCTCGAGGAGGTGTCGCGCGAGGTGCGCAACCTCCAGCACCAGTTCCACAAGGTGATGAGCCGCGAGATCGTGCGCGACCAGGGCGTGATGATGCTGCTCGGCACGATGCGCGCAGAGGAACGCCTGGCGGCCTTCCTGCTCAATCTGTCGCAGCGCTTCGTCGCCCGCGGCTACTCTCCCTCCGAGTTCCACCTCCGGATGACGCGCGAGGAGATCGGGAGCTACCTGGGGCTCAAGCTCGAGACGGTCAGCCGGATCTTCTCGAAGTTCCAGGAGCAGGGTCTGATCTCAGTGCAGCAGAAGCACATCCGCATCCTGGACACGGACGGCCTCCAGCACCTCCTCGACCACCGCGAGAAGTAGCCTCCCGTCGCGGCGCTCAGCGGTAGACGAGCACCGGAATCTTGGAGTGCGCCAGCACCTTCTGGGTCACGCTCCCCAGAATGAGCGAGGCGAGCTCGCCGCGGCCGTGCGAAGCCATGAAGATCACGTCGCACTTCTTGCGCTTGGCCGCGTCGATGATGCCCTGATAGGCGGTTGCCGGCTTGGTCATCACCGTCTCGCAGTCCACCCCGGCGGCCTTGGCCACCTTCTCGACCTCCGCCAGGAACTTCTGGCCGACCTCGCGGGCGCGTTCCTCGAAGGCCTTGATCGTCGAGGTGTCGATGACATACCCGTCGCCGTACACGTAGGGCTGGAAGGCCTCGAGCGCGTAATACGCGGTCACCTTCGCGCCCAGGTCCTTGGCGAGCGCGACCCCCGCCTTCACCGCCTTGCGCGCGAGCGCCGATCCGTCGGTGGGAATCAGGATCTGCTTGAACATGGTCTTCTCCTTAAGGTCCTCGGTTCAATCTACGCCCGCTCGGCAGGCGTGTCTTGCGCGCCATCAAATGGCTTCCTGGCGGGGCGGTTGAGCTCCGAGCTCGAGCGCTGGAAGAAGCACGTCAGCGCGCTCGATCCGGCCGCAAACGCCCAGAACGCGAAGAAGCCGATCGAATAGATCGCGGTCCGGCTGAGCGCGAGCTCCCGGTCGAATAACCGCAGGTCCGTGGGGTCGAAGAGGGTGAAGAAGACCGCCTCCGCGATCCCCGCCACGATGAACGCCGGCCAGAGTATGTAGATGAGCCGCTTACCTGTGGACATGCCTCACTCCTCCTCCTCCTCTGCAGCACCGCTATTCGAGGCGCCCGGCGCGCAGGATCGCCTGCGGCTCCGCGGTGCGCCAGTAGCCGGTCAGCCGCCACGCACCGCCCGGGTCTTCGAGGACGAGACGCCAGGTTCCCGGCGGCACGGGTGCAAACCCGCCTTCGAGCGCGCCGCCGGCTCCGAGCGCGAGCACCACGGCCTGATCCTGCCCGGCCCGGGTCGGATGCACGAGGCGCAGCGTCGCATGCGTCACGCGCTCCGCCTTGCCAGAGAGCACCACGCGCACCCGGTCGCGCTCTGGGCTGAAGGACAGCGCCGCGCTCAGCCCGAGGGCGGCCGCGCGCGCCTCCCGGTCGAGCACCTGATTGATGGCCAGCCCGCGCTTGTAGTAATCGTCGACGACGAGGCCGTCGTCGCTGCGCAGTCCGAGCACCAGCATGACGATCCCCATGACGACTGCGGCCGCGGGGGCAAGCATGAGCAGCCACGGCCAAGGCTCGCGGTACCAGGAACGGACGGGAGGCGCCACGGCTTGCATGTTAGTTCTCCACGATACGAGCGGGCAAAGCCGCTCTGCGGCGCCCCCTCGTGCTGCCCGAAGTCATCGGTTTCATCTTAGCGAACCAGGAAAACGGTCTGCTCGCGCGCGTAGATCCGCGCGTCGTCGACCGCTTGAACGTCGATCTCGATTCGATGCGAGCCCTTGCTCATCGCGCCGGGATCGATCTGCACGCGCAGCGGCACCTGCCGGGTCGTCGCGGCCGGCACCTCGACCTCGGTCTCGCTCGCGACGCCGATCCCGGGCAGCCCGCTTGCCGCGATGCGGTACCGGTGCGGCGTCTCCTGGGTGTTCATCAGCTGGATGCGATACACGTTCTCGATCCGGCCGCCCTCGACCTCGCGCGCGAGGCTGGCGCGGTCGCGGACGATGTCCACCTTGAGCGGCACGCGCAGATACAACGCACCGGCCAGCACTCCGGTCACGCCGAGCAGGATGGCACCGTAGATCAGCGTGCGGGTCCGGAAGACGCGGCGCACCATCTTGCGGAAGTCCCACCCGCGCTCGAGTGCATTCTCCGTGGAGTAGCGGATCAGGCCGGGCGGGTAGCCGAACTTGCCCATCACCTGGTCGCACGCGTCGATGCAGGCGGCGCACCCGATGCACTCGTACTGCAGCCCCTTGCGGATGTCGATGCCGGTCGGGCAGACCTGCACGCACAGTCCGCAGTTCACGCAGTCACCGAGAGCGACGGCGCCGCGCTCGACCTTCCGCGAGCGCGGTCCGCGCGGCTCCCCGCGTGCCACGTCGTAGGTGACGATCATCGTGTCGCGGTCGAACATCGCGCTCTGGAAGCGCGCGTACGGGCACATGTACTTGCAGACCTGCTCGCGCATCCAGCCGGCGTTGCCGTAGGTCGCGAAGCCGTAGAACAGGATCCAGAAGGTTTCCCAGGGACCGGTCGAGAGGCTCATGACCGCGCCCCACAACTCCTTGATGGGCGTGAAGTAGCCGACGAAGGTGAAGCCGGTCCACAGCGCCACCGCGATCCAGGCACCGTGCTTCGCGGCCTTGATCGCGATCTTGCGCGGGCCCATCGGCGCCTCGTCGAGCAGCATTCGCTGCGCGCGGCCGCCCTCGATCTTGCGCTCGATCCACATGAAGATCTCGGTGTAGACGGTCTGCGGGCACGCGTAGCCGCACCACAGGCGTCCGCCGAGCGCGGTGAAGAGGAACAGCGCCAGCGCGGAGATGATCAGGAGCGCCGTCAGGTAGATGAAGTCCTGCGGCCAGAAGACGAACCCGAAGATGTAGAACTTGCGGGCGGCGAGGTCGAAGAGCACCGCCTGGCGCTCGTTCCACTCGAGCCACGGCAGGCCATAGAAGATCACCTGCGTGAACCACACCATCGCCCACCGCCAGCGGTCGAACCGGCCGTGGACTGTACGCGGGTAGATCTTCTTGCGCGCCGCGTAGAGGGCCTGCTCGGCCTCCCGCGCCGGCCCGATCGTCCTGCTGCGCGCCTCGGCCCTGCCTTCGAGATCCTGCGCGATCGTGTGACCCTCTAGCGGATCGTTCATGCGCTCCTACTCGGTCACTTCGCCGGCTTGTTGCTGAGCCCCCAGACGTACGCCGCCAGGACGTGCGCCTTCGCCTCCCCGAGAAAGCCCTTCCATGCCGGCATCTGACCGCTCCGGCCGTTCTGGATCGTGGCGATGATGTCGGCCTCGGCTCCCCCGTAGAGCCACACCTTGTCGGTGAGGTTGGGCGCGCCGAGCGCAGGGTTGCCCTTCCCGTCCGGACCATGGCATGCCGCGCAGATCTGTCCAAACTTCTCCTTGCCGCGGGCCACGCGGATCGAGTCGCTCGCCATGCCGGACAGCGACATGACGTAGTGCGCGACGTCCTTCACGCCCTCGGGGCCGAGCGTCGCCCCCTGCGGCGGCATCACCGCAGTGCGACCATTGAGGATCGACTCCTCGATCGCCTTCGGGTCGCCGCCCCACAGCCAGTCGCCGTCGGCCAGGTTGGGAAAACCCCGCGCGCCGCGCGCGTCGGAGGCGTGGCACTGCGCGCAGTAGTTGAGGTAGAGGTTCTGGCCGATGTTCATCGCCTCCTTGTCGCCGGCCACCTTGTCGATGTCCATCGACGCGTACTTCGCGTAGATCGGACCGTAGGTCGCATCGGCCTTCTTCACCTCGCCCTCGTACTGCCCGACCTGCGACCAGCCGAGGCTGCCCTTGAAGTCGCCGAGCCCGGGATAGAACGCGAGGTAGACGAGCGAGAACACCACCGTGATGTAGAAGAGCCACCGCCACCAGTTCGGCAGCGGGTTGTTCCACTCCTGCAGGTCCTCGTCCCACACGTGGCCGGTCGTGTCGATCTTGCCGCCGGGGGCGCGCTTCGTCGTCTGCATCCAGAGCAGGACTGCGCAGCCGACGACCGACACCACCGTCAGCACCGCGATATACAGACTCCAGAACCCGCTCGTGAAGTCGCTCATTCCCCATCTCCCCTGACTTTGCCTTGCTGCTCGTCGCTTTCCTGGAGGATCGACTGCGCGGCGCGATCGAACGCCGGCTTGCGGCGGGCGCTGTATGCCCACCAGACGACGCCCAGGAACGTCGCGAAGCTCGCGACCGTGATCACCGAACGGAGGTCGTTGAGGTCCATTTGGCTACCTCTTGTCCTTCAGCACCGTCCCCAGCCCCTGCAGGTACGCGATCATCGCGTCGAGCTCGGTCTTGCCTTCGAGCTCCTTCTTCGCGCCCTCGATCTCGGCGTCCGAATAGGGCACGCCCAGGCGACGCAGCGCCCGCATCTTCGCTTCGATGTCGGCGGCTCCGGCTGGCGTGGCGGCGAGCCACGGGTACGCCGGCATGATCGATTCGGGCACGACGTCGCGCGGGTTCTGGAAGTGGATGCGGTGCCAGTCGTCGCTGTAGCGGCCGCCCACGCGCGCGAGGTCCGGCCCGGTGCGCTTGCTGCCCCACTGGAACGGACGGTCGTACACGAACTCCCCGGCCACCGAGTAGTGGCCATAGCGCTCCGTCTCTGCACGGAACGGGCGGACCATCTGCGAGTGGCAGTTGTAACAGCCCTCGCGGACGTAGACGTCACGGCCGACCAGGCGCAGCGGCGAGTACGGTTTGAGGCCCGCTACCGGCTCGGTGGTCGAGCGCTGGAAGTACAGCGGCACGATCTCGACCAGGCCGCCCACCGCCACCACCAGCAGCACCAGGACGATCAGCAGCGTGTTGCTCTTCTCGATTCGCTCGTGAGTGAAAGCCATGGTCGTTCCCCCTTCAGGCGTGCGCGGGCGCCGGGATCGGCGCATCGACCGCCTTGTGTCCGGCGACCGTCTTCCAGACGTTGTAGGCCATCACGAACATGCCCGCGAGATACAAGGCCCCGCCGAGCAGCCGGATGCCGTAAAACGGCATGCTAGCCTTGGTCGACTCGACGAACGTGTACGTGAGCGTGCCGTCGGGGTTGACCGCTCGCCACATCAGGCCTTGCGTAACGCCGGCAATCCACATTGCGGCGATATAAAGCACGATCCCGATGGTCGCGACCCAGAAATGCAGCGTCACGAGAGGCACGCTGTACATCTGTGTCCGGCCGAAGAGCCGCGGGATCAGGTAGTAGATGCAGCCGATGGTGATCATGCCGACCCAGCCGAGCGCGCCCGAGTGGACGTGGCCGATCGTCCAGTCGGTGTAATGCGAGAGGGCGTTCACCGTCTTGATCGACATCATCGGCCCCTCGAAGGTCGACATGCCGTAGAACGACAGCGAGACGATCAAGAACTTGAGGATCGGATCGTCACGCAGCTTGTGCCACGCGCCCGACAGCGTCATGATGCCGTTGATCATTCCGCCCCACGACGGCGCGAGCAGGATCAGCGAGAACAGCATTCCGATCGACTGGGTCCAGTCCGGCAGCGCCGTATAGTGCAGGTGGTGGGGGCCGGCCCACATGTAGGTGAAGATGAGGGCCCAGAAGTGCACGACGGACAGCCGGTACGAGTAGATCGGCCGGCCGGCCTGCTTAGGTACGAAGTAGTACATCATTCCCAGGAAGCCGGCGGTGAGGAAGAAGCCCACCGCGTTGTGCCCATACCACCACTGCACCATCGCGTCCTGCACGCCCGCGTACGCCGAGTACGATTTCCACATGGTCGCGGGCAACGCTGCGCTGTTGACCACGTGCAGCAGCGCGACGGTGAGGATAAACGCGCCGAAGAACCAGTTGGCGACGTAGATGTGCGGAGTACGCCGCTTCCCAATCGTGCCGAAGAACACCACCGCGTACGCGACCCACACCAGCGTGATCAGCACGTCGATCGGCCACTCGAGCTCGGCGTACTCCTTCGAGCTCGTGATCCCGAGCGGGAGCGTGATCGCGGCGAGCACGATGACGACCTGCCAGCCCCAGAAGGTGAAGGCCGCCAAAGCTTCGGAGAAGAGACGCACGTGGCAGGTGCGCTGCACCACGTAATACGAGGTCGCGAACAGTGCCGAGCCTCCGAACGCAAAGATCACTGCGTTCGTGTGCAGCGGCCGAAGGCGGCCGAACGACAGCCACGAGATGCCGTGTGTGAGATCTGGCCAGATGAGCTGCGCGGCAATGATCACGCCGACCAGCATGCCCACGATCCCCCACACGACGGTCATGATGGCGAACTGCCGCACGACGGTGTAGTTGTAAGTACCAGCTGCCATGGATGCCTTCCCCTTGTCGACCGACTTGCTTTCGCTCGTTGCGCTCGCGCGCCCGCGTTCTCGGGGCCGCGACCGTCACCGAATGCTAGGAGCGCGCGCCAGCCCGCGTTTGACACAGGTCAAAACCGCCGTTGCACTGCAGCGAGCCCGCGTTCGACGAGAAGCACGCACGATGCGGCGTATGAATAAGTCTTCTCTATACATCACTCTTCTCACGCGGATTGTCGTCGTCGAGCAGAATCTTGAAGCCCGGCGCTTCGAGATCGTCGAACTGCCCCGATCGCAGCGCGAACCAGAACACGACGCCGATGACGAACACCAGCACTACCGAAAGCGGTATCAGCAGATACAGGACGTCCATCGCGCGCGCTTTCAGCCCGGAACCGCCGTGCCGCTGCCGCGCCGCAGCCGCAGTGCGTTGAGCACTACGGCGAGCGAGCTGCCGGACATGCCGATTCCCGCCATCCAGGGCGTAACCAGGCCCGCCGCTGCGGCCGGCACAGCGACGAGGTTGTAGACCGCGGCCCAGGCGAGGTTCTGCCGGATCACGTTCATCGCGCGCCGCGCTAGGTCGAACGCTTCAACGAGCGCACTTGGGTCGCCCGAAAGCAGCACGGCATCTGCGCCTGTCTGCGTTAGCTCCGCCCCCGTCCCGAGCGCTACCGAGACGTTCGCCTGCGCAAGGACCGGTGCATCGTTCACCCCGTCGCCGACCATTGCGACGATCGCGCCCGACTTCTGGAGCGCATTGACGTAGGCCTGCTTCGCCGCCGGTTCGGCCTCCGCGCGGACTGCGTGGATCCCGAGCGCGGCCGCGGCGGCATGCACTGCACCTGCCCCGTCACCGCTCAGCAGGTGAACGCGCTTGCCCATCGCCTCAAGCCGTCGCACCAGCGCCGTGGCGCCCGGCTTCAACGTATCGGCCAACTCGAAACGCGCGAGCCACGCCCCCTCGGCAGCGAGGTAGACGACCGTCGCGGAGGTGTCGACCGCGTCATGCGCGTCGTTCGGCGGGCCGGCGACCTCGGCGCAGTACGCCCGGCCTCCGAGCCGATACCTCACCCCCTCGACAGTGCCTGCGATGCCGCGGCCGGGGTCACTCGTGACGGCCCCCTCCACCGCAACCTGCCCCGCGCCGGCGTGGCGAAGCAGGGCGCGCCCGATAGGATGCTCGGACGAGCTCTCGATCGCCTGCGCGAGGGCTTCGCACCGCTCCAGCGGAATTGCACCGAGCGCCCGCACCGCCGCGACGCGCAACTCGCCGTAAGTGAGCGTACCGGTCTTGTCGAAAACGACGTCGGTCGCGCGCGCGAGGGCCTCCACCGCGTGGCCGCGGGTCACGACGAGACCGCGGCGTGCGAGCTCGCCCGTGGCCACGGTTAGCGCCACGGGCGTCGCGAGCGAGAGCGCGCACGGGCAGGTGACGACGAGCACGGCCACGGCAATCCACAGCGCCCGGTCGGGCGCCATCAGCGCCCACGCGGCTGCGACCACCGCGGCGATGAGCAGCACGCCCAGGACGAACCAGTGCGCGTAGCGGTCCGCGAGCTCCACCAGGCGGTGGCGCTCGGTCATCGCCCGCTCGACCAGACGGCCGATCGCGGCCAAGACGGTGTCCTCGCCGACGCGCTCCACGCGTACGACAAAGGGGGCCGAGATGCTGATCGAACCGCCGATCACCCGGCTCCCCGGCCGCTTCGCGACGGCCCGGCTCTCGCCGGTGAGGAGCGACTCGTTCAACGCGCCCTCCCCTTGCGCGACCGTGCCGTCGGCCGGCACGCGCTCCCCGGGCCGGACGAGAACGAAGTCGCCGGGACGGAGCGCGGCGACGGCGACGCGCTCGGTCTCGACCGGGCCGGGAAACTCGCGCAAGCGCTCCGCCTGCGCCGGCACCAGCCGCCCAAGATGGGCGAGCGCCGCGCCCGCGCGGTGGCGCGCTTCGAACTCGAGGTAGCGTCCGGCGAGCAGCAGAAAAACGAACATCGTCACCGAGTCGAAGTACACCTCGCCGCTGCCGCGCAGCGTCGCCCACACGCTCGCGACAAACGCCACGAGTATCCCCAGGGCGACCGGTACGTCCATCCCGGCGCGCCGCGCCTTGAAGTCCCGCCAGGCACCGAGAAGGAACGGTCGCGCCGAGTAGCCCACGACCGGGACGGTGAGGGCGAGGCTCGCCCAGCGCATGAGCGCCTCGACGTCCGGCGGCATGCCCCCTTCGTCGCCCGCGATGTACGTCGGTGCGGCGTACATCATCACCTGCATCATCCCGAAGCCGGCGACGAACAGGCGCCACAGCGCCGTGCGCCGCTCCGACTGGTAGACCGCGTCCGCGCGCGCCCGGTCGTACGGGAACGCCCGGTACCCGATTCGCCCCACTGCCGCGAGGATTTCGCTCAGCGCGAGGCGCTCCGGATCCCAGCGCACCTGGGCGCGCCGGGTCGCGTAGTTGATCGACACCGCGGCGACTCCGGGCAGCCGCTGGATCACCTGCTCGTTGAGCCAGACGCACGCGGAACACCGCACGCCATCGAGGAGCAGCGCGGCTTCGCGAGTACCGTCGGCGCCGGAGACGACGAAGTTGGCCTGGAAGGCCGGATCGTCGTACGCGGCATAGCCCTCGCGATCGTGCGCATCGGCAGCCGGACGACCCGCGGTAGCGTCGCGCAGCCGATAGTAGGCCTCGAGCCCTGCGCCGGCGATCGCTGTCGACACCGCCTCGCATCCCGCGCAGCAGAAGAATCGCGGCTCGCCCGCGATATGCAGGGGTCGCAGCTCACCCGGCCCGAGCGGCAGGCCGCAGTGAAAGCATGTCGCCGCGACAGCGCTCGGCGCCGCGAGCACACCATGAGTGGCGGCGGTAGGCAGGGTCGGGTCTCCCGGCGGGGTCGGCGCCCGGATTAGAACCCCGGCGCACGTCCGATGCTAGGGGCAGCGGCGCCCCGGAATTTGACGCAGGTCAACAGCTGCCGCTATGTCAGCAGCATAGGCATCTGATCCGAAAGGATTTACCGCGGATCATCGGCTCCGCGGCGCGGCGTTGCCGGTCCCATGTGGAGCCGTCGGCGATTGGCGACGGCACTTGCAGACCTCCTGGAACTTCGACATACAGGCACTTGACGAATTGCACATTTTTCCGGACGCGTGTTAAATATCCGACAGTCGGTCTTGCCCAGCACCAACGACAGAACAAACCCGCGGGCAGCGCTGCGAGGCACTCGCCCACGCGCGGGCGAACTACAACACGAACTGCTGAGGAGCCTAATCATGGACATGACCCTTCCGAGGGAGATTCATCGCGTCTTTTCGGCTGCGGAGGAACAGCCAATCGGCTGGCTTGGCGAGAAGCGGTTCACCCAGTTCGACATCGAGTTTGACGGCGACAATCAGATCCTGTGGGCCCGGATGCGTGGGAACCCGGTGCCCAATTTCAACCCGACGCTACTCGCTGAAGCGCGCGACATCCAGCGCGCGATCGAGGCTTCCGGCGGCCGCGTAAGCATGGGCGGCGCCGAACGAACGTTCCGCTACGTCGTCCTCGGCTCGAGCGTGCCTGGCGTGTTCAACCTCGGCGGCGACCTCGCTCTCTTCATGCGGCTCATCCGCGCCGGCGACCACGCGGCCCTCGAGCGCTACGGGCGCGAGTGCGTGGACGTGTGCTTCCACAACGTGGCCCACTACAATCTCCCCGTCACCACGATCTCCCTGGTGCAGGGCGAGGCGCTCGGCGGGGGCATGGAGTCCGCGCTGTCGAGCGAAGTCGTGATCGCGGAGCGAAACGCGAAGTTCGGACTGCCGGAAGTGCTCTTCGGCCTTTTCCCCGGGATGGGCGCCTACAATCTGATCGGCCGCCGGCTCGGACGCAAGGTCGCGGAGGACATGATCCTCTCTGGCGCGACCTGGACCGGCGAGGAGCTCTACGCCAAGGGTCTCGTCGACGTGCTCGCCGACGACGGCCAGGGCGAGTTGGCCCTCCAGGAGTTCGTGCGCCAGCATTCGCGCAAGGCCAACACGCATCGCGCCCTGCAGCGCATTCGCGACACGCACGAACCGGTCCGCTACGAGGACCTCCTCTCCGTCGTAAACATCTGGTGCGACGCCGCGATGGAGCTGACGGAGACCCAGCTTAAGCTGATGGAGCGCCTCGTCCGAGCGCAGGGCAAGCGGATGGCGCGGGAGCACGGCGCGGCGCACCGCGCGGCAGCCTGACGCGGTCAGCCGGCGGCGCGCAGGTGCTTGGCGACGTAGTCGTCGAGCGCGCCGCGCGTCGCCACGAAGCTCCGCTCGATTTCCGACAGTACCTTCTCAGCCTTCACGGGAAGCTCGCGGGGAAGCACCTGCGAGACTTCCCGACATTTCTTGTAGAGCGCATCGGCGCCGAGGCTTCCCGCGCTCCCCTTGAGGGCGTGGACCTGCTCCCGGAACCCCTTGTAGTCGGCCTCCCGGACGCTCTCGGACATCGCCGCGATCAGCTTCTCTCCGTCTGCCAGGAAACCCGCCACCAGATCCGCCACGAATCCGCTTCGTCCGATCCCCTCGAGCTCCTTCAGCTTCTCGAGGTCCACCACGCCGGCAGAATCGCCTACCGCCTCCGGCGCACTCGATAGCTCTGACGCGATCATCGGACGGCGTCCGCTCGCACGCTGCTCGGGACACAAGGTCGCGACCGTGTCGAGCAGCCGCTTCGGCTCGATCGGCTTCGTCAGGAAAGCGTCGAACCCCGCCGCCGCGCACTCGTCCATGGCCTCCCGAGTGGCGTTCGCCGTGAACATGATGAATGGCGTGCGTTCGCCCTGCCGCTCCATCATCCGGACGAGCTTCAGCGCCTCGAGTCCGCCCATCACCGGCATGTGCCAGTCGACGATCACGCAATCGAACTGGCCCTGCTCCAGCGCGTCCAGCACCTGCTCGCCGTTGTCGACGGTCGTCACGTCGTGCCCGGCCCCTTCGAGTACCTTCTGCACGACCAGCCGGTTGGTCGGATTGTCCTCCGCGACGAGCACTGAGCGCGCGGTCGTGCGCCGTCCGCGCGCCCCCGCGGTGATCGAGATGACGGTCTCGGGCAGCGGCAGGTCTTCCTTCGCCACGGCGCTGTGGACGATGTTGAACAGCCGGCCCTTGTCGACCGGGGAGTCGAGGAAGCTCGCGTAGCCTGCGCGCAGGAGCGCGTCGCGCTCGCGTCCGCTCGCGGCGGAGTTGAGCAGGACGAGCATCGGCGGGTGGAGCTCGAATCCGGACCGGACGGTGGCCGCGAGCTGGATCGGGTCCATTCGCAGCGCGCGTGCGTCGATCAACACCATGTGGTACGCGCGGTTCTGCCGGGCGGCGTTCGCGAGCGCGCGGACGAGCTCAGGCGCACCTGCAGAGACTTCCACCGTCATCCCCCAGCCGACCAGGCTCGCGGTGAGAGCGGCGACCTCTGGCGGCTCGGAGACGAGCAGATTGACCCGCAGGCCCGGCAGGCTGGGCTGCGGCTCGGGCTTCGTCGCCGCGCGCTCGAACGGGAGCTCGAACCAGAAGAGCGACCCCTTGCCGAGCTCGCTCTTCACTCCGATCTCGCCGCCCATGAGCTCCGCGAGCTGCTTGGAGATCGCCGTGCCGAGTCCGGAGCCCCCGTAGACCCGCGTGATCGACTGGTCGGCCTGGTAGAAGCGCTCGAAGATCCGCGGCAGGGCTTCGAGTGCAATCCCGATGCCCGTGTCCGCAACCTCGAAGCGCAGCCGGGCCGCACTCCCGGTCCCGCTCTGCGCGGAGACGCGCACCGACACCGAGCCGCTTTCCGTGAACTTCAGTGCGTTGCTCGTCAGATTAACGAGGATCTGTCGGACGTGCAACGGGCTGCCCACGAGCTGGTACGGCACGTCGGCGCCGACGTTCAGGTTGAGCGCGAGGTTCCTGCGGTCGGCCTCGATCTGGACCGTGCGCAACGTGGTGTGCAGCAGCTTGTGCAGGTCGAACTCGATGCGCTCGAGCTCGAGCCTGCCCGACTCGACCCTGGAGATGTCCAGGATGTTGCTGACCAGCGACAGCATGAGCTGCGCCGAGCTCTGCGAGCTGCGCAGCAGCTCGCGCTGCTCCGGGCTGAGCGGCGTCGCGAACAGGAGCTCGTTGATGCCGATCACGCCGTTCAGCGGCGTGCGCATCTCGTGCGACATCGTCGAGAGGAACCGCGTCTTCTCGACGTTGGCCGCCTCCGCTGCGGCGCGCGACTTCTGGATGCGCGTCAGCAGGGTCGAGACGTAAAGCGGCAGGATGACCATCGAGAACATCAGGCCAAGGCCCAGCGGCACCTGATCGTGCCAGTAGGGATTCGACAGGAGGACGGCGCCGAAGCCCGCAATCGCAAGGGCCTGCGATGCGAAGAGGTAGAACCGCCCGTACCGGAAGCCGTTGCCGAACGTGACGAACAGGAACACGCCGAAGAGCGGCGCTCCGAGTTCCGTGGTCAGGTACATGCACGTCGCGATCGCGACGTTGTCGCCGACCATCCCGATGATGCGCCGTCGTGGACACGCCTCGGGCCGGCGGCAGATCTCGATCAGGAGGCCGACCGCGACTGCAAGGTACAGGCCGAACAGGACATAGAGCACCGGGTGCCGCGTCGACTCGTGCCCGGCCCAGTCGGTGATCGTGAGATAGCCGACGATGATCGAGACGAGCGCAAGACGGACGATCGCCTGTTCATGCTCGCTGTCGGGCCGGTTCTTCAGCCGCGCCCGGACGGCGTCGAGAAACGCTTTGACGCGCCCGCTCATGCCTGCGGCGGCTGACCGGGCGGGCCGGCGTCCTTCAGTTCCTCTTGGATCGCGAGCGCCTCTTCGCGAACCCGGAGGAATGCGTCGACAAGCATCGGATCGAAATGCGCGCCGCGGTGCCCCTGGAGGTACTTGAGCGCCTCATCGGAGAGCCACGCGGCCTTGTAGGGGCGCCGCGAGGTCAGCGCGTCATACACGTCGGCGACCGCGACGATCCGGGCAGGCAGAGGAATGTGGTCGCCCACGAGGCCGTAGGGATAGCCGGATCCGTCGAACTTCTCGTGGTGGCCCAGCGCGATCAGGGCGCCCATGCGCAGATACTTCGACGGGCTGTCCTTCAGGATCTCGTATCCGATCACCGGATGGCGCTGCATCACGCTCAGCTCGGTCTCGGTGAGCTTGTCCGCCTTGAGCAGGATGTGATCCGGAAGGCCGATCTTGCCAATGTCGTGCAGGGGTGCGGCGAGCTCGATCGTCTCCGACTCCTGGGCGTCGAGCCCGATCGCCTCGGCGATGAGCCGCGAGAAGCGCGCCATCCTGATCACGTGATTGCCCGTTTCCTCGTCGCGGAACTCGCCTGCCTTCGCGAGCCGGAACAGCGTCTCCTTCTCGCGGCTGCGCACCTCTTGGGTTGCGTCCTGCACCATCCCCTCGAGCAGCCGGCCCTTGTCCTCCAGGGCGAGCTGCTGCCGGCGCAGCGTCAGGAGATTGCGGCACCGCGCGAGGCACTCGCGGGTGTCGATCGGCTTGGTCAGGAAATCGGTGATCCCCGCGTCGAGCGCCGAGTACCTGACCCTGCGGTCGTCGTGCACGGTGACCATCACCATCGGTACGTGCGCGTATTCGGGCAGCAGGCGCAGTCGGCGCACGAACTCGATCCCGTCGATCTCGGGCATCTGGTAGTCGACCAGCACCAGGTCGGCAGGGTGGGTGGTGGCCCACCGAACCGCGTCGACGGGGCTTTCGAAAGGCTGGACGGCAATGCTGGTATCGATGCTCTGGACCACTTCCTCGAGGATGGCCCGGCCCGTGGACTGGTCGTCGACCACCAGCACGGTGTTCTTGATTGCCGGTACGGCACGGATTCGTGGGCGGGACATCGCCTCAGCGCTAGTGTTCCAGGAATCCGGCCAGCCTAGCGCGGGAGGGGCAGCAAGTCTAGGTCCGGGATGGCCTAAGTCCGTGTTCGGACAAAAAATTACCGGATTTTGGGGGGCGGCCCGCAAGGGAGGCCGCTCGGCACTAGGGCACTCAGCCGACCGCGCCGAGTTGTTTTTTCCGCGGCAGCCAGCCCGAGGGCCGGCTCTCGTGCGATCGTGCCACAGCAAAGCAAGAACCCCTGGCCGCTCACGCGAGCGGGTCTGCTTTGGGGACGATGACCTACTTTGGCTCCGGGCGTGCACGCGGCCCTGCCCCTCCGCGCACTTAACCTTCAGCGGCGCTGCAGGTGAGCGTCCGCCGCAGCCAGCCTGACGGCAGGCTGTCGCGCACGCGCTCAATCCGGTCATCGTCCGCACGAACGAAAACGCCCCGGCGCGAGGCCGGGGCGGTTCGTTTGTGGGGTCCTGACGATGACCTACTTTCGCGCGATATACCTCGCACTATCATCGGCGCGCCACCGTTTCACGGTCCTGTTCGGGATGGGAAGGCGTGGTTCCAGCGCGCTGTGATCGTCAGGAATTCTGTTGTGGGGCCCGAGGCGCAGGCGTGGAGCCTGCGCGATCGTGCACCCGACGATCCGAAAGAAGTGTGGGGTTGCGATTGCTCAGCGCTGCCCATCGCGGGATGTTCCGCTTGGGGTTATAGGATCAAGCCGCACGGGCAATTAGTACCGGTTAGCTCAAGGCCTCACAGCCCTTCCACATCCGGCCTATCAACGGGATGGTCTATCCCGACCCTACAGGGAGGTTACCCTCCGGGACATCTAA
>DATIDG010000062.1:0-17633 GCA_035456405.1 Burkholderiales bacterium | reverse complement strand
GATTCCATGATCGGCGTGAACTGCAGGCCGACCATGCCGCCGCCGAACAGCTTGACCGAGTCGCCGACGCCGATCTCGTTCACCGCGCGCACGATCGCCACCGAGTCGTTCGGGTACGACATCACGAACACGATGTCGGGCTTGGCGGCGCGGATCGCGCGGATCATGGACGAGAAGTCGACCGTCGCCGGCGGGTAGTTCTGGTCGTAGACCGTCTGCAGGCCCGCCTTCTTGGCGAGCTCTCGTGCGCCGTTCGCCAGGTTCTGCGCGAACTCCTGGTCCGCGGCGAGAAAAGCGATCGTCTTCGCGCCGAGCTTCTGGCCGGTACCGATGAAGCCGTCGGACCAGCTCGCGGCGTCACTCCAGGGTGAATTGTTGAACCACTTGTCGTGCTTCACGGTGCGGTTCACCTGGAACGAGAAGTTGCCCATCAGCAGCAGGTCGCGCTGCTTGACGAGCGGCATGATCGGCGCGGTCGGCACCGTGCCGTAGGGCGCGATGATCAGGTCGACCTTGTCGACGTCGAGCAGCTTGGTGTAGATGCCGGGCGTCAGGGCCGGGTTGGTCTGATCGTCGTAGACGATGAACTCCACCTTGCGCCCGAGCAGACCGCCCTTGGCGTTGACGTCCTCGACCCACATCTGCAGGGCGAGGAGCGCCGCCTTGCCGCCTGCGCCCAGCGAGCCGGTCTGCGGCATGCTCATGCCGACTTTGATCGGCTGCTGCGCCGCGGTGACGCCCGCGAACAGCAGCGCCGCGGCTGCGGCAGCAATCGCGAAGAGTCTCTGTAACTTCATGGGTACCTCCTCCTGGGTAGTGGCTGCGGATGCTGACCTAGCGCCCCGCAGCTGTCAATTTTGCGCTGCTTTCAGCGTCCCACGGCCGCGGCGGCCTGCGCCGGACCGATTGCGCGGTTAATCCGCGGCATCACCTTTTCGGCCATGAGCTCCATCGATCGGCGTGCGAGATTCGCGTCGACCCAGTCCATGCCGCAGTACAGCAATGTCCCGAATTCGCCGATCGATTCGCGGAAGGCGAGCAGCTCGTCCACGACCTTGTCGACCGTCCCCGCGACCACGAGCTGGTCAACGATGAAATCGGTGGTGACCGCCGCGTCGGGCATCTCCTTGTCCGGCTTGAACAGGTTTGCCCGGCCGGCGCGGATCAGCTTGTACCCGAGCTGCTTGTAGTAGAAGCGGTACGGGCTCTGCGGACCGAAGCCGTAGTCGCGCGCCGTGCGCTCGTCGTCGGCGACGAACACGGTCTTTGCGACGCGCCAGTCCGCCGGATCGGGCGTCCTGTTGATCCGCTGACAGCCTTCGATGTACTTCGGCCAGTGGGACCTGACCCACTGCGGCAGCAGGAAGTTGGCCGAGATCATGTCCCACCCGCGCGCCGCCGCCTCGGTCACGCCTTTCGAGAACGGCTCGACCGCGGTCACGACGATCGGCGGGTGCGGCTTCTGGTAGGGCTTGACCATCAGGCCCTGCCCGATGTCGGCGATGACCGTCTTCTCGGTGGACAGGGTCCAGTACTTGCCTTCGCGCTTGATCGGGCCCCCGTCGGACGCCCACAGGGCGAGCACATGGTCGATGCACTCGACGAACTTCTCGGTGCGATTCGCATCGAGGTTGCCGAAGATCTCCCAGTCCGATGGGAGCCCGCCCGGGCTGATGCCGAAGATGAAGCGGCCCTCGAGCAGGTTGTCGAGCATCGCCACCTTGGACGCGATCGCCGCCGGGTGGCCGTTCGGCAGGTTCACGGTGCCGGTGCACAGCTTGATGTGCTTCGTGACCGGCGCGAGGTTTGCCAGGAACACCGAGCAGTCGGTGATCGTCTCGGCCGTGTCGGTGACGTGCTCGCCGACATATGCCTCGCTGAAGCCGAGCTGGTCGGCGAGAATGATCGCCTCGCGGTCCTCCTTGAGCGTCTGCACGTAGTCGCGCTGCGGCGGATGCAGCGGCATCGTGAAGTAGCCGAGCTTCATCGGGCGGTTCCTGATGTAGGGGACGGGGCGCGCGTGGGCGAGCAGCGAGCGAGACGCACGGTACCTCCTCCTTGGTCTGTCCCGTTGCTGCGGGAGGGGGCCATTGTGCGGCGCGGCCCTGGGTCTTTCCGTCCCGGCGAGGGATTATGTGGGGGCGCGCTTAATTGTCAAGCGATAAGCGGCCGCCCGGCTCACCCGAGATGCAGCTCGATGTCGCATAGCAGCGGATCGCCCTCGCGCGCGATCTCGTTCTCTAGGAGCGCGCCGCAGCCGGGGCAGTAGAACTGCCGGAAGACCGGCCGCTCGTCGATGTAGCGCTTCCAGTCGCCGATATTCGGGTTCGCGGCGGCGATCTCCCGGTCGCCGCGGACGGCGTGCTCCTTGTAGTTCTCGCGCACCGGTCCCAGGTCCGCTGCGCACTTCGAGCATGCCGTGTGCAGGCTGCCGTTAACCTTGCGGACCTCCAAGTTGTCGGAGATGCGCGCGACGATCTTGCCGTCGAGGATCGTGACGGTGCCGGATTTCCGGCGCCGCGCGTCGCGACGCTCGGCGCGGAGCCGCTTCGTCGCCTCCAGATCCAGCCGCTCGTCCGCGGTGACCACCACGCCGTAGATCTCGCGCGCGGCGTCGCGGGAGACCGCACCGTTCTCGACGACGTCGCGCCAGACCCGCTCGGGGTCGCGCTCGGTCGGGTCGCCGAAGCCGCCGGCCGCGGTCCAGATCACCGAGTACACGTCGGCCGGGTGCTGGAGGAAGTTCTCCTGCCGGAGCCCGAGCTCCTCGGTCGTACCCGACACTTCGGCGATATCGCCGATCAGCTCGCGCTTCGCCAGCCGCTCCTTGATGTCCGTGTCGCGCTTGAACTTGTAGACGTTCACCGTGGCCGGATAGCCCCCCATCATCCCGGTCGACGTCGGGATCGCGTTGCCGGAGGACAGCGTGTCGTGGGTGATGACGGACGTGTGGTGCGGCACGAAGCAGGTCTCGGCCGAAAGCCCGCCGCGCCAACGGCCCGCACCGCCCGAATCAACCACTTCCTTCCGGTAGAGCACGAGCAGCGGGAAGGACTGCTCGTTGTGCTCGACGTTCGGCAGCCGGCAGATCGGCGTGCGCGACTGGCCGCCGTTCGAGATGCCGTCGCCGACCGAGAACGCCCCGATCGCGCCGCCGATAGGGTCGACGAGGATGTAACCGTAGCGATCGCCCCACTGGTCGATGCCGCGGAAGAGCGTCGCCGGCCACTGGCTGGTGCCGCCGATGCACATGATGTCCTCGCGCATCCGCGGGTCGCTGAACAGCATCTTCGAGAGCACGTTATAGGCCGGATAGAGCGAGATCTCCATCGCCTGCACCGGTGCGGTCGACACCGACGCCGGGAAGGTGGCGCAGTTGAACGTCCCCGGCGTGGGGTCGAACTCGACGTGCCGCAGCGCGCCGCCGATGGCGAAGTACTGGTCCCAGCACAGCAGCTGGTTGAGCGCGACCATGATTGCGCCGCGCCAGCCGGAGAACGTGGCGTTCATCGCGCCATCCTGTGGCGCGGTGCCATCGTTCTCGAAGATGAGCCGTTTGCCGTCCTTGCGCAGGGTCAGCATCACCGTGTGCGTGCGCCGGTCGCCCGGACGGCAGCACTCGACGTAAGTGCGGTCGCGCCAGACGCCGTCGGGCAGGCGCTTCAGCTTGTCGAGGAAGGCGCGCTCGGAGTTGTCGAGGATGTGCTTCATCACGCCCTTCACGACCTCCGGCCCGTAGCGCCTGATGAGGCGCAGGATGCGGTCGCGCGCGGTGGTGTTGCCGGCGAGCTGGGCGCGGAAGTCGAGCGCCACCGCATCCGGCTTGCGCGAAGCGCGCAGGTACGCCTCCTCGATGTCGCGCCGGATCTCGTTCCCCTCCACGATCTTGATCGGCGGCAGGCAGATGCCTTCCTCGAAGGCGTTCTCGGCCGAGCCGCAGAAGGAGGACGGGGTCTTGCCGCCGATGTCGTACTGGTGCAGGCAGTTGGTGACCCAGCAGAAGAGCTCGCCCTTCCAGAACACCGGGCAGATGAGCATCACGTCCTGCTGGTGTGCCGCCCCCACCCACGGATCGTTGGCGAGGAACATGTCGCCGTCCCGGATGCCCGGGTTGTCGCTCCGGTATTCGAGAATCCACTTCACCTGGGTGTCGGTGACGCCGGACATGTACTGCATGTACGGCCCGAAGTACACGAACTCGCCGTCCTCGGTGAGGATCGACGGGTTGAGGTCCAGCGCGTACATCGCCACCGGCGACCCCGAGATCCGCTGGATCGTGGCGCCATGCTCCTCGTTGACGTGCCAGAGCGAGTGGCGCACGACCTCGTAGGTGATCGGGTCGATCTCCTTCTCGTACCGGGTGTGGAGCTTGAGCTTCTTCGCAATCGTGAGCGTCTTAGGCGGCACGTAGCCGTAGGTCTTGCCGTCGAACTTGACGCCCTTCATCTCGCTCAGCTTGGGCATTGCTGCCTCACTTGAACAGGATCTCGAAGTTGCCGAACGCATCCACCCGCAGCGTCCGCCCCGGCGGCACGACGACGTTGGTCTGCGACGTCTCGACGACGCACGGGCCCTTGATGCGGTTGCCGGGCCGAAGCCGCCCGCCGTCGAAGATCGGCGTCCTGAGCGTGCGCTTCGGCGCCGCCCAGTAGATCGGCCGGGTCCCGCGCTTGGCCGCTTTCGGGATCGCGGCCGTGAGTGTGCGCGCTTTCGTGAGCTTCGGCCGCGGCGTGGCCGCGGTCGCCCGCACCCGCATCGTCACGATCTCGAGGCGCGCGCTGCGGTAGGACGATCCGCGCCCATAGAGCTGCTCGTAGCGGTCGTAGAACCGCTGCCGCAGCGGCTCCGCGAAGTCGCCCTCGAGCCGGCCCTCCGGCAGCATCACCTCGACCTCGTTGATCTGACCGCGGTGGCGCATGTCGAGCGAGAAGCTGAACTTTCGGCGCGACGCGGCGATGCCGTCCTTTTCCATCTGCGCCTCGGCACGCGCCTGGAGCTCCGCGAGCACGCGGTTCACCCGCGCCGGGTCGAACGGCGAGCCCTGGATGTCGACCTGCTCGTAAACGTGCAGGATGTCGGCCGCCGCCGCGCCGAACGCGCACCAGGTCGAGGCGATCTCGCGCAGCGGCACGATCACCTTCTGCACGCCGAGCTCCGCGCCGAAAACGGCGGCGTGCACCGGCCCCGCGCCGCCAAACGCGAACAGCACGAAGTCGCGCGGGTCGTGGCCCTTCTCGACCGTCATCTTCCGGATGATGTCCGCCATCTTGAACTCGGCGATCATGGCGATCCCGCTCGCCGCCTCCGCAAGCGACAGGTCGAGTTTGTCGGCGACCGACTTCACCGCGGCCACCGCCTTCGCCTTGTCGAGCTTCATCCGCCCGCCGAGGAAGTTGTCGGGGTCGATGTAGCCGAGCACGACGTCGGCGTCGGTCACCGTCGGCATCGTGTTCCCCTTGGCGTAGCACGCCGGGCCCGGGTCCGCACCGGCGCTGTCGGGGCCGACCGTCAGCGTCCGGCCGAACTCGTTCACGCGCGCGAGACTCCCTCCGCCGGACCCGATCGCCTGGATGTCGACCTTCGGCAGGAAGTAGTCATACTGGATGACGTTCGAGATGAACGAGTACTCGGGCTGGCCGTCGGCGATGATGCCGACGTCGAAGGACGTGCCGCCCATGTCCGTGGTGATGATGTTCGGCACGCCCATGAGCTTGCCGAAGAACGCCGACCCTGTGACCCCCGACACCGGCCCCGAGTCGAGGGTCAGCAGCGGCGAGTCCATCGCCCTTTCGACCGAGATCGAACCGCCCCCGCACTGGGTGATCTGCAGCGGCTGGCGGTAGTGATGCTTCTTGAGCTCGCGATCGAGATTCGAGAGGTAGCGCGACATCACCGGGCCGATGTAGGCGTTCAGAACCGTCGCGGTGGTGCGCTCGTACTCGCCCCACTTCGGCGCGATGTCGATCGAGCACGACACGAAGATGCCGGGCGCGATCCGCCGCACCATCTCGCGCACCCGCTGCTCGTGGCCCGGGTAGCGGAACGACCACAGGAAGCAGATCGCGATCGCCTCGCACCCGTCGGCGAGGAGCTGCCGGATCGCGCTTTCCGCCTCCGCCTCGTTCAGCGGCACGACGACCTCGCCGAAGCAGTCCACGCGCTCCGACACCCCGTGGATGTAGCGCTTCGGGACGATCGGGTCGGGCTTCTGGCTTTCCGGGAAGTGCACCACCTTGGCAATGTCGCGCGAGGTGACGCCGCGCGAGCCGCGCATGATGTGGATCGCGTCCTCGTGGCCGCGGGTCGTGATCAGGCCGACCTTCGCGCCCTTGCGCTGAATGAGCGCGTTGGTGCCGACCGTGGTGCCGTGCGTGAGAACCGAGATTCGCTCGCAGAATGCGTCGAACGGCAGTCCGAGCCGCTCGGCCGCGACCCGCATCGCGTCGAGCATGCCGGCGGCGAAGTTGCCCGGCGTGGAGGCGGCCTTGGTGGCGGTGATGCCGCCCTTGCGGTCGAGGACGACACAGTCGGTGAAGGTGCCGCCGATGTCGACACCGACGAGATACGGGCCCAACGCCTCCTCCTTGCCGTTGCGGTCGTTCTTGTGCGGGCGACCGCCGCCCGGCTGCTCAGCCCGTCAGCTTGTGGAGCAGGTCGTCGAGGTGCTCGTGACTCATGTAGTTGATCACGAGCTTCCCGCTGCCCTTCTTTCCCGGCTTGATCTCGACGCCGGTGCCGAGCTTCTCGGCAACCTCCTCCTCGAGCCGCTGGATGTCGCGGCTCGTGCGCGCTTTCGGGCGCGCCGCCTTCGCGTGCGGGTGCAGGATGTCGTTGACGAGCTGCTCGGTCTCGCGCACCGAGTGGCCCTTCGCCGCGATCTTCTTCGCCGTCGCGATCTGCCGCTCGCCGTCGAGCGCGAGCAGGGCCCGGGCGTGACCCATTTCGAGCTTGCCGTCGAACACCAGCGCCTGCACCGCCTTCGTGAGGTTGAGCAGCCGCAGCAGGTTGGTGGTCGCCGCGCGCGAGCGGCCGATCGCGTCGGCGGCCTCCTGGTGGGTAAGCTTGAACTCGTCCACCAGGCGCTGCACGCCCTGCGCTTCCTCGAGCGGGTTGAGGTTCTCGCGCTGGATGTTCTCGATGAGCGCCATGGCGAGCGCGGCCTGGTCGGTCACGTCGCGCACGACCACCGGCACTTCCTGCAAGCCCGCGAGCCGGGCGGCGCGCCAGCGGCGCTCGCCGGCGATGATCTCGTAGCGCTCGGCGGCGACCGGCCGCACGAGGATCGGCTGCATCAGGCCCTGCGCCTTGATCGACGCCGCTAGCTCGTTGAGCGACGCCTCGTCCATCTTCGTCCGCGGCTGGTACCTGCCCGGCTGGAGCCGTTCGACGCGCGCGGTGGCCAGCGACTCGCGCCCCGGGGAAACCTCTTCCTCCTCGCCGCCGAGCAACGCGTCGAGACCGCGGCCGAGCCCCTTCTGCTTGATCATCACCCCCTCCTCCCGCCGCTCACGCCGCGGCTGCCGCCGGCTGCTCGGCCTCGCCCAATCGCGCGAGGATCTCGCGGGCCAGCGCGAGATAGGCCTGCGAGCCCTTGCAGGCGGCGTCGAACTTGATCGCGGGCGCGCCGTAGCTCGGCGCCTCGGCGAGGCGCACGTTGCGGGGGATGATCGTGCCGTAGACCTTCGCGCCGAAGTGCTGCTCGAGCTGGTCGGACACCTGCTGCGCGAGGGTATTGCGCGGATCGAACATGGTGCGCAGCAGACCCTCGATTTCAAGCTGCGGGTTGAGATGCTGGCGCACCTTCTTGATGGTGTTGATGAGGTCGGTGAGACCCTCGAGCGCGTAATACTCGCACTGCATCGGGATCAGCACCGCGTCGGCCGCGACCAGGCCGTTCACGGTCAAGAGGTTCAGCGCTGGCGGACAATCGATCATCACGAAGTCGTAGTCGGACGCCATGTGCGCAAGCGCGCCCTTCAGGCGCGTCTCGCGATGCTCGAGCTCGACCATCTCCACCTCCGCCCCGGCGAGATCGCGGTTCGCCGGTAGAACATCGTAGCCGCCGGACTCTGAGCGGCGGCGCACAACGTCGACCGTGCTCAAACCGAGGAGCACCTGGTAGACGGTGTGCTCGAGGGCGCGCTTGTCCACGCCGGAGCCCATCGTCGCGTTGCCCTGCGGATCAAGATCGACGAGCAGCACGCGCTTGCCCGCCTGCGCCAGACCGGCGGCGACGTTCACCGTCGTCGTGGTCTTGCCCACGCCCCCTTTCTGGTTGGCGATCGCGAGGATGCGCGTCATGCCGTGCCCATCCTGCGCACGAGGACAAGATGTCGCTCGGCGTCGAGCCCCGGGACGTGGAGCGGTATCACCTGCTCCACCCGGAAGCCCTCGGGCAGACGCTCGACCTCCTCGAACGGGTGCACCCCCTTCATCGCCGCGAGGACGCCGTCGGGTGCGAGCAGTCGCCCGGACAGCGTGACGAACTCCCCCAGATCTGCAAACGCGCGCGACACGATCGTGTCGAACCGCTGCTCGGTCTGCCACGCCTCGACGCGCTCGGTCACGACAGCCACGTTCGCGAGTCGCAGCTCACCGACCGCCTGGGTCAGGAACGCGGATTTCTTGTGGCTGCTTTCGAGCAGCGTCACCCGGAGCGACGGGCTTGCGACCGCGATCGGAATGCCCGGCAGGCCGGCGCCGCTGCCGACGTCGAGCACACTCGGGCCGCGCAGATGCGGCAGTACCGCGAGCGAATCGAGCAGGTGATGCGTGACCATGCGGCTGCGCTCGCGGATCGCGGTGAGGTTGTAGACGCGATTCCACTTCTCGAGGAGATCGAGATACCGATCGAGGGTGGCGGCTTGCGCTTCGGACAGCTCAACGCCGGGCGCGGCGAGCTCGCGGTCTAGTTCGTGCGCGCCGCTCATGCCGCGCTCTTCTCCACGGAATCCTTTCCGCGTGTGGCGCGGCGTTTCAGGTGAACCAGCAGCAGCGAGATCGCGGCGGGCGTGACACCCTGGATGCGCGACGCCTGGCCGATCGTCTCGGGACGATGCTGGTCGAGCTTCTGCTGCACCTCGACCGAAAGTCCGCGCACCGCCCCGTAGTCGAGATCGCGCGGCAATGCCGTCGACTCGTGCGCTTCGTGGCGCGCGACTTCGTCCTGCTGGCGCGCGATGTAGCCGGCGTACTTCGCCTGGATTTCGACCTGCTCGGCAATGGCTGCGTCAGTCGTGCCGGGCCCTGCGCCGGGCAGCGTCATCAGCGTTGCATAGGTCACCTCGGGACGCTTGAGCAGATCCAGCAAGTTGTGCTCACGCTCGAGCGGTTTGCCCAGCACGCGCTCGGCGTGTACGGCAGCAAGCACCCGCGGATTCACCCACGTCGATTTGAGCCGCTCGTGTTCCGCGGCGATCGCATCGCGCTTGCGGGCGAACGCGTCCCAGCGCACGTCGTCGACGATGCCGAGCGCGCGTCCGGTCTCGGTGAGGCGCAGGTCCGCGTTGTCCTCACGCAGCATCAGCCGGTACTCGGCGCGGCTGGTGAACATCCGGTATGGTTCCGCGACGCCGCGGGTGATCAGGTCATCGACGAGGACGCCGAGGTACGCCTCGTCCCGCCGCGGGCACCACGCGTCCTTGCCGCGCACACGAAGCGCCGCATTGAGTCCCGCGAGCAGGCCTTGCGCGGCTGCCTCCTCGTAGCCGGTGGTGCCGTTGATCTGCCCCGCGAAGAACAGGTTGCTGATGACTTTCGTCTCAAGCGATGCCTTCAGCCCCCGCGGATCGACGTAGTCGTACTCGATCGCGTAGCCCGGCCGGAGGATGTGCGCCTTCTCCAACCCTTTGATTGAACGCACTAATTCAAGCTGGACATCGAATGGCAGACTGGTCGAAATACCATTCGGATAAATCTCGTGAGTTTCGAGACCCTCCGGCTCGAGGAAGATCTGATGGCTGGCCTTGGACGCAAAGCGGTGGATCTTGTCCTCGATTGACGGGCAGTACCGCGGCCCGACCCCTTCGATCCTGCCCGTATACATCGGTGACCGGTCGAGGCCGCTGCGGATGATCTCGTGCGTTCGAGGGTTGGTATGGGTGATCCAGCACGGCAGCTGGGACGGGTGGATGTCGCGGCTGCCGATGAAGGAGAACACCGGCTCCGGATCATCGCCCGGCTGCACCCCCATGACGGAAACATCGATCGTGCGGCCGTCGAGCCGGGGTGGCGTTCCGGTCTTCAGGCGTCCGACGGGGAGCTTCAAGTCCCGCAATCGGGCCGCAAGGCTGATCGAGGGCGGGTCCCCGGCTCGGCCGGCAGCGTAGTTCTGCAGCCCGACGTGGATCAGACCGGACAGGAAGGTGCCAGTCGTGAGCACCACGGCCCTCCCGCTGAAGCGAATGCCGAGTTGCGTGACCACACCCACGACCCGGTCCCCGGCCAGGATGAGATCGTCCACAGCCTGCTGGAACAAGGTCAGATTGGGCTGGCGCTCAAGCCGGCCGCGAATCGCTTTCCGATAGAGCGCGCGGTCGGCTTGTGCTCGGGTGGCCCGAACGGCAGGTCCTTTGCTGGAATTGAGAGTCCGGAACTGGATTCCGGCCTCGTCGGTGGCAAGCGCCATTGCCCCGCCGAGTGCATCGACCTCCTTGACGAGATGGCCCTTGCCGATCCCGCCGATCGAGGGATTACAGGACATCTGACCGAGTGTTTCGATGCTGTGGGTCAGCAGCAGCGTACGGCACCCCATCCGCGCGGCAGCAAGGGCAGCCTCGGCCCCGGCGTGGCCGCCGCCAACGACAATGACTTCAAACTCGGAGGGAAACTGCATGGCGATACTACCCGGAGGCGCGAATCATACGTGAATGTTCCACGTGGAACCATCCGATAGGCCTGACCGGGATGTTCCACGTGGAACACAGCACCCGGAAATCGCCTCGATTCCGAGGTGGTTTTTATGAAAATCAGCAGGTTAGGCTAGCGCCAACCCGGCTCGCCGCAGCCGCCCCCGCTGCAGGAAGTACACCAGCGCCACCAGGGCCAGGGCCGGGATGTAAACCCAGAACTCGGACGGCCGGTCGGTCGGCACCTTGAGCGCACTCACCTTCCACCCAGCCTCGAAACCGGACTTCTTTGCGCGGCTGCCGAACTTGACGTTCGTAACCTGCACCTGGTCTCCCAGAACGGACATCGTCAGTCCCGCCTCGGCCAAACGCTCCCGCCCTTCCCCGGGTTTCGTCAGCTGGACGGCGACCGTCTTCGTGATGTCATCGCCCTCCACGTTCGTGCCCTCGATCAGCATCACGATCCGATCGTTCTCGCCCAGGGTCTTCGCGACGCCGTAGACGTCCTTCGCCGGCGCGTCCTTGTACGGATCCGCGATGTAGTTCATGAAGAAATCGGGGCGGAACAACGCAAACATCGCAACAAGAAGCAGCACGGTCTCCCACCACCTGCTTTTCGTCTGGAACCAGCCGATGGTCGCCGCCGCGAACACCAGCGACGCGACCGTGGAAGCAAACGCGACGAGCGCGATCTCCCACCACCCGTGCACATCGATTATCAGGAGCGCGGGGTTGAAAACAAACACAAACGGCAGCACGACGGTGCGCAGCGCGTAGACCGAGCCCTGGATCCCGGTCTTGATCGGGTCCTCGCCGGAGATCGCGGCCGCCGCAAACGACGCAAGCCCGACCGGCGGGGTGATGTCGCCCATGATCCCGAAGTAGAAGACGAAGAGGTGCACCGCGATCAGCGGAATGATCAATCCCGATTGCGCGCCGAGCTCGACGATCACTGGCGCCATCAACGTGGCGACGAGGATGTAGTTCGCCGTCGTCGGCACGCCCAGGCCGAGCACGAGGCAGACGAACGCGGTGAAGAGGAGCATCGCGATCACGTTGCCCTGCGACACCACCTCAACGAAGTCGGTCATGCGCAGACCCAGACCGGTGAGCGTGATGCCGCCGACGATGATCCCCGCGGTGCCGGTGGCGATGCCAATGCCGATCATGTTCCGCGCGCCGTCGTTCAGGCCGTCGATCACTTCGAACACGCCGCGCTTCAGCTCGCCGGCGTGCCCCTTCTTCCGGAAGTACGCCGTGAGCACCCGCTGGGTGACCATGAGACCCATCAGCGTCACCGTGGCCCAGAACGCCGAGAGCGACGGCGACAGCTCCTCTATCATCAGGCACCAGATCAGCACGCCGATCGGGATCATGAAGTGCAGGCCGGCTTTCACCGTCGGCCAGGTCTCCGGCAGCACGGGATTCTCGACATCGATGTCCGGCGGGAGGTCGGGGCACTTCGACGCGACGTAGAGCGTGTAAACGTAGAGCGCTGCGAGAAGCAGCCCCAGGATCCACGGTGCAGCACCGCCGGCGACGTGCTTCACCGCTTCGGCGATCCAGTAGATCACCGCGCACACGACGATCGTCCCCGAGACGCCGAGCCCCCAGCTGATTGCCTTCTGGGCAGGCGTGCGCTCGCGCGCTTTCGCCATTGCCGGAAGTCCGAGCTTCAGCGCCTCGAGATGAACGATGTAGAAGAGCGAGATGTACGAGATCACCGCCGGAAGAAAGGCGTGCTTCACGATCTCCGTGTAGGGGATGCCGACGTACTCGACCATTAGGAATGCCGCCGCGCCCATGACGGGCGGCATGATCTGGCCGTTCACCGACGAGGAGGTCTCGATCGCGCCGGCCTTGATGCCGCCATAACCGGCCTTCTTCATCAGCGGGATGGTGAAGATCCCGCCCGAGACGACGTTCGACACCGACGAACCCGAAATCAGTCCGTTCAGGGCCGACGATACGACCGCGACCTTGGCCGGCCCGCCGCGCAGATGGCCGAGCAGTGCGAACGAGACCTGCATCATGTAGTTGCCGGCGCCGGCCCTGTCGAGCAGCGAGCCGAACAGCACGAAGATGAAGATGTAGCTCACCGAGACGCCGAGCGCGACGCCGAACACGCCCTCGGTCGTCAGCCATTGGTGCGAGAGCATGCGCTCCAGCGACGCGCCCTTGTGCGCGATCACGTCGGGCATGTACTTGCCAAACATGATGTAGGCAAGAAAGACGATCGCGAGGATCGTCATCGGCAGGCCGACTGCACGCCGAGTCGCCTCGAGCAGGAACAGTAGCCCGAGAGACGCCGTTACGATGTCCATCGCGTTCGGCTGCCCGGGCCGGGTCGCGAGCTGGGCATAGAAGAGGATGAAATAGGCGCCCGCAAAAGCCGCGGCAATCGCGAACACCCAGTCGAGAACGGGAATGCTCTGCCGCGACGAGGACTTGAACGCCGGGTAAGCGAGGAACGCGAGAAACAGGGCGAAGGCGAGATGAAGCGATCTCGCCTCGGTGTCGTTCAGCACCCCGAAGCCGAACACGAATGGTAGGGGCGACGCGTACCAGAGCTGGAACAGCGACCAGGCGATCGCGACACCGAAGATCAGCTTGGCTGGGAATCCGGTCAGCTTGCGCCCGCCGGTGTCAGCCTCGGCGACGAGCTGCTGGAAATCGGTCGCGGCTGCGGGCTGGGTCATCGTCTCCTCCCGATGGTCTTCACGCAGACGAAAAAGGGCGTGCACCCGCGGGTGCACGCCCCATTCGTAATCAGGGCACTTGTATCACCGGCTCACACGCCGCGCCACCCGTGCCAGATAGCAAGAGTGTTCGCTTACTTCAACCAGCCCTTCTCCTTGTAGTACTTGACCGCGCCGTCGTGGAGCGGCGCGGACAGGCCGTCCTTGATCATGGTTTCGGGCTTCAAGTTGGCCAGTGCCGGGTGCAGCTTCTTGAACTCGTCGAAGTTGTCGAACACGGCCTTCACCACTGCATAGATCGAGTCCGGCGAGGTCTTGCTCGACGATACGAAGGTCGCGAGCACGCCGTAGGTTTCGGTCGCCTGCGGATTGTTGGGGTACATGCCGCCCGGGATCGTTGCCCGCGCATAATAGGGCTTGTCCTTGACCAGCTTGTCCACCGCAGGGCCGGTCAGCGACACGAGCTTCGCGCCGCAGGTCGTGGTCGGGTCCTGGATGTTCGCGGACGGGTGACCGACGGCGTAGAAGAACCCGTCGATCTTGCCGTCGCAGAGCGCCGGGCCGTGCTCATCGGCCTTCAGCTCCGCCGCAAGCGAGAAGTCCGACATCTTCCACCCCATCGCCCCGAGCAGCTCCTCCATCGAGGCGCGCGTCCCGGAGCCGGGGTTGCCGACATTGAACCGTTTGCCCTTGAACTCGGTGAAGCTCTTGACGTTCGCTTCCTTGCGCGACAGCACCGTGAACGGCTCCGGATGCAGGGAGAACACCGCGCGCAGGTCGCCGTAGGCCCCGGCGTCCTTGAACTGGTTGACACCTTTGAGGGCGTTGAAGTGCACGTCCGACTGCGCGACGCCCATGTCGAGCTCGCCGGCCTTGATGGTGTTGATGTTGAACACCGACCCGCCGGTCGACTCGACCGAGCAGCGGATGTTGTGCACCTTCCGGTCCTTGTTCACCAGCCGGCAGATCGCGCCGCCCGCGGCGTAGTAGACGCCGGTGACCCCGCCCGTGCCGATCGTGATGTACTTCTGCTGCGCTTGGGCCACGCCGGCCGGCAGCGCGAAAGCGGCGGCAAGGGCCGCGGCGATCAGAGCTTGCGTACGCATTGCGGGTCTCCTGTCGTGCGGGTCGATGGGGACGCTTAGTCTATCGGCTCCGCGGCGGGAAGGGGCACGCTCGCCTCGATCGCGGCGTTGATCGCCCGCCCGAGCTTCTCGGTCAGCTCGTCGAGCTGGCCCTCGGTGACGATGAAGGGCGGCGCGAGCAGCACGTGGTCGCCGCGGGCACCGTCGATCGTTCCGCCCATCGGATAGCACAGCAGCCCCTCCTCCATGGCCCGCTGCTTCACCTTGGCGTTCAGTCGCTGGCCCGGGTCGAAAGGCTGTTGCGTGGCCCGGTCAGCAACCAGTTCCAGTCCCCAGAACAACCCTCGGCCCCGGATGTCGCCCACGTGCGGATGCGCGCCGAAGTGCGCCCGCAGGCGGGATTCCAGGGCGCGCCCGAGGCGCTGCACCTGCGGCATGAGCTGCCGGTCCCGAAAGGCCCGTTGCACCGCGAGTGCTGCCGCGCAGGCGATCGGATGGCCGAGATAGGTGTGCCCGTGCTGGAAGAAGCCCGAGCCGTTGACCACCGCGTCGTATACCTTTGCGCTCGCGAGCAGGGCGCCGACCGGCTGATAGCCGGCGCCGAGCCCCTTCGCAACCGCGACGAGGTCGGGCGCCACGCCCTCCTGTTCGCAGGCGTAGAGCGTGCCGGTGCGGCCCATGCCGCACATCACCTCGTCGAGGATGAGGAGGATACCCTGGCGGTCGCACAGCTCGCGGATGCCGCGGAAGTATCCGGGCACCGGCGGGACCGCCCCAAGCGTCGCGCCGACGACGGTCTCCGCGACGAAGGCGATCACGTTTCTCGGCCCCAACCGCGCGATCTCCGCTTCGAGCTCGGCCACCAGGCGCTGCCCGTAGGCCTCCTCGCTTTCGCCTGACCGCCTGCCGCGGTACGCGTAGCACGGCGCGACGTGCGACACATCGACGAGCAACGGTTCGAACTGGCTGCGGCGCCAGACGTTTCCCCCAGTCGCGAGCGCGCCGAGGGTGTTGCCGTGGTAGCTCTGCAGGCGTGCGATCACGTGGCGCCGCTGGGGCTCGCCGATCTCCACGAAGTACTGCCGTGCAAGCTTGAGCGCCGCCTCCATCGCCTCCGAGCCGCCGCTCACGAAGTACACGCGCGCGATACCCGGCGGCGCATGCTCGACCAGCTCGGTTGCGAGCGCTTCCATCGGCTCGTTGGTGAAGAACGAGGTGTGCGCAAACGCGAGGCGGTCGGCCTGCGCCCTGATCGCGGCGCGGATGTCCGGGTCGCTGTGGCCCAGGCAGGAAACCGCCGCCCCGCCCGAGCCGTCCAGGTAGCGCTTGCCGCTCGCATCGATCAGGTAGGCCCCGTCTCCCGCGACCGCGATCGGGTACGTGTGCCGGGGGTTGCGGTGGAAGACGTGGGTCATCGCGGCGGTGCGCAGGCGGCGGGAGAAGCATTCTAGACCCGCAGAAACGAAGAGGCCGCCCGCAGGCGGCCTCCGGTCGGAGTCGACTCGTGCTTACCGCATGGCCTCGCCGAGCGCCTCGCGGCGCAGCGCCAGCGCGCGCGGCAGCCGCGCCCCGAGCTTCTCGAACAGCTCGTCATGCTGCCCGAGCTCGTCCTGCCACTCGTCGTGGCGAATCGAGGTCACTACAGCGTACTGATCGCGCGCGAACCGCTCCAGACCGGTCCACTCGAGGTCCTCGAAGGCAGGCACCCAGCCGATCGACGTCTCGACCGCATGCGCGCGGCCCCGGCAGCGCTCGACGACCCACTTGAGCACGCGCATGTTCTCGCCGTAACCCGGCCAGACGAACTTGCCGTGCGCATCCGTGCGGAACCAGTTGACCAGGAACACGTGCGGTCGCTGCGCGGCCGCGCGGCCGACCTTCAGCCAATGCGCGAAGTAGTCGGCCATGTTGTAGCCGACGAACGGGATCATCGCCATCGGATCGCGTCGCACGACGCCGACCTTGCCGGTCGCGGCGGCGGTGGTCTCCGAGCCCATCGTCGCGCCCAGGTAGACGCCCGCGTCCCAGTTGAACGCCTCGGCGACGAGCGGGACGGTGTTCGAGCGCCGCCCGCCGAAGATCATCGCGCTGAGCGGCACGCCGTTCGGGTTCTCCCACTCCGGATCGAGCGAGGCGAGTTGTGTTGCCGCGACCGTAAAGCGCGAGTTCGGATGCGCCGCCTTGCGGCCGGAGTCCGGCGTCCAGGGCTGCCCTTGCCAGTCGATGAGGTGCGGCGGCGGCGTCTCGGTGAGACCCTCCCACCACACGTCGCCGTCGGGCGTGAGCGCGACGTTCGTGAAGATCGTGTTCTTCCGGATCGCACCCAAACAGTTCGGGTTCGTCTTCTCGGACGTCCCCGGCGCAACGCCGAAAAGGCCCGCCTCCGGGTTGATCGCGTAGAGGCGCCCATCCTTGCCCGGCTTGATCCACGCGATGTCCTCGCCGAGCGTGGTCACCTTCCAGCCCTTGAATGCGGGCGGCGGCACGAGCATGGCGAAGTTCGTCTTGCCGCACGCGCTCGGGAACGCCGCGCTGACGTAGGTCTTCTCGCCGTTCGGCGCCGTCACGCCGAGAATGAGCATGTGCTCCGCGAGCCAGCCTTCGTCGCGGCCCATCACCGATGCGATCCGCAGGCTGAAGCACTTCTTGCCGAGCAGCGCATTGCCGCCATAGCCCGAGCCGTACGACCAGATCTCCCGCGTCTCGGGGTAGTGGACGATGTACTTGTGCTCCTTGTTGCACGGCCACGGGACGTCCTTGCGCCCCGGCGCGAGCGGCGCGCCCACCGAGTGAACGCACGGGACGAACGCGCCCTCGGCGCCGAGCAAGTCCCACACCTTCGCCGTCATGCGCGTCATCATGCGCATGCTCACCACGACGTACGGGGAGTCGGTGATCTCGATCCCGATCTGCGAGATGTGCGAGCCGAGCGGGCCCATCGAGAACGGCACGACGTACAGCGTGCGGCCGCGCATGCAGCCGTCGAACAGCTGCGCGAGCGT